>JBBRAQ010000006.1:0-130384 GCA_038206635.1 Candidatus Nanopelagicales bacterium | reverse complement strand
CAGGAGGTCGAGCTGGCCAAGCGCATCGAGGCCGGCCTCTTCGCCGAGGAGAAGCTCAACTCCGGCGAGAAGATCGACGCCAAGCTCAAGCGCGAGCTGTGGTGGATCTCCAACGACGGCAAGAACGCCAAGAACCACCTCCTCGAGGCCAACCTCCGCCTCGTCGTGTCGCTCGCCAAGCGCTACACCGGTCGCGGCATGCTCTTCCTCGACCTCATCCAGGAGGGCAACCTCGGTCTGATCCGCGCGGTCGAGAAATTCGACTACACCAAGGGCTACAAGTTCTCGACCTACGCCACCTGGTGGATCCGGCAGGCCATCACCCGCGCGATGGCCGACCAGGCCCGCACCATCCGCATCCCGGTGCACATGGTCGAGGTCATCAACAAGCTTGCGCGCGTGCAGCGCCAGATGCTCCAGGACCTGGGCCGCGAGCCCACCCCGGAGGAGCTGGCCGCCGAGCTGGACATGACCCCCGAGAAGGTCGTCGAGGTCCAGAAGTACGGCCGCGAGCCCATCTCCCTGCACACCCCGCTCGGCGAGGACGGCGACAGCGAGTTCGGCGACCTCATCGAGGACTCCGAGGCCATCGTCCCGGCCGACGCCGTGTCGTTCACGCTCCTGCAGGAGCAGCTCGACTCCGTGCTCGACACCCTGTCCGAGCGTGAGGCGGGAGTCGTCAAGATGCGCTTCGGCCTCACTGACGGCCAGCCCAAGACGCTCGATGAGATCGGCAAGGTCTACGGCGTGACGCGCGAGCGGATCCGGCAGATCGAGTCCAAGACGATGTCCAAGCTGCGTCATCCCAGCCGTTCCCAGGTACTGCGCGACTACCTGGACTAGCCGACACGCCGAGAAGCCCCGAATGTCGTCGGATACCAACGACTTCGGGGCTCGAGCTGCCCTCGTTGGAGCCGCACCTTCGGGCTCTCCGGCGCTCATAGCAGCAATCCCGAACCGTAGCGCTCGCGGCCCCGCTGGTGCCCATGGACGTGGCGTTCGGGGATGCCCCGACAACTCCAGGACTCGTCGTGCGTGCGTCCAGCCACATCACCGACAAGGGTGTCAAGGCGCACGCACTGGGAGCTGCAGGGACGAAGCACACGTTCACCGACGCCACAGGCACGGTCGGCTCAGCCACTGGGCCGCGCGACGATGGCAGCGGGTCCGCCACCGTGTCCGTCACCCGCACGTAGCGGTGTCACCGGCTCCGCGATCCCGGCGCCGCTGAGGTTGCGAACGACGTCCGCTGCGCGCCGCCCGTTCACTCGTAGGCCCTCGGCGCGCAACACGACCCGAGAATGCCGTGGACGAGCCCGCTCTGACCTTCGCCCCCGAAGTGGTCCGACGGCGGGCGTCGGTGCTCGACAGCCGTGCCAGCCGTCCGAGTCATGCCGCCACGCGAGCAACGTCCCGGGCCACGGCTGGCCTGCGACCGTCACCGTCACGGGCTCGCGTAGGTGGTCGATGCAGCACACGGTTCGAGCATCGCAGTCGCACCGGACGCGGAGAATCCCGGTCACGACGGGGGAGACGCGACCGGGGTTCTCGGCCGACCCTACGAGAACGGCCGGCGTGATCGGCTGGCACCCCCGAGTGGGACCGGGCGCATCCCTCGGGAGTCCGGGCTCATCTGGGACGGTACGCCCTAGCGCAAGAGGCAGCAAAGCCCGGCACCACGGGGGATCTTCGTGGCCGGGCTCCGTGCGCCGATCACGTCACTCGCCCCCCATCGATGTGCGGGCCCCCGGTCGCCGGCGGGCATGCGAGCGACCGACGCCTCGGCGACGGTACGCCGTCCTGGGGGGTGCTGGCGAGACTCGCAACCTGGGGATGTGTGCGGTTGCACAGCCCCCGATGGGCCCCACCTGGTCCCACGGGTGTCAGAGTGGGGAAGTCGGATGGTCGACTGCCCGCGCCGAGGACCTCAGTAGGTGGCCGCCGTCCGACACCGCACCTGGCGGGCCCCGACTGAACTGGACCCTCGACGGGCTCCCGAGACCACGGCCGGGGCCCGCTCCGCCAGCCTCCCCGCTCCCACGGCAGTGCGGACTGAGCGCCCGGCAACCAAGCCCAGGTGACGATTCGGGACCACGAACTCCCGATAGAACACATAGCCGTAGCCGTCGTTGACGACCCGTGGACTCAACGCCCAGATCGCCTCCGGGCTCCGTGTGCGAGCAGCGAGAGCTCCCTCACTCGGGGGCTTCCTTGCGGGCGTACATGGCGCGATCGGCTCGGTCGACGGCCTGGTAGAGGTCCTCGCGCGGTTCCCATGACGAGAACCCGATAGTCCACGGCGCTTCGTGTGCGTGATGGAGACGCTCAGTGAGTCGACTGGCCGAGTCGAGGTCCGATCCGGGGAGCACCAGGACGAACTCGTCGCCGCCGTATCTGGCGAGGAGGTCTCCGACGCGGAGTTGGGTTGACCACGCTGTGGTGAGGTCGACCAGAAGCTGGTCACCGGCTCGGTGTCCGTGGGTGTCGTTGTACTCCTTGAACTGATCGAGGTCGATCAAGCCCACGGTGATGGCGACGCCTGATCGGTTGGTCAGGGCAGAGACAAGGCCCGATTGGGTCTCCAGCCCGGCGCGGTTCAACGTCCCGGTAAGGGGATCGTGCAGCGCCAAGTGGTGCAGCCGGGTGTTGAGGGCGTTGAGCACCAGCGCGGCGACCGCTGCTGTCGAGATCACGGCGAGCGTGTTCAGCCAGCCCGGGAGAAGCGGGTTAAGCAGTAAGCCGGTCAGGTACAGGCCCGACATCCACACGAGGTGCATGATCACGCGGCTGAGCGGTCGGAAGTACCCCGCGAACCCGGCGTAGACCACCAGCGCGAGCCCAAGACTGACTTGGGCGTAGGCCGTGGGCATCGCGGCCGTCGCCAAGGCGGTCCCGCCCGCTGCCAGAGCCAGACTCGCGTCGAGCCCAGAGTCGTTCGGGAACCTCGGAGCTAGGACCCACGTCAGCCCCGCGACCCCCAGGAGACCAAGCGAGCCGACAGCGTCAACGATCCGTGGAGTTTGGGCCGTGGGCGGGAAGACCGCGTAGAGCAGACCGAACATTGCCGCGAGGACTAGGAGAGCACACAACACGCCGTAGGGCAGCGGACTCCACCGCGTGGTCGGCATCGTCGTAGCGCCCGTCGTCATGGTGTCCACGTTAGCGGCATCAGGTGCCCTCGGACCGCTCCGTGAACGGGGCTTGAGCCCTCCACAACGTGATCGAGAGGCAGGCCATTCGCACTCCCGGACCAGTCCGACGGCGTGGCTGACGGCAAGGGCGCGCCGTCGCTCACCTGCTCGATGGTGCGGTACTGGTATCCGTCGAAATCCTGTCGCCACCGGACCGCTGAGCCGGACGGGTGAACGCCGCGAGCGTCACGCCCCCGTTCGGCGGTGTTGGGACCGCGCCTGCCGCGGATCGGTGACTACCGTCGGAACGTGAGCTGCAGCGAGATTCGGGCCTGGTGGCGCAACACGCTCCGAGACGAACAGCGCCTGGCGTTGATGGCCCTCCCCTCGATCGAGGTGCCCCCGGAGATGGCGTTGGAACTGTGGCGACACAGCGGGAGACTCAAGGTCATCGAAGGCACACCCGATCCCCACACCCGCGACGGCTATCGCTGGCTACTGACCCCCGAGGTCGCCCACTTCGTCGCCGACCAGGACCAGGAGAACCATCGCCCCGGGCTCGAATGACCCACAGCGGGACCTCCTCATCGCCGTAGCCTCGGACCGTTCACCATCGTCATCGTCGTCAACGGTTCGTCCCAGCCGACCCGATGGCCGACCAACGTCAGCTGGCGATCGCCGATCACCTCCGGCACCCGCACGAACCCTTGAGAGGACGCCAACATCGGCGGTCATGACCTGGCCGCTGCTGAGCCGGCACGCCAGGATTCGGCCGCTCAGCGTGAGGGCCCTGCGCTCGGGGCGATGTCGCCTCCGACCCGCAGTGCCGCGACGAGCAGCACGACTGAGCAGGGTTCCGCGCGGTAGTACCCGGACGCGACCACAGGTGCCGTCTCGGGCCCGGTGATGTCGTGCGGGCTCTCGAGCGCCGTGTCGATGTACCTTCTCCAGGGCAGTCCGTCCGCGACCGTCGGCAGCTCGAAGTCCAGCGGCTCGCTGTACATGTTGAGGATCGCGTGCACCATTCGGGAGCCGAGGACGCTGCGGACGGTCAAGGCCAGGGAGTGGGAATCGTCGCCGAAGTCGGGTTCGTGCAGGCGGACACCGTGGAACTCCACCTGGGACTGCGCGAGGAACTCGCGCAGCGGTAGGCCGTGGACGGCCTGGGTCATGTCGAGGTTGAGCCTGAGTCGGATCAGGCCCTGGGTGAACCGGACGACGTCGTGGTGGCGGGTCAGGAGCGACCAGTCGAACCAGGAGACCTCGTTGTCCTGGCAGTAGGCATTGTTGTTGCCGAACTGCGTGCGTCTGGCCTCGTCACCCATGGCGATCATGGGCACGCCCATAGAGATCAGGGTGATGCCGAGGAGGCTCTTGACCTGGCTGTTGCGTCGGCGCTCGATGTCGGGGTCGTCGGTCGGTCCCTCGACGCCGCCGTTCCACGACCATTCGGCGTCCGAGCCGTCCCGACCGTGCTCGAGGTTGGCCTCGTTGTGCTTGCAGGAGTAGGACACGAGGTCGTTGAGGGTGAACCCGTCGTGGCAGGTGACGAAGTTGACGCTGTGCTCGACCTCCGACGGTCGGCCGGCGTACATGTCCGGGCTGGCCAGCAGTCGGTCGGGCAGTGCACGCACGCTCGCACGGTCGCCGCGGACGAACCGTCGCACGTCGTCGCGGAACTTCCCGTTCCACTCCCTCCAGCGGTCACCGACGAAGGAGCCGACCTGGTAGAGCCCACCTGCGTCCCAGGCCTCGGCGATGATCTTGGTGGACGCCAGCCACGGGTCGGTCTCGATCTCCCACAGCACCGGTGCGTTCGCCATCGGACGGCCATCGGAGTCCCGGGACAGGATCGAGGCCAGATCGAACCGGAAGCCGTCGACGTGCATCTCCGCGACCCAGTGGTGCAGCGCGTCGACCACCATCCGGCGGACCACGGAGTGGTTGGCGTTGAGGGTGTTCCCGCAGCCGCTGTAGTCCGCGTACCTGGCGCGGTCCGCCGGGTCGAGCAGGTAGTACGCCTCGTTGTCCAGACCGCGCCAGCAGAAGGTGCGCCCCCCGGGACCGCCCTCGGCCGTGTGATTGAAGACGACGTCGAGGATCACCTCGATCCCGGCTCGATGCAGCTCCTTGACCATGGTGCGGAACTCGTCGAGCACATCGAGCGGGTCGCTGGCGGTCGCGTAGCCCGGGTGCACGGCGAAGAACGAGATCGGGTCGTAGCCCCAGTAGTTGGGGAGTTCGGAGCCGGGCTTGCGCGTGACGTGGGCCTGGACGGGCATGAGCTCCACGGCGGTGACGCCGAGGGACCGCAGGTACGGGATCTTGGCCACCAGGCCGGCGTACGTCCCGCGCAGCCCGTCGTCGAGACCGCTGCTGGCGTGGGCGGTGAAGCCGCGCACGTGCAGCTCGTAGACGACCGTGCGGGCGAACGGTCGCTGAAGCGGGGCATCGCCCTCCCAGTCGAAGTCCGACAGGTCCGCGACCACGCTGCGAGGCCCGAGCGCAGGGTCCCTCGGCTGCACCACCGCCGTCGAATAGGGGTCCAGCAGCACAGCTGAGCCGTCGTGGCGCAGGCCCTCCTCCGGCGCCCATGGGCCTTGCACGCGCCATCCGTACAGCTGCCCGGACCGGATGCCAGGCAGGTCGATGTGCCAGTACGAGTACGTGCGGTGGGTGACCGGATCGAGGGTGACCACCCGGCTGGGCTGCGGTGAATCGGGTGTGTCGAACAGCAGGAGTTCGACGGCGGTCGCGCTCCTGGCCCAGACCGAGAAGTTGACGCCGTCCGGGCGCATGGTGGCCCCGGGCAGCCACGCGCTCCCCGGCCGCGTCCCCGTCACCGTGACTGGGGGCTGGGCCTCGACGATGTCCGACACGCCCCGCGCCTATCGCGAGGCGCATGGGCGCGGGGCAGGATCGGGCTCCCCGGGGGTCGTGAGGGTGGTGACGTCAACCGTGTCGCGGTGCAGCGCCCACCCCCGGACGACCGTGGCCGCAGATGCCGGCAGGTCGGGACCCTCGGTCAGCCACGTGGTCAACTGCGCGGCGCACGCGCGGCACGCGGGTCGCTCGGGATAGGGCCGAGTGTCGCTCAGCGGTGCCTGGCAGGTCGGGCAGGTGTCATCGGCGCGGTCAAGCGCGGGGCGGGTCGCGGCGGGGTGCTGCGTCGCCTTGGTGAGCGCGAACAGCGTCCCACAGTGGGGGCAGTGAAGCATGGACTCGACGGCCATGCCCCCCGCCCGCGGCCGGACCCACACATCGAGGGCGTGTCCGTGCCGACACGTGTAGCGCTCGCGGAAAGCCAGGATGCGGATCGGTTCCATCGCAGCCGTCCCCCCTCCCTCGCACTTCCAGGCTAGGCCAGCCCGGGCGGGGAATCCAGGTGATCGCAACACGACGATCCCGGCGAGGTCACCGTGGCACGATCGTCGCGCCCTCGCGTGCGAGGACGATCCGAAATCCTGAACGAACTCAAGGCTCCGACCTGGCCTCCTCCCGCTTCGGGGAGTCTGCCGACGGAGAAGCCACCCAGAACAGCGACGGCGACCGCCTACCCTCGCTACGTCCCGGCCATCACCTCGTCGAGGTGGTGGCGGATCTGCAAAGCGACGGCCGCTCCCTCCCCGACGGCTGAGGCGAGCTGCTTGGTCGACCCGGCTCGCACGTCGCCGGCCGCGAAGACGCCACGCACGGAGGTCTCCATCGTGCGGTCCGTCACGACGAAGCCGGCTTCGTCGAGGCGGACGAGTCCGTCGAGCCAACCGGTGTTGGGATCGAGGCCGACGAAGACGAACGCCGCCGTGGCTGGATGGGTCACGTCGGTGCCGTCGGGCCCACGCAGCGCGACCGACTCGAGCTTGCCACCGGATCCCTTCGTGAATCCGGTGACGACGGTCTCCGTGAGCACCGTCATCCGTGGGTGTTCGGCGACCTTGTCCTGCAGCAGTCGGGAGGCACGCGGCGAGTCAGACCGCTCGACGATCGTGACGTGCTGGGCGAACTGGGTGAGGAACAGACCCTCCTCGAACCCGGAGTTGCCTCCGCCGATGACGAGCACCTCGGTGGCGTCGCGGTAGAACGGGCCGTCGCACGTGGCACAGAAGTGCACGCCTGCGCCGATGAGCTCGGCCTCGCCGGCGGCATTGGTCCGGCGGTACGTGGACCCCGTCGCGATCAGCACCGCGCCGGCCATGAGCTCCTGCCCCGTCGACGTCGTGACGCGTGCCGTGCCGCCACGACTCTCGAGCGCCGTCACCGCGACGGCAGGCAGCAGCTCGACGCCGTACCTCGCCGCCTGCCGGGCGAAGCGGTCGGCGAGCTCCGCGCCGGCGATGCCGTCGGGGAAGCCGGGGTAGTTGTCGAGGCGCTCGGTGATACCCGCCTGTCCGCCCAGTGCCGATCGGTCGAGCACCAGGGTCCGCAGGTTCTCCCGAGCTGCGTAGATCGCAGTCGTGAGACCGGTAGGACCGCCGCCGACGATGACGACGTCGTAGGACGACATTCCGGCGTCGCGTCGCAGACCGAGCTTCTCTGCCAGCTCTTCGTTGGACGGCTCGGCGAGGTGGGTGCCGTCGGGGAACACGATCGTGGGGATGATGCGCCGACCGTCGTTGTATCGCTCGACCGTCTCGTCCTCTTCCGGGTGCGCTTCCAGGTCGACGTAGTGGAACGGCACCCGTTGCTCGCTCAAGAACGCCTTGCTCCGGCGGCAGTCTGGGCACCAGCTCGCGCCGTAGAGGACAAGCATGTCAATGTCGGGGTCGGTCATCGGGCTCTCCTCGGGACGTGCCCGGAGGTACTCCGGGCGCTTGTGCTAGTCAACGGTGGACCAGGGCCGAGCATGCCGTGCTGAGCATGTCGGAAGTCTTACACCTGAGGCTGGCGCGGCAAGCCTCAGGTGACGGGAGGCGCCGGATGTCAGCCCTGTGAAGTCGACACCTCGTCGGGGAGATGTCATGTGTCGTGCCTCGTAAGGTTGGCACTCGACCAGGCAAGCCGCTCGTGACGTGCTCACGAATCGGGAACGCAGCCCCAGGTCGTGAGTCAGCGGTACTTCCGGTCCTTCGAGGCCAGCCGCCGATGGACCCGGTGCACCTAGACTCGCGACGTGCTGAGGCTGGCCGATCGCTGGGTGTGGGACTTCTGGACCGTCGGCGACGGTGACGTCGTCCACGTCTTCTTCCTCAACGCCCCCAAGGTGATCGGCGATCCAGACCAACGGCACTGGAACGCGACGGTAGGGCACGCGACGAGCACGGACGTCGTGAGCTGGACCGTGCTGCCCGACGCGCTCGCGCCGTCGACCGGGGCCGCGTTCGACGACTTCACCACCTGGACCGGCTCGGTCGTGCGCGACGACCACGGCACGTGGTGGATGTTCTACACGGGGACGTCGCACGCCGACGGTGGCCGCGCGCAGCGCATCGGCGCAGCGACCTCGACCAACCTGACCGAGTGGACCAAGCAGCGCGACGTCGTCGTGTCGGCCGACCCGCGGTGGTACGCCGTGGAGGAGCCACCGCCGTGGGACGCCACCGCGTGGCGAGATCCGTGGGTGCTGCGCGAGGGCCACGGCACGTGGCACATGCTCGTCACGGCGCGCTCGGCCGTCGGCCCGGTCGATGACCGCGGCGTGATAGGGCACGCGACGTCGGACGACCTGCGCACCTGGACGGTGCAGCCGCCGCTCTCGGCGCCGGGCTCCGGCTTCGGCCACCTCGAGGTCGCGCAAGTCGCCGAGGTCGAAGGCCGGTGGGTACTGCTGTTCTCCTGCGTGCCCGAGCAGCTCAGCGAGGCCACGCGCGACGCCGCTGGATCCTGCGGCACATGGGCGCTGGCGATCGACGATCCGACCGGGCCGTTCGACGTACGGGCTGCGCACGTGCTCACGGCCGAGAACTCCTACGCGGCGAGGCTCGTGTCGCGCCGAAGCCACGAGCCCGTGCTGTTGTCGTTTGCGAACACGCTCCCCGACGGCAGCTTCGTGGGGGTGCTGAACGACCCGCTGGCCGTGACCTGGACCGGCAGCCACCTGGGCACGGCAGAGGCCTGAGCCGGCCAGGAGCCCCACGTTCCGGCGACGTTCCCACTCGCTTCTCGCGCCCCGGCCATGGATCGGGCGTCAGGCTGAGACCCGGTCGAGCACCAGGTGTGACCCCGTTCGCTGACGTAGCTGGAACGTGGACCCGCACCAGGCAAGGATGCGATCCGCGCGACGTACCGGCTGACGGTGCGCCTCGATCAGCAGGGCGGACGCACCGCGCGGTGCTGCTGGTCAAGCGCCCACCTCGGTCGTCGATTCCAGTTCGTCCGTCGGGCTGACGAAGCGGACGGGGACGTGCCCTGGCAGCGTGGCTGTGCGCCGTAGCGACGCAGTCCGCAGGGGGCGAGCCGGTGAGCGGCGCGCACGGAGGCGACCAGGGCGCGGAATCCGGCGATCACAGCAGCGGCCGCGTCTCCCACCGACGGGGCACATGTGCGACGAGCGAGCCGCTGGGAGAGCAGGACGGCGCCCCGGCTCACGCGCGGCCGGCGAGGTCGGGCTGCAACCGGCCCCACGCCGGTGACACCCTGAGCAGGTAGGTCGGGGCATCATCGCCTTGACACTGCTCTCCTGATCAGCGCAGTCCGGCACCGCGACCAGGACCTCTTCCACGGGACGTTGGGCTCTCACCAGCACTGCCTCTACCGGGACCGGTGGCTGTTCTGGGCTCAGGACCGACTGGGCTGGCCGGTGAGCTGGGTGCAGGCCGACCGGAAGCACGTGCGCGCGACCGTGATCGTACGGACCTCGGCGACTCGTGCGCCGGTCGGCACCAACATCGCCATCACCGGGAGGATCCAGCCCGCCGGAGCGTCGGGCGGCGTGGTGCTTCAGCGCTCCTACGGCGGCGCTCGGCGCAGCGTGTCCAGCACGAGCGCGCAACCGGCCGGTGGCTACCGCTTGCTCGCGACTCCACCGCGCGGGTACTGGCACTACCGGGTGTGCGTGCTCTCCGGGTTCGACGTGTTCGGGACGGTGAGTGCGGCGGTCACCCTGCGCGGGGTCTGAGGTTGGTCCCGCCCCGAACGCGGTGGCCCGAGACTCCCAGCGAGGCCGGCGCGCGCCACGATGCGGCGACAGTTGCGGCGGGCACCAAGGTCAGCTGAGTCACGACCTGGTAGGACACAAGGGCCCAGAAGTCGCGCCCGGCACGAGTGGGCGGGCAAGCCGGAATAGAGTCGGGACATGGCTTCGGGGACCTCGGCGGGTGCGGATCGCCCCGTGTCGCGGTGGATCGACCTGGATGGTCCCGTGCACTACGTCGACCACGGTGGCCCCGCCGACGGTCCGTTGCTCGTCTGCGTGCACGGCCTCGGCGGATCGCTGCTGAACTGGGCCGCGCTCGCGCCGCTGCTGACTCCCTCGTGCCGTGTGATGGCGCTCGACCTCGCCGGGTTCGGGCATACCAGGAGCGGCTCACGGTCGACGACGGTGCACGCCAACCAGCGGCTGCTGCACCGCTTCCTGACCGAGGTGGCCGGCGTGCCGGCGATCGTCGTCGGCAACTCGATGGGCGGCCTGATCTCCATCCTCCAAGCCTCCGAACGGCCGGACACTGTTGCGGGCCTGGTGCTCGTCGACCCGGCGCTCCCGATCGCGCTCTGGGCCCGGCCCGATCCCCGCGTGTTCGCCACGTTCGCAGCCTTCCTCGTCCCGGCCGTGGGGCGCCGGGTGCTGGCCCGACGCCGCGACGCCACCTCGGCGCAGGAGGCCGCGCACGCCATGCTCAGGCTGTGCTGCGCCGACCCGTCGCGCGTCCCACGCGAGGTCGTCGATCAGCACCTCGAGCTGGCCGGCCAGCGGCAGGAGTACTCCGACGTCGACGCCGAGATGCTGGCCGCGGCCCAGTCGCTGGTGTGGGTCCTGGCCGACCACCGCAAGTACGCGGCGCTGCAACGCGCCATCGACGTCCCGGTCATGCTCATCCATGGTGATCAGGACCGCCTGGTCAACATCGCTTCTGCCCGCGCGGTCGCCGCGTCCAACCCCTCGTGGCGCTTCGAGGTCGCCGCCGGCGTCGGGCACGTCCCCCAGCTGGAGGTGCCCGAATGGACCGCCGAGAAGGTCCTCGGATGGCTCGGCGACCATCCTGAGATCGCCGACGTCGCAGCTCAGGCCCTTCCCCTCACGGGGCGACGCAGGTGACCGGCCTCGAGCGCCTGAGTTCCCTGGACGCCGGTTTCCTCAACCTGGAGAACGACACCCAGCAGATGCACGTGGGATCGCTGCTGATCTTCGACGGCCCGACTCCGGAGTACGACGAGTTCTTCGACCACCTCGCCTCCTGCCTGGATGAAGTGCCGCGCTACCGCCAGCGCGTGCAGCACATGCCCCTGGACCTCGCGCGGCCGATCTGGGTCGACGACCCGTACTTCTCCCTCGCCTATCACCTGCGGCACACCGCCATCCCGGCTCCGGGCACCGACGCGCAGCTGCGCGCGCTGATCGGTCGGGTCATGTCCCAGCGCCTCGACGTCGACCGGCCCCTGTGGGAGATGTGGATGGTGGAGGGACTGCCGGACGGACGCTGGGCGGTCATCACCAAGACCCATCACGCCATGATCGACGGCCTCGCGGGCAACGAACTGATGGAGATCGTGCTCGACCGTGATCCGCGCGGCTCGCGACGGCTTCCGCCCACGCACTGGCGGCCACGCGCCGCACCGTCGAGGCTAGGGCTGGCCGCGGCCGGGGCCTCGTGGGCGGCGCGGCTGCCCCTCGACGTCGGTCGGGCGGCCGCCGCCGGGATGCTGGCACTGAGGTCGCCGTCCGACGTCGTTCGCTCCGCCGCCGTCAGGGCTTACGGGCTGGCGCAGGTCGGACGCAGCGCCGCCAGTCCGACGAGCGTGCTCAACGGTCCGCTCGGCCCCCACCGCAGGTGGGGCTGGGCCCGGGGCGACCTGGCCGCCGTGAAGGCGGTGAAGGACGCGGCGGGATGCACTGTCAACGACGTCGTGCTCGCCGCGATCGCGGGTGGGTTCCGCACCTATCTGACCGAGCGCGGGGAACGGGTCGAGGACGTCGTCGTGCGGTCCCTCGTCCCGGTGTCGATCCGCGGCGAGCACCACCGCGGACGGCTGGGCAACCTGGTCACGGCGATGTTCGCCGACCTCCCGGTCGGGGTGGCGGACCCGTGGGCGCGTCTCGGTGCGGTGACCCGGCAGATGGACCACCTCAAGGGAAGCGGCATGGCCGTGGGCGTCGACGCGATGATGTCCGCCGCCGACTTCGTCCCCGCTACGCTCATGACCCTCGGTGCCCGTGTGTACGCCAGAACCGGTCAACGAGTGGTGAACACGGTCACGACCAACATCCCCGGCCCGCAGTACCCGCTGTACCTCCTCGGTCGCCGGATGCTCGAGATGTTCCCCTACATCCCCGTCGCCGAGGGTGTCCGGATCAGCATCGGCATCGTCTCCTACGACGGCCACCTCGCCATCGGGGCAACCGGAGACTACGACGCCGTCCCGGACCTCGACCGGCTGTGCGCCGCTGTCGCCGCGTCGTTGGAGGAGCTCTGCGCCACCGCGGCTGGACTCGAGGACTGACGCCGCGCCCGCTACCGTCAGACCATGGCGAAGACGAAGAACGAGGCACGGATCGCGTGGAACGAGGCCGAGGAGGCCTACCGCGAGCTGATCGCGCCCTACGCTGGGGAGCAGCACACCGTCACCCTGGACAAGGCGGCGGTGCTCGCCATCTCCAAGGCGCGGGTCGTCGCTGAGAGGTGCCTGGACGCCTACATCCGCCGCTGCCTCGGCTGAGCGGCGGGCTGGTCACATGGTCGGACTGGACACCGTGGACGGCAGCTCCTCAGCCGCGTCCGAGCCTGCCCGCTTCGCGGTCATCGACCTGGGCACCAACTCGGTGAAGTTCCTCATCGGCGAACGCGGTCCGGGCCAAGCCTGGCGCACGATCGTCGACCGTTCGGAGGTCACCCGGCTGGGGGAGGGGCTCGCCAGCTCCGGTGCGGTCTCCGCCGCAGCGCTCGAGCGGACGATTGCTGCCGTGACGGGCATGGTCGAGGAGGCGCGGGCCAAGCGAGTCCGTGGCATCGCTGCCGTCGGCACCGCCGGGATGCGGATGGCGTCGAACAGGGCGGACGTCGTCGCGGCGATCGAGGCGGCGACAGGTGTTGCGGTGCACGTCATCTCCGGCGAGGAGGAGAGCCGCATGGCCTATGTCGCCGTGCTCGCAGGGCTCGCGGCGCAGGACGGGACCCTCGTCGTGTTCGACACCGGTGGTGGCAGCTCGCAGTTCACCTTCGGTGAAGGCCCGCGCGTGGACGAGCGGTTCAGCATCGACGTCGGCGCCGTGCGCTTCACCGAACAGTTCGGCCTCTCCCACTCGGTGGGCGAGGAGACGCTTCGCGCCGCCCTCGATGCGATCGCTTCTGACCTCGCCCGCCTGGAGGGACGCCCAGCGCCCGCGGCGCTCGTCGGGATGGGGGGCGCCGTCACCAACCTGACCGCCGTCATGCTCGGACTCGGGGCGTACGACGCTGCACGCGTGCAGGGTGCCGTGCTCGGGCTCGCCGAGGTCGACCGTCAGGTCGAGCTCTACCGCTCACTCGACGCCGTCGACCGACGCGACGTCGTCGGCTTGCAACCGGCCCGTGCCGAGGTGATCCTCGCCGGGGCGTGCGTCGTCCGGACCGTCATGCACCTGCTGGGTCAGAAGGTGCTGACGGTCAGCGATCGTGGTCTGCGCCACGGCCTGCTCGTCGAGAGGTTCGGCAACGCCGACGCCTGAGGCGCCCGCTCGCTGAGTGGCGCCGCGTCCGTCATCAGGCGTGTCCCCGCCGGGATACGCCTGATGACGGCCGGGGACGATTCGACCGTCCAGGCATCCGGTCGGGTGAATGTTCTCCGTGCATGTATCACCGGAGGCACCTCGACGCTCTTGTGCCCTGACACCCGCACCAAGAACCGCACGCCGTACCGCCGCAGCGCGTCTCGACCACATCAGCGCCTCGACCCTGCCACGCCGAACGCCGCTCCCACCATGAGCAGGCACCGCCGACGGACCTGCCGTCGTGCCCCCACGCCCCCGAAGGGATCACCGCCATGCACGACAGTGTCCGCAACGCCTGGTTGGAATTCAACCGTCCGCTCGAAGGCCGAGTCACGTTCATGTACCTCGACGTCAAGGGGTTCGTCAGCACCGGCGTCGGCAACCTCATCGACACGACCAGACGCGAGCTGTCGGCTCCGACCGACGGCGAACGCACGGCGTCCCACTCGGTCGCCCAGCAGCTGGCGTGGCTCACCGCAGATGGCAGCGCGGCATCTCCCGCCCAGGTCGCGGCGGAGTGGGACGCGGTCAAGAGCCACCTCGAGCTCGCACCCAAGGGTGGCGGCGCCTTCAAGGCCCTGACCACGCTTCACCTGACGGACCAGGAGATCGACCGGTTCGTCTTTGCCAAGCTCGCCGAGATGGAGTCGCACCTCAAGGGCCGCAGCGAGTTCTCGTCCTTCGAGTCCTGGCCCGCCGACGCCCAGATGGCCGTGCTGAGCATGTCGTGGGGGATGGGACCAGCCTTCTCGTTCCCGAAGTTCCAAGGCCTGATGGCCCAGGGGGACTTCGCCGCAGCAGCCGTGGAGTGCCGGTTCAACCCGAACATCGGGACGATCGTGCTGCGCAACGACCGCGACCAGCTTCTGCTGCGCAACGCGGCCGCGGTCCGCGCCAACGGCGGCGACATCAGTGTGCTCGTCTTTCCCGCCACGGCCGGATCGACCACGCCAGCACCGGCACCGGATCCGGCACCTGAGCCGGAGCCGGCTCCCGAGCCCGCGCCCACCCCTGAGCCGGAGCCGACTCCCGAGCCGGAGCCGGAGCCGACTCCCGAGCCCGAGCCGGAGCCGGAGCCGACTCCCGAGCCGGAGCCCGAGCCCGAGCCCGAGCCCGAGCCCGAGCCCGAGCCGACTCCCGAGCCCGAGCCGACACCCACGCCCGACGTGTCGACGGCCGAGGGGATGTATGACGCGCTGGTCCTTCTCGGCGTCACCCCGGAGGCGACCGACGATGCGTCGCTGGCATCAGCAGTCGACCAGCTGCGCCAGTCGATGGGCCTCGAGCCCACCGGCACGTTCGACGACTCCGCGCGCGACTTCGTGCGCGACCAGCTCGCCGCCCTCTGACCGTCACGTCCCCCACCACACCACGATCCAGGAGCAGTCATGACGTACACCCTCAAGGACCTCGGTACCGTCTTCCGCACGACCATGTACGACGTCCTCTGCGGCGGTGACGGGAGTCTGCCGCCCAGCAAGGACTCCTTCGTCACCTGGTGCACGCCGGGCCTGCCCTACACCGAGCGCGACTTCGACTTCGCCGCGTCGGGTCTCGGGACCGCAGCGGACGCCGAGGGCGAGAAGCGGATGCTGCAGAACGCGTTCAACTTCGCCATGCAGGTGGACTTCATCCCGGACCCGAAGGCCTGCTACACCTACGACAGCCAACAGGGTGTCTATCGCAACGAGGCGGGGCTGCGGCTCAGCGAGCTCTATGGCGAGATCCTGCGCTTCGCCAAGGTCGTGAACTACCCGATGACTCCGGAGCAGCAGGCCAAGCTCGACAAGTTCCGCGGTCTGCTGCGGACGACCCGAACGGTGAAGGACATCGTCACCGACGCGGAGAAGCAGGTCACCGAGGACGGCCCGATGCTCGCCGCCTACAAGCAGAAGATGCAGGAGTACATCGTCGCCCAGCTCGCCTACAACAACAAGCGGGTCGGGGCCCAGGCGGCGAGCGGACCCGAGGGCAAGGCCGCGGTCATGGACTGGGCCAACAACGCCCAGCTGTACCTCATGCAGGTTCAGGCCGCGTCCGACGCCTGGGCCTCAGGTGGCTACAAGAACGACGTCGAGGAGATCAACGCCTACATCCAGCAGGTGACTCAGCGGTCGCTCCTCCTGTGGAAGCAGCAGCTCGATACCTACCTCAAGGACGCGCAGGTCAACGCGACGGGCGCGGGCGAGCGGTTCTACTACACGACCTTGGCCCCCGGGGACTTCGCCAGCGCACCCGGCTGGACGACGTACACCATGGACCACTCGATGGTGGACACGTCCACGCATTCGGAGTCGACGTCGTGGTCGGCCGGCGGGAGCGTGAACTTCGGCTTCTGGAGCGTCGGTGGGGGCGTGCACAGCGACTCGACGTCGTTCGACGCGAACACCGCCGTCGAGAGCTTCTCACTCAGCTTCGACATGACCCAGGCTCAGATCATCCGGCCGTGGTTCTACCCGGAGTTCTTCATCAACCGAGGCTGGACCCTGCGCAAGGGCGAGGGGTGGATGTTCGACCAGATGCCCTCCGACGGCGCGGAGCCGCCGAACGGTCTCTTCGTCGGCTACCCGATGCAGATGATCTTCGTACGCAACGTGACGATCAAGTCGTCGTCGTTCGTCACCGCCTACCACCAGTACTCGAGCTCGGTCGGCGCAGATGCCAGCGTCGGATGGGGGCCGTTCTGTCTCAAGGGGAGCTACAACCACAGCGAGAGCGGTGACCACTTCCACGCCGAGGGCGACGACGCGTCGATCACGATCCCCGGCATGCAGGTCATCGCCTTCGTGAACCACCTCCTCGGCAAGACACCGGACCCGCTGCCGGACTTCAAGGACGAGGACTTCACGTGAGCACCGCGGACCACCGCAGCGGCGTCAGGAGCAGGCCATGACCGATCCGACCCCGGCGCGCGGCGTGGACGCCGCTGCCGTCGCCGGCATCGCAGCGCGCCTGCAGGGCATGCTGTCGACAACCGCGACCTTCCTTGCCTTCCCGATGGCGCCGATCGCCTACGACGTCGATGACCTGCGCTTCATGTCCGGTGCCGGACTCGACACCCGGCAGGCGCAGACCCTCGCGGAGTTCTCCGAGCTGGTGAACCGGGTTCCCGCGGTCCGCCAGGTGTGGTCGGACGACGGCACCGGGCGTCACCTGTGGGACGTCTACGACGACGTGCTGGGGGCCGAGCTGGCCGAGAGCGCGCGGAACACCGCGGAGGAACAGGACTACCAGCGGGCGTACGCCTATCTGCACACCGTCCTGCCCGAGCCGCCGGACCCACCCTCGCCGGTGATGCTCGAGTACCAGGCAGCGCAGCTGTCCTACCTTGCAGCTGACGGACTCTGGCGCTCGGGGAAGGACGGCCCGGACGCCGAGGTGCTGAGCGAGGGCAAAGCGGCGGCGTGGAATGCCTGGCTCGTCGGTGGGCACAAGGACGACGTCGAGGAGGCGATGCGGGTGCAGTCGACCCTCAGGGACAAGGATCCCTCCGTCGCCTGGAGCCGCTACCGGACCCAGTTCGATCCCGGCCTGCCGTCGTCGTTCCAGACCGCCCCGGACGGTCAGCACTTCGTGCCGACGGGGTTCGTCCCGTCGGGTGCCTGCGACCTGCCCTGGCCGAGGCTGACCATGTCGCGGGCCGAGCTGGACGCGGCAGCATCGCAGGCCGCACCCGAGCTGTCGGCTGCCCTCGCCGAAGGCGCGTCGGCGGGGGAGATCACGTCGGTGTCCTTCGAGTACCTTCCGGTGGATGTGACGCGGCCCTGGTTCGACCCCTCGATGCTCACGTCTCGTGCCTGGCGCTTCAGGGAGGGCTCGCCCGCGTTGTCCGACGGGAGTGAGCCGCCGGTCGGCAGCTGCCCGGCATACGTCTCCCGAGTCGTCCTCGCCCGTCGCATCTCCTTGACCCGGGCGAAGAAGGCGGGCACCGACACGGCGGGCGGCTCGCCAGGGCTGGCGTTCCTCGAACCGGGTCTGCTGAACCTCGCCCTGCGCACGACATCGGTGGAGCCTCCTGGTGAACCGGAGCCTGCGCAGATGATCGACGCGATGCCGGTCGAGGCCGTCGCAATCTCGCCCCTGCTGCTCCGGGAGGAATCGGCCGCTCCTGTCTTCGCCAGGGCCAGGCCACACTCCGACCTCCCGACCGTCGAGTTCGCCTCGGCGCTGACCGAGCCGGCCGTCGAGGCACTGACACCACGTGAGCAGTTCGTCTCCGCGCCTGCGGCGACGTGGCTGTCGCAGCAGTCGGTGACGGAGATGTCGACGATGCAGCGATACGACTTCGCGCTGAGCGACGTCACCGAGCAGACGCCACCGCCGGCGCCCGCTCCGGAGGAGACGGTGGAGACGACGCCGGACGGCGCGGTCCTGATCGTGGCGCTCGTCTGCCACAAGGTGGGTCGCGCACCCGACCCGGACCCGACCCTGCCGTGGCCATCGGGATGATCCGGGCGCGGGTTCCATCGGAGGCTGCCGCCCCTCGACGGACGCTGGTGGACCGGCACTTGTCAGGGCCTGGGTCATAGGAGCATGCAGGAGTCAGCCGCGTTCTCTCGGCCGTCGGGCGTCGCGGCCAAAGCGCCTCCAGGCGCGAGCGAAACAGACCTCGTTGCGGCGGCTGCGGGAGTCGTGACTTGACTGCCCTGAGCCAGTTCTGCTCGGCCTCTGCGGTCTGGGCGAAGGCCGCGATCGTGCACGCCGAGCGGGCCTGTGGCGAGCACGACCCGGCCGCCTCGCCGCGGAACCGACTCTCGAGCTCCCGCTGCTCGCTGCGGTAGAGGCCCAGCAGGGACGCGTAGTCGCTCAGGGTTGCCCGGTGCAGGTCCTCGGCCGACTGCTCCCCATGGTCGCGCAGGAGAGCGATCGCCGATGCGACGTCGACCTTCCGCGTACGGCGCCGAGGCGGTCCGTCGTGCGGCACTGACGGCGTCGCGCGTCGCTCAATCGGGTGTAGAGCCGGTCGGAGCAGCAACGGCCGAAGTCGAAGTCCTCGAAGTTGCGGCACCAGCACATCTCGATCGCGTGCGACACGAGACCGTTCGACGCGCGGTCGAAGGAGTTCCCGATCGTGATGGCGTTGGAGACCCAGGCGCAGGAGGTCCATCCCGATCAGACCCGGGCCGGGCTCGTACGGCACCTTCGTGACGACCGCCTCGTTGCCGATGACGACTCCGTGCTCGTTGGCCCCCATCTCCGCGCCCCAGATCCAGTAGGGCTTGGCGAGCAGTACTGCACAGGTGCGGGGGACCTGCGCGATCTCGAGGTGGGTGCAGCGCACCGTGGCGGTCGACTCGTGCTCCCCGGCTGGCACGAGCACCACCTCGTGCGCCTCGTTCGGCTCCCGGTCGTTGTTCTTGGCGAGGATCACCGAGCCGTCGACGGTCGCGTTCCCGAGCGCGACGAAGGTGTCGCACACGCTGGGATGGTCCCACCGGCGCGGCGAATCCGTGGCGGGTGGACTGGATCCGGCGAAACTCCCACCGGGCTGCGCTGTACAGGGGAGAGCGGATCGGTCGGCCGGCGGACCGTCAGCGGCTGAGCCGGCGACGGATCAGGGAGTCCGACGCCGACAGGAGTCGACCGTAGGAGCCCGGCGCCACGCGTGCGACGACGTCGAGTGCGTGGGCGGAGGCTCCGATGAGCACGCGCGGGCGTCGTCGCACCGTCCCGTCGACGATGCGGCGTGCGGCCACCTCGGGCTCGATGCTCAGCAACCTCTGCCACGCGACGCGCCCCAGGGCGAGCTCGTCCTCGGTGACGCCCGAGCCGATGCGGGCACTCTCCGCGATCCGGGTGCGGATCCCGGCGGGGTGCACCGAGGTGACGCCGACATCCTGCGCGGCGAGCTCCTGGCGCAGCGACTCGCTGAAGCCGCGCACCGCGAACTTGCTGGAGGAGTAGGCGGTCTGGCCGGTCGGTGCGATCAGGCCGAACAGGCTCGACACGTTCACCAGGTGTGACCCGGGCGTGGCGACCAGGCAGGGCAGCAGTGTGTGGGTGAGGGTGACGACCGCCCTGAAGTTGACGTCGATGACCCACTGGAAGTCCTCGAGGCTCACCTGGTCGAAACGGCCGGCGAGGGCGACGCCCGCGTTGTTCACGAGGAGGTCCAGGCGCGGCACCTCCGCACGTACCGTCCGGGCCGTGGCGAGGGTCGAGTCGGCGTCGGCCAGGTCGACGACGTGCGTCGTCACCCGGTGGGCGGGGTGCGTGGCGCGCAGGTGCCCGGCGATGGAGGCGAGCCCGTCCCCGTCGCGGTCGAGCAGCACGAGGTGGGCTCCGCGCGAGGACAGCTCGACTGCGAGCGCGCGGCCGATCCCGCTGGCGGCGCCGGTGACGACGGCGGTGCAGCCCTCGACGACGAACCGCGTCATGTGCGGTCCCCTCGCAGCGGTGGCGACCCGACGGAGTCGCGGGTTCGGCTGCGTCGGAACCGGACGCCCTCGTCCTGCAGCGGCCCCTTGGTGAGCATCCGCACGTCCTTCCCGTAGTTCTGCAGGAGCCGCCACGGCGCCCTCGTACCTTGCGTGGGGAGCATGGCCTGGGCTCGTCGGACGTAGCCGGACGTGAGGTCCAACAACGGCATCCGATCGGGCTCGGGCGGGGGCACCGGTTCCACGACGTCGTAGTCGTGCGTGTCGAGGTACGTGAGGAGCCGGCAGACGTAGCGGTTCACGAGGTCGCACTTGAGCGTCCAGGATGCGTTCGTGTAGCCGATCGCGAAGGCGAAGTTCGGCACGCCTGTCAGCATCATGCCCTTGTAGGCGACGGTCGTCGTGGGGTCGACCGAGCGCCCGTCGACGACAAGTGCGATCCCGCCGATGAGCAGCAGCTCGAGGCCGGTCGCGGTGATGACAACATCCGCGGGGAGCTCCTCGCCCGAGGCAAGCAGTATCCCCTCGGGCGTGAACCGCTCGATCCGGTCGGTCACGACCGAGGCGTGCGCCGAGGAGATCGCGTCGAAGAGGTCACCGTCGGGGACGACGCACAGGCGCTGGTCCCACGGTCCGTACTCGGGCGTGAAGTGGGTCGCGACGTCATAGCCCTCGGGGAGCCGACGGCGTACGCCGCGAACGAGGACGCTCCTCATCAGGCCGGGCCAGCGACGGCTGAGCCGGTAGCTCAAGGCCGTGGTCGCGATGTTCTTGCGCCGCACCACGCGGAAGGCGGTCTTGCCTGGGAGGGCACGGCGGAGGATGTCGGCCACCACGTCGCGGGACGGGAGCGCCGCGACGTAGGTGGGGGAACGCTGCAGCATCACGACGTGCGCCGCCGTGGCGGCGAGAGCCGGCACGAGGGTCATCGCCGTCGCGCCGCTGCCGATCACGACGACGCGAGCGCCGGTGACGTCGAGGTCCTCCGGCCACAGCTGCGGGTGGACGACACGTCCGCGGAAGGTGTCCTGGTGTGGGAAGCCGGGGGAGTACCCGTGGTCGTATCGGTAGTAGCCGGTGCAGGCGAAGAGGAATCCGCAGGTCACGGTGAGTGTCTCGTCGGTGTCGGTGCGCTCGACGTCGACCGTCCATCTCGCGAGCTCGCTCGACCACTCCGCGGTGATCACGCGGTGGTGCAGCCGGATGTGGCTCGCCGCTCCGAGCTCATGCGCGGTGTCCTCGACGTAGGTGCGGATCGACGGACCGTCGGCGATCGCACGGCCCTCCAGCCACGGCCTGAACGGGTATCCGAGGGTGTGCATGTCGGAGTCGGAACGGACGCCGGGGTAGCGGAAGAGGTCCCAGGTTCCCCCGATCGCCCCCCGCGACTCGAGGACCGCGAACGTCGTCCCGGGGCGCTCGAGCAGGAGCCGGCAGGCCGCCCCCACGCCGGAGAGCCCTGCGCCCACGATGAGCACGTCGAGGTGCTCAGGCTCCATCGGTTCTCCTCGGGGTCGCAGAGCGCCCGACGCTACCTCGACGGAGTCCCCGCCGCGCGGTCCTGAACGGCGTGCGTCCAGCAGCCGGGTGCCTGAGCTCGAACCGGCGGAGGTTCCTCGTGCGCGAACGATGTAGCGTGACCGCACCCCCCGCGGCCCTGGCCGCGACGTCGTCCGAGGAGCCCACGGTGAGCATGTACAAGGTCGTCAACCCCGCAACAGGGGCGACCGAGAGCGAGTTCGCGACCGCGACCGACCAGGAGGTCTCGAGCGTCGTCGAACGAGCGCACTCAGCCTTCGGGCCGTGGAGCCGCACCCCCGTGGACGAGCGGGCCGCGGTGCTGCACCGCGTGGCCGACCTCTACGCCGAGCGGATCGATGCCCTGGCTGCGCTCATCACACGCGAGATGGGAAAGACGACGGCGGAGGCCGCCGGCGAGATCGAGTTCGTCGTGGACATCTACCGGTACTACGCCGACCAGGGCCCGACGTTGCTCGCCGACGAGGAGCTGCCCTCCAACTCGGAGGGGACCGCCCTCGTCCGCAAGGCCGCCATCGGCGCGCTCCTCGGGATCATGCCGTGGAACTACCCCTACTACCAGGTGGCGCGGTTCGCCGGCCCGAACCTCATGGCGGGAAACACGATCGTGCTCAAGCACGCTCCCCAGTGCCCGGAGTCGGCGCTCGCCATGGAGCAGATCTTCCAGGACGCCGGCCTGGTCGCGGACGCCTACCTCAACCTCTTCGCGACGAACGAGCAGGTCGCCGGGATCATCGCCGACCCACGTGTCCGCGGGGTCTCGGTCACCGGTAGCGAGCGCGCCGGCACGGCCGTTGCCGCCCTCGCCGGCGCGAACCTGAAGAAGGTCGTGCTCGAGCTGGGCGGCTCGGACGCCTTCATCGTCCTGGACACCGCCGACGTTCCCGGAGTCGCCCAGGCGGCGGCAGGCGCGCGGATGGAGAACGCCGGACAGGCCTGCAACGCCTCGAAGCGCTTCATCGTCGCCGACCGTCACTACGACGAGTTCGTCGAGCAGTTCACCGCCGCCATGGCTGCGCAGACGACCGGGGACCCGACCGACCCCGCGACGTCCTACGGCCCGCTGTCCTCCGAGGCGGCGGTGGCCGGGCTCATGGCGATCGTCGAGGACGCCGTGGCCAAGGGCGCCACGGTGCGCACCGGCGGCAAGCGCGTCGCAGGACCGGGCGCGTTCGTGGAGGCGACCGTCCTCACTGACGTCACCCCGCAGATGCGGGCCTACCACGAGGAGCTCTTCGGGCCGGTCGCGGTCGTGTACCGGGTCCGGGACGCCGACGCGGCGGTCACGCTGGCCAACGACACCCCCTTCGGGCTCGGCGGCGTCGTGTACAGCACCGACGAGGCGGTCGCGATGGACGTCGCCAACCGCCTCGACACGGGCATGGTCTGGATCAACGAGCCGCAGGGCGGCGGCCCGGAGCTGCCCTTCGGTGGGACGAAGCGGTCCGGCGTCGGGCGCGAGCTCGGCCCGTACGGCATCGACGAGTTCGTCAACCGCAAGCTCATCCACGTCCCCGCGGCGGAGCAGCTGCCCCGCCGTTCGGATATCGGATAGCGACCGTCGCGAGCGCCTCGCTCACGGGCATGGTCGGGGCGCCGGCCTCATCCGGTCGGAGGAGCCGGTGTCACCTAGTTGGTTCCTCCAGGCAAGGGCTGTGGCATACCGATACGTGCATAAGGTGGACTGGGCTTCGAACTGGGGACGGCTATGTCAGGGAAGTACATGTCAGTACGAGCAGCCGTACGGCGGACCGCGCTCGTCGGGGCCGTCCTGATGGTCGGCGCCCTGGCCCCCGGCGTGGTGGCGTCGGCGGCCCCTGTCGCCACGGTGACCATCACCTCGCCCGCCGACGGCTCGACGGTCACGGGCAAGGTCGCCATCTCGGTCACCGCGGAGATGGATCCGCTGTCCACCGATGCCCCCAAGAACATCACCCTCCTGGTCGACGACGTCGCACAGGGATCGCAGAACTGCACCGGAGACCCGATCTGCACCGCGACCTTCTCGTGGGACTCGACGGGCAAGTCCCTGGGCCACACGCTCATCGCCGTGCTGTCGACCGTCACCGCGCAGACCGCGACCAGCGATCCGGTCTCGGTGACCGTTCTCAGCCCCGACCCGACCGTCTCGATCACCTCGCCGCTGAACGCTGACTCGGTGTCCGGCACGGTCAACGTCGCCGTCACCGCTGCGACGGACGTGAGCCAGACCGACAGCCCCGACGTCGTCGAGTTCTACGTCGGCGGCATCAAGAAGGCATCGCACACGTGCACCCCCGGCGTCCCGGTGTGCGACGCGGCCTTCGTCTGGAACGGTACCGGAGTGTCGGGGAGCCAGACCTTCCGCGCGAAGGTGACGACGATGAACGGCCTCTCGGTCCTGAGTGACATCGTCACGGTGACCGTGGTGAGCCCGGCGCCCACGGTCTCGATCACCTCTCCGTCGACGGGCGACGTCGTCTCGGGCACGGTCTCGGTCTCGGTCGGCGGCTCGACCGACGCCAGCCAGTCCGACTACGTCGAGCACCTCGACTTCTTCATCGACGGCGTCTCCCGGGGATCGCACGCGTGCCCCGTGAAAGTCCGGGTCTGCACCTTCGTCTTCACGTGGAACGCGACGGGCCTCTCCGGTTCGCGGTCGTTCACCGCGAAGCTCTCGACGACGAACGGGAAGCAGGCCACGAGCGCCCCGGTGACGGTCAGCGTGATCAGCCCGGCACCGATGCTGTCCATCACATCGCCGGCGCCAGGAGCTGTCGTCACCGGGACGGTCGACGTGCAGGTCACCGGGTCCACCGACGCTGGCCAGAGCGACAGCCCCTACCGCGTCGAGCTGCTCGTCGACGGTGTCGTCAAGGGCTCGCACCCCTGCACCCCGGGCGGCGCCAGCACCTGCACCGCGACGCTGCCCTGGGACAGCTCGGCGTCCGTGGGGGAGCACACGGTCACCTCGAGGCTCACGACCGTCCAGGGCGTCATCACCAGCTCCGCGCCGCTCGTGCTCTCCGTCTACAGCAAGTCGCGCATCGTCTTCTTCACCCCGTCGGTGTCGAGGTACGGCGGCGTCGTCACCGTTCGCGGACGGCTGTTCGCCACGAACACCTCTGCCGGCGTGGCCGGCGTGAGCGTGCGCCTCACCCGGACGCCCGCGATCGGTCCCAGCAGGTCGTTCACCGTCACGACGTCCCCGAGCGGACTGTTCGCCGTCAGCTTCCCGGCCACGAGCAACACCGTCGTGTCGGCTGCCTCGGCCTCACAGGTGTGGCTCGCGAGATCCACCGCGGCCACCAGCCAGCGGGTCCTCGCGCCCATCACGTGCAGCCTCTCGAGGTCGGTCGTCCGGGCCGGCGTCAGGAGCACCGGGCTGTGCAGCGTGCCGGGCCTTCCCAAGGGGACGCGGCTCTCGTTGCGCTACTACTTCGCCGGACGCTGGGCGACCCTCGCCACCGGGCGGGCGTCCGGCCCGCGGATCCCGCTCTCGTTCACGTTCATCCGAGGCGGTGGGTACTACCTGCAGGTCGTGGTCGTGGCCAACAAGGCCTACGTGGCGACAGGAAGCCGACTGATGAAGCTGCGTATCGCGTGAGGGATCGCGTCGTCGCCGTCCGGGCCGTCCCACCCCTCGTCGGCGTCGTCCTGACCCTGGCCGGCTGTGCCGCGCCCGGGGGGCCGAGCCTGCCGGTCACCAGCCTGCCCGTCACCGGCCGGACGTCGTCGACCGTGCTGGCCCTGGCCGCTGACGCGCAGACCTGCGTCCCGGTCGCCGGCTCGACCCTGTGCCACGTCCTCGTCCACTACGCCAACGAGTCGATCCGGCCGCTCGACCTCGATGCGACCACGACGCGGCTGCAGGACTCCGCCGGCCGTGTCTACCGTGGGTCCACGGACGCCGCGGTGCCCTACAGCCTCGTCCTGGCGCCGGGCCAGAAGGTGTCGCTCGACTGGGCGGTCTCGCTGCCCACCTCGGTGCACCTTGACCTGGTGACGTGGACAGGGCCTGACGGCCAGACTGCCGGGGCGGCCGTTCCTGCTGTTCTCGAGTCGACAGCGTCGCCCACGCCGTCGAGCGCGTCGCCGACGAGGTCGGTCACCCCGACGAGGTCGCCGACGGCGACGCCCACCCGGAAGCCGACGCCTGCCCCGACCCGGGTCGTGCCCAAGCCGACTCCGCCGCCCGTGATCGTGCGGCCGAAGCCGACCCCGACTCCTCCGCCGCAGGGGACGATCGGGTAGTTCTCGAGCGGCCCGCGACGCCGGATCGTGCGAACGGCCCCGACCAGGCGCGGTAGGGGCCAGGATTCCCTCATGTCGATCCGTGAAGGGGGTCCTCGGTGGGGAAGCTGATCTGCTCGGCGATCGTGTCGCTCGACGGCTATGTCGCCGACGTCGACGGAAGGTTCGACTGGTCGGCTCCCGACGAGGAGGTCCACGCCTTCGTCAACGACCTCGAGCGGGGCGTCGACACCTACCTGTACGGCCGCCGGATGTATGAGGTCATGGTCGTGTGGGAGACCATGGCGGCGCTGGAGGACGAGCCCAGGGTCGTGCGCGAGTATGCCGAGATCTGGCGGGCAGCGGACAAAATCGTGTACTCCACCACGCTGGAGGCCGTGTCCAGCGCCCGGACCAGGATCGTGCGCGACGTCGACCCCGAGGCGGTACGTCGGATGAAGGCCTCAGCGCCGCGAGACATCGGCGTCGGTGGTGCTGCGCTCGCCGCGCAGATGATCAAGGCAGGGCTGGTCGATGAGACCCACGTGTTCCTCACTCCGTTCGTCGTCGGCGGCGGAACGCCGTGGCTGCCCCACGGCGTCCGATTCGGCCTCGAACTGCTCGACGAGCACCGTTTCGGCAACGGCGTGGTGCACCTGCATCACCGGATCTGCCAGCCGGACGTCTGATCGACCCCGGCACGCGGCTGTTCGCGCGTACGCTCGCGGGGTGCCAGGGGACACCGCGCAGTTCGGCCACCCTGGTCCCTTGCCGGGCCGGCCCGGAGTGCCCGTCGATCCCTCGATGCGCCGAGGGCGGATGGGCGAGCAGCCCGATGCGCTGCGGGCACTTCTCCACGCCGTCGTCTCGGTGTCGGACACGCACGACGTCTCCGACGTGCTGCAGCGGGTCGTCTCCACGGCGTGCGCCATCACCGGTGCCCGCTACGGGGCGTTCGTCGTCCTTGATCCGTCCCCCCGCGCGATCGGCGCGCTCGTCACCCACGGGGTCTCGGACGAGGAACGGGAGCTGATCGCCCGTCTCCCTGCGGGAGAAGGAGTGCTCCGCCTCGTGCTCGATGCGTCCGGGCCGGTGCGGCTCCTCGACGTCGCGGCGCACCCGGCGTTCGCCGGTTTCCCGCCGGGCCATCCGCCGGTGACGACGTTCCTCGGCGTCCCCGTGCACGACGACGGAACCCTGACAGGCCAGCTGTACCTCGTGGACAAGGCTGACGGCTCCGAGTTCACGCCGGGCGACGAGGACCTTCTCGTGACGCTGGCGGCGACCGCGGGCGGTGCCATCGCCCGGGCGCGTGCCCACGCCGCCTCCCTCCGGCGGGAAGGCTGGTTGCAGGCCAGTACCGAGATCACGAATGCCCTTCTGTCGCAGGTGCGCCGAGGGGACGCCATCGCCTTCATCGCCAGGCGGGCGCGCCAGGTCGCCGGCGCGGATCTCGCACTCGTGCTGCTGCGGCACGACGGTGAGCTCCTGGTGGAGTGCGTCGACGGTCCCGGGTCCCGGGTCGCGGCGGGCGACCGGGTCACTGCCCAGGGCGCGATCGGGCACGTTGCCGCAGGGGGCGACGCCGTCCGCACCCTCGGTGATCCTGGCGCACTGGCGCTCGGCGTCGAGCGTGCGCTCATCGCTCCGCTGCGGACCTCGACGGGGGCTCTCGGGGTGCTCGTGGTCGCCACTGGTCGCGACGTCGGGGTCGACCCGGACGACGAGCTCTCGATGGTCGCCGGGTTCGCCGAGCAAGCGGCCGTCGCCCTCGAGCTGGCGCACGCGCAGGCCGATCGCGCCCGCGTAGCCGTCTTCCTCGATCGTGACCGCATCGCCCGCGACCTGCACGACCTCATCGCGCAACGGCTCTACGCCGTCGGCCTGATGCTCAAGGTCGTGGAACGGCTCGAGATCGACCAGGAGGAGCGGGTCCGGCGGATCGAGGAGATCCGTGACGAGCTCGATGGGGCCGTCAAGGACCTGCGCCGCGCCATCTACTCCCTGCACCGCGGTCCGGGCCGGGGCAACCTCGAGGGGGACGTGCGCGACACCGTGGGAGCCGTGACCCCGAGTCTCGGGTTCGCCCCCAGCGTGTCGGTGACCGGGCCCGTCGGCGACGTCCCGGAACCGGTGTCCGACCACCTCGTGGCGGTCCTGCGCGAGGCCCTCTCGAACGTCGCACGTCACGCGGCAGCCACGTGGGCGTCCGTCGTCGTGGAAGTGGGACGGGACGTGGTTCTGACGGTCACCGACGACGGCCGGGGGTACTCAGGCGGGCCTGACGGCTCGGGCCTGCCCAACGCGCGCCACCGCGCGGCATCGCTCGGCGGGACCTGCATGATCGGCGCGACCGGGGGACGCGGGACGAGACTCCGGTGGCGGGTGCCGGTCTCAGCGGCCGCCGTCCTCGACACGTGAGGCGTACACAGCGGCCTGGGTGCGCCGTTCCATGCCCAGCTTGGCGAGCAGGCTGGACACGTAGTTCTTCACCGTCTTCTCGGCGAGGAACATCTGCTCGGCGATCTGGCGGTTGGTCATCCCCTCTGTGATGAAGTGCAGCACGGCGCGCTCCTGGTCCGACAGCGACGCGAGTCGCGGATCGCTGCGCGGGCCGACCCGGATCCGCTCCAGGACGCGGCCGGTCACCGCGGGGTCGAGAAGCGACTGCCCGGCGTGGACCCGACGAATGGTGTCGACGAGGTCGTGACCCCGGATGTCCTTGAGCAGAAAGGACGACGCCCCGGCCATGATCGCTGCGAACAGCGCGTCCTCGTCATCGAAGGACGTGAGCATGATGGCCCGCATGCTGGGGCTCGAGGACCGCATCTCGCGGCAGAACGCCACACCCGAGCCGTCCGGGAGCCGCACGTCGAGGACGGCGACGTCGGGCCGCGCGGCGGCGATGCGACGCCGCGCCTCCTCGACCGTCGCAGCCTCGCCCGACACCACGATGTCCGCCTCGTGCTCCAGCAGCTCCCGGATCCCGCGGCGGACGATCTCGTGGTCGTCGAGGAGGAACACCCTCGTGACGCCCATGCCACCCCCTCGCCACCCATGATGCCCCGGCGGAACGTCTGATGCGCACGTTGCGGGCGGCCCACTGTCGCTCCACCAGTCCGCGGTGCGATGGGCAGCTATGCGCGTCGCGAGACGACACGGCCAACTACGCCCCTTCTGCCGCGAACCGGGGCGTAGCCGTGCTCACGAGGGTCGCTCCAGGGTCGAGAGGTCACCCTCGGGGAGTCCGAGCTCGCGGGCCTTGAGCAGCCGTCGCATGATCTGGCCGCTACGGGTCTTGGGCAGGTCGTCCGCGAAGACGATGTCTCGAGGTGCCGCGGCGTCGCCCAGGTGACGGCGGGCGAATCCGATGAGGGTCAGCCGGAGCTCGTCGGACGGCTCGTACGGCGAGCGCAGCGACACGAAGGCCTTCACGACCTCGCCCGCGATCGGGTCGGGTACCCCGATGACGCCGGCCTCGGCGACGGCGGGATGCTCCATCAGCACGCTCTCCACCTCGAACGGTCCGATGAGGTGCCCGGCGCACGTGATGACGTCGTCCCTGCGTGCGACGAACCGGTACCACCCGTCATTGTCGCGCCGGGCCAGGTCGCCGGTGAGGTACCAGTCACCGATGAACACGGCGCGACAACGGGCCTCGGCAGCGAGGTAGGTGCGCATCATCGAGGGCCATGGCCGGAGCAGGGCGAGCTCCCCGACGGTGCCCGGCTCCTCGACCAGCGCGGCCTGCCCGTCGGCCCCCCGGCGGGGGGCGCCGTCGGGGTCGAGCTTGACGAGACCAACCTCGATCTCCGGCACCGGGCAGCCGATGGCCCCTGCGCGGACAGGGATCCCAGGCGGGCTGGCGATCAGGATGGCGCCGGTCTCGGTCTGCAACCAGGTGTCGTGGATGTCCCGTTCGAGGACCTCGACGCCCCAGTGGACGACCTCCGGGTTGAGCGGTTCGCCGACGCTGGCGATGTGTCGCAGCGCGGAGAGGTCCCGGTCCTGCAGGGGCGACAGACCCGCCTTCTTCAGCATCCGTAGGGCGGTCGCAGTCGTGTACCAGACGCTCACGCGCTGGCTCTCGAGGAGCTCGTACCAGCGGCGGGCGTCGAACTCGAGCTCGTCCACGACGCACGTGACTCCGCAGGTGAGCGGTGCGATGACGCCGTAGCAGGTGCCGGTGATCCAGCCGATTTCCGCGGTGCACCAGAACACGTCTGAGTCGTGGAGATCGAGCACCTCGACGGCGGTGACGTGGTGTGCGACGACGGCGTCGTGCACGTGGATCGTTGCCGTGGGGGTGCCGGCCGTACCACTGGTGACGTGCACGAGCGCGGTCTCCTCGGGATCGGTGGGCTCCACGGTGAAGGCACCGGTGGTCGCACCCGACAGCGCAGCGAGACTATGGACGCCGAGCGCCTCGTCGTCCGCCGAGGGGAGGTCCTCGGCGCCCGGACCGATGAGCAGGACGTGCTCCAGCTCGGGTAGCTGGTCCCGGAGTGCGGCGACCTCGCGCCGGTAGAGCTGCGGCGTCGTCACCAGGACACGGGCGTGCTCGGCCCGCAGCCGGTACAGGATCGGCTCCGGTCCGGATGTGGAGAACAACGGCGAGAAGACCGACCGAGCCTTGAGCGTCCCCAGCAGGGCGACGTAGAGGTCGGGCAGTCGCCCGCTGAGGCCGCACACGAGGTCCCCAGGACCGACCCCGAGGCCACGCAGGACCTCGGCGAAGCGTGACGTGCGGTCAGCGAGCTCGGCGTAGGTCCACTCCTGGTCGACGCCCGTCGCGCCCACGAACCTCAGCGCCACATGGCCGCCACGGCCGTGCGCGACGTGTCGGTCGACCGCCTCGTAGGCGATGTTGAGGCCCCCGTCCGGCACGCCATCGAGCATGGCCCTGGCGCGGGCCCAGGAGGATTGTTCGGCCGCGGTGGCAGTCCCGTCGGCGACTCGTGGGTTGCCCGCCAGAACCGTCCGCTCCGACATCGGGATCTCCTCAGGCTTGACGCAGCAGGGCATGGTCGAGGCGATCCGACCTGCTCCCGTCCTACGCCGGTCCGCGACCGCCCGACAGGGACCATCGGCCCTGCTTGATCGCTGTTGGTCGCCTCCGGCCAGGACCGGGGGACGGCCCGGCGAACCGGGCCGCCTCCTGGCCGGTGCCCGCTACTCCCAGTCGGCCGTCATCTGACGGAACCCCGCGATGCCGTGCCGGACCACCGTTCGACCCTGCTCCAGCAAGGTTGCGCCGACGATGGCGAGGAGCCCGATGCAGGCGATGGCGGTCCAGAGCGCTGCGCCGGTCCAGGCCGGCATGAGCTGTGCCAGCGGGATCCCGACCAGCACGACGAACGCCGCGATCACGACGACGACGACGCCGGCGACAACGCGTCGACGGACGCGAGTGAGTGCGCCCCACGCCACGACGGCGATCCCGATTCCCGCAGCGAGGGCCGCATACCCGAGCCATCCCGTGACGGCTTGCACGAACGTCGCCCCGACGAGGAACGCGATACCGGAGTGCTCGAGCAGCACGACCTCGGACGGGGCCGGGTCCGCCCCGGTGCTACGGAGGTCCTTCCGCAGCAGACCGACGACGACGAGGATCGTCAGCCCGATCGGGACCGTGAACCACTGCGCGTGTCCCGACAGCGCCTCCGCGGCGTAGGAGAGCCACGCCGTACAGACGAGAACCGGCGTCATCGTCTGTGCCAGCAGCGATCGTGTCGAGAAGCCGACCGTCGCCGCGAGTGCCGCGCAGACCAGCAGTGTGGGCGGTATGAGGCCAGTGTCCGGCAGCTGGGCGGTGGCCACGGCGAGACCACCGAAGGCGGAGGCCGTCGTCAGGGTGAAGACGGGGCCGCGCCACAAGGTGGTGATCGCGAGCAGGGTCGGCTCCAGACGTCCGGTTCCCGGCGGAACGACGGCAGAAGCACGAGTACGCAGCCGACCAACGTCGTGGCACTGTCAGCCACGCTGCCTCCTCTGGCGAGGCGTGGGCGACCACGAGCGCCTCGGCTTCGGCCAGCAGTGCGTAGCCGATGGCCGAGTAGCGCAGCCACACCAGGGCGAACGGCGTCGCGGCGAGGACGCCGCGGACGACGAGCACCTCACGGTCGATCCTGGTCCAGCGCACGAGGCCGGCGGTGCCGAGCGCGATCGACGCGGCGAGCATCACGGTCGCATCGACGGCGAGCTGTGGTGTCGACCTCATGGCGTCGGTGACGGCCACCCAGGCGCCCAGGGTGGAGATCGAGCCGAGAGTGATGAGGACCCAGCGGGCCGTGGCGGTCACACGCGTCGCCATCGCCTAGCAGGCGACCGACACGACGGCGAGGGCCAGCGCCAGCCAGCCGGGACCGGCACTACCGGCGCCCACGAGGACGAGCGCCGTGCCCAGGACGGCGTAGGAGGTCGCCTCCGGCACCCGCGCACGGATGCGGGCCGCGAAGGCGATCGCCACGAGGCCCACCGCGACGTAGGTCAGGCTGAGCGACGAACCTGTCCCGGCCCCGACCAGTGCGAGGAGTGCCGTGACGTGCGCAAGGGCGAGCAGCGGCCAGTCGGCACGCACCCACCAGCGACGATCGAGCACCAAGCGTTGCGAGGCCTCGGCGGTGGCGAGCAGGAGCACTGCGAGCAGGACGTCGATCCACTGTGCCTGCACGATGTCCTCACCGCGCAGCTGCATCGCACCGGCCCACGCGAGGACGACGCCGAGGGCTGCCCCTGCCCAGGCCCGCAGCAGGGCCGCGGTACACGTGAGGATCAAGGCGTCGGCCAGTACGTCGTCACGACGACGCCTGCGGCCACGACGGCTGTGAGCATCCCGGCGTTCCACCACCGCATCCAGAAGTGGTCGTGGGGATCGCGGCGGGCGAGGGTGTTGGTGCCCGGTCGTGTCGCAGGCACCGTGGACGCCAGCACGAGCGACGAGCCGACGAGCACGGTGAGCGGCGCATCGTGGGTCGCGAGGCCGAACGCCACGACGGAGGCGAGCGGCAGCACCGCGGCAGCGAGGTCGAGCGCGGTCGCCGCGAGCGGGGTGGCGTAGGGGCGCATCCGGCGGACAAGCGCCCAGAGCGCGAGAGCGATGGTCGTCGCGAACGCCCACCATGGCTCCGACCAGAGGTCGAGGACGCAGATGACGAGCCCGGTCGCCGACAGGATCATCGGCAGGGCCGCGCGCTCCTCTGTCCCCTCCAGCTCCAGCAGTGCGAGGAACCCGGCGGTCTCGCACAGCGCAGCGGGCGCCGGGCCCAGGCGTGGGATGAGGCTGAGGGACACGATGCCCCACCACAGCGGCTGCGCGAGTGCCATCGCGGAGCGGGGCAGGCGACCGATCATCAGCTCGATCAGCAGCAGGCCGGTGATGCCCGTCACCGCGATCGGCACCTCGGGCCAGCCCTCGTGCGCCCAGGCCAGGACGGCGAGCAGCCCGACGATCAGGAGCCCGGGACGGCGGCCGTGACGGTGGGCGCGGAGAGGCGCCCGGACGGGCGCATCCTGGCCCACGCGAGCGAGACGAGCATGGCGACGGAGATGGCCGCCGCCTGCGCGGCCGTGACCGCTGCGACGGCCTTGCCGGAGGGGGTCTCGCGGCCGACGCCGAGCGTCGCGATCGCAACGGCCAGCCAGGCCACCGGGGCGACGAGGTAGCGCAGCGCGCTGTCCTCGTGCCTGAGGCTCCAGACGGCGTAGACGCCGGAGATCGATGCGGCGACCGTCGTCAGGACGACGACCAGCTGCTGCCCGAGGAGGTCGGGCGGGACGGGGACACCGTCGAGGAACGAGGTGAGGGCGATGACGGGCAGGAGCAGGCCACCGGCCAGCCCGAGCGCACGTCCGGCGACGACCGCACCACGGCCGAGCAGCAGGAACGACGCGGCGAAGGGCGCCACGACGATGCCGACCTCGGCGATCGGGCGGGCGGTCTGGGCGACATCGCCGAAGGCGAACGCCACGAGACCGAACACGCCGACGAACAGCAGCAGCACGCCGAGGTAGGCGAGGTCGTGAGCAGCGATGCCGGACCCGATGGTCTCCTCGGTGGGGGTCCACCAGTGCGCCACGGGGCCCGAGGCGTCAGGCGCGAGGGTGAACCGTCCCTCGTGGGGGATGGGCCGCGGCGGCGTGGGACGTGGCCCGCTCGGGCCCGGAGCCACCGGTTGCAGGCCCACCGGTCGCGGCCCTACCGGGAGCGCGGTCTGCGGCGGCGTCCGCTCCGCCGGTGTGCGGACGTCGTAGGTGCTCCTGGACCGGGTCGGGCCGGTGTCCGCCCTGGCTGCGGGGGTGGCAGCCGCGGCTCCAGCCGTCACGCGCGACCGGGTGTCGGCGACCAGGCTGAGGTCCCGGGCGAAGGCGGAGAGCTCCGCGACCGACAGGGGGAGACGACACGGGCGGCGAGGGCCTGCGGAAGGATGGCCTCCTGCACGTACCTCAGGTGCTCGAGGTCGGGATAGGCCCCGGGGGGCGGCACCGTCGTGACTGGTGCGGTCGACCTGGTCGACCCGTCCCACACCCACGTGGTCCAGCTCGAACCTGACCAGTGACGCTGCTGCGCTCGCCCTTTCGGGTCGAGATACCAGCCCGCAGGGTCACAGTCGACAGGGTGTCCCACTCGTGGATTCGGTGTGATCCGTCCGACGCCGGGACGCGCCCTGCCCAGGGGGCCAGTCCCGGTCAGGCAGGTCGGCCGGTCAGGCCAGGCCGACGACGCGCCCGTCGACGAGGTCGATGTGCGCCGACGCCGGGACCTTCGGCAGGCCCGGCATCGTCATCACATCGCCGCAGATCATGACGACGAACTCGGCGCCGGCCGAGAGCTTCACCTCGCGGATGTTCAACGCGTGCCCGTTCGGTGCGCCACGGAGCGTCGCGTCGGTGGAGAAGGAGTACTGCGTCTTGGCCACGCACACGGGGAACCCGCCGTAGCCCGCGTCCTGCAGCTCGCGGATCCGGGTGCGGACGGCGGCGGTGGCCGTGACCTCCCCGGCACCGTAGATGCGCTCGGCGATGGTCTCGATCTTCTCCCAGAGGGTCGCGTCGTCCGGGTAGACGAACGTCATCTCGGTCGGGGCGTCGCAGACGGCCACGACGGCTTCGGCCAGGTCGGTCGCGCCTGCCCCGCCGTCGAGGAAGTGGGTGGCGACGACGGCGGTGCTGCCGGTGCCGGCGACGAGCTCCTGCAGCAGCCGGATCTCGGCGTCGGTGTCGGTGCCGAACCGGTTGATGGCGACGACGCAGCGCACGCCGTAGACCCCGGTGACGTTGTCGATGTGCCGCTCGATGTTGGCGAACCCCAGCTTCACGGCGTCGAGGTCCTCCGTGGCCAGGTCCGTGAGCTCGGCGCCTCCGTGCCACTTCACCGCACGGATCGTCGCGACGAGGACGGCAGCGGAGGGACGGAGCCCGGACTTGCGGCACTTGATGTCGATGAACTTCTCGGCACCGAGGTCGGAGCCGAACCCGGCCTCGGTGACGACGTAGTCGGCGAGCTTGAGCGCCGATGCCGTCGCCACCACGGAGTTGCAGCCGTGCGCGATGTTCGCGAACGGACCGCCGTGGACGAACGCCGGCGTGCCCTCGAGCGTCTGCACGAGGTTGGGGCGGAAGGCGTCCTTGAGCAGCACGGCCATCGATCCCTCGGCGCCGAGGTCGTGCGCGGTCACCGGCGTTCGGTCGCGGGTGTAGCCAACGACGATGTTGCCGAGACGACGCTTGAGGTCTTCGAGCGAGGTCGCCAGGCAGAAGATGGCCATGACCTCGCTGGCCACGACGATGTCGAAGCCGTCCTCGCGGGGGAAGCCGTTGCCCGGGCCGCCGAGCGCGACCGTGATGTGGCGCAGGGCGCGGTCGTTGAGGTCGACGACGCGCTTCCAGGTGATGCGACGGACGTCGATGTCGAGTGCGTTGCCGTGGTGGATGTGGTTGTCCAGCAGTGCGGCGAGCAGGTTGTTGGCCAGCGCGATCGCGTTGAAGTCGCCGGTGAAGTGCAGGTTGATGTCCTCCATCGGCACGACCTGGGCGTAGCCGCCACCGGCTGCACCGCCCTTCATGCCGAACACCGGGCCGAGCGAGGGCTCGCGCAGGCAGATCATGGCGTCGCGCCCGATCCTGCGCAGCGCGTCGCCGAGGCCGACCGTGGTCGTCGTCTTGCCCTCCCCGGCCGGGGTCGGGCTGATCGCCGTGACCAGGACGAGGTGCGACGACGGGCGTGCTGGCAGCGAGTCGAGGTGATCGAGGCTGACCTTGGCCTTGAACCGGCCGTAGGGATCGACGGCGTCCTCAGGGAGGCCGAGTCGTTCGGCGATCCGCGCGATGGGCTCCATCTGCGCGGCCTGGGCGATCTCGATGTCGGTGGGCACGTCTACTCCTTCGCCGCGCGGGTGGCGGCCACGAGCGCGGGCAGGATGGTGTGCAGGTCGCCGATGACGGCGTAGTGCGCGTATCCCATGATGGGAGCGTCCTTGTCGGTGTTGATCGCGATGATCGTCTTGCTCGTGCGGCACCCGGCGATGTGCTGGGTGGCACCGCTGATGCCGCAGGCGATGTAGAGGTCGGGCGCTACCTTCGTTCCGGTCTGGCCCACCTGCTCGTTGTGCGGTCTCCAGCCGTTGCTGGTGACGACGCGCGAGCAGCCGATCGCACCGTCGAGCAGCTCGGCGAGGTCCTCGAGGACCCCGAAGCCCTCGGGACCGCCGACCCCGCGTCCGCCGGACACGATGACCCTGGCCTCGGCCAGGCCGACTCCGACAGCGCCCTCGCCAACCCGGTCGAGCACCCGGACGGCGGTGTCGGCCTCCGACAGCGGCACGGCGAACTCGACGACAGTCGTGGTGCCATCGGCTTGCTCGGCCCGCACGGCGTGCGGGGCGAACGTCGCGAGCAGCAGGTCCGCGTGGACCCTCGCAGTCTCCAGCAGGTTGCCGCCCCAGCGGTTCCGGACGACGTCGTGTCCGCCCACTCCGGGTGTGACGCTCACGCAGTCGGCTGCCATCGGCAGGTCGAGGAAGGCTGCGACGTGGGCCAGCACCTCGTTGCCGCGCGGGGTGCCCGTCGCGAGGACAGCCGTCGGTGAGAGCCGGTCCACCAGGTCGAGGACGGCGCGTGCCGCTGCCACCGGGGCGTAGTCGGTCAGGGAGTCGGCGACGGCGACGTGCACCGTGCCGGCGCCGTATGCCGCGAGCTCGGGGACGACGTGGTGCCCGGCTGCGCCGACGAGCAGGACGTCGACGTCCGCGTCGAGGGCCAAGGCGGCAGTCAGCGCCTGCAGCGAGGTGGGATCGAGGACGCCGCGGTCGTGGTCGAGCAGGACGAGGAGCACCTCAGATCACCCCGATGTTCTTGAAGATCTCCACGAGCGCGGGTACTGCCTCGACACCGGTGCCGAGGATCTCGGCCGAGCGCTGGTCCTCGGCGGCGAGCTCGAGCCGGACCTTCTCCAGGAGCGGCTCCGGGCGCTCGCCAGGGACCACGTCGACCGGCTTCTTGCGCGCCTTGATCCGCCCGGGCACGGACGGGTAGCGCGGGATATTGATGCCGTCCTTGACGGTGATGACCGCGGGCAGGGTCACCTCGTACACCTCGCGGTGCGACCCGACCGCACGCTCGCAACGGGCGACGCCGTCGGTGATCGACAGGCCCTTGACGTTGGTGAGCACCGGCCAGCCGAGGGCGTGAGCCATCCGGATGCCGACCTGGTAGCCGGCGGTGTCGGCCGCCTCGGTACCGAGGATGACCAGGTCGTAGGCGCCGTCCGGCGTGCCGATCCGGACCTGGTCCGCGAGCGCCGCGGCGGTGGCCTGCGGGTCCCACTCGCGGCCGTCGGTCTCCACGATCACGCCACGGTCGACACCGACGGCGAGGAGGCCGCGAACCTGCTCCTCGGCCTCGGACGTCCCGAGGCTGATGACGGTCGAGGAGCCGCCGAACTGCTCGACGAGCTGGACCGCAGCCTCGGCCGCGCACTCCTCGTGCGGCGAAACGGTGAAGCCCATCGCCGCTCCGCTGGTGTCGATCTCGGTGCCGTCCGGGGTGAGGACCCAGCGACCGCCGCTCAGCGGTACTCGCTTGGCGCACACGGCGATGTTCATCAGCCCAGGATCCGCTCGTTCGTCGGGTCGAAGAGTGCACCGTTGCCGGCCACCGCCACGGTGCACGGGTACTGCTCGCCGAGGTACTCCACGCGCAGCGGGGTCCCGACCACGGCGTGCTCCGGCGGCAGGTAGGCCAGCAGGAGGTGCTTGCCGAGCGAGGGCGCAGACCCCGCGCTCGTGACGTAGGACCGGCGCCCGCGGGAGTCGGTGATCGTCCCGCCGCCGGCGGTGAGGACGGGCTCGCGACCGAGCATGTACCGCTTCTCGCCGGTCGAGGAGGTGTGGTCGTCGACGGATATCGTGCACAGGACAGTCACGGGCGGCTCCTCGCGGTGCCGCAGATGGGCCAGCTTGCCGGTGAAGTCAGCGGCCTTGATCTTCGCGGTGGTCATCCCGGCCTCGGCGACGTTGTACTCCGTCTCGAGCTCCGCGCCGTGGGCCCGGTAGGACTTCTCCAGGCGTCCGGTCGTGCCGTAGACACCGATGCCGACCGGGATGAGGCCGTGCTCGTCGCCCGCGGCGGCGACGATGTCCCACAGCCGCGCTCCCTGCTCCATCGGGACGTAGAGCTCCCAGCCGAGGTCACCGACGTAGGAGATCCGCGACGCGAGCACGCGCAGGGGCCCGATCTCGATGACGCGGCAGGTGCCGAACGGGAACGCCTCGTTGCTGAGGTCCGCCGAGGTGACCGCCGCGAGGATCTCGCGGGCCTTCGGCCCCCAGATGCCGAGCGTGCTCAGCGCCGAGGTGAGATCGGTGATCTGCGCGGTGCCGTCGGCGGGGAGGTGGCCACGGAACCACGTGAGGTCCGACATTCCGTGCGCCCCGCCTGTGACGACCCGGAAGTGGTCGTGCGCCAGGCGCATGATCGTGAGGTCGCTCTTGAACCCGCCACCGGGGCCCAGCACGGGGGTGTAGACCACCTTGCCGACCGCGACGTCCATCTGACGGACTGCCGTGCGCTGCACGGTGTCCAGTGCCCCCGGGCCGATGATGTCGAAGACGAAGAACGCGGTGAGGTCGACGAGCCCGGCGGTCTCGCGCATCTGCAGGTGCTCCGCGTTGATGATCGGGGACCACCACCGCGACTCCCACTCGGCCGTGCGGGGCATCACGGCGTCACCGAACCTCTCGACCAGCGCAGCATTGGACTCATACCACCACGGCCGCTCCCAGCCGACGGTCTCGAAGAAGACGGCGCCGAGCGCCTTCTCCTGCGAGTGGTAGGGCGAGAGCCGGACCCCGCGGTTGCTCGACCACTGCTCGGCCGGGTGCACGATGCCGTAGGTCTTGTTGAAGCCCTCCGCGGTTCGGGCGTGGATGTGCTCGATCGTCTTGTGGTGCTCGTGGAAGCGGGAGATGTCGGAGGAGTGCAGGTCGATCTCGCTCTCGCCGAGCACCATCCACTCGGCGACGGACTTCCCGGTGCCGGGGCCCTCCTTGATCCAGACCGCGGCGACCGACCAGAGGTTCTTCACCTCGGGTGTCTCGCCGAGGATGGGCATGCCGTCCGGCGTCAGCGAGAGGATGCCGTTGATCGCGTACTTCTCCCCGACCGTCTCGTCCCCGACGATGTCGGGCATGAGCTCGAGGGCCTGCTCGTCCTGGTCGTCGAAGTCCTCCTGGGTGAAGGGGAACTCGGTGGGGGACAGGGCCGCCTGGGCGTTGGAAGGAAGGTCGTCGGGGGAGTAGAGGATCGCGCGGTGGGCGTAGGAGCCCACCTCGAGGCCGGTGCCGTGCTGGCGCTCGTACATGTTGGTGTCCATGTCGCGGACGATGGGCCACTCGATGTCGCCCTTGGCGTCGGCGAACTGCGGTGCCGGGCCGATGTCCTTCATCTGGTGCACCGCGGGTGTCAGCGGGATCGAGGCGCCGGCCATCGCTGCGATGCGTGGGCTCCAGCAGCCGCAGGCGATGACGACGTACTCGGTCTCGATGTCGCCCTTGTCCGTGCGTACCCGCGTCACGACGCCGTCCACCACGTCGATGCCCAGCACCTCCGTGCTCGCTGACACGGTGAGGGCACCCATCTCTTGCGCGCGCTCGCGCATGATCGTGCCGGCGCGCAGCGAGTCGACGACCCCGACGCTCGGCGTGTAGAAGCCGCCGAGGATCACGCTCTCGTCGATGTAGGGGACGAGCTCCTTGACCTGCGCCGGCGTCACGATGCTGACGTCGTCGACACCCCACGACTTCGCCGAGGTCATGCGCCGGCTGAGCTCCTGCATGCGCTCCGGGGTGCGTGCGACCTCGATGCCGCCGCACTCGGTGAACGTGCCCATCTCCTTGTACTGCCGCATGCTCTCGGCGGTGATGGCGGTCATCTCCTTGGAGTGGTCCACCGGGAAGATGAAGTTGGAGGCGTGGCCGGTGGAGCCGCCTGGGTTGGGCAGCGGTCCCTTGTCGACCTGCACGATGTCGCGCCACCCGAGGCGCGCGAGGTGGTAAGCCATGCTGTTGCCGACTATGCCGGCGCCGATGACGACGCACTTCGCCTGGGTGGGGAGGCTGCTCATGGGAATCCCTTTCGGTCTGGCGTCCGGCACGGGGACCGGTGCGTCACGGTGCGGGTCAGCGGGTGCGGGTCGGGCTGGTCAGAGGGCTTGCCGGATCGTGGACTCGAACCCGTCGATGTGCTCGGACATCGTCTGGGCGGCCTTGTCTGCGTCGCCGTCACGGATCGCGCCGAGGATCGCGCGGTGCTCGCGGACGGCGTCCCCGAGGTGGTCGAGACGGTCGAGTGCGAGGAACCAGATCCGTAGTGCGTGGGTGTAGTACTCCTCGAGAGCGCCCTCGAGGAAACGGTTGCGGCTCGCGCGGTAGACGAACCGGTGCAGCCGCTGGTCGAGGGCGATGAGCTCGCGCTCGTCGGGCTCGGGACCGAGCCCGTCGAGCTCGCGGAGCAGGTCGTCGATGTCGTCGCGGTCGGCGGCGGTGAGCCTGCTCGCCGCGAGTCGCGCTGCCGCCGGCTCGAGCAGGGCTCGCGCCTCCGACAGCGAGGTCAGGTCTCGGGCGTCGACGCCGGCGACGAAGATGCCGCGGCGGGGGAAGACCTCGACGAGGCGCTCGCGGGCCAGGGCGCGCAGCGCCTCGCGGATCGGGGTGCGCCCCATCCTCAGGCGGCCCATGAGCTCGGCCTCGCTCACGACCGAACCGGGTGCGAGGTCGAGGGTCACGATGAGGTCGCGGATGCTGCGATAGGCCTGCTGGGAAAGTAGCTCAGGCTCGACCTCATCGGCGGTGGCGGCGACCATCGCATAGATATATCACTCGTCACCTCAGTTCGGAACCCTATTCGGCACTCCTGTTCCCGGCGTCGAGCGACGGCCCGACGAGCGTGGAACACTGCCACCAGGAGCGGCTGCGCCAGGACGACGCACTCCGCGTCGTGCGTCGCGCGTCGGAGGTGTGCGATGGACGGGGACATCGGCATCGAGACGACCGGACCGACCGCCACGACTGTCTGCGCGAGGTGCGGCGCCGTCACCCTGTCCTCCGCCGACGTCGCTGTGGCGCCGGTGGGCGGAGCGCCGTCGGCGTGCCCGTCCTGCGGCTTCGTCCTCACGCCGCACGTCGAGGCGGAGCTTCGCTACCTCGACGACCTCGCGGGGTGGATCCCACAGCGGCGCAACTGGGTGCTCGCCCAGCAAGCACCCGCTCCCATCCCTGCGGGTGCAGTGGCGCGGCCGCTGGACGCGGGTCACGGCGGCGGGTCCGAACCGTCCGCGACTCCGCACGCCGCGCACGTCATCCTGGGCACCGGGGTGTTCGCCCTGGTGGCGGCCGCAATCGCTTTCACCGCCTATGCCTGGAGCTTCCTGGGCCCGATCGGTCAGCTGATGGCGCTGGTGCTGATCGGCGGCGCCTCGATGGTCGGCGGGTACCTCGCCGCCCGCAAGGTGCCGGCGGCTGCCACGGCCTTCTCGATCGCCGGCGTCGCGCTCCTCGTGGTGTCGTGCGGCTACCTGCTCACGAGCCAGTCGGTCGGGGTGGCGGCGGGGCGCGCCTTCGCCGTCGCGGTGGCGGCCGCCGTCGGCGTCGCCGTCTCCTACCGGATCGCCGGACGCCAGCAGGGTGCCGGGATCGCCGCCGCCATCGCGTTCGCGCTCACCGTGCTCGCGGCCATCGCCGCGGCTCCGGCTCTGAGCCCCGGACCGGCACCGGACTGGCAGGGCTGGTGGGTCGCCGGGACCTTCGTCATCTGGGGCGGCGCGCTCCTGGTGCTGGACCTGGTCGCGGCGGACCTCCCGCGCCTTCGCGCACCGTGGCCGTGGCTCGCGGTCCCTGGTGAGGTCGTCGGTGTCCTGGTCGCAGCGGTTGCCACCGTCGACCAGATGCGCCGTGGCGACCTGTGGGGGAACTCGCCCACGTTCGGAGCGACCGTCGTCGTGATCGCCGCCAGCGCGGGCCTTCTCGTGCTCGATCGGCTGACCCGGTTCCGCTGGCCTCCGGTGGTCCTCGGGTCGTTCCTGCTCACCGGGTCGGCGGTCCTGATCGCCGGCACCAATGTGGGTCACCGGTCGTCGCGTCCCTGGATGGCGACGTCGGCACTCCTGATCTGTCTGCTGCTGCTCGCGACTGCCTGGGACCTGGGGGCGCGAGCCGCACCCAGCGCGTCGGCCGCGGGGACCGCCGACGGCTCGATCGCGACGCCGCCCACCTCCGCGCGCTCCGCCTGTCTGGTGGGTGCGGCGATCGCGACGAGACTCGCCGTCGGTGCGCTCGGTGCCTCGGTGGCGCTGGCTGCCCTGCCCTTCGCCGAGAGACCGCCGTTCGACACCTCCTGCTACTACCCCTGCGACCAGCCGGCCACCACGGCGTGGCTCGCGGCGGGCTACCCCTGGTGGCGGGGTCTCGTGGTGGGCGTCGCCGTGGTGGCATTGGCGGCCGCACTCTCGGTGGCACTGCGCCGGCTTCGCCCCGGGACCTGTGCCGATCTTCCGACGGTGCTGGGGGCCTCGGTGGTCGGGTTCTGGTCGATGACCCTCGTGATGGACGCCGCTGACTTCGACATCGACTCCACGGTCGTGCGGCCCGCCGTCATGGCGGCTCTCCTCCTCGGGGGCCTCGGGCTCCATGTCCTCGCGGTGATCACCCGCTCACCTCGGTCCGCCGCCTGGGTCGGCGCGGGAATCGCCTCATCCGGGGCGGCCGTGGCCTGGTCGGCCCTCGGCTGGGGCGACCTCTCCGCTGGGCCGGAGCTGCTCGGGATCGTCGTGGCAGTTCCGCTTGTCGTGTGCGGGCTCCTGCTGCCATGGAGCTCGGGTCGTCCTCTGTCGACCTGGGAGACGGCCGCTCCAGCACTCGCCGCCGTCCTGGTGTTCCCTCTCGCTGCGATGCTGGTCGACGTCGTGGCCCGCCAGGTCGACCAGCCGCCTGGCGCGACTGCGTTGTCACGCAGCCTCGGCCTGATGGCGGTCGGGGTCCTCCTCGTGGTCGTGGGTGTCAGGAGGCAGTGGGCAGCGCCGCTCTGGACCGGGGTCGTGACTCTGCTCGTCGTGGCCGTCGCGGAGTCGCTCGACCTCGCGCGCCTGGTCCCCCAGTGGGTCTCGTTGGGCATCGTGGGCGTCGTTCTGCTGGGCGTCGGGGCCCGCTGGGAGAGCGTGCGTCGGAGCGGCAGCCGCACGAGGACGTGGGCGCACGGCCTCCGGTGACCCGCGCGTCGTGGGCGGCGGCCGGGATCTCAGTCGGTGACGACCTCGTGGGGAGGTAGTTCACCCACGAGGAGCGCGAGCTCGCCGGCGAGTCCGTCCAGCCCTACGTCGATGATGTCGAGAGGCAGACCGATCCGCGCGGCGGCCGCACGGGCAGCGGCCTCGACGGCCGGGGTACGTCGGCCCGCCAGCCAGACCACGCGCGTGTAGTGGCGAAAGTAGTCCTCGCGCAGCTCGGGATGACGATCGAGCCCGAGCTCTGCCACGACCGTGCGGTCGAAGGACATCGCGAGGAAGTCGGTGAGCAGGTAGGTGCCGGGCTCGGCGTCGAGCTCGGCCGCGAGCCTGCGGCTTCCGGCATAGACGTCGTAGCAGTGGTTGCCACCGAGCCGCACGAGTCCGCGTGCGGCGCACACGTCGTCGATGGCGCCGTAGGAGCCGCAGTCGGCGTAACCGACGGCGAGGCGCGCGTACCTAGGGACCAGTTCGTCGACGAGCCGAAGCACTTCGGCGGCGATCCGTTCGGGATGGTTGTGCAGCAGCGGAGGGAGCGGGTGGATGTCGAGCGGCCAGCCGTGCGCCTGGGTCAGGTGGGCGATGTCGAGCGACAGCGCCCCGCAGGCGACGACGGCGACCCGGCCCTCACGAGGGGAAGGCGAGCTCATCGACGAACCGGTCGTTGAAGTCGGTGCGGTCCGACAGCTCGACGTAGTGGATCTCCTCGATCAGCGCCGTCGCGCCGTGCCGCTCGGGCAGGGACAGCAGGACCATCTTGGCGCCCTCGCCCGCAACGTTGCCGGCGCTGATGATCCGCAGGACGGGCAGCTTCGGGACGAGGCCGATGCGTACCGCGCTGCTGGGGGAGAGGTAGGTGCCGAACGAGCCGGCGAGCAGCACCTGCTGGACGTCGGACTCCTCCGCCCCGAACTCTTCGAGCAGGAGCCGCCATCCCGTGCTGATCGCGGCCTTGGCGAACTGCAGCTCCCGCACGTCGCGCTGGGTGAGCACGACCGGGTCGCCGCCGGTCTCCTCCTCCGTGGCGAGGTGGAAGTGCCGCTCGCCGTCGGTCTCGACCAGGCGTAGCGCGAGATCGGGTCGCAGCGCAGCGATGTCGTCGGTGGGCAGGAACCGGCCCGACCGGTCGATCAGCCCGACGCGCACGAGCTCCGACACGGCATCGACGAGGCCGGAGCCGCACAGGCCCACCGGGGCGACGTCGCCGATCACACCGCACCGGATGCCGTCGTCGTCGATCACGACCGTCTCGATCGCGCCCGGCGCGGCGCGCATCCCGTTGCGGATCGAGGCCGCCTCGAACGCAGGCCCGGCGGGTGCGGCGGTGGCCATGATCCGCTCGCCGTCGCCGATGACGATCTCGCAGTTGGTGCCGACGTCGATGAACACGCGCAGGCGCTTGTCGCGGTCCATCCCCGACGCGAGGGCACCCGCGATGATGTCGCCACCGACGTAGGCGCCGAGAGCGGGCAGCACGACTGCGCGGGCGTGCGGGTGCAGGGTGAGCCCGAGGTCGGATGCACGGAGGCCGGGGTAGGCGCGGCTCGCGAGGATGAACGGCGCGACGCCGAGTGGCTCGGGGTCGATACCCAGGAGCAGCTGCACCATCGTGGCGTTCCCGGCGAGAGCGACCTCGTACACGTGCGCCGGTGGGATGCCCGCCTCCTCGCAGACCTCGGCGACGAGCTCGGAGATCGTCTCCTGCGCAAGGGACTGCAGGCGCGGGAGGCCCTCGGGGTCGAGCATCGTGGCGCTGATGCGGCTGATGACGTCGGCCCCGAAGGGCTGCTGCTTGTTGAGCATCGAGCGCACCGCCATCGGCGTCCCGGTGCTCACGTCCATGAGGGTGGCCACGACGGTGGTCGTGCCGAGGTCGATGGCCACACCGTAGGCCTGCCCGGTGGTGTCGCCGGGCTCGATCCCGATGAGCTCGTCGTCGACGACGACGGCAGTCACCTGCCACTGCGCCGCTCGCAGGTCCCGTCCGAGAGTGGCGTGGACCGGTGGACTGACCCGCAGCTCGAGGTCGTCGACGGCGTCGAGCACGCGCTGGACGTCGGTGCGCTGGTCGGACAGCGTCGGGTCCTCGAGCTCCAGGTACCTCTTCTGGATCGCCGGGCGGAGGATCACCTGGCGTCCGACACCGACGGTCGCCGCCTTCGGCCGGGTCGTGAGCGGAGGCACCTCGATCTGGAGGTCCTGCGTCGCCGGGGCGAGGCAGGCGAGTCGCCAGCCGTCGCGCAGCTGCTCGGCGGTCAGCGCACGGAGATCGACCCGCTGGATACCCACGGCGCCGTCGACCACGCGCACCTTGCACTTCTTGCACGTCCCGTGCCCGCCGCACGTGGAGTCGATCGCGATCCCGTTCCAGCTCGCGGCGTCGAAGATCGTGACGCCGGCGGGGACCCGCACGGATTTGCCGGACGGGGTGAACGCCAGGGTGACGCGCCGGGGTCCGTCCTCGAGGTGCGGCGGGATGGTCTCGTCGCGTTCGATCGCGGTCACGAGCTCTCGGCGGACGCGGCAGCGGCTGCGGCTGCGGCGACACGCGCCCGGTGCGCGGCGATCCAGGCCGCACCCCACTCGTCGTTGCCCAGCATGAGGTCACCTGCGCGTACCGCGCGGTGGATGCTCTCGGTGCGGGCGTCCATGATCGCGCTGGTGAGTCCGACGGTCATGGCCATCGGGAGGAACACCGACGCGATCGTGTGGCGGTCGGGCATGCCGAAGGACACGTTCGAGGCGCCAAGGGTCATGTTCAGGTCGTACTTTGCCTTGATCAGCCGGATCGTCTCGAGGGTCTTGAACACCAGGGACGAGTCGGCGCCGACCGGCATCGCGAGCGGGTCGATCACGATGTCCTCGATCGGGATCCCGTACTCCGTCGTGGCGACCTCGACGATCTTGGTGACCAGCTCGAGGCGCTTGTGCGGGTCGTCGGGGATCTCCTCCTCGTCGTTGGGCAGCGCGATGATCGCTGCGCCGTACTTCTTCACGAGCGGGAGGATCTGCTCCATGCGCTCGTCCTCGGCAGTGATCGAGTTCACCAGGGCCTTCCCCTGGTAGACCGACAGGCCCGCCTCGAGCGCCTCGACGACGGAGGAGTCGATGCACAGCGGGAGGTCGGTGAGGGACTGGATGAGCAGGACGGACTTCGCCAGCAGGTCCGCCTCGTCGACGAGCGGGGCACCCATGTTGACGTCGAGCATCGTCGCGCCGCCGGCCACCTGGGAGTGGACGTCGACCACCACCGAGCTCAGGTCGCCGGCGCGAAGCTCCTCCTGAAACTTCTTGCGCCCCGTGGGATTGATCCGCTCGCCGATGATGCAGAAGGGCTGGTCATGGCCGATGACGACCTCGCGCGAGGCAGATCGGACGACGGTGTGCATGGGGCTCCTTCAGGCAGCTGAGGTGGCATTGGCGGAGAGGCCGAGATCGGTGATGAGACGGGCCAGAGATCCGTCGTGGCGGAAGTCGGTGACATGGATACCAGCCACTCCCGGGAGCGAGAGCGCGTAGCGGGCCAGCTCGAGCGACACCTGGTAGCTCTCCTCGGAGGCGTCGGAGGCCGTGGCCACCCGGCGGCGCAGGGCGTCGGGCACCGAGATCCCCGGCACCTTGTCGTTCATGAACTCCAGAGCCCGGGCCGACTTGGTCAGGCACACGGTCGGGAGCAGAGCGGTGCGGCCGGTGAACCCGGCCTCGACGCACCCGCGGACGAACACCTCGAGGGACGCGGGGTCATAGCCGATCTGCAGCTGCAGGAATCGCGCTCCCGCCTCGGACTTCAGGGCTGCGCGCGTGACGCGAAAGGCCTGCGGCGGCGCATAGGGGTTCTCGACGGCGCCGACCAGCAGGTCGGGCGGGTTCTCGAGGCGCCGACCCGACAGGTAGTGCCCCTCCGCGATCCCGTTGGCGACCCGCACCAGCTGCGGTCCGTCGAGGTCGAAGACCCGGCGGGCCCCGGGCTCATCACCCGCGGTGACGTCGTCGCCGGTCAGGGCACAGATGGTGGTCACCCCGAACAGCGAGGCTCCCACGATGTCGGCCTGGAGAGCGAGGCGGTTCTTGTCCCGGCACACGACCTGCAGGATCGGGTCGGCGCCCAGGGTCTTGAGCGCGATGGCGATGGCGACGTTGGAGGCGTGGGCGTGCGCGGCCGGGTTGTCCGTCGCGTTGATGGCGTCGACGAAGGGGAGGATCGGCTCGAGCCTGGCCTTCACCATCTCGAGGTCGCCGCCATTGATGGAGGGGAACTCCGCAGTCACGATGGGGCGCCGCCGTGACTCGACGAGCTCGCGGAAGACACTCATGCCAGAGCCGTCCGTGCGTGGAAGCCCTCGTCGAGCGTCGCGACGTCGTCGACCTCGCTCAGGGAAGGCCACGGGCCTGCGAGGTCATCGGGCGCCACAGCGTGCGCGCCGTTCCACCCGGCGGGAAACTCCCTGTCCCGGCCCGTGACGAGGTTGGCCCAGGAGGACGAGCCGCGCAGGCGGTTGTCGACCGGGGGACGCAGCTCGGGGAAGTGGGACTCCCACATCGTGGGCATCAACGGTGAGCGGCTGCGGGCCTCGGCCTTCACCCAGACGCACCGCATCTCGGGCTCGACCTCGCAGCGACCGTCCTCGCGCACGCCCCCGCACGGCCCGTTGCGCAGCGTCTTGGGGCACGTCATCGGGCACGTCATGCCCGTCGCGTGGAGCACGCACTGACCGCACATGCGGCAGTCGAACACGGGCGCCTTGACCGCGTGCTCGATCAGAGGGATGAGTCGCACGTCAGACGCCGGCGGTGGCCCTCTTGGCGGCCAGCAGGGCCTTGGCCCTGCGCACCGCGGTCGCGGCGTCAGCGGCATAGCCGTCGGAACCGCAGACGTCGGCGTACTCCTGGGTCACCGGCGCACCGCCGACCATGATGATGACCTGGTCGCGCAGGCCGGCCTTCTGGATCGCGTTGATGTTGGCCTTGAACATCGGCATCGTGGTGGTGAGGAACGCCGACATCCCGACGATGTCGGGCTTGTGCTCCTCGATCGCGGCGATGAACTTCTCCGGAGCCGCCTGCACGCCGATGTCGATGACCTCGAACCCGGCTCCCTCGAGCATGATGTTGACGAGGTTCTTGCCGATGTCGTGGACGTCGCCCTTGACCGTCCCCATCACGAACTTGCCGACGGTCTCGGCACCCGTCTCGGCGAGCAGCGGGCGCAGGATCTCCAGCGCCCCGCTCATCGCCTTGCCCGCGATGAGCATCTCCGGCACGAAGAAGTCACCGCGCTCGAACCGGGCGCCGACCTCCTCGAGTGAGGGGATGAGGGCGTCGAAGAGCAGCTGCGAGGGAGTGAGGCCCTCGGCGAGACCCTTCTCGGTCAGCTCGACCACGCGAGGCTTGTTGCCCACCATGGTCTCGTCGTAGAGGGCTGTGAGGATCTCGTCGTGAGTCATGCTGCTCCGGCCTTTCCGGTTGTTCGACGTCCCGGGGTGTCGTGGGACAGCGGGAAGGAGAGTGCGGCGCACTCGGTGACGAGGAGCGACCCGACGCGCGCGATCGCCCGGGCGTCGAGACGAGAGGAGGGCCCGGAGACCGAGACCGCGGCGACTGCTGTGCCGCCCGGGCCGATCACCGGCGCGGCCACGGCGACGAGCCCCGGCTCGAGCTCGCCGTCGGCGACGGCATAGCCCAGCTTCAGGCAGCGCAGCAGGTCGGCCTCCAGCGCGGGCCGGGTGGTGCGCGTGCGGTCGGTGATCCGGGTCAGGCGACCTGACGGGAGCGGCGTCCCGTACGCGAGCAGGACCTTGCCGACGGCCGAGGCGTGGTAAGGGACCTTGCGGTGGAGCCAATTCACCGTGCCCAGCAGATAGCGGGAGTCGACCTGGTCGATCTGGACGACGCCGCCATCCGCGGGCACTGCGACGTTGACGGTCTCGCCGGTGGCATCGCCGAGACGCTCGAGGGCGGGACGCACCCGCGCGACGATGTCGTCCTCGGGGCTGTGCAGCCGTGCGAACGCGGTGAGGGCGTCGCCGGGGACGACGTCGCCGGAGGGCGTCCGCGCGATCAGCAGGCTGCGCTCGAGGCTGCTCAGCAGGCGGGAGACGGTGCTCTTGGGGAGACCAGTCGCCTCGACGAGGTCGGGGAACCCGACCGGGCCGGGCGAGGCGATCACGTGGAGGAGCAGGGACGCCGCGCGGTCGACGGCCTGAGCACCCGTGGTGGCGGTGCGCGTGTCCACCGGACCTCCCGGGAGCTGCGGCCGATCCGCCGGTCGGCGTCCGGGTCGATTCGTCGTGACGATCCGGGCCACGGTGTGGTCCGGGCTAAACCTGTGTGCCGGATCTCTGGCACAGACACCTGCCTGTGTCCCACACTGTGACCCTGGATCGGGGTTCCACGATATGAAACCTCCGTTCCACGCTGATCGTAGGATCAGGTCGATATCCGGTCAAGGAAAGGGACACACGTGTTTGTCAACACCATGCCGCGATATGAGATCCTCTCGGCCGACGCGATGGCCGTGCTCGACCGCGGCTGGCGGCGGATCGTCAGCGAGCTCGGTGTGGAGTTCGCCAAGCCGGAGGCCGTGGAGCTCTTCCGTGCCGCGGGTCAGCGAGTGGAGGGGGAGAAGGTCTTCTTCGACCCGGAGTTCATCCTCGCCCAGGTCGCCAAGGCCCCCCGTGAGTTCGACGTCCAGGCGCGCAACCACGCCAACGACGTGCACATCGGCGGCAACCACATGGTCTTCTCGAGCGTCTACGGGCCGCCGTTCGTCCGCCGTGGTGCAGTGCGACGCGATGCCACGCTGTCGGACTACCGCAACTTCGCGATGCTCGCCCAGTCGTTCTCGGTGATCGACAGCGTCGGAGGCGTCGTCGCCGAGCCGAACGACGCGCCGCTCGACAGCCGCCACCTCGACATGCTCTACGCCACGTTCACGCTGACCGACAAGATCTTCCAGGGCAACGTCGTCAGCGGCGTCAACGCCCGCGACACCCTGGCCATGAGCGACATCGTCTTCGGCGGTCGCGAGGCGATCGAGCAGACGCCGGTGTCCCTCTCGCTGATCAACTGCAACTCCCCGCTGCGGTGGGACGACCGAATGCTCGATGCGCAGTTCGAGTACTCCGCCGCCGCGCAGCCGGTCATCCTCACACCGTTCCTGCTCATGGGGGCGATGTCGCCGGTGAGCATCCCGGCGGCGCTCGTCCAGCAGATCGCCGAAGCGCTCACCGGCATCGCGCTCTCCCAGCTCATCCGGCCCGGTTGCCCCGTGGTCTTCGGGTCGTTCCTGTCCAACATCGACATGCAGTCCGGCTCGCCGCAGTTCGGGACGCCCGAGTCGGCGATCGGCCTGCTCTGCACCGGTCAGATCGCGAGGCACTTCGGTCTCCCGTTCCGCACGGGCGGCGGGCTGAACTCCTCGCAGACCGTCGACGCCCAGTCTGCGTACGAGTCGCTCATGACGATGCTCCCCACGTTCCTCGCCGGCACCAACGTCGTCATGCACGCGGCCGGATGGCTCGAGGGCGGCCTCGTCGCGTGCTATGAGAAGTACGTCGTCGACGTCCAGGTGCTCGAGAGCCTCCAGCACGAGTTCACCCCGCTGGAGATCACCGAGGAGTCGCTCGCGTTCGGGGCGCACCAGGAGGTCGGCCACGGCGGCCATTTCCTCGGGGCCGAGCACACGATGGAGCGCTTCCGCGACTGCTTCTACCGCCCATTCCTGTCCAGCAGCGACAACTTCGAGCGCTGGAACAGGCTCGGTGCGCGCGACACGGCCACCCGTGCGGGCGAGATCGTGGACAAGAAGCTCGAGGAGTACGAGGCTCCGGCGATGGAGGATGCCATGCGCGAGGAGCTCGAGGACTACGTCATCCGGCGTCGGGCAGAGCTCGGCGACTGATCTCGACCGAACCGTCGACGGGTGGCGTCGACTGACGCAGGATGTCCACGACCGCCCGACCTGGAGGACTAGTGCCCGCCTCGTACGACGTGATCGTGGTCGGCGCCGGATCGGCCGGGTCCGCGATCGCGAACCGGCTCTCGGCTGATCCAGGCACCCGGGTGCTCGTGCTCGAGGCCGGCCGCTGGGACTACCGGTTCGACCCGTTCATCCACATGCCGGCCGCTCTCACCTTCCCGATCGGCAGCAAGCACTACGACTGGATGTATGAGACCGAGCCCGAGCCGAACATGGACGGCCGGCGGGTGTTCCAGGCGCGCGGCAAGGTCGTGGGCGGTTCCTCGAGCATCAACGGGATGATCTTCCAGCGGGGCAACCCGATGGACTACGAGCGCTGGGCCGCGGACCCGGGCATGGCCGGGTGGGACTACGCCCACTGCCTGCCGTACTTCAAGAAGACGGAGAACTGCCTCGCGGGCGCCGACGACTGGCGCGGCGGGTCGGGGCCCATCGAGCTCGAGCGCGGACCGGTGACTAACCCACTGTTCGGAGCGTTCTTCCAGGCCGTGCAGCAGGCCGGGTACTCCCTCACATCCGACGTCAACGGCTACCAGCAGGAGGGCTTCGCGGCGTTCGACCGCAACCTGCGCCGCAGCCGACGGCTCTCGGCTGCCCGCTCCTACCTGCATCCGGTCAAGAAGCGTCCCAATCTCGAGATCCGCACCCGGACCCAGGTCGCCCGCGTCGTGATGGACGGGAAGCGGGCCGTCGGCGTCGAGGTCCTTCGCAAGGGAGGGGGAGTCGAGCGGATCCACGCCGGCGAGGTGATCCTCTGCGGCGGCGCGTTCAACACCCCGCAGCTGCTGCAGCTCTCCGGCATCGGTGACGCCGAGCGGCTGCGCGGGGTCGGCGTCGAACCGGTGCACCACCTGCCGGGCGTCGGGGAGAACCTCCAGGACCACCTCGAGGTCTACGTCCAGCACGCCTGCACGCAGCCCGTGTCGCTCAACCCCAGCCTGCGGAAGTGGCGTCGGCCGTTCATCGGCGCGCAGTGGCTGTTCCTGCGCCGTGGCCCGGGTGCGTCCAACCACTTCGAGGGTGGTGGCTTCGCGCGCAGCAACGTCGACGTCGACTACCCCAACCTCATGTTCCACTTCCTGCCGATCGCGGTCCGCTACGACGGCTCGGCACCTGCCGGTGGCCACGGCTATCAGGTGCACATCGGCCCGATGTACTCCGACGCCCGGGGCTGGGTGCGGATCACGGGTCCGGACCCGTCGCGGAAGCCCGCGATCCAGTTCAACTACCTCTCCACCGAGCAGGACCGCCGCGAGTGGGTCGAGGCCATCGCCGTGACGCGCGAGATCCTCGCCCAGCCAGCGTTCGCGCCCTTCAGCGGCGGGGAGATCTCACCCGGTCCCGGCGTCTCCACCGACGAGCAGGTCCTCGACTGGGTGCGCAAGGACGGTGAGACTGCTCTCCACCCCTCGTGCACGGCACGGATGGGGATCGACGAGATGTCGGTGCTCGACCCGGCCTCGATGAGGGTCCACGGCACCGAGGGACTGCGCGTCGTCGACGCGTCCGCGATGCCCTACATCACCAACGCGAACCTCTACGCGCCGGTGATGATGATGGCTGAGAAGGCCGCCGACCTCATCCTGGGAAACACGCCGCTCGCGGCCGAGCACCCCGGCTTCTACCGCCACCGCGACGTGCCGGTCGCGGCGCAGGGAGAGGCCGACAATGCCTGACCTGTTCATCGGCGGGGAGTGGAGCGCCGCTGCCAAGGGCCTGACTCGCGAGATCCGCTGCCCCGCTGACGGCATCCTCGTGGCCGTTGTCGACGAGGCGACGCGCGAGGACACAGATCGCGCGATCGCCTCAGCCCGTGCGGCTTTCGACGACGGTCGGTGGTCCGGGGTCCCGGCCCCGGAGCGGGGTCTCCTCCTTCACCGGCTCGCGGACCTGCTCGAGCGCGACGTGGAGAAGATCGCGCTCGCTGAGTCGCTCGACACGGGCAAGCGCATCGTCGAGGCGCGGTACGACGTCGCCGACGTCGTCGCGTGCTTCCGCTGGTTCGCCGGGCTGGCAGACAAGTCGCTGGGGCGCGTCGTCGACCCGGGGACGTCCGGTGTCCTGTCCCGGGTGGTCCACGAGCCCGTGGGGGTGTGCGGCCTCATCACGCCGTGGAACTACCCGCTGGTGCAGACGTCGTGGAAGGTGGGCCCGGCTCTCGCGGCCGGTAACACGTTCGTGCTCAAGCCCAGCGAGCTCACGCCGTCGACGGCGATCCTGCTGATGCGGCTGCTGCAGGAGGCGGGGCTGCCTGCCGGCGTCGCCAACCTGGTGCTGGGAGCGGGCGCCGAGGCCGGGGCGCCGCTGGCGGACCACCCCGACGTCGACATGGTCTCCTTCACCGGAGGTCTCATCACCGGTCGGCGCGTGATGGCCGCGGCGTCCGCCACCGTGAAGAAGGTCGCGCTGGAGCTCGGCGGCAAGAACCCCAACATCGTGTTCGCCGACGCCGATCTCGACGCGGCGATCGACAACGCGGCGACGGCGGTGTTCCTCCACTCGGGGCAGGTGTGCTCGGCCGGGTCACGCCTGCTCGTCGAGGAGTCCGTGCACGACGCCGTGGTCGACCGTCTCGTGGAGGCGGCGCGCCGCATCCGCCTCGGCGGACCGTTCGACCCTGCGTCCGAGACCGGTCCGCTCATCTCAGCCGCTCATCGGGAGAAGGTGGCGGCGTACGTCGCGGCCGGCGTGGCCGAGGGGGCCGTGCTGCGCTGCGGCGGGTCGGCACCCGACGACGCGGCCCTCGCCGCCGGGTTCTACTTCGCACCGACAGTCCTCGACGGCTGCCGCACGGACATGGGATGCGTGCAGGACGAGTCGTTCGGGCCCGTCGTGACAGTCGAGACGTTCAGGACCGAAGCGGAGGCGATCCGCCTCGGCAACGACACGATCTACGGTCTCGCCGGTGCCGTCTGGACCTCCGACGGCACGAGGGCGCAGCGCGTGGCAGGCGCGCTGCGCCACGGGACTGTGTGGATCAACGACTACCACCCTTACCGCCCTCAGGCCGAGTGGGGCGGATTCAAGCAGTCGGGCGTCGGACGCGAGCTGGGGATGGCAGGGTTCGCCGAGTACGTCGAGCCCAAGCACATCTACGAGAACCTGCGACCAGCGCCGAGCGGCTGGTTCGGGGGAGCGGAGCCGACCACACCATGAGCACCCCGGTGATCACAGCCCCGACCGGCGCGCGTGCCGTCGGTGACCCCGCAGTCTCGGTGCGCGGCCTCTGGAAGGTGTTCGGCCCGAAGGCCGAGACGATCCCCGGGTCGGCGGCCGCGGAGCTCTCGTCCGCGGAGCTGAAGGCGACGATGGGCTGCGTCGCGGCCGTGCACGACGTCTCCTTCGATGTGGCGCCCGGTGAGGTGTTCGTCGTCATGGGCCTGTCCGGGTCCGGCAAGTCCACTCTGGTGCGTTGCGTGACCCGGCTGATCGAGCCGACCGCGGGGGAGGTGCTGATCGAGGGCGAGGACCTCGCCAACGCCGACGAGCGGCACCTGCGCGAGATGCGTCGCAAGCGCTTTGCGATGGTGTTCCAGCACTTCGGGCTCCTGCCGCACCGTCGCGTCATCGACAACGTCGCCTACGGCCTCGAGATCCGCGGCGACGCGAAGGCGACCCGGACTGCACGCGCGCACGAGGTGATCGAACTCGTGGGGCTCAGCGGGTTCGAGAACTCCTATCCCGACCAGCTCTCCGGTGGGATGCAGCAGCGGGTCGGCCTCGCCCGGGCGCTCGCCGGTGACCCGGACATCATGTTCTTCGACGAGCCCTTCTCGGCCCTCGATCCGCTCATCCGTCGCGGGATGCAGGACGAGGTGCTACGACTGCACCACGAGGTCGGCAAGACGATGGTGTTCATCACCCACGACCTGTCCGAGGCCCTGCGTCTCGGTGACCGGATCGTCATCATGCGGCACGGCCGCATCGTGCAGGTCGGCCGCCCCGACGAGCTCGTCGGGGCGCCGGCGGACGACTACGTCGCCGACTTCACCCGCGACATCCCCAGGTCTCACGTCCTCACCCTTCGCTGGATCATGCGACCGCTGGCCGCCGGTGAGGGCACGGACGGCCCCGATCTGTCTCCCGACATGGTCATCCGCGACTCCATCCGGGTCATCTCCCAGGCGTCGGCTCCTGCACGGGTCGTCGAGGCCGGTCAGGTGCTCGGCTACGTCGGCCGCGACGACCTGCTCGCGGTCATCGCAGGAGCACCGGAGTGACAGCGGGCGTCGCCCTCCTGAGCGCGCCGACCGAACCGCAGCTGCCGGCTGCGACGGGCGGCGCGCATCGGCCTCGTCGCGTCGCCGTCAGGTGGCAGCTGCTGATCCTTCTCAGCGTGTGGATCATGCTCTGGTACATCCTCAACGGTCGGTGGGTGCTCGAGAGCGGCGTGCCCGCGGCGGTGTCCGACTGGTTCCAGCAGGTGGTCAGCACCATCGGCGACAACCGGCTGACCAACCCGCTCTTCATCTATGTCTTCACTCCCGTCACCGAGCTCCTCGGCGCCCTCTATGACCGCGGAGTCTGGGCTACCGAACAGCTCGGCTGGACCGGGATGACCGCGATCGGGACGGCGTTCGCGCTGCTCGTCGCCGGACGGCGCATGGCCCTCCTCACACTGCTCGGCTTCCTGTCCTTCGGCGTGCTCGGGCTGTGGGACGAGAGCATGCAGACGCTCGTCCTCGTCATCATCTCCGTGCTGCTGTCACTGCTCATCGGCATCCCGCTCGGCATAGCGGCGGGGATGTCGGAGAAGTTCTACCGGTTCACCCTCCCGGTGCTGGACACCCTGCAGATCCTGCCGGGGCTGGCCTACCTCCCGATCATCACGCTGTTCTTCCTCATCGGTCCCCCCGCGGGAATCATCGCCACCCTGATCTACGCCATCCCGCCGACCATCCGGCTCACCGCGGTCGGCATCCGCGAGGTGCCGGCGGCGTCGGTCGAGGCGTCGCGCTCGCTGGGTGCCACCCGTCGGCAGGTCCTCCTCGACGTCCAGCTGCCGATGGCTCGGCGCACGATCGTGGTGGGCGTCAACCAGACGGTGATGGCAGCCCTGTCGATGATCACGATCGCGGCGCTCATCGGCACACCAGGACTCGGCCAGACAGTCCTGGGCGCCCTCGAGATCCTCGACACGGGCGTCGCGGTCAACGCAGGGATCGCGATCCTCGCCATGGCCATCGTCCTGGACCGCGTCATCACCGCGGCGAGCCGCCGTGCCGGCGGTCCACCGCGCAGCAGGCGGGACCGGGCGGTCCTGTGGGGCTCCGCGGGGACGATCGTGGCAGTCGGTGCGGTCATCCCTGCCGTCCTTCCCAGCACTGCGATGTGGTCGGACTCCTGGATCTTCCCGGTCACCGGTCCGGTCAAGACCTTCACGGCATGGTTCGTCGAGCACCTCTACCCGGCCACCTCGGCGTTCACCGAGTGGTTCACCCACTGGGTGATCAACCCGTTGGAGGCGCTGTTCCTGAGCTCCCCGTTCTTCGTCGTCATCGGTGTCGTCGCCGCCCTCGCACTGATCGTGGGCCGCTGGCGCACCGCTGTCGTCGCGACCCTCTGCCTGCTCGGCTGCGTCCTGGTCGGACTGTGGCCCTCGAGCATGACGACGCTCACCCAGGTCGTGATCGCAGCGGCCGTGACGATGGTCTTGGGGCTCGTGTTCGGGGTGTGGATCGGTCGCAGCGCCTGGGCCGACCGGCTGCTCCGCCCCCTCCTCGACGCCGGCCAGGTCCTCCCGGCGTTCGTCTACCTCGTGCCCTGCCTGCTGCTGTTCGGCACCACGCGCTTCACCGCCATCGTGGCGGCGATCGTGTATGCCGCCCCAGCCGCGATCAAGATCGTGGGCGAGGGGATCGCAACGGTGCCGACAGACACGATCGAGGCCTCACGCTCGGTCGGTGCGTCGCGGTGGCAGGAGATCGCCAAGGTCCAGGTGCCGATGGCGCGTCCCATCATCCTGGTGGCGCTAAACCAGGGGATCGTCTTCGTCATGGCGATGGTCGTCATCGGCGGGCTCGTCGGAGGTGGAGGACTTGGTTACGACGTGGTGTACGGGTTCTCCCAGACCTCCTCCGCGGGTGTATCACTGGCGGCGGGCATCGCGATCGTCTTTCTCGGCGTGATGCTCGACCGTGTCAGCCAGTCAGCAGGAAGCGCCCGGCGAACCGCGCCGGGCGCTGGTGAGTAGTTCCGGCATGAGTCGGCGTGATGAAGGGAAACCGGTGGGAACCACTCGGAAGAAGTTCGCGGCCGTCGGGCTGATGGCTGTGGCGAGCCTCATGCTGTCGGCGTGCGCAGGTTCGGCGAACAACAGCGCCTCGACGTCGCCCAGCGCGACGGCCGGCGGCACGGCGACCAAAGCCAGCTGCGGCAGCACGCCGGTCTCGATCGCGGAGAACGCGTGGACGGGCTACGCCGCGAACGTCGCGGTCATCGACTACGTCCTGCGCAACAGCCTCGGCTGCACGACGAAGATCACCAAGGTCAACGAGCAGGTGTCGTGGCAGGGCTTCCCGACCGGCCAGATCGACGTGATCCTCGAGAACTGGGGGCACGACGACCTCGTCAAGAAGTACATCACCGAGCAGAAGGTCGCCGTGGACCTCGGCCCGACGGGCAACAAGGGCATCATCGGCTGGTACGTCCCGCAGTGGATGGCCGACAAATACCCCGACATCACCGACTACAAGAACCTCAACAAGTACGCCGACATGTTCAAGACGTCGGAGTCCGGTGACAAGGGCCAGCTCCTCGACGGCGACCCGAGCTATGTCACCAACGATGCTGCTCTGATCGCCAACCTCGGCCTCAACTACAAGGTCGTCACCGGCGGTTCCGAGGCTGCGCTGATCACCGCCATGCAGACGGCGACCGACCAGAAGAAGCCGCTGCTGTTCTACTTCTACGAGCCGCAGTTCGCGCTGGCGAAGATCAAGGTCGCCCGCATCACCCTCCCGCCGTACACGGCCGGGTGCGACACGGATCCGAAGAAGGTGGCGTGCGACTACCCGCCGTACATCCTGAACAAGATCGCGCGGACCAAGTTCATCGACGCCGGTGGACCCGCGGTCGACTTCCTCAAGAAGTTCACCTGGACCAACGACGACCAGAACCAGGTCGCGTCCGACATCGCGGCAGGCATGAAGTACGACGACGCCGCCAAGAAGTGGGTCGACGCGCACCCCGACCAGGTCGCGGCCTGGACGAGCTGACCGCCCCGCCCCGCAGCGATCGCATCGACCTGACATCACGTCACGAGCTGTCAGGGGTCTACCGAGGGCTCGCGCGACGCGCGGGCCCTCGGTGTTGTGCCCGGCGGCAGGTGACGACCCGGGTGTCACACGGCCCGACGGGACGAGCCCGGGGAACTGTCGGAGAGTGACGTGCGCTCGCCTTGGGTGAGGAGACGCTGCCGAACGGGCGACCCAGGTTGCGACTCGGCGGTTTCGCTTGACAGCCCCTCCGCCGTGCAGGAGCGTCACGCGCGTCACCGGCCGGGGTCGTCCCGGTCGGCTCGTCACGAGGGGACCGATTCATGAGGAAAGCTGTCGCCGCACTGAGCACGGCCGGCCTGGCCGCTGCGTCGCTGGTGTGGGTGGGGGCGGTGGGGCCAGCTGTCGCGGCACCCTCAGGCCCGCTGTCGTTCCGTGGTGTCTCCGTCGTGTCGGCGCTGCCGACCGTGACGGCGACCACCACCTGGTCGCCGACCAACGAGTTCGCCGCGGAGCAGGAGCACACACGCGGAGCGTCGCCGTCGTCGGGCTCCCCGGCGCCGTCGGTGCCTTCCCCTCGCACCACGGGCGTCACGTCGTCGGGGTCCTCCCTGGTCACGAGCTTCCAGGGCCTCAACCACTACGACAACCGCACTGCCAACGGCGGCAACCAGTTCAGCCTCGAGCCGCCGGACCAGGGCCTCTGCGTCGGTAACGGCAACGTGATCGAGTCGGTCAACACGGTCATGAAGGTCTACTCGACCTCGGGTGCGGCCAAGTCCGCCGTCGTCGACCTCAACACCTTCTTCCGCCTTCCCGCCGAGATCGACCGGGCGACGGGCGTCGCCGGCCCGTTCCTCAGTGACCCGAAGTGCTACTTCGACACCGACACGAACCGCTTCTTCTTCACGATCCTGGAGGAGGACGCGGCACCGAGCACCACGGCCAACACCCTCATCGCCACGAGTCAGACCAGCGACCCGACCGGCGCCTGGAACATCTTCTGGCTCAACGCGACCAACGACGGCACCGGTGGCACGCCGTCGCACCCGGACTGCCCCTGCTTCGGCGACCAGCCGCTCATCGGCGCGGACCGCTACGGCTTCTACGTGACGACCAACGAGTTCCCCAACCTCGTCCCGGGATTCAACGGGGCGCAGGTCTATGCGATGTCGAAGATCGCGCTCGAGCAGGGCATCGTCCCGGCGGTGCAGATGTTCGACAACCTGCCGCTCGCCGAGGGTCCGGCGTACAGCCTCCAGCCGGCGACGTCGCCGACGTCGGACAGCTACTCAAGGGCCAACCGCGGCACGGAGTACATGCTGTCCTCGCTCGACTTCAACGGCACGGTCGACAACCGCATCGCGGTGTGGGCCCTCACCAACACCAGCTCGCTGGCCACGGCCCACCCGTCGCTCACGCTGACGAGCAAGGTCATCCGTAGCGAGAGCTACGGCCAGCCTCCGGTGGCCGACCAGAAGGACGGCGACCGCCCGCTCGGTACTTACGGCGCGGCGTTCTTCTACGGCGGCGCGGAGAACCAGCCCATCAACACCCTCAACAGCAACGACGACCGCATGAACCAGGTCGTCTACGTGCGGGGGAGCCTCTGGTCGGGCGTCAACACGGCCGTCAAGCAGCCCGGCGGTGCCGTCAAAGCAGGAGTCGCGTGGTTCCGCGTCGGCGCCGAGGCCGAGGCCGAGCACGGCAAGGTGACGATCTCGGCCCGCATCCAGGACCAGGGCTACGTCTCGGTCAAGGGTCAGAACGTGCTGTTCCCGTCCATCGGTGTCACGCCGTCGGGCAAGGCCGTCCTCGCGGTCACGCTCAGCGGCGCTGACTACTTCCCGTCGGCCGGCTACGCCGTGCTCCGCGACGGCGACTTCGGCCCCGTGCGGGTCGCAGGCGCGGGTGTCGGGCCGGCGGACGGTTTCACCGGTTACGACCCGTTCGTGTCCGACGGGGTCGAGCGCTGGGGCGACTACTCCGCCGCGGTCTCGACGCCCGGTGGCACCGTGTGGATGGCCAATGAGTACATCGCGCAGTCCTGCACGGTGGCGCAGTACACCGCCGACACCACCTGCGGGCACACGCGTACGACGCTCGCGAACTGGTCGACCCGGGTGAGTGCGGTTCGCCCGTAGCACGAGGGTTGCGAGCGGAGGGGTCGGCGTCACGCCGGCCCCTCCGTCGCGTCCGGGGACTCAGGCGGTGGTCGGTGAAGCGAGGCTTGCCTGTGTGAACGATGATACAAGTGTAAATCGTTCAATCTTGAATTACCCGGCGTAGGTTCAGAGGTGTCGGACCACGACACCAAGAACCGCCACACAGAGGGACTTCATGAAGCGCCGAACTCTCGACCTCACACTCGCCACAGTTGGCCTCGTCGTCGCCGTGATCATGGCGCTCGCGGGAGGAATCCTCCTGTACGCCGCGAGCTTCACGAGCACCACGGTGAGCACTGAGCTCTCCGCCCAGAACATCTACTTCCCGCCAGCCGAGCAGCTCGCCTCACCGGAGCTCCAGCAGCTGCAGCAGTACGCCGGTCAGCAGGTCACGACCGGTGCCCTTGCCAAGTCCTACTCCGAGATGATCGCCGTCCACCTGACCAAGGTCGCCGATGGCAAGACCTACTCCCAGGTGAGCGAGGAGTGGATCGCCTCCAACACCGACCCGTCCCAGCGTGACGCCGCGCTCGGTGGACAGCGCCAGACCCTCTTCATGGGTGAGACGCTCCGCGGCCTGCTGCTCAACTCCTACGCGTTCTCCATCTTCGGCACCATCGCACTGATCGCGGGCATCGTGGCCCTCGTCGGCTCGGTGGGCCTCCTCGTCCTGGCCGCGGTCGGCTTCGCCCACGCCCGCCGCCTCCCCGAGACCACCGTGGTCGCAACCCCTGAGAAGGTGTCTGCCCTCGCCTGAGGCCACCGCTGGCCCAAGACGCCGGCAGCGCACGGCAGGACCGCAGAGCAGGACCGGATGACGATGGCCCCGGCAGCAGCCGGGGCCATCGTCGGTGCGTCCACCTCGCCCGGCCCCTAGACCGCCGCGGTCACTGTGGGTAGGCGTCGCACCTCGACCGGTGGAGCCGCGGCTGGCCGTTCGGATGAAATAAGGGCGGTTCTGACACCCGATCGGCGTAGCCGGCGGTCGCGTGGGGTGAGATCGGCCCCTGATCAGGGGAGTCTCGGATCACGGAGCCTCCTCGGGGGCTCCAGGATCGAGGAGGCTATGACCCGCGACCGTTCTCACGGTCACCAGTCCCCCGAAGCTCGGGGGACAGGTCGCGGACAGCCAGTGGTGAGACCGGCCTCGGTCGTGTGGACAGACAGCGTCACCCGCGTTGCCCCGCACGATCCGGACCCGAAGGACTCATCATGACGACGTCTCGCTCGCGCACCCTGAACCGCCAGTCGGCCCGCGGCGCTCTTGCGGCGTCGATCCTCGCCGTCCTCGGCCTGATGTTCGCGGCCGCGCCCGGCCTGGTGACGGCGAACGCGGAGTCATCAGCCGGCTCGAGCAACCAGTCGCAGGAGCCGTCGCGGACCGCCTCGACCCAGCCGTCGACCAGCCCGTCGATCGACCCCTCCTACAGCGGTTCCTCGGAGCCCTCGACCGAGCCGTCGTACGGCCCGTCGACCGACCCGTCGTCCGGCACTGCGACCGCGTCGCCCAGCGACCCGGGTACGCCGACGGCGTCGCCGACCGACCCGGGCACCCCGACGGCGTCGCCGACCGACCCCGGCACCCCGACTGCCACGACCCCTGAGACCCCGACCGCCTCGCCGACCGTCACGAGCCTGCCCTCCACGGGCGGAGACAAGGGCAGCACGTTGCCGAAGACCGGTAGCACCTCCGGTTCGCTGGTGGCCCTTGGTCTCGGCCTCGTCGCCGCCGGCGGGATCACCTTCCTCGCGGGTCGGCGCCGTCGCGAGGTAGACGCAGACTGACGCGCCACCGGCACCCGGGCGCTCGAGCGCCCACGGTGCCGCCGAGGGCCGGCCACCGCATCGCGCGGAGACCGGCCCTCGGCGCGTCCGCGGCCGGTGTCGGGATCCGGCCTTGCCCGGGTGCCGTCAGGTGGCGACGGCGACCACGGCCCACACGGTGGTCGCGGCGACAGCTGCAGCAAGCCCCATGAGCATCGCCAGACCGGTGCCCTTCATCGCCTCGACGGTGGAGGCCCAGGCCGGCCCGTGCGCACGCAAGCGAACCTGCTCGGCCAGGTACACGCCGAGCACGAACCCGAGCGGCAGCCCGACGACGGGGACGAGGAAGAACCCGACGATGCCCAGCACCGCGCCCGCCACGAGCGTTCGGGTCGGGATCCCGGCAGCGGTCATCCGGCGGCCGGGGACGAGGTAGGCGAGCACGTGTCCCGCGATCAGGACCCCGACGGCGACGACCGCGGCGGCCCAGGACACGGTGCTCTGCTCCACGACGGCCCAGACCACGATCGCCCCGCCGATGAGAAGTTCTCCGGGGAGCACGGGGACGACGACCCCGACGATCCCTACGGCACAGGCGATCGCGACGAGGGCCTCTCCCCAGGCGGGCATGAGGGGGAGACTATCCAGCAGCTGCCGCACGGGGCGTCGTGGTCGTCTCCGATGGTCGTACGCTGCGGCACATGGACCATCGCCTGCTCGCCGGTCGCCCTGTCTCCGTCGTCGGCCTCGGGGCCTGGCAGCTCGGGAGCGACTGGGGCGACGTCGAGGAGGACGAGGCCCTCGCGCTGATCGACTCGGCCGTCGAGGCGGGCGTGACCTTCATCGACACCGCCGACGTCTACGGCGACGGCCGCAGCGAGCGTCTCATCGGGCGCTGGATGGCGGAGCACCCCGGCTCCGGGGTCATGGTCGCCACGAAGATGGGGCGCCGGGTCGAGCAGCGGGTGGAGAACTACTCCCCGGAGGCCATGCGAGGGTGGAACGACACGTCGCGCAAGAACCTAGGTGTCGACACGCTGGACCTCGTCCAGCTGCACTGCCCGCCCTCTGACCTCTACGGCACGGATGCCGTGTTCGACGATCTCGACGCGATGGTCGCCGAGGGCCGGATGCGCGCCTACGGCGTCAGCGTCGAGACCTGCGAGGAGGCTCTCGCGGCCATCGCGCGGTCGCACGTCGCGAGCGTCCAGATCATCCTCAATGCCTTCCGGCACAAGCCCCTTGAGCAGGTGCTGCCCGCGGCCGCCGAGGCGGGTGTCGGGATCATCGCACGTGTGCCGCTCGCCTCGGGCCTGCTGTCGGGACGCTACGACGAGTCGACGAGGTTCGGCGCCGACGACCACCGCACGTACAACCGCCACGGTGAGGCCTTCGACGTCGGCGAGACCTTCTCCGGCGTGCCCTTCGAGATCGGGCTCGCCGCGGTCGCGGCGCTGAAGGCCGTGGTCCCCGCGGGCCTGAGCACTGCTCAGTTCGCGCTGCGGTGGATCGTCGACCAGCCTGGGGTGACCACGGTGATCCCCGGGTCGCGCAATCGCGGGCAGGCTCTCGGGAACGCCTCCGCCGCGGACGTGCCACCGCTGACGAGCGAGCAGCTCACCGCGGTCAGCGACATCTACGACAGGTATGTCAGGCAGTCCGTGCACGAACACTGGTGAGCGCGGTCACCCGTCGTGGTGGGCGAGGTTCTGGTTCGGCCATGACTGAGGGCCACCGACCGGAGGTCGGTGGCCCTCAGCGTGAGAGTGGGCGGGTCAGGCGTCCTCGACCGCTGTGGCGGCCGGCTCCACGAGCTTGGCGGTCTCGTCCTGCACATCGACCGCGAGCGGACGCAGGCGCGCCTCGTGCTCACGGAAGTGGTGACCGCAGAAGAGCAGATCACCGCCGGCGACGAGCACGACCCGGACATACGCCTGGGCGCCACAACGGTCACAGCGGTCGAGCGCCGTGAGCGGGATGGTCGGGCTCAGGGTGGGGGTCATTCGCATACCTCCTGGTCGATGGTCAGTCTCGCACGGTCCAACGTCGAGCACCGCCCGGGTCGTCCCCAGTTCGCCAGTGGCGTAAGCCGATCGTGACCTGAGTCACCCGATCGTCACAACCACATGCCTCGGCGTGTCGCGATCATCACTCTCCGGGGTTTCGGCTGTGTTTCGCCGGGCGGCCTCGTTGCGTGTCGCGCGAACCCTCCCCACCGGCGTGGCCCGGTGGGGCCGTCGGAGGTTCGGACTACCCTGGGCAACGTCCGCCGAGGGGCGCTGATTCCCTCCCTGCCCGTACCGTCACGACGACCTTCTCGACGACTTTCTCGACGACTTTCCTAGACAACGGAGCGTGCCGCACCATGACCGCCCAGCCCGTCGCCCCCGGCGCCAGGAAGACCTCGGCAGCGGCGACGGCGACAACAGGGGGTTACTCCGCCAAGCACCTGTCCGTGCTCGAGGGGCTCGACGCCGTTCGCAAGCGTCCCGGCATGTACATCGGGTCGACCGACGGCCGCGGGCTCATGCACTGCATGTGGGAGATCATCGACAACTCCGTCGACGAGGCGCTCGCCGGGCACGCCCACACCATCGACGTCATCCTGCATCGTGATCTCTCCGTCGAGGTTCGCGACGACGGACGCGGCATCCCTGTCGACATCGAGCCCAAGACCCGGCTGACCGGTGTCGAGGTCGTCATGACCAAGCTCCATGCCGGCGGCAAGTTCGGCGGCGGCAGCTACACCGCTTCCGGTGGCCTCCACGGTGTCGGCGCCTCGGTCGTCAACGCGCTCTCCGAGCGCCTCGAGATCGAGGTCGACCGCGACAGCAAGATCCACACGATGTCGTTCAAGCGTGGCGTGCCCGGCATCTTCGACGGCGGCGGTCCCGACGCCGACTTCGTCAAGAAGTCGGGTCTGGTCGTCGCGGGCCGCGCGAAGAAGGGCGTCACCGGCACGCGGACCCGCTACTGGGCCGACCGTCAGATCTTCCTCAAGGATGCCGAGCTCGACATCGAGGCCCTGCGCGCGCGCGCCCGGCAGACCGCGTTCCTCGTCCCCGGCCTCGCGATCAACCTCCGCGACGAGCGGGGTGAGGACGTCGTCGAGGAGACCTACTGGTACAAGGGCGGCATCACCGAGTACGTCGAGTTCCTGAGCAAGGACGAGCAAGTCACCGGGGTGCTGCGGCTCAAGGGCGCGGGGCACTTCAAGGAGACCGTTCCGGTGCTCGACGGCAAGGGCCACATGACCTCCCAGGAGGTCGAGCGCGAGCTCGGGGTCGACGTCGCCGTGCGCTGGGGCAGCGGGTACGACACCGACATCCGCAGCTACGTCAACATCATCGCGACGCCCAAGGGCGGCACGCACGTCAGTGGGTTCGAGCGCGCGCTGGTCAAGACCGTCAACGAGCAGCTGCGCGAGCAGAAGGTGCTGCGCGTCAGCGAGGACAACGTCGTCAAGGACGACATCGTGGAGGGTCTCACCGCGATCGTCACCGTGCGCCTGGCCGAGCCGCAGTTCGAGGGCCAGACCAAGGAGGTCCTCGGCACGCCGGCCGCCACGCGCATCGTGTCCCACGTCGTCGCCAAGGAGCTCGCAGCGTGGATCTCGACTCCGCCGCGCGGTGACAAGCTCGTCGTCAAGGCCGTGCTCGACAAGATCGCCGGTGCCGCTCGCACACGCATCGCGGCACGCACGCACCGCGACGTCCAGCGGCGCAAGAACGCGCTCGAGTCCTCGGCGCTACCGGCCAAGCTCGCAGACTGCCGCAGCGACGAGATCGAGCGCAGCGAGCTGTTCATCGTCGAGGGCGACAGTGCCCTCGGCACCGCCAAGCTCGCGCGCAACGCCGAGCACCAGGCCCTGCTTCCGATCCGGGGCAAGATCCTCAACACCCAGAAGGCATCCGTCGCGGACATGCTCAAGAACACCGAGTGTGCGGCGATCATCCAGGTCATCGGTGCCGGATCGGGGCGCTCCTTCGATCTCGAGCAGGCGCGCTACGGCAAGATCATCGTGATGTCCGACGCCGACGTCGACGGCGCCCACATCCGCTGCCTCCTGCTCACCCTCGTGCACCGCTACATGCGGCCGCTCCTGGAGGAGGGCCGCGTCTACGCGGCTGTGCCTCCGCTGCACCGGTTCGAGATCACGAACCCGGGCAGCAAGAAGAACGACATCCTCTACACCTACTCGGAGGAGGAGTACCGCAAGGTGCTGACCGACCTCACCTCCAGGGGTAGGTCGTTCAAGACACCGCAGCGGTACAAGGGCCTCGGCGAGATGGACGCCTCGCAGCTACGCGAGACGACGATGGACCCAGCCACCCGCACGCTGCGACGCATCACGATGTCGGAGGTCGACTCCGCCACCGCAGTCTTCGATCTGCTCATGGGCACCGACGTCGCGCCCCGCAAGGAGTTCATCGTCGAAGGCGCGGCGTCCCTGGACCGCACCCGCATCGACGCCTGACTCCTGAACCACCCACATGCCTCGAGGGAGGGACGTGGGACGTCAGCTGCATCCCGACCGGAGGCCAGGATGAGCGTCGCAGCCGAGAACCGGTGCGCGTTGCGACGCAGATCCCTCAGGCGAGCACGTCGCCCACGAGCGGGATGGCCTTCATGCCATCGAGCTCGATTCTGGGCATGAGCTGGTCGTGGGGGAGGGCGCCCATCCTGTGCTTCAGGTCGAACCGGCTCAGCCCGAGAAGCCGCGCGGTCGAAGCGATCTTGCGCGCCACGGTCTCGGGTTCACCGACCTGCACCGCGCCCTCGGCGCCGGCCCGCTCGCGGCCCTCCTCGTCGGTGTCGGCCACGTGGCCGGGGGAGTGCACCGCGCGGACGACCGACTCCGGGCTCCCGCCGACGCCGATCCACACCGTCAGCCCTGACTCGGTGGTCGGGTGGACCCGCTGCTCGGACGGCGACGCGCGAGCACGCCCGCCCCGGGTCACGGACTGTTCGGGGAGCAGTGCCGCGAACAGGTCCAGCGTCTCGGCGAGCAGCGCCTCGTGGTCGGCGAGGTCCTAGCCGAGCCGCGGGACGGACTCGATGAAAAGCCTGGACCCAGGATGATCTCCGCGCGCCCACGCGAGATCGCACCGGGCGTCGCGAAGTGCTGGAACACCCGGATCGGGTCGTCGCCGGAGAGCGCGGTGACGGCGGAGCCGAGGTGGATGCGTTCGGTCCGTGCGGCGATGCCGGCCAGCACGACAGCTGCGGCCGAGACGGCGAAGTCGGGCCGGTGGTGCTCGCCGAGGCCGCCGACGCCGACGCCGACCGCATCACCCAGCACTCCTGCCTCGAGGACGTCACGGATGACCTGGGGCTGGGCTGTGGGTGTCCCGTCAGGGCTGCGCGTGACATCGCCGACGGTGTCGAGGCCAAGGTCGAGGACGTCGGTCGGCCGGCGGCTCCTGATGGGTGTGGAGCGATGGCTGGCCACAGCGTCCACGCCGCGGCGGCGGTCGTGAGGAACACAACATCCCGCGGACGGAAGGCAGGCACACGGCCCACCGGCACCGTCGGGCACTCCGGACGCAGTCCGGAGCTGGGTCGTCCAAGATCACGACTTCGGGAGCCATAGCGCAGTTGAACTGCCCTGTCCCTCCCTAAGGGAAGAACGGGGCAGTTCGTGGGGCGTGGGGAACGGGCGGCGTGGCGGGATGGCCGCTGCGCGTGGGAGGGGGGCGGTGTGGTCGGATTCGTGGCATGACCCTACGTATCGCTGTGGTCGGTGCTGGGCCTTCGGGCCTCTACGCCGCCGATGCCCTCGCGTCGGCCGGTGCGCTGGTCGACGTCATCGATCGCCTGCCGGTGCCCTTCGGCCTCGTGCGCTACGGAGTGGCTCCTGACCACCACTCGATCCGCTCGGTTCGCGACACCCTCGAGAAGGTCCTGGGCCGGGCCGAGGTGCGGCTGCTCGCGGGTGTCGAGGTCGGCGTCGACGTGTCGGTGGCCGAGCTCGTCGGGGCCTACGACGGCGTGGTCTTGACCTACGGAGCCTCCCGCGACCGACGTCTGGACATCCTGGGCGAGGACCTCGAGGGCAGCGTCGCCGCGACCGACCTCGTGGCCTGGTACTGCGGTCATCCCGACGCGGACCGCGAGGGGATCGAGAGCGCCCTCGCGGCAGCCCGCTCGGTCGTGGTCGTGGGCGTGGGCAACGTCGCCGTCGACGTCACGCGCATCCTGACGGCGCCCGCCTCACGGCTCGAGGTGACAGACATGCCACAGCACGTCCTCGACGCCCTCGACGCCTCGCAGATCACCGACGTGCATGTGCTCGGACGGCGTGGTCCGGCCCAGGCGACCTGGACGACGAAGGAGCTCAAGGAGCTCGCCGATCTCGACGGCGTCGACGTCCTGATCGACCCCTACGACCTCGAGCTCGAGCCGGTGAGCGCGGCTCTCGTCGAGTCCGACCGGGTCGTGGCGCGCAACGTCGAGGTGATCCGGGGCTGGGCCGAGCATGCCCTCGACACCACCCACCGCCACATCCATCTGCACTTCCACGCGCGCCCCGTTGAGCTCCTGGGCACCGCCCGTCTCGAGACCGTCGTCGTCGAGCGCACCACGGTCGACGAATCGGGCGCCCACGGCACCGGGGAGACCTACGAGCTACCAGCTCAGCTGGTCGTGCGGTCGGTCGGTTACCGGGGCGTGGCGCTCGACGGCGTGCCGTTCGACGAGCGCCGCAACGTCATCCCCAACGTCGACGGCAGGGTCGTGAACTCCGACGGCAGGGCCGTGCCCGGTCTCTATGTCGCCGGCTGGATCAAGCGCGGGCCCACCGGGATCATCGGCACCAACAAGAAGGACGCCGGAGCCACGGTGTCCTCGCTGCTGGCCGACCTCGCCGGGCGCGCGCCGGGTGGCGGCGACGGCGTGGCTCGGCTGCTGGCGGAGCGCGGCGTGGCGGTCGTCGGCTTCGAGGGCTGGAGGGCGATCGACGCCGCGGAGCGGGCGCTGGGCGCCACCCGGGGGCGCGACCGCACGACCATCCACGAGCGCGATGCCTTGGCCGAGGCCGCGCGAGGCTGAGGCTCAGACGTCGCGCGGGGACAGCAGCCCGGTGTGCACGTCGTAGATCGCTCCGGCGACGACGAGGCCCGGTGGGATCAGGGGGTAGGAGCGGATGCGGCGCACGTCATAGGCGAGCGCGGCCTCCTGGTCATCGACGGTCCGGAACTCGACCGAGTTCGTGTCGACGCCGTGGTCGGCCAGGATCGTCGCGTGGATGTCGGCCTCGGTGGCACTCGCCATCTTGCAGTGGGTGTGCGGCATGACCAGCACGCGGGTCACGTCGAGCAGGTACGTCGCGAGCACGAGCGTGCGCAGCACGTCGTCGGTCACCCGTGCGCCGGCATTGCGCAGGATCTTGACGTCGCCGGAACTCATCCCGAGCAGCGCCAGCGGCTCGATCCGGCTGTCCATGCACGTCACCAGCGCCAGCCCCTTGAGGGCGCGACCGCTGAGACCCGAGTCGTGGAACGCCGCGGCGTAGGACCGGTTGCCGACGAGCACGTCACCGAAGGCGTCGGAGGGGAAGGCGAGGCTCATGGCACGACGCTATCCAACCGGCGTCCGCGACCCGTTGGCACCGTCGCCGTGGCCGCAGCTCACAGACGGGGTCCCGCCCCCCGCGACCGCGGCCCTCAGAGCCAGCGAGGTGCCTCCACCGGCTCGTCGGCCACCCACGAGTGAGCCTCGACCGCGGGCTTGCCGCAGGACTCGGGCCGGCGCGGAGCCATGGTGGTCCGCACGACCCGCACCTGCCAGGCGCGCCCGTCGCTGTGTCGCACCTCGACATCGGCGACGCCGTCATCACCGGCCCACCGCAGACCGGCGGGGACGACGTGGTCGTCGACGCGGCGCAGGGCGTCGAGCACGTCGAGGGCGTCCACACCCATGGCGCGCCGGACCGCGTGCTCGGCGGCCTGCGCCGGCTGGGCCAGCGAGGTGCGTCCACGGTGGTGGTCCGGTGCGCCGAGCCGGCCGACTCCGGCCGCGTCGAGCACCTCCCGTGCGGAGGCGGGGTCGAGCCGGCCGAAGACATGCCCGCTCGGCAGCAGCAGGGCGGTCGCGGCGAAGCGATGGCCGCCGAGGTGGCTCACCTCCAAGACGCGGCCGGAGTAGCCGGGGTCCTGCGCCAGCGCCTCGGCGACGGGGCGCCCGGCGAGCGCGCAGCAGATGTCGCGACGGGCGTTGGTGCAGATCAGAAGCAGCGGCTCGACGGAGCGGGTACCCCACGGCGGAAGCTCCCCGCGGGCGGCGGCGGACAGGACATCGTCGAGGTCGGGTCGCACGAGATCGTCGTCGTCCAGGACGCCCGAGCGCATCCGGACGCCACCGGGTGCGACGTGGGCGAACCAGAACCGACGGCGTCTGAGCTCGGCGTGGTCGTCGGCGTGCCGACCGACGCTGCGGGCAAGGAGCACCGTGGTGCCGGAGTCCTTGGGCAGGCCGCCCAGGGCCGCGCGGACCCGGTCCGGCAGGTGGGACTCGGTGGGCGCCGAGAAGCCGTAGGGGCCCGGCTGCTCGAGCACGAGCCAGGCCCGGGCCCGCGGGGCGGAGCCGGCCAACGGCTCTGCGAGCTCTCGGGCCAGGACCGAGCACCTCTCGGCATCGGCGGGTGTGGGGGCGGCCTGGGTCACCCGGTGAGCCTACGGGGGTGAGTCCGACTCCTCGTCGGCGGTCACTCGGGAGTTCGCGCGGGCGCGGGACGCGGCCCACCCGGGGTGAGCGGGCCTCCCACGGCAGCAACGGGCTTGGACGTCGGGAGCCCGGAGCCGTCACGACGCGGGTCGATCGGGGGCAGCGGTGCCGGGGCGCCCTGCGGCGTGGAGGCGCGAGCCGGGCCCGGACCCACCCAGGCGAGGAGGAGTGTGTCCTCACCCTTGAGGAAGCGCTGGGCGCGCACACCGCTGGTGGAGCGGCCCTTGGCCGGGTACTGCGAGAGCGGCGTCACCTTGACGGTCGCGCCCGACGTTCCGGGCAGGGCGCCACTCGTGCCGGCGGAAGTGACGACCAGGCACTCGCGCTCGGCATCGACGGCACCGAAGTAGACGACGCGCTGACGGTCGGACAGCCGGACGCCGGACATGCCGCCGGCCGGGCGGCCCTGCGGACGCACCGAGGAGGCCGGGAAGTGCAGCAGCTGGGCGTCGCTCGTGACGAACACCAGGGCCTCGTCCCCCGTGGTCAGCTCTACGGCGCCCACGACGCGGTCGCCGTCGTCGAGCCGGATCACCGACCAGGAGTCCGAGGAGGCCGGGACGTCCGGGATGACCCGTTTGACGACGCCGTCGGCTGTTCCGATCGCCAGGCCCGGGCCGTCGGTCGACAGCGAGCAGAGCCCGACGGGCTGCTCGCCCTTGTCGAGCTCCACGAGCGCGGCGAGCGGCACACCGCCGGCCAGAGTGGGCGCACCGTGCGTCGGCGGCAGCGTGGGCAGCTCGAGCACGGGCACGCGCAGGACCCGCCCGGTGCTCGCGACGAGGCCGACGTGACCCCGGGCGGTGCCGCGGACGGCCGAGACGATGACGTCGTGTGCCCCTCGCTCGCCGTCCGCAGGGAGGTCGCGGTCGTCGCCGGTGCGGGCCAGCAGCCCGGTGCTCGAGAGCAGCACCACGCAGGGGTCGTCGGCGATCTCGAGGGGCGCCGCCGACGTGCGGGTCGGTGCGCCGGAGCCCTCGAGCAGGACGGTGCGGCGAGGCGTGCCGTGGTCCTTCGAGACGGCAGCGAGCTCGTCGCCGACCACCTTCCGCAGCCGTTTGTCGTCGTCGAGGATCTCCGAGAGCTCCCCGATGCGGGCTTGCAGCTCGTCCCGCTCGGTCTCGAGCTCGAACCGGCTGAACTTGGTGAGCCGGCGCAGCGGCATGTCGAGGATGTAGGTGGCCTGGATGTCGGAGAGGTCGAAGACTGTGATCAGCCGGGCCTTCGCGGCCGCGGCGTCGTCGGAGGACCGGATCAGGGCGATGACCTCGTCGATGTCGAGGATCGCGACCAGCAGGCCGAGCACCAGGTGCAGTCGCTCCTCGGCCCGGCGCCGACGGTAGGCGGTACGGCGCCGGACCACCTCGAGGCGGTGGCCGACGAAGACCTCGAGCATCTCGCGGAGCCCGAGGGTGCGGGGCTGGCCCTCGACGAGGGCGACGGCGTTGATCCCGAAGGAGTCCTCCATCGGGGTGACGGCGTAGAGCTGCTCGAGGACAGCCTCGGGGTGGAAGCCGTTCTTCACCTCCAGGACGAGGCGCAGACCCGACTCCATGTCGGTGAGGTCGGTGAACTTCGCGATGCCGGTGAGCTTCTTGGCGTCGATCGCCTCCTTGAGCTTGGCGATCACCTTCTCCGGGCCTACGTTGAACGGCAGCTCGGTGACGACGATGCCCTTGCGTCGGGGGGTGACGCTCTCGATGTGTGCCGTGGCGCGGATCCGGAAGCTGCCGCGCCCGGTCTCGTAGGCCTCGCGGATCCCGTCGAGGCCGATGATGCGTCCGCCGCCGGGGAGGTCGGGCCCGGGGACGAAGCGCATGAGGTCATCGAGCGTGGCGTTCGGGTGGGCGAGCAGGTGGCGCGCCGCGGCGACGACCTCGACGAGGTTGTGCGGGGCGATGTTGGTCGCCATGCCGACCGCGATGCCGGTGGCTCCGTTGACGAGCAGGTTGGGGTACGCCGCCGGGAGCACCACGGGCTCGGTCTCGCGCCCGTCGTAGTTGGGGGAGAAGTCGACGACGTCCTCATCGAGCGACGAGGTCATCAGCAGGGCGCTCGTGGCGAGGCGGCACTCGGTGTAGCGCATCGCCGCGGGGCCGTCGTCGAGGGAGCCGAAGTTCCCGTGACCGTCGACGAGGGGCAGCCGCAGCGAGAAAGCCTGAGCCATGCGGACGAGGGCGTCATAGATCGCACCGTCGCCGTGCGGGTGGAGCTTGCCCATGACGTCACCGACGACGCGCGCGCTCTTCACATGCCCGCGGTCGGGACGCAGGCCCATCTCCGACATCTGGAACAGGATGCGGCGCTGAACTGGCTTGAGCCCGTCGCGTGCGTCGGGGAGGGCTCGGGAGTAGATGACAGAGTAGGCGTACTCGAGGAACGAGCCACGCATCTCCTCCGCGACGTCGATGTCGACGATCTTCTCCGGCACGTCCGGCGGGGGTGGTGAGCTACGGCGGGCCATGCGGTTGCGAGTGCTCCTGCGTCGGGGCGGGACCGGTGGTGACCGTCCTCGCCGATGGGTGTCGAGGGTGAGCGGTGTCAGCGGAGCGTCGGCGTCCGGGTGTCGAGGGCCACCGCGGACAGGATCAGGATCATGAAGCCGCCGATGGCCGCGCCGTAGGCACCGATCTCGATGCGGGAGAGCGGGACTGCGGTGGTCGAGCGGGAGATGGCGTTGACCAGGATCCAGATCGTGGGCACGGCGACGGCGGCGAGGCCGCCGACGATCAGGATGGCCCGGGAGTTCAGCAGGCAGCCGGCGGCGATGAGGCCCGCAGCGACGCAGACGGCGAGCCCGACCGAGGTCGCCACGCCCACCCCGAGGTTGTCCCCGGCCGAGAGCAGCGAGCGCAGGTGGAGGTTCCAGGCCGAGAGCCCGCCCACCCACGGGAGGAACGCGCAGCCGGCGACGGCCAGACCGATCAGCAGGGCCAGCAGGCGGGAGAACGTGCTCATGGCGTCACTCTGCCACCGGGGGGCGACGCGGTACGGCACGCGCCCGCGTTCTCGCCCGTGTCGGCCGGGGTCGGCTGCGGCAGGAGCCCGACGGGCCAGTCACCGGTTGCGAGGAGTGACAGGTGAGTCACCCTGTGTATTCACGGCCGGGCGCCCACGCGGGACACGACCCGGGCCGCGGAGCGGTTGCCGCGCTCGAGGGCGACGAGGGGCTCCACCCCGTCGCGCCAGGCCGGGAGCCAGCCGGCGGCGAACGCGTCTCCCGCACCGGTCGTGTCGATGACGTCGACCGGGTCGGCGGCGGCGCGGGCCGTGGTGCCCGAGGAGTCCGCGACGTAGGCGCCGAGCGGGCCGAGCTTGACGACGGTGGTGCCGACGCTGGCACAGAGCGTCCGCGCGGCGAGGGTGGCCGATGCGACCGCGGTGGCCTCGTCGTCCTCGGGGTGGGGCGCGGGCAGCCCGGCCAGGAAGGCGGCCTCGACGGCATTGGCGAACAGGACGTCGATCCCGGTGACCCACGACAGGAAGCGGGCCGCGCCCGCGTCTGCGAGCGGACCCACCGACGCGACGTCGACGCTCGTGGTCATCCCGCGCAGCCTGGCCCGGTCCAGGGCCGAGAGCCCCGCCATCCGGCTGCCGTCGACGAGGAGCGTGTATCCCGACAGGTGCAGGTGCGATCCCGCCGTGAACAGATCGTCGGGAAGGTCCGCCGGGGTGAGTGCCTGGTTCGCCCCGGCGTCGGGGATCATCGTCCGCTCGCCGTCGGGCGTGACCAGGACGATGCAGGTGCCGGAGGGCCGACGGGGATCGATGGCCAGGCAGCAGGTCACGCCGACCTCTTCGAGCTCCGCGCGCCCGGCCCGCCCGAGGAGGTCGTTGCCGATGCGTCCGACCAGAGTCGTCACGTGCCCGTCGAAGGCCAGCCAGGCGGCGGTGTTGGCCGCGGCGCCTCCGCCGAGCACCCGGACGTCGGCGCCGGTGTCCGTGCCCTGGCGAAGCGGCCCGGGCAGCGAGGCGACGACGTCGGTCATCCACTGGCCGACCACGATGTAGTGCGGCTGCGGGCCCGGACCGGCGGCGGTCATGCCAGCAACGCGGTCGCGATGGCGGCGGCGAGGGTGGCGTTGCTGAGCACCAGGGCGACGTTGACCTCCAGGCTGCGTCCCTCGGTGGCCGTGTGGAAGAACTCGAGCAGGAAGGGGGTGACGTCCTTCCCGCGGACGCCGGCCGCGCGGGCCGCGGCCAGGCCCTCGACCAGCACCCGGTCGTGGATCTCGCGGTCGAGCTCGTCGGCCTGCGCCACGGGGTTGACGACGAGGAGGCCGCCGTCGCACTCGAGGGCCGACCGGGCGTGGAGGACAGCGGCGACCTCCCCTGCGGTCTCGACCCGCCAGTCGAGGGCGAAGCCGGAGTCGGCGAGGTAGAAGCCGGGGAAGCGGTCGGTGCGATAGCCCAGGACCGGGATGTTGAGCGTCTCGAGCCGCTCGAGCGTCGCGCCGACGTCGAGGATCGACTTCACGCCGGCGCAGACGACGGCCACAGGGGTGATCGCGAGCGTCGTGAGGTCGGCCGACTCGTCCCACGTCTCGCGCGCGCCTCGGTGCACGCCCCCGAGCCCGCCGGTGGCGAACACCGTGATCCCGGCCAGTGCGGCGAGGTGCGAGGTCGCGGCGACGGTCGTGGCGCCGTGGCCCCGCTTGGCCACGAGGGTGCCCAGGTCGCGGACGCTCACCTTGACCACGGCGTCGTCGTCGGCGATCGTGCGCAGCGCGTCGTCGTCCAGACCGATCCGCGGCATCCCGTCGACCACCGCGATCGTCGCCGGGACGGCGCCGCCCCTGCGGACGGCGTCCTCGATCTCCCGTGCCACGCGGAGGTTGTCCGGTCGCGGCAGGCCGTGGCTGATGATCGTCGACTCGAGGGCGACGACCGGACGCCCGGCGTCGAGCGCCTCGGCGACCTCGGGAAGGATCTGCAGGTGCATGGCGACCACGCTACCGGCGGTGTCGTGGGCGGCGTCACGCCCGGCCACGAGGGGCGGCGCATCGCGTGGCCACTACGGTGAGGACCGTGACCGAGGCGACGGAGCTACCAGCTCCCGCACCCGCCCATTGGGAGGCGGACGTCGCCGTGCGGGACGGTCGCACGGTGCGCATCCGCCCCATCAACGCCGATGACGGCGAGCGGCTCGCGGCGTTCCACCGGTCGCTGTCGGATGAGACGGTCTACTTCAGGTTCTTCGCCCCCTACCCCGAGCTGACCGAGCGGGACGTCCGCCGCTTCACCCACGTCGACCACGTCGACCGCGTCGCCCTGGTCGCGACGGTCGGCGGGGAGCTGGTGGGCGTCGGCCGCTACGACCGGGTCGATGACCGGGACGCCGAGGTCGCTTTCGTCGTCCGCGACGACCACCAGGGCCGCGGGCTCGGCTCCGTGCTCCTCGAGCACCTCGCCGCGGCCGCGCGTGAGCGGGGGGTGCGTCGCTTCGTCGCCGAGGTGCTGCCGTCCAACCGGCGGATGCTCGCGACGTTCGAGGAGGCGGGATACCACCCCGCGCACCGGCTCGAGGACGGCGTCGTGATGCTGTCCTTCGACATCTCGCCCACGGAGTCCTCGGAGTCCGTGCGGGTCGCGCGCGAGCATCGGGCCGAGGCCCGCAGCGTCGCGTCGCTGGTGGCTCCGGAGTCCGTCGTCGTGATCGGTGCCGGACGCGACCCGAGCTCGCTGGGCCACCGACTGCTGCACCACCTCGTGGCCGGCGGTTTCACCGGCCGCCTCTCAGCGGTCAACCGTGCGGCCGCCGCGGCCCAAGCCCGCATCCTGGACGTACCCACCTACGCATCCGTCCGCGACATCCCCGAGCCGGTGACCCTCGCCGTCGTGTCGGTTCCGGTCGATGAGGTCATGGCGGTCGTGGACGACTGCGCCGCCGCGGGTGTCGCGGGCCTCCTCGTCGTGTCCAGCGGGTTCGCCGAGAGCGGCCCCGAAGGGCTCCTCCGTCAGCGAGCTCTCGTCCGCCGCGCCCGCGGGAACGGCATGCGCGTCATCGGGCCGAACGCCCTCGGGATCGTCAACACCGATGTCGACGTCATGCTCAATGCCTCGCTCGCCCCGGCAATGCCCGGCCGTGCACCGATCGGGTTCTTCTGCCAGAGCGGCTCCCTGGGCGGCACGATCCTGGCGCGGGCCGTCCGTCGCGGGCTCGGCGTCTCGACGTTCGTCTCCGCGGGAAACCGGGCCGACGTGTCGGGCAACGACCTGCTTCAGTTCTGGGAGGACGACGACGCCACCGACGTCGTCCTGCTCTACCTGGAGAGCCTCGGCAACCCCCGCAAGTTCACCCGGATCGCGCGACGCCTGTCCCACACCAAGCCCGTGGTCGCGATGCGTACCGGCAGGTCCACCCAGTCCTATCCCCTCGGGCACACCAGCCGTCGCACGACGCTCTCGCCGCGCGCGGTCGACGCGATGTTCGAGCAGGCCGGCGTCATCGAGACCGACTCCCTGGGCCAGCTCTTCGACGTCGCGGGGATCCTGGCCTACCAGTCGCTCCCGTCCGGCCGGCGCGTGGCCGTCGTCGGCAACTCCGACGCACTCGCCGTCCTCACCGCCGATGCCTGCCACGCGGCCGACCTGACCGTCATGGGCGATCCGGTGACCCTGCGCCACGACTGCTCCCCCCAGGAGCTGGCACGCTCACTCGCCGCTGTGCTGGACGACCCCGCGATCGACTCCGTGATCGTCACCCACGTCCCCATGCTCGGTCTCCACGGCCGGCCCTGGGAGCGGGTGGTGGCCGAGACGGTCGTGCGCCGGAGCAAGACCGTGGTCGCCGTTCTCGTCGCGGCGGAGGACGAGAGCGGGCTCATCGCGCCGCCCGTCGGCGAGGACGACGCCATCCCCGAGCACGGGTCGGTGCCGTTCTACGGCACGGTCGAGGAGGCGGTCCGCGCCCTGCAGCGCGTCACCCGCTACGCGGAGTGGCGGGCGCGGCCGGTCGGTGAGCTACCGGAGTTCGACGACGTCCGCCGTGGCGAGGCGCGCGAGATCGTCCTGGCGGCGATGGAGCCGGAGTCGGACACGTCCATCGAGCCGGACGCCTCCGACGAGACCGGCAACGACGACCCCGCTGCCGTCGAGCCCGACCCCGACATCGACGACACGGCCGCCATCCCGGTCGTGACCGATGCCGTGCTGGCGCGGTTCGGCGCGGACGACGTGAGCGTGGAGCTGGCCGACGCCGAGGAGGGGACCGAGTCCGAGGACGACGAGCCCTCCCTGGCCGAGGTGCTGCTGTACGCGGAGTCCGGGTCCGACCCCCTCACCCGGCTGCTGGCGGCGTACGGGATCGAGGTGTGGCCGGTGGTGGCCGCGCCCAGCGAGGACGACGCCGTCCGTGCGGCCGCCGAGATGGGCTTCCCGGTCGTGCTGAAGACGCTCGACCCGCGGTTCGCCTCACGCACCGATCTCGGCGCGGTGCGCCTCAACATCGAGAACGAGCGGGCGGTGAGGACGGCCTACCTCTCGATGGTCGCCTCACTCGACCCCGACGCGGTGCGGCACCTCGTCGTGCAGCGGATGGCCCGCCCCGGGGTGGCGTGCGTGGTGGGCTCGGTGGAGGACCCGCTCTTCGGACCCGTCGTGTCCTTCGGCCTCGCCGGGGTGGTGCCCGAGCTCCTCGAGGACCGCGGGTACCGCGTCCCGCCCCTCACCGACGTCGATGCGCGCGACCTGATCAGCGCACCCGGCGCCGCACCGATCCTCGACGGCGTCGGCGGATCCGCACCGGTCGACCGCGAGGCACTCGCGGAGCTGCTGCTGCGCGTCGGACTCCTCGCCGATGAGGTGCCCGAGCTGGCCGACCTCCGGCTCGAGCCCGTGGTGGTGGCCGAGAACGGTCTCGCCGTCCTGGGGGCACGCGCGGTCCTGACCCGGCCCTCGGCGCGCGCGGACACCGGCGCCCGGCGTCTGAGCGGCTGACCGCCCGGTCGGTGAGGCACGTCGCCTCGCCCGGGAACCCGGTGGGGCAGTGTCGGGGGCGCGTGATCTGATTCCCGCATGACCCCAGCGCCCGGGATCGAGGAGCCCGACCTCTCGATCCGTGCCGTCCTCACCCCGCCGCTACGGCGGATGCTGCTGGGGCTGGGGGCCTCCAGCTTCGGCGGGGGGCTCACTCTCGCCCTGTTCGTGGTCTACCTCCACCAGGTCCGCGGCTTCTCCTTGCAGACGGCGGGGCTCGTGCTGACCTACCAGGCGCTCCTCGGTCTGCTCTTCGCGCCGCTGGTCGGCTCTCTCGTCGACCGCATCGGCCCGAAGCCGGTCCTGCTGGTGGCCTGTCTCCTCGAGGCGGTGGCGACTCTGGCGTTCGGGCTGCTCACGACGGTTCCCCAGGCCGTCGGCGTCGCCACGTTGATGGCCATCGGCAATGCCGGGACGTGGCCACCGCAGGCCACGATCCTGACCCGGCTCGCCCGCCCCGAGCACCGGCAGCGGGTCTTCGGGCTGCAGTTCATGCTGCTCAACCTCAACCTCGGGCTCGGGCTCGGCGGCCTCATCGGGGCTGCGGTGCTCAACGTCGACCAGCCAGCCACCTTCACCGTGATGTACGCGGTGAACGCGTGCTCCTACCTCGTCTACTTCGTCGCGGTGGCCACGCTTCGCGGCGTCTCCGGCCCTGAGGTCCACGACCCGGTCGAGGGCGACGGCCCCGGCGGGTATCGCGAGGTGCTCGCCGACATCCGGCTCAGGCGCTATGTGATCGGTGCCCTGGTCATGCTCACGTGCGGCTACGGCTCGATGGACGCCGGGCTCCCGGCCTTCATGACCACGGTGGCACACCTGCCGGTCAACGCGATCGGCGTCGTCTTCTTCATCAACACGCTGCTCATCGTCGTCGTCCAGGTGTGGGTGCTGCGTCGGATCGAGGGTCGCTCACGGTCGCGCCTGCTCGCGCTGGCGGCGTTGCTGTGGGGCGTGTGCTGGCTGGTCGTGGCCTTCTCGGCCGGCTTCTCCCCGCTCGTGGCCGGCCTCCTGATCGCCGTGGGCTTCGGCGTCTTCGCCTTCGGCGAGATGATCTTCTCGCCCGTGGGGCCCTCCCTCATCAACTCCTTCGCCCCCGTTCACCTGCGCGGCCGCTACAACGCCGCCGGTGGCCTGGTCTGGGGTGTGTCGAGTGCGATCGGTCCCGCTGTCGCGGGCGTCGTGATCGGTGGCGGGTGGGGCGTCGCCTGGGCGCTGGGGCTGACCGCGGGCTGCGTGGTCGCCGCAGCGATCCTGTACTCCCTGCGCGGCCTGCTCACGGCCGAGGAGGACGGTCGCGTCGTTCCCGCGTCGGGGGCCGTCCTGGAGGTGGGAGGATGAGCCCATGACCAGCGACTCCACGCTCGCCCCGCGGCTGCGCGCCGACATCGAGCGCAGCGGCTACTACCCCGAGCTGGTGAGCGACACCCTCGACACCGCCCTGGCCGACGAAGCGGTGCTGTCCTATGTCGTCCACCACGAGGCGACCTTCGACCACGACGAGCTGCGCCGCCACGTCACGGTCCTCGCCCTGACCCCCACACGGCTCATCGTGGGCCACACCGACGAGCACCCGCCGGACGACACGTCGACGACTCCTTACGCCACCGCCTCCACCGAGGCGGTCCGGCTCGAGCGGATCGACTCCGTCGTGGTCACCCGGGTGGCCGCCGACGCAGCGACCTACCGGCGCGGCGCAGCCGTTCGCGAAGTCGTGCTCACGATCGGCTGGGGCGCGGTCAGCCGCATCGACCTCGAGCCCGCGGCCTGCGGGGATCCCGAGTGCGAGGCCGATCACGGCTACACCGGCACGGCGTCCAACGACGACCTGGCCCTGCGCGTCTCGGAGGCCGCCGACGGCGCCGAGGTCGTGGCCCAGACCCTCACCTTCGCGGGCGTCCTGTCCCGGGCCACCGCCACCCGCACCCGCTGACCCACCCGACCGCGCCCGCGTCGGGGTGTCGGCTGTCCGCGCCCGGGCGCGCCCGGGATACTTGCCCCTTCCCCGGTCCCGTTGTCCTGTCCGTACGTCGCGAGGAGCCGCGCAGCAATGGCCGAGCTGGTGTTCTTCTCGGGGACGATGGACTGCGGCAAGTCCACCCTCGCGCTGCAGACCGATCACAACCACGCCGCCCGGGGGCGCGCCGGCATCGTCTTCACCTCGCTCGACCGCGCCGGCGAGGAGACACTGAGCAGCCGCCTCGGCCTTCAGGTCCCGGCGGTGGAGGTGGGTCCCGGGACCGACTTCTGGCACCACGTCGTCGACATCCTCGAGTCCGGTGGTCGTTGCGACTACCTGATCTGTGACGAGGCGCAGTTCTACACCGGCGAGCAGGTTGACCAGCTCGCCCGGCTCGTCGACGACCTCGGGGTCGACGTCTTCGCCTTCGGGATCCTCACCGACTTCCGCACCAAGCTCTTCCCCGGCTCGCAGCGCCTCGTCGAGCTCGCCGACAAGGTGCAGGTGCTCCAGGTGGAGGCACTGTGCTGGTGCGGGGCCAGGGCGACGCAGAACGCCCGAACGCTCGGGGGCAGCATGGTGGTCGAGGGGGAGCAGGTTCTCGTGGGCGACACCTTCAGCACCGACGTCGTCGCCTACGAGGTGCTCTGCCGCCGTCACTACCGGCGCCGGATGACGGCGGCGACGTCGAAGACCGCGCACATGAGTGCCACCCCGCTGCCCTTCGGTGAGCCCGACGCCCGCCCTGAGGTGTCGGTCGTCGAGTCGCTGGTGGTGCTGCCGTGAGCTCCCCGCTGATCGAGGTCGCCACGCTGGCTGCTGAGCTGGCCGGCGGGAGCCCACCGGTGGTCCTCGACATCCGGTGGGGCCTGAGCGGCCCGCCCGGCAACGTGGCCTTCGCGGCCGGGCACATCCCCGGCGCGGTGTTCGTCGACCTCGATACGGACCTCGCGGATCCGCCCGGCGACGGTGGCCGCCACCCGCTCCCGGACCCGGTGCGCTTCGCCGGGGCGATGCGCCGGGCCGGTGTGACCCTCGACCGCTCTGTCGTGGTCACCGACGGCGGCGACGGCTCGGTCGCCGCCCGCGCGTGGTGGCTGCTGCGCCACCACGGGCACGACGACGTCCGCCTCCTCGACGGCGGGTTCGCCGCCTGGGTGCGCTCCGGTGCCGAGGTCGCGACCGGACGGGTGGTGTGGCCCTTCACCGAGGCCGGTCCCGAGATCGGGCGGCCGTTCCTGGCGGCGACGTCGCGCAGCGCGGTCCTCGACGCGGACGGCGCTGCCGGGCTGGCCCGGGAGGGTCGCCTCCTCGATGCGCGTGCTCCGGCCCGCTACGCCGGTGACGTCGAGCCGATCGACGCCGTGGCCGGTCACATCCCCGGCGCGGTCAACGCGCCGACGTCGCTCGCGCTCGACTCACGCGGACACTTCGTCGACCGAGCCGTGCTCGCCCAGCGCTTCGCCGACCTGTCGGTGACCTCCGGCGGTGTGCTCGGCGCCTACTGCGGTTCGGGCGTCACGGCGGCGCACACGGTCTTGGCCCTGCACTCCCTCGGCCTCGAGGCGGCGCTGTACCCGGGCTCGTGGTCGGAGTGGATCCGCGACCCGTCACGCCCGGTGGCTCGGGGACCGAAGATCGGCTGACCCGCGGCCCGGTCGAGTCGTCGCCGGACTCCTGCTCGGCGCGCTCGTCCGCTGAGAAGCCGTGGGGCGCAACGGATCGCCCAGGGAGGCGGGTCGGGGCTGATCAGCTGTCGGGGCTGCGGGTGCCGAAGAGGATCTCGTCCCAGCTCGGAACGCTGGCGCGGCCCTTGCTCCCGGTGCTCTTCTCCGGCTCGGCCGTCGACGCGGACGGCGTCTCCCTCGACGCCTTGCGCCGTGAGCGCCGCGAGGCCCGGCCGCCCTCGGGGCGGGCCAGGCCGGGCAGGGTGTCGTAGAGGTCGGCGAGCGGGGAGGGGTCGTCCGGCTCGGCCGGGGGACGGTCCATGAGGTCGACCACCTGGGCGCCGGAGTCGCGGTCGACGATGGCGGTCAGGGCTGCGTCGGGGTCGGCGGAGTCGTCGTCCCACGCGTCGGAGTCGTCGTGGCTGGGGAGGCCGACCAGCAGGGGGCGACCGTCGACCTGCTCGACGGCCAGGGTGGGCTGGTCGCCGAGCAGCCAGGCGCTGGCCTGATCGTCGGACACGACCGTTCGTCCGGCGGGGTCATAGATCCACAGTGCCTCGGTCGCGCCCACGGCGACGGTGTCGACCGGGTCCCACGAGGCCAGCAGGGCCCAGCGGCCGTCCTCGCGGCGCCAGGCGTCCCACTCCACCAGCTCGATCTCGACACCGCCTGCGGTAAGGACGCTCAGGACGGTGTCCTCGACCGTGCGTGAGGTACCGCCGTCGCGGAGCTCGACCTCGCGCGCCTGGGCGCAGGTGTGCTGCCGCTCCGCGATGACGGGGCCGGCGAAGCGCAGGACGCGCTCGAGTGCCAGGCCTGATCCTGCGGCGATGTCATCAGGGCTCTGGCCGTGGCGGACGCGCTGCTGGATGTCGCGGGGGGTCGTGCCGTCCAGAGCGATCTCGAGCTGGCCGAGCCGGCTCTTGTCCCGGCGGACGGCGGCCTCGAGCCGCTCATCGCAGGGGACGACGTAGCGGGTGCCATCGGTGCTGCTGAGCACGAGCGACGTTCCGTCGTCCGACAGCCCGACGAAGGACAGCTCGCGCATCGGTCCTCCTCGAGGTCCCGGCGTCCGGGGCGGACGGCCGGTCTTGCCCCGCCAGTCTCACCTGGCAGCGCTCCCCGGCCAAGTACCGCCACGCCCCAACCACCCCACCAACAGACTCGCCGATTTCTTCCCTTAGGGAAGAATCAGGGAGTTGAACTGCGCTTTCGCTCCCCGAATCGTGATCATGACAGCCCTTCGCGACGGCGGGGGATGACCAGTGCGGCGCGCGGGCCAGCGGGGCGATGCGGCTGCCTCAGGCCTCGGCGACGTCGGGCAGGTCGGCGTGCGCCGCGTGCCAGGCCCGCTCGAGCGCCGGGCTGGACGCCAGCACGACGAGGAACATGAGCGCGGCGGACGCCACGCAGATCCAGTACGCCGTCGACGCGCCTCGCGTGTCGATCACGATGCCCGCGAGGGCGGCGGACACAGCCAGGCCGAGTCCGAGCCCCGTGTTGCTCCAGATGAGACCCTCGGTCATCCGGGAGTTGGGGACGAGGCGCTCGATGAGCGCGAAGCCGTTGATGAGCACCGGGGACACCGCGAGCCCGGCCAGCAGGCACTGGGCACCGAGGACCCAGGGCGAGGAGATGAACGGGAACGGGATGGTCGCCACGGCCAGCAGCCCGGAGAACACCAGGAACTGCCGATGCAGCGGCGACTGCATATGGACGGCGCCGAGGAAGACCCCGGAGATGCCGGAGGCCAGCGCGTAGAGCCCCAGGAACAGGCCGGTCCAGCCCCTGACCCCGGCCTGGTCGGCGAAGGCCACTGTCACGACCTCGAAGGATCCGAACAGACCGCCGAGGAGCACGAAGGACAGGGTCACTGGCAAGACGCCGGGGAAGCGCAGCGCCGAACCCTCGCCGCGGCGGCTGACACCGCCGGCGGGGGGCTCGCTGACCCGGTTGCGCACGAACAGCACGGTGCCGATCACCAGGAGCACGCCGACGGCAACGAGGGCGCCGTAGTCGATGACGGACACGGCCAGCACCGTGGCGATCGGGGGCCCGGCGACGTAGATGACCTCGTCGAGCACCGACTCCCAGGCGAATGCCGTGCGCAGCGCCGGCGGCTCGCCCGCGAGCAGGAAGGCCCAGCGGGCCCGCACGAGGGCGCCGATGTTGGGGAAGGTCCCGCCGGAGAGGATCACGGCCACGAACAGCGCCGGCGTCGGGGCCGACTCACGGACGAGCACCACGAACGCGATCAGGGCGACGACGTGGACCGACACGAGGATCGACAGCACCCGGTGCTGGCCGTAGCGGTCCGTGGCCCGGCCGAGCAGCGGACCGAAGACGGCGTTGGCCAGGGCGCCGGTCGCGGAGAGGGCGCCGGCGAGGGCGTAGCTCCCGGTCTGCGAGGAGACGAGGAGGACCTCGCCGAGCCCGAGCATCGACATCGGGAAGCGGGCGACGAATCCGGTGGCGGACATCGCCGAGGCCCCTGGGCGACGCAGCACGTCGTAGTAGGGGGTCAGCACGGATCGACGCTATCGACCCGGCGTGCGAACCACCCAATCGGTTGACAGGATCACGAGGTGACAGTGACCGGCCCGCGCGGGTCGTACGACGCACTCCTCCTCGTCTCCTTCGGCGGTCCGGAAGGACCCCAGGACGTCGTCCCGTTCCTCGAGAACGTCACGCGGGGAAAGGGGATCCCGCGGGAGCGCCTCGTCGAGGTGGGGGCCCACTACTCAGCGTTCGGCGGCATCTCGCCGATCAACGTCCAGAACAAGGTGCTTCTCGACGCGCTCCGCGCCGATCTCGAGGTTGCCGGCCTGTCCTTGCCCGTCTACTGGGGGAACCGCAACTGGGACCCTTACCTCGCCGACACCCTGCGGGAGATGCGGGAGGACGGCATCGCGCGCGCTCTCTGTCTGGTCACCAGCGCCTACGCGTCGTACTCGGGGTGCCGGCAGTACCGGGAGAACCTCGCGGACGCGTCGGCCGCCGTCGAGGCGGACGGGCTGGGGCCGGCACCGGCTCTGGACAAGCTGCGCCACTTCTTCGACCACCCGGGGTTCATCGAGCCGACGGTCGACGCTGTCGTCGACGCCGTCGAACGGCTCGGCGTCGCCGCACCACGGCTCGTGTTCACGACTCACTCGATCCCGGTCGCGAGCGCCGATGCGAGCGGCCCTGCCGGCGGGGCCTACCTCGCGCAGCACCGCGCGGTCGCGTCCCTCGTCGCCGCGAGGGTTGCTCGGCGTACGACGGTCGTGCCGGACTGGGACCTCGTGTACCAGTCGAGGTCCGGGGGGCCGACGATCCCGTGGCTCGAGCCCGACATCAGCGACCACCTCGACGAGCTCGGGGCCGACGGTGCCGACGGTGTCGTGATCGTCCCGATCGGCTTCGTGAGCGACCACATGGAGGTCGTGTGGGACCTCGATACCGTCGCACTCGACCACGCCCGCGAGATCGGGCTCCCGGCCGTCCGCGCCGGTACCGTGGGCGCCGACCCCCGTTTCGTCTCGATGGTGCGCGAGCTCGTGCTCGAGAGAGTGGGCGTCACCTCGACGCCACCGCGCGCCCTCTCGCCTCTGGGGCCCTCCTACGACGTGTGTCCCGTGGGGTGCTGTGCGAACCCGCGCGGTCCACGGCCCGCGTTGTGCGGCTCGGACTGACCCGGTTGTCCGTCATGTCACGTCACCTGGTCGCCGCCGGACTCCGCGGCTGCGGCCGCCGTGGGGCAGGATCGACCCGTGAGCCTCCACTACGACCCTGAGCTCCTCGACCAGCTGCACGACCTGGCCGTCCTCGCCGCCCGCGAGGCCGCCGAGCTGGCACACACCGGGCGTCGCGACGGCGTCACCATCGCCGACACGAAGACGAGTGCGTCCGACATCGTCACCGAGATGGACCGCCGCAGCGAGGCGCTCCTCGTCAACCGCATCCTCAGTGCCCGCCCGGACGACGGGATCCTGGGGGAGGAGGGCGCCGACCACGTCGGCGAGACCGGGATCCGCTGGGTCCTGGACCCCATCGACGGCACGGTGAACTACCTCTACGGCAATCCGTCCTGGGCCGTGTCGGTAGCGGTGGAGATCGACGGCGTCACCGTCGTCGGTGTCGTCGCGGCTCCAGCGCTGGGCGAGACCTACGTCGCAGTCCAGGGCAGGGGAGCGCGGCTCCATGACGGCGACGGCGTGCGCACCTTGCGCGTCAACGACCCGGTGGAGCTCTCGGCCGCCCTCGTGGCGACCGGGTTCGGCTATACCGTCGAGCGTCGGGCGGCGCAGGCGCGGGTGGTCGAGAAGGTCATCCCGACGGTGCGTGACATCCGCCGCGGCGGCGCCTGCAGCGTCGACCTCTGCTTCCTCGCCGCGGGTCGGGTCGACGCCTACTACGAGCGCGGACCTCGGGCGTGGGATCTTGCCGCCGGGGGACTGATCGCGCATGAGGCCGGTGCCCGGATCGAAGGGCTGCACGGCGTCCCTGCCGGCGACGAGCTCATCATCGCAGCCGGGCCCCGCCTGTTCACCCACCTGCACGACCTGCTCGCCGCTCTGGACGCCGACCGCGACTGAGCTGTCGCCCGGCGTCCCCGGCCCAGAACCCCAGGACCTCCCATGAGCCGTACACCGTCCACCACGCTCCGCGGGGCCGCCCTCGTCACCGGGTGCTCGTCGGGAATCGGTCGCGCTGCGGCACTCGCGCTCGCCGATGCCGGGTTCACGGTCTACGCCACGGCACGGCGGCCCGAGACGCTCACCGACCTCGAGGTGCGCGGCATCCGCACGCTCGCCCTCGACGTCACCGACGAGGACTCGATGACCTCGGCGGTCACCACGATCGAGGCCGCGCACGGACATGTCCAGGTCCTGGTGAACAACGCGGGCTACGCGCTGCAGGGGCCGATCGAGGAGTGCTCCCTCGACGCGGTGCGTGCACAGTTCGAGACCAACGTCTTCGGCCTCGTGCGGCTCATCCAACTGGTCCTGCCCGCGATGCGCGAGGCGGGCAGCGGCCGCATCGTCAACATCGGCTCCATGGGAGGCCGCTTCACCTTCCCCGGCGGCGGGTTCTACCACGCGTCCAAGCACGCGGTCGAGGCGATCAGCGACGCGGTTCGCCTCGAGGTCGCGACGTTCGGCATCGCGGTATCGCTCGTCCAGCCCGGCCCGGTCCTCACCTCGTTCGTGGACTCTGCGGTCGGCACCGTCGAGGTCTCCTACGGTCCCTACGCGAGGTTCAACCAGGCCCTCATCGACCGTTACCGCAAGTCCTACGACGGCAGCTCGACGAACCTGGAGGTCACGGTGGAGAAGGTGGCCGAGGTGATCGTCGGGGCCGCCACCGCGCGCCACCCACGCGCCCGATACGCCGTGGGCGCCATGGCGAAGACACTCATCACCACGCGGCGGCTGCTGCCTGACGTGGCTTGGGACGGCGTCGTCCGTCAGGCATGGCCGGTGCCCTCCGCCGACGAGTGAGGCGTCCCCCCTACGGCGTCCCCCTGACTCACGAATCGAGGAGGCGGAGCTCGGCGCGGTACCAGTGACCGTTGTGGACGTAGGTGTCCACGGCGTAGGTGAACTCGCCCTCAGCCACGGCGTCCTCACGGATCCGACACGGGACGCCGAGGGCCATGGCGCGTTCGGGGACGTCGGTGTCGTTGGGCACCAGGGCCGAGGCCCCCACGAGGGCGCCCCGGCGCACGACGGCGCGATGCAGCACGATCGAGCCCGAGCCGACGAGGCAGTCGTCCTCGATCGTGCACCCCTCGAGGTGGGCATTGTGGCCCACGACGCAGCGGTCGCCGATGGTCGTGGGGTGGTGCTGCGTGCAGTGGACGACGGTCCCGTCCTGGATCGAGGTCCGGGCACCGACGACGATGGAGCCGTGATCGCCCCGCAGGACTGCGGTGGGCCACACCGTGGACTCCGGGCCGATGATGACGTCGCCGATGATCACGGCGTCCGGGTGGATGAAGGCGGAGGGGTCGATCTGCGGCGTACGTTCGCCGAGGGCGTAGATCGGCACGGTTCCTCCTGGGTGTCGGAGCGTGGTCGCCCTGGGGTGCCTCGCTGTGAGCCATCACACCATCCCGTCCGCCGAGACGATCGGGGGGTCGACAGGCGTACGCCGTTCCGATCGGGAACAATCCCCGCACGTCGACGGGAACGGCTTCGGGATGAAACCGGGACCTCGAGGCGTTGACGCGCTGCACGAGGACGAGACCTCCGATGACGTGGGCCCCGCATGAACCGAACGATGACGACGAGGACGACATGGCAACCGACTACGACGCACCCCGCAAGACCGACGACGAGCTCGCCGAGGACTCGCTCGAGGAGCTCAAGGCGCAGCGCGCCAACAAGGCCGGCTCGAGCGTCGACGTCGACGAGGTCGAGGCGGCGGAGAACCTCGAGCTTCCCGGTGCCGATCTGTCGGACGAGTCGCTGACCGTCCGCGTGCTGCCCCGGCAGGCGGACGAGTTCACCTGCTCGAAGTGCTTCCTGGTGCACCACCGGAGCCAGCTCGCGAGCGAGGTCAAGGGCGTCCTGATCTGCCGCGACTGCGCCTGAGCCCGCAGCGGTGCCGGGCCCCGTACCGTGTCTCATGAACCGTTCCGCGTCCTTTCAGGGGTGATCCACATGTCCGGCCCGGCTACGCCCGGTGAGCCCGTCCCGGCCCATCCCCCAGAGCGGCACGACAGTCCGGCCCCGGTGCCTCGCATGGAGGCGGAAGCGGTAAACCTGCTGTCGGAGCAGGAGGCTCGCGAGGTCGCCGCGATCGTCGGAGTCCTCGGTGACGACACCGTCTCGGGGCCCGAGAGGGCGCGGCAGATGGCTCGACTCTCCCGCATCGTCGGGGCTCGGGCCCGTCGTGCCGGCGCCTCGGCCGTGACCAGCGGCCGGATGCTCGCGGACCTGCTCCTCGAGGCGGCGCCGCACATCCCGATCCGCGACCTCACCACCCTCGTCGAGCACCACCGCGGCCTGAGCGGTGAAGCCCTCGCCGATGCGCTCGTGAAGAACGCGGCTCGTGGGACCGGCAGCATCGGGGCCGCGGGCGGTGCCGTGGCGGCCGCCCAGTGGGTCGCGGCGCCGCTGCTGATCACCGTGCCGCTCGAGGTCGTGGTCGAGACGGTGGCTGTGGCCGCGGTGGAGGTGAAGCTGATCGCCGAGCTGCACGAGGTCTACGGCGTCGCCGTCCCCGGCTCGGGCACGCAGCGGGCCATGGCGTTCGCGGGCTCCTGGGCGTCGCGCCGCGGGATCGACCCCATGCGCCCGTGGACCATCCCCAACGTCCTGGGGATAGCCGGGCGCCAGCAGCTCGGCAAGCGCATGATCGGGCGGTTCGCCCGCAACATCGGGACGCTCGTGCCGTTCCTGCTCGGGGCGGTCATCGGGGCCCGGGTCAACAGGGTCGAGACGCTCAAGCTCGCCGACGCGATGCGGTCAGACCTGCGCCGGGTCGCCGCCCAGGGAAGGATGCTTCCCCCGGGAGCCTGAGACGTACCCGCGCGCTACTCCTGGACTCGCGAGGGCGCGCTGAACCGATCGATGGCGACGGTCACGACGGCCATGGCCGCAGCAGTCGTCGCCGCCCAGATGATCACGCGTCGGAGCGACTGCTCCCGGTCGCTCGCGTGCGGCGGCTTGGTTCCGGTGATCCGCGTGTAGCCGCGCTCCATCACCTGACGGACGACCCAGGTGGCAGCCAGGGCGATGAGAGGCGCAGCGACCTTGGCTGCCATCGGGGCCTCGATCAGCTCGACGTCCTCCGATGTCCCCATGGCGTTCTCGTCCGGCTGGTTCTCGGCCACGGCGTCGCTCCCGTTCGTCGGTGAGGGTCCTGCGTGGTCCACCCTGTCATGAGGTCACACCCGATGCCGACGAACGGCTTCGTCACGCCGGCGCGACACCGCGGGCGGCATCGCGGGCAGCGGCGAGGATCGGCGCGAGATCGTGGCCGTGACGGGTGGACACCAGCCAGTAGGGGTGGGGGTCGTCCGGGTCGTCGACCTCGACGAGCACCGAGTGCGACGTCCAGCCCCGGGTGCAGAGGTACGCGGCGGGGTCGGCGAGCGTTCCTCGGGCCTCGCGGGTCTGGTCAGGATCGAGCGGGGCGATCCGGCCGACGTGGCGCAGCGGGAGTCGCGCCCGCCCGGCACGGAAGACCCGGTCGTCGACGACGACGAGCGGCGCCGTCCCCAGGAGCCACCACGCGGCGAGCGCTTGGGGCGCGAGGAAGAACGCGATCCCGACGAGGGCGCCGAGCCGGTAGCCGTAGGCGATCCCGAGCGATGCCGTCATGACCAGGGTGACCAGCCAGACTGGCCACGGCGCGTGGACCCGCTCCCGGTAGGCGACGTCGCTGCCGTCGACGCCTTCGGCCACGCCGTCGACGCCGTCCGCCGTGCGGGATTCCTCGGTCACGACCGTGAGCCTGCCACGCCGGTCGCCGACCACGGACGGGTAGGGTCGGGCACCGTGACGAGTGCTGCGGAGCCTGTGATCCCCACGCGCGGGGGTCTGCTGCCGACGACCCCTCCGGTGGACGCCGTCCTGCCGCCCCGCAGCCCTGTCGCCCCCGCGCCGGGCGAGGCGATCCCGAGCCACTACACCCGCTGCTACGGCTGCGGCGTCGACCATTCCACCGGTCTCCACCTCAGGCTGTTCGCCGGGGAGGGCCTGTCGTTGCGCGGCACCTTCACCGTGACCGACCAGCACCAGGGCGCACCCGGCCTGGCCCACGGTGGCCTGCTGACCACGGCCTTCGACGATGCCTTGGGCAGTCTCAACTGGCTGCTGTCCTCCCCGGCGGTCACCGGCCGCCTCGAGGTCGACTTCCGGCGCCCGGTCCCAGTCGGGTCCACCCTGCACATCGAGGCCGCCGTGGTGGGGGTCAAGGGGCGCAGGGTGTTCACCCGAGCCGTGGGCCGTCTCGACGCGGCGGACGGCCCGATCGCGATGACGGCGGCGGCCCTGTTCATCCAGGTGCCCGTGGAGCACTTCGCGGCCCACGGCCGCGCCGAGGACGTCGAGCTGGCCCGCGAGGACCGCGCCGTACGGAGCAGCCTGCAGAACCTCGAGGTCAACCCGTGAGCCCCCGCCCGCCCCACGCCGTCGACGTCCTCATCCGGCGGCTCGACCCGGACATGGCGCTGCCGACCTACGCGCACCCCGGTGACGCCGGGGTCGATCTGGTCACCACCGTCGACGCCGAGGTGGCGCCGGGCGAGCGGGTGCTCCTCCCCACCGGCGTCGCGATCGCCCTGCCAGAGGGCTACGCCGCCTTCGTGCACCCCCGCTCGGGCCTCGCCGTTCGCCATGGGGTCTCCCTCGTCAACGCGCCGGGCACGATCGACGCCGGCTACCGCGGCGAGATCGCGGTGTCGCTGGTCAACCTCGACCCTCGCGAGCCCGTCGTCCTGCGTCGTGGCGACCGGATCGCCCAGCTGGTGGTCCAGCGTGTCGAGCACGCCGTCTTCCACGAGGTCGCCGACCTCCCTGGATCCGACCGGGGAGACGGCGGTTTCGGCTCGTCGGGCCGCTAGCGTCATCCTCGGGACGTGCCCGTCCCACTCTCGTGAAGGAGTCCCGGTGTTCCGACGCCGTCGCAACGACCAGAACGACCTCGACGCCACGGCCGAGGCTGCCGACACTGCCGCCGTCGACGATGCCTCCGAGGACGCCAGCCGCGACGGCGCCGCGCGCGCCACGACCGCGGACGCCGGAGCCTGGTTCGACCGTTCGACCGGTCCCTTCGACGAGGCCGAGACCCCGGACGACGGCGTCACCCGGCTCGATCTCGGCGGTCTGCGCGTGCCCGGAGCCGACGGCATGGAGCTGCGCCTCGAGCTCGACGAGACCGGTGAGCAGGTCATCGCCGTGACGGTCGTCGACGCCGCGTCCACCATGCAGCTCATGGCATTCGCGGCCCCTCGCACCGATGGCATCTGGGACGACGTCCGGGAGGAGATCCGGGTGAGCCTGGCCGCGACCGGCCTCGTCGAGGTGGTCGAGGGCGAGTTCGGCAAGGAGCTCCTGGCGACGCTGATGGTCGCCGGCCCGCAAGGTCAGTCGGCGATGCAGCCCGTGCGCTTCGTCGGGCTCGACGGGCCGCGCTGGTTCCTCCGGGCGCTGTTCTCCGGCGCAGCCTCTCGTGACCGCACGGCGGCCGCCGGCCTCGAGGCGGTGCTCCGTGCGGTTGTCGTGGTTCGCGGCGGCGAGGCGATGGCACCGGGAGACCAGCTGGCTCTGCACGTCCCGGACGCCATCCCTGAGGGCATGTCCCGCACGGCCGAGGCCGGGCGTCCGCCGCTCGGACTCCCGGAGCGCGGCCCGGAGATCACCGAGATCCACTGACGCGCGCAAGCGCGGCACGCCCGGCCCGGCCGAGGGCACCGCGGTCCGCGGCGGGCTCGCGGCGCTCGACCCGCTCGACCTCGGCCCGGGCGATGGACCTTGCCCAGTCGCGGGCGACCTCTTCCGGATGGAGCGGATCGTCGGCGAGTGCGACGACGCCCACCAAGGGAGTCAGCCGAGCGAGCTCCTCCAGCGTCGGTGCCGGGCTGGCGGCGGCGGACCTGAGCGCGGCGGCGAGCTCGGCGTCGGTGTAGGTCGACCAGCCGTCGCGCAGCTCCTCGAGCACCCAGTCATCGGACAGCGAGTCCTCCGACATCGAGCCGCCGGACACCGGGTCGCGGGGCACCGAGGTGACGGCCGCGATGGCGGCGAGCACGGCGTCGCGGCCCCGTGTCTCGATGTCGGCGGCTGTCAGCGAGGTCAGGAGGGCGAGCGGTCCGGGCGGCCCGGTCCAGGCCGGCATGACGAGCAGGAGCGTCTCCGCGCGGCCCCCTTGGATCGACCAGTGTGCGACGGCGTGTGCCCCGAAGGAGAGCCCTGCAGCCAGTGCCACGTCGTGCCCGGCCGCGGCCGCGGCCAGCCGGGTCACGACATCCTCGACGGTGCCGCGGGCATCGATCGCGACGGGGGAGACACCGGAGTCGACGGCCGTGCCCAGCAGGCGCAGCGCGGTGGCGGGCGCGGAGCCGGCGCCGTGGGCCAGCAGGGCGATGCGCGACATGGGGCGATCGTGCCAGTCGAGCCGGGCCGCGACGTCGAACTCGCCGTTGCGGGCTAGCCTTGCCCCATGAGCCCGACCTCACGCCCTGGCGTGTTCGCCAAGATGACGCGCACGCAGTCCGAGGTGGACGCGGACCAGCTCGAGGACCAGGCGACGGCGCACGGCGCCACCCACATCCGCGACTGCACCGGTGGTACCACGACGACCATCACCGGGCGCCTCCGCTCGGTGACGCTGCGTCCCGCGGCGAAGGCCCCCGCGGTCGAGGCCGAGCTCTGGGACGGCACAGGACGCCTCACCCTGCTGTTCCTCGGACGCCGTCGCATCCCCGGAATCACCCCGGGCCGCCACATCGTGGTGCACGGGCGCCCGATCGTGCGCGACGGCGAGCGGGCGATGGTGAACCCCCGCTACCAGCTCCTGCCCAGCACGGCGGAGTGACCGGGTGACACCGGACGACCAGCCGCACGACCCGCCGTCCCAGGACGACCAGCACGACAGCGACCGGCACGACAGCGACCGGCACGACCATGCCGAGCATCACCTCGACCTCCCCGAAGTCCTCCGCGGTGGCACCGACCCCGGCTCGGGCGAGCCCGGGGACGCCACCGTCGAGCAGCTCATGGCGGACTCCATCGGCGGGTGGCGAGGGGTCTTCGACAGCAGCTTCCCCGGACTGGTGTTCCTGGTCGTCTACCTGCTCGCCCAGCACGCTCTGGCACCGGCCGTGTGGGCGTCGGTCGCCGCCGGGGCCGTGATCGCCGTGCTGCGCCTCGTACGTCACGAGTCGGTACAGCAGGTCCTCTCGGGGTTCGTCGGGATCGCGATCGCGGCCTGGCTGGCGTCACGCACAGGACGGGCCGAGGACTTCTACCTCCCCGGTCTGCTCTGGAACGCCGCTCTGGGGATCAGCCTCTCGGTGTCGTGCGTGGTCGGGCACCCCGTTCTGGGCTACGGGGTCGGAGCCGCGTTGGGCGACCCCACCGGCTGGCGCCGCGTGCCCGAGCAGAGGCGCGCCTACACCCTGGCGACCTGGTTGTTCGTCGCCGTCTTCGTGCTCCGGATCGCGGTGCAGGTTCCGCTCTACCTCGCCGGGCAGGTCGGGCCCCTGGGGGTGGCCAAGCTCGTCCTGGGCTGGCCGCCCTATGCCCTCGCTGCCTGGCTGGCCTACCGCGTCATCAGAAGGGCACGTGAGGACGCGCCGGTGCCCCCGGAGCCCGAGGACGCGGTCACGGCGGACTGACGCCGACGCTTCGGGCGATCAGTCGCCGAGGAGGTCCTCGAGAGCCTGCTCCTGGTCGGGCGCGGCGACGAAGAGCAGCTCGTCCCCGGCCTCGAGGGAGTCATCCGGGCTCGGGGAGATCACCCGCGTGTCGCGGATGATGGACACGAGCGAGGTGTCGACCGGCCACTGGACCTCGGCCACGCGCAGCCCGACCACGGCTGAGGACGCCGGGAGGGTGAGCTCCACGAGGTTGGCGTTGCCCTGGCGGAAGGTGAACAGCCGTACGAGGTCGCCGACCGTGACGGCCTCCTCGACGAGGGCCGAGAGCATGCGCGGGGTCGACACCGCGACGTCGACGCCCCAGGACTCGTCGAACATCCACTCGTTCTTGGGGTGGTTCACCCGCGAGACGACACGGGGAACGCCGTACTCCGTCTTCGCGAGCAGCGAGACGACGAGGTTGACCTTGTCATCGCCCGTGGCCGCGATGAGGACCTGGCAGGCGGGTAGGTCGGCCTCGTCGAGGACGGCGATCTCGCAGGTGTCCCCGAGGAGCACGCGAGCACCGGTGACGACGTCCGGGCGGGCCTTGTCGGGGTCGCGGTCGATCAGCAGGACGTCGTGGCCGTTGTTGAGCAGCTCCCGGGCGATGGCCCGGCCGACCTTGCCGGCACCGGCGATGGCGACGCGCATCAGTGGACCGCCGGCCCGCGGGCGAACACGGACGCGAGCTCGTCGCGGCGGGTGGGGTCGATGAGGACGTGCACGATGTCGTCGGCCTGGATCACCGTGTCCAGCGCGGGGAGCATCCCTTCGCCGTAGCGGGTGAGGAAGGCGACTCGCGCCCCGGACTCGCTCTCGAGCCGAGTGATCCGCTGGCCCACCCAGGCGTTCGCGACGGTGAGCTGGGTGAGGGCGATCCGGCCCGAGCCGTCGCGCCACTCGTCGCCCACGGACTCGGGGAGGATCCGGCGAAGGATCTGGTCGGTCTGCCACGCGACGCTCGCGACCGTGGGGATCCCCAGCCGTTGGTAGACCTCGGCGCGGCGGGGGTCATAGATGCGGGCGACGACGTTCTCGACGCCGAACGTCTCGCGCGCCACGCGGGCGGCGAGGATGTTGGAGTTGTCGCCGCTGCTCACCGCGGCGAAGGCGTGAGCCCCGTCGATGCCGGCCGAGGTCAGGGTGTCTCGGTCGAAGCCGATCCCCTTGACGGTCGTTCCACCGAAGCCGGGATGGAGCTTGTGGAAGCTGCTCACGTCCTGGTCGATGACAGCGACGGAGTGACCCGCCTGATCCAGGGTGTGGGCCAGCGCGGACCCCACTCGGCCGCAACCCATGATGACGACGTGCACGAGGCCGAACGCTACACGCCGACCGGGGATCCCCCGCGGCCGCCCGGGGCCGTAGAGTTCGCCGACGTGTCACACGTGACGGGTTTCGGCAAGCGCATCCTGGTAGGGCGCGCGCTCTCCAACGAGCAGCTCGGCGAGACTCTGCTGCCCAAGCGCATCGCGCTGCCGGTCTTCGCCTCGGACGCGCTGTCGTCCAACGCCTACGCGACCCAGGAGATCCTGCTCGTCCTGGCCCTGGGCGGGACGGCGCTGTACTCCTACGCCCCGTGGGTCGCGGGGATGGTTGTCCTGATCTACGCCGTGGTCGTCGCCTCCTATCGGCAGAACGTCCACGCCTACCCCAGCGGAGGCGGCGACTACGAGGTCGTCACCTCCAATCTCGGGCCCAGGGCCGGTGTGTTCGTCGCCAGCGCGCTGCTGGTCGACTACGTCCTGACGGTGGCCGTCTCGATCGCCTCGGCGGTGGCCAACCTCGGGTCGGCCTATCCCGCCATCGACGAGCACAAGGTCGAGTGGGCCGTGGGCGCGATCGTGGTCATCACGCTGATGAACCTGCGCGGCGTGCGGGAGTCCGGCGCTCTGTTCGCCATCCCGACGTACGGCTTCATGGTCGGCATCTTCGGGATGCTCGGCTACGCCTTCTATCGGATCTTCCACGGCGAGACGCTGTTGGCCGAGAGTGCCAACTGGGTGGTGATCCCCGAGGCCACGTTCGGCGGGCTCGCGCTGATGTTCCTGGTGGCTCGGGCGTTCTCCTCCGGCACGACCGCCCTCACCGGCATCGAGGCGATCGCGAACGGCGTCCCCGCGTTCCGCAAGCCGAAGAGCAAGAACGCGGCGACGACGCTGTTCCTGTTGGGCGCTATCGCCATGACGATGTTCGCCGGCATCACCTGGCTGGCGCTCTACACCAAGGTGAAGGTCACGGAGTTCGACCGGGACCTCGTCGGCCTCCCGCCGGGGGAGGGACAGAAGACCGTGATCGCCCAGATCGCGCGCGCGGTCTTCGGGGACTTCAACGCCGGCTTCCTCTACGTCTCCTTCGCGACTGCGCTGATCCTGGCGCTGGCCGCCAACACGGCGTTCAACGGGTTCCCCGTCCTCGGTTCGATCCTGGCGCGCGACGGCTACCTTCCCCGCCAGCTGCACACCCGTGGCGACCGCCTCGCGTTCTCCAACGGCATCGTGGTCCTCGCCGGGCTCGCGATCGTCCTGATCGTGATCTACCAGGCCGAGGTCACGAACCTGATCCAGCTCTACATCGTCGGCGTCTTCGTCTCCTTCACCTTCAGCCAGCTCGGGATGATCCGTCACTGGAACGCACTCCTGCGGCAGGAACCGCCCGCGGCCGAACGGCGCACGATGCTGCGCAGCCGGGCGGTCAACGCCGTCGGGTTCGTCATGACGGGGTCAGTGCTGTGCATCGTCCTGGCGACGAAGTTCACCAAGGGTGCCTGGATCGTCTGCATCGCGATGCCGCTGCTGTACCTGCTCATGCAGTCGATCCACAAGCACTACGAGCACGTCAGGCTCGAGCTCGCCGCGGGAGAGGACGAGTCGGTCACGCTGCCGTCGCGCGTGCACGCGATCGTGCTGGTCTCCAAGGTCCACAAGCCGACCCTGCGCGCCCTCGCCTTCGCGCGGGCCACCCGGCCCTCGACCCTCGAGGCCGTGACCGTCGACGTCGACCCGGCCGAGACGCTGACGTTCGCCGAGGACTGGGAACGCCGGCAGATCTCGGTGCCGCTGAAGGTGCTGGACTCCCCCTACCGCGAGGTCACCCGCCCGATCCTCGACTACGTCCGCAGCCTGCACCGAGCCAGTCCTCGCGACCTCGTGGTCGTCTACATCCCCGAGTACGTCGTCGGGCGCTGGTGGGAGCAGCTGCTGCACAACCAGAGCGCACTCCGGCTCAAGACGCGACTCCTGTTCGTGCCGAACACCATGGTCTGCGCCGTCCCGTGGCAGCTGGCCTCGAGCGAGCTCGTCGCCGGACGCTCCGAGCCGGTCGCGGCCGGTGCGGTCCGCAAGGGCGAGCCCGGGACCGAGGTGCAGGACGCAGTGGTCGCGGCGGAGTACGAGACCGACGCGAAGGCGCGCGGCGACCGGTCGTGAACGCCGGCCCGGCTCGGGGCGACGGGCGCCCGTCGGCCGTCGGTGACCGCATCACCCTGCAGGTCGAGCGGGTCGCCCACGGGGGGCACTGCGTCGCCCGCCACGAGGGCCGGGTCGTGTTCGTGCGGCACGCGATCCCGGGTGAGGTCGTCGACGCCGTGGTCACCGGCACCGGGCCGAAGGGGAAGTTCCTCCGCGCGGACGTCGTCGATGTCGTGTCGGCCTCGCCCGACCGCGTCCCGCCGCCCTGCGCTCACGCGGGCCGGTGCGGCGGCTGTGACTTCCAGCACGTCTCCCTCCCGGCCCAGCGGCTGCTCAAGGCAGCGATCCTGGGCGAACAGCTGAGCCGGCTCGGCGGGCTCGACTCGATCGCCGGCGTGGCACTGGCGGACTCGGTCGCCGTCGAGGCCGTCGCCGGCGACGCCGACGGTCTCCACTGGCGCACCCGGGTGCGGTTCGCGGCGGCGTCGGACGGCATCCTGGGCTTGCGCCGCAATCGCTCGCACGTGGTCGAGCCCGTGCGGTACTGCCCTCTGGCCACCGCGGGCGTCGACTCCGTCGGTGTGACCGCGCTCCCGTGGCCGGGGGCCGACGAGGTCGAGGTGATCGCCAGCTCGCACGGTGATCGCGCCGTTGTCGTGGAGCCCGCGTCGGCCCGGTCGGTCGACGCGCTGCCGCCGGACGTGGCGGTGCCCGGCCTCCGCGGGCGCACGTGGGTCCGGGAGGACGCCGGTGGTCGTGAGTGGCGGGTGCAGGCCTCGGGTTTCTGGCAGGTGCATCCGGGCGCAGCCGACGCGCTCGTCGCCGCCGTCCGCGAGGCACTGGCGCCCCGGCCCGGGGAGCACCTCCTCGACCTGTACTCCGGCGTCGGGCTCTTTGCCGGCTGCCTCGCGGCCGATCTCGGCCCCCTGGGGCAGATCGACGCCGTCGAGTCCTCGGTCGAGGCCTGCAAGGACGCGAGGCGCAACCTCCATGACCTTCCGCAGGTGCGCATCCACCAGGCGCCGGTCGACTGGTGGCTGCGCCGGTCGGGAGTCGCCTCGGCCGACCTCGTGGTGCTGGACCCTCCCCGCAGCGGTGCCGGCGCGGAGGTCCTCGACTCGGTGCTGGCGTTGCGCCCGCGGGCCGTGGCCTACGTGGCGTGCGACCCCGCCGCCCTCGGCCGCGACATCGGCCACCTCCGTGCCTCCGGCTGGCGGGTCGCCTCGGTGCGCGGGTTCGACCTGTTCCCGATGACCCAGCACGTCGAGGCCGTCGCCCTGCTGCTCCCGCCCGACTGATCGCTGCGAACCCCATCAGCGGGGGAGGTGGTGCCGGCCGGTACGATGAAGTATCTTGACGTCAAGATAAATTCACTCTGGTGCGGACGGCTCACTGGGCACGGCGAAGGGACGCAGAAGGATGGCGAGCATGGCGAGCAAGGACAGCTTCGGCGCCCGTACCGACCTTGAGGTCGGCGGCACCGTCTATGAGGTCTTCCGGGTCGGTGCGGTCGAGGGCTCGGCCCGGCTTCCCTTCACCCACAAGGTGCTGCTGGAGAACCTCCTGCGCACCGAGGACGGCGTCAACGTCACCGCCGACCAGATCCGCACGCTCGGGTCGTGGGACCCCGCCGCCGAGCCGTCGCAGGAGATCCAGTTCAGCCCGGCACGGGTGATCATGCAGGACTTCACCGGCGTCCCGTGCGTGGTCGACCTCGCCACGATGCGCGAGGCCATGAAGGACCTCGGGGGAGACCCCGACAAGATCAACCCGCTGACCCCGGCCGAGCTCGTCATCGACCACTCGGTCATCGCGGACTTCTTCGCCAGCCCCGACGCAGCCGTGCGCAACGTCGAGCTGGAGTACGAGCGCAACGTCGAGCGCTATCAGTTCCTGCGCTGGGGCCAGTCGGCGTTCAACGAGTTCAAGGTCGTGCCGCCGAGCACCGGCATCGTGCACCAGGTCAACATCGAGGCCCTTGCGCGCGTGGTGATGGTCCGCGGCGGCCAGGCCTACCCCGACACCTGTGTCGGGACCGACTCCCACACCACGATGGTCAACGGCCTCGGCGTGCTGGGCTGGGGCGTCGGTGGCATCGAAGCCGAGGCCGCGATGCTCGGCCAGCCCGTGTCGATGCTGATCCCGCGCGTCGTGGGCTTCAAGCTCACCGGTCAGATGCCCGAGGGCACCACCGCCACCGACCTCGTCCTCACCATCACCGAGATGCTGCGCAAGCACGGGGTCGTCGGGAAGTTCGTGGAGTTCTACGGCGAGGGCGTCTCCGCGGTGCCGCTGGCCAACCGCGCCACGATCGGCAACATGAGCCCGGAGTACGGCTCGACCGTCGCGATCTTCCCGGTCGACGAGGAGACCCTGCGCTACCTCCGGCTCACCGGCCGCAGCGAGGAGCAGGTCGCGCTCGTCGAGGCGTACACCAAGGCCCAGGGCCTCTGGCACGACCCGTCGCACGAGCCGACCTACTCCGAGCTGCTCACGCTCGACCTCGGTGAGGTGGTCCCGTCGCTCGCCGGCCCGAAGCGCCCCCAGGACCGCGTGATCCTCACCGAGGCACGGGAGAAGTTCCAGGCGGCGCTGCCGACCTACACCGCGGCACCTGACGCAACGTCCACGTTCACGATCGACGGTCAGGAGGTCACGATCGGGCACGGCGCGGTCACGATCGCCGCCATCACCTCGTGCACCAACACCTCCAACCCCTCGGTGATGATCGGCGCGGCACTCCTCGCCAAGAAGGCGGTCGAGAGGGGGCTCACCCGCAAGCCGTGGGTGAAGACGACGCTGGCCCCCGGGTCCAAGGTCGTCACTGACTACTACGACAAGGCCGGCCTGACGCCCTACCTCGAGAAGATGGGCTTCAGCCTCGTCGGCTACGGCTGCACGACCTGCATCGGCAACTCCGGCCCGCTGCCCGAAGCGGTCAGCGCCGCGGTCAACACCGAGGACCTCGCGGTCGTGTCGGTGCTCTCGGGCAACCGCAACTTCGAGGGGCGCATCAACCCCGACATCAAGATGAACTACCTCGCGTCACCGCCGCTCGTCGTGGCGTACGCGATCGCCGGCACCATGGACATCGACATCACCACGGCCTCGCTCGGGGACGACCTCGACGGCAACCCGGTCTACCTCCGCGACATCTGGCCGACCGAGATGGAGGTGCAGACCACCATCGACGGCTGCATCGACGCGGACATGTTCACCGCGCGCTACGCCGACGTCTTCGCCGGCGACGAGCACTGGCAGTCGCTCCCGACCCCGACGGGCAGCACCTTCGCGTGGATGGAGGACTCCACCTACATCCGCAAGCCGCCGTACTTCGAGGGCATGGGTGCCACTCCGGACCCCGTCACCGACATCGCTGGTGCCCGGGTGCTCGCCAAGCTTGGCGACTCCGTCACGACCGACCACATCAGCCCCGCGGGCTCGATCAAGGCCGACACCCCCGCGGGCCGGTACCTCGCCGAGAACGGCATCGACCGCAAGAACTTCAACTCCTACGGCTCGCGCCGCGGCAACCACGAGGTCATGATCCGCGGGACCTTCGCCAACATCCGGCTGCGCAACCAGCTGCTCGACGGCGTGGAGGGCGGCTATACCCGCGACTTCACCAGCGCCGACGCGCCGCAGTCGTTCATCTACGACGCTGCCCAGGCCTACGCCGCCGCCGGCATCCCGCTGGTGATCCTCGCCGGCAAGGAGTACGGCTCGGGCTCCTCGCGCGACTGGGCCGCCAAGGGCACGGCGCTCCTCGGTGTCTCCGCCGTCGTGGCGGAGTCCTACGAGCGCATCCACCGCTCCAACCTCATCGGGATGGGGGTCCTGCCTCTGCAGTACCCGGCGGGGGAGACGGCCGAGACCCTCGGGCTCGAGGGCACGGAGACGTTCGCCGTGTCCGGCGTCACCGAGCTCAACGAGGGACGGACCCCGCGCACGCTGCGGGTCGAGGCCAGCAGGGCCGACGGAAGCATCACCGCGTTCGACGCGGTGCTCCGCATCGACACCCCCGGCGAGGCCGACTACTACCGCAACGGCGGGATCCTCCAGTACGTCCTGCGCTCGCTGGTCGGCTGAGGTCTGGCCACCCGCTCGTGGGCTGATGCCCCGAGCCCCCGAACGACGGCGGCCCCCACCTCTCGCCAGGTGAGGGGCCGTCGTCCCGTTCCGGCCGCGTTCACCCTCTGCGGCGGTGCCGGTGTGCGGTGGGACGCCTTGCGTAGGTTGTCCCCGTGCCTCCGACTGTCGCCCCGCCCGGCTGGCCCCGCGCCGTCCGGCCCCCCGGCGTCCCGGGGTGGGAGGACACGGCCGTCGGGTGGCTGCTCGACCAGTGCCCCGCTGACTACCGCGCCCATGACGTCCTGCGACGGCACCCCGAGGTGCTGGTGCGGTTCGCCTCCCACCACGTCGAGTCGAGCCTCGCCGGTGCCCGGGCAGCCTACGCCGGGGCGCGCCGGGAGCTCGGAGCCCGCATCGACCCCGAGGTGCTCGACGCCGCGCTGCGCGCACTCGAGGCCGAAGGGGCGCGGCTCGCCCGCGCCGCACGTGAGGTGGCACTCGTCGAGGACGCCCTTCTCGGCACGCGGTGGCGCCCTCGGCTCTGATCCGGATCGCGCGCTGCGGAGCACCTTTGCGGTTGTCCTTGCGACACCGAGAAGGTCACGACATGGCAACGGGACGAGGAGAACTCGGACATATCGGCCCAAGGTTGCTCGGGCGTGACGGAATTGTTACCGGACACAACGAATTCGTGACCAACTTCAGTGGTCGAGATCACTCCGGACGCAATATGTTCGCTGAGGCAACATTCATCCGACCCGTCACCGACGGGTCGGTTGACCCCTCCCGGGTGGCTCACCCGGGCCCACCTGGCACGGCGGACCCGTGCGAGAGAGGATCAGTATGAGCAAGCGATACCTGGCTGTGGCGGGCGCTGCGGCGCTGTCACTGCTTCTTGCTGCCTGTGGCAGCAGCACCACCCCGGCGGCGAGCGACACCGCTTCGGCCAGCACCAGCGCCTCGTCGACCGCTGCCGCCGGCAAGGTCGGAGTCATCCTTCCTGACTCGGCGTCGTCCAACCGCTGGGAGACCGCCGACCGCAAGTACCTCGGCGACGCGTTCGCCGCTGCCGGCGTCTCTGCCGACATCCAGAACGCCAACGGCGACAAGGCCAAGTTCTTGACGCTGTGCGACCAGTTCATCAGCGCCGGGGTCACCGTCATGCTGATCGTGAACCTCGACAGCGACACCGGCTCTGCCTGCGTCAAGAAGGCTGCCGCCCAGGGCATCAAGACCATCGACTACGACCGCCTGACCCTCGGTGGCGGCTCGTCGTTCTATGTCTCCTTCGACAACGTCGCGGTCGGCACCGCGATCGGCAAGGGCCTCGTCACGTGCATGAAGGCCAACGGCAAGGCCACCGGCAACGTCGCGCTCCTCAACGGATCGCCCACCGACAACAACGCCACGTTGTTCAAGCAGGGGTACGAGAAGGAGGTCAAGGACGCCGGGTACACCGTCTCCGCTGACCAGTCCGTTCCCGACTGGGACAACACCAAGGCCGGCACGATCTTCGAGCAGATGTTCAACAAGGCCAAGGGCGACTTCGTCGGCGTGGCCTCCGCGAACGACGGTCTCGGTGGAGCGGTCATCGCCGTCCTCACCAAGAACAACCTCGCCGGCAAGATCCCGGTCACCGGTCAGGACGCCACGGACGAGGGCCTGCAGCGCGTGCTGCTCGGCACCCAGTGCATGACCGTCTACAAGGCCATCAAGAAGGAGGCCGACGCGGCCTCCGCTCTGGCCATCGCCCTGATCAAGGGTGACACTGCCGGGGCAGCCGCCCTGGCGACCGGCAAGACCGCTGACAGCAAGACCGGCCAGGACGTCCCGTCCGTGCTGCTCGTGCCGCAGGGCATCACCCCGGAGACCGTGAAGGACGTCGTCGCCGACGGCTTCACCACGGCCGCCAAGCTCTGCACCACGGCCGAGCTCAAGGCCGCCTGCACCAAGTACGGCGTCAGCTGAGCTGACACGCGCCAGGGGGTGGCTGCCGGCTCGCGCCGGTAGCCGCCCTCTGGTATCAGCCCTGAGGGCTCAGCGATGCGCGTCACGTGTCGGACCTGTACCAAGGACGCACATCGAGCGCGTACTTGCGCCATCCTCTGCTCTGCCAGTGTCTCTGTCGGCTGTCTCCTCCGAGGTGTTGCATGACGATCAGTTCAGAGTCCCTCCCGGCAGCGAGCCCCGCGGGCGATCCGCTGCCGCTGCTGTCCCTGCGGGGCATCGACAAGAGCTTCGGCGCCGTGCAGGTGCTGCGGAGCGTCGATCTCGACGTCTACGCCGGCCAGGTCACCGCGCTCGTCGGTGACAACGGCGCCGGGAAGTCGACGCTGATCAAGGGCGTCGCCGGCATCTACAGCTTCGACGCGGGTGACTACATCTTCGAGGGCAACTCCGTCACGGTGCACGACCCCAAGGTGGCCAACGCGCTCGGCATCGAGGTCGTCTACCAGGACCTCGCGCTGTGCGACAACCTCGACGTCGTGCACAACATGTTCCTCGGGCGCGAGGAGAAGAAGGGCATCATCCTCGACGAGGACGACATGGAGCGCCGAGCCCGCACCACGCTCAACGGTCTGTCCGTGCGCACACTGAAGTCCGTGCGCCAGAGCGTGTCGAGCCTGTCCGGCGGGCAGCGCCAGACCGTGGCCATCGCCCGTGCGGTGCTCTGGAACTCCAAGCTCGTGATCCTCGACGAGCCGACCGCAGCCCTGGGCGTCGCCCAGACCGAGCAGGTCCTCAACCTCGTACGCCGACTCGCGGACAGCGGGCTCGGCGTCATCCTCATCTCGCACAACATGAACGACGTGATGCAGGTGGCGGACAACATCGCCGCCCTCTACCTCGGTCAGATGGCCGCGCAGGTCAAGGTGAAGGACGTCACCCATGGTCGGATCGTGGAGCTGATCACCTCCGGTCGCAGCGGTGACCTCGGCCTCCGGCCGCAGCAGAACGGAGTTGTCGCATGAGCGCCGTCACGACCACGACGGAGGAGCGGTTGCCCGCACCCGACGACCTCGGTCTCGGCGGTGCCTTCCGGGCCTACATCGACAAGGTGCGCGGCGGCGAGCTCGGATCGCTGCCCGCTGTGCTGGGCCTCGTCGCCATCGTCGCGATCTTCACCATCCTGCAGGGCGGGACCTTCTTCTCGGCGTTCAACTTCGCCAACCTCATCTCCCAGGGCGCGATGATCATCGTCATCGCCATGGGGCTCGTATTCGTGCTCCTGCTCGGCGAGATCGACCTCTCGGCCGGCTACGCGGCGGCCACGTGCGCTGCGGTCCTCGGAGTCGCGCTGACGCAGAAGGGGTGGCCCCTTCCGCTGGCGCTGCTGGCCTGCCTCGGCACCGGCGTGGTCATCGGCTTGCTGATCGGACTGCTCGTGGCGCGGCTGGGAATCCCGTCATTCGTCGTGACCCTCGCGATGTTCCTGGCGCTCCAGGGGCTCAATCTCCTGATCATCGGCGAGGGCGGCACCATCAGCATCTCGAACCCGACGATCCTGGCGCTACAGAACAACAGCCTGAGCCCGCTGGGGGGATGGATCCTGTTCGTCATCGTGGTGGTCGGCTTTGCGGCCATCACGGGGATCCGGATGCGCCGCCGCCATGCCGCGGGGCTCATCTCGGAGTCCACCCAGGTCTGGCTCTTCAAGGTGATCGGGCTCGCCGTGATCTACGGCGGTGCCACCTTCTTCCTCAACCAGGAGCGCTCCCGGCGCCCTGAGCTGACCTCGATCAAGGGCGTTCCTTACATCGTCCCGCTGATCCTCATCCTGCTCGTGCTGCTCACGTTCATCCTGGGGCGCACGGCGTTCGGGCGCCACGTCTACGCAGTCGGCGGCAACACCGAAGCAGCCCGACGCGCGGGCATCAACGTGCGCGGCATCAAGATCACCTGCTTCATCGCCTGTTCGACGCTTGCCGCGGTCGCGGGCATTCTCTTCGCCTCGCGCGACTACTCGGTGTCCCCGTCCACGGGTGGGTCGACCACGCTGCTCTACGCGGTCGCCGCTGCCGTCATCGGTGGTACCAGCCTGTTCGGCGGGCGCGGCAAGATCTCCGACGCCGTCATCGGCGGCATCGTCGTGGCCGTGATCCAGAACGGTCTGCCATTGATCACCGACCAGGCCGGCATCCAGTTCATCGTCACCGGGCTGGTCCTGCTCGTCGCGGCGAGCGTGGACGCTCTGTCGCGACGCAAGTCGCTCGCGTCCTGAGGGCCGTCTCCACCATCTCGGGAAGGAGGTCGACCCGTGTCGCTCACCGGAGCCACTCAGGACGAGGTGCGGCGCCACAACCTGGCCGCCATCGTCCAGTTCCTGCACGATCACGGGTCGACCTCCCGCTCCGAGCTCGTCAGCCACACCGGACTCAACCGCAGCACGGTCGGGGGGATCCTCTCCGACCTCGTGGCCGTCGACCTCGTCCGTGAGACCGAGCCGGTCGGCCGGGGCGTCGGGCGCCCGTCGTTCGGTGTCGGGCCGGTGCACGACCGGGCCTACGTGCTCGCGGTCGACCTGCGGGTCGACCGGACGATCGCGGCGCTCGTCGGCTTCGGCGGGACTGTGCTGGCACGGCGCGAGCAGCGCTACCGCAAGGGCCAGCATCGTGAGGAGAAGATCCTGGCCCAGCTCGTCGAGGTGTGCACCGAGCTCCTGCGCAGCGCCCCTCGGGGTGCCGTCCAGGTCGGGGTCGGCGTGGGTGTGCCCGGGCTCGTGCGTCAGCCCGACGGTCTCGTGCGGTTCGCCCCGAACCTCGGCTGGGTCGACGTCCCGCTCGGGCTCCGCCTCGCCGAGGCGCTCGGTGTCTCGACGCCGGTCGTCGTGGGCAACGACTCCGACCTCGGCGCCATCGCCGAGCGGCTCCGCGGCAGCGCCGTGGGTGCGGCGAACGTCATCTACCTCGCCGGCCAGGTCGGCGTCGGTGGAGGCATCGTCATCGACGGCTCGCTGCTGATGGGTGCCCAGGGCTACGGCGGCGAGGTCGGCCACATGCGCGTCAACCCCCGGGGACGCACGTGCCGCTGCGGCGCCACCGGATGCTGGGAGACCGAGATCGGCGACCTGGCGCTCCGGGCTGCCACCGGGGCGGCCGACGGCACTCCCGTGGACGAGATCGTCGCCCGTGCCCAGGCCGGGGACCGTGAGGTGGCCAGCGGCCTCACGTCTGTCGGTGAGTGGCTGGGGATGGGCGTGGCCAACCTGGTGAACATCTTCAACCCCGATGTCATCGTGTTCGGTGGCAGCCTTCGGGAGATCTTTCCGGCGACCCGCGAGTCGGTCGAGGCCGTCCTGGCCAGCGGTCTGACCGTGCCGGGGGAGCACGTCGTGCTCGCACTCCCGGCGCTCGGTGACGACTCGACCCTGCTGGGAGCCGCGGAGACGGCGTTCGCGCCGCTGCTCGAGGATCCGCTGGGAGTTATCGCTGCTGCCAAGAAGCGCGGCCAGCGGCGCTACGCCGGGGCGCCGGGCTGAGTGGCCCCTCGCCCCTGCCCGTCTCCCCTGTGACGGGCTTCCTCGTCCGGCCTGGCCCGGCTCGTGGCCTGTGACCACCGACACAACCGCTGTCTGGGCGTGCGCGCCGCCAAGCGGTCCCTAGACTCAAGTCATGTCCTTGCTTCGTGGGATCAGGTCCCCCCATGACCTCCAGGCGCTGCCCGCCGTACTCCTCCCGCAGCTGGCGGCGGAGATCCGCGCGGAGCTCGTCGACAAGGTCACCCGCACCGGTGGGCACCTCGGGCCGAACCTCGGCGTCGTCGAGCTGACGATCGCCCTGCACCGTGTCTTCCACTCGCCCGAGGACGTCATCGTCTTCGACACGGGTCATCAGACCTACGTCCACAAGATGCTGACCGGACGTCTCGCCGGCTTCGAGCACCTGCGCCAGGGCGACGGCCTCTCCGGCTACCCGAGCCGGGCGGAGTCAGAGCATGACGTCGTGGAGAACTCCCACGCCTCGACGGCGCTGTCGTGGGCCGACGGCATCGCGAAGGGGCTCGAGCAGCGCGGCGAGCTCGGCCGCCGCCACGTCGTCGGCGTCATCGGCGACGGAGCCCTCACCGGCGGGATGGCCTGGGAGGCCATCAACAACATCGCGGCTGCACCGGACCGCCCCCTGGTCATGGTCGTCAACGACAACGAGCGTTCCTACTCCCCGACCATCGGTGGCCTGGCCCACCACCTCGCGACACTGCGCACGACGCGCGGCTACGAGCGTTTCCTGGACTGGGGCAAGAAGGTGCTCGGCCGCACGCCCGTCCTCGGCCCCCCGCTCTATGAGACGCTGCACGGGGTCAAGAAGGGCCTCAAGGACGTCGTCGCACCGCAGGGCATGTTCGAGGACCTCGGCCTGAAGTACATCGGGCCGGTCGACGGTCACGACATCGTCGCGCTCGAGCACGCGCTCGGACGGGCCCGGTCCTTCCAGGGTCCCGTGCTCGTGCACGTGATCACCGAGAAGGGGCGGGGTTACGGCCCCGCGGAGCACGATGATGCCGAGCGGTTCCACTCGGTCGGCGTGCTGGACCCGGAGACCGGGCTGGCGCTCACCGCGTCCGGGCTTCGCTGGACGACGGTCTTCTCCGAGGAGCTGGTGGCCATCGGCCGCCGCCGGCCCGACGTCGTGGCCATCACCGCCGCGATGATGGGGCCGACCGGGCTCGACCGCTTCGCCGCGGAGTTCCCCTCGAGGATCTATGACGTCGGCATCGCCGAGCAGCACGCGGCGACGAGCGCCGCGGGGATGGCGTTCGCCGGGGCCCATCCGGTCGTCGCCGTCTACGCGACCTTCATCAACCGTGCCTTCGACCAGGTGCTCATGGACTGCGCCCTGCACCGCGCCGGCGTGACCTTCGTGCTCGACCGCGCAGGTATCACCGGCGACGACGGACCGAGCCACAACGGCATGTGGGACATGTCGATCCTCCAGGTCGTCCCCGGCCTTCGGATCGCAGCACCGCGCGACGCCGCGACCCTGTGCGAGGAGCTCGACGAGGCCGTCGGCGTCGACGACGCCCCGACCGTCCTACGTTTCCCCAAGGGCGCCGTCGGCCCCGACATCCCCGCTCTCGAGCGTGTCGGCGGCGTCGACGTCCTGCGCCGAGACGCCGACGCGACCGTCCTGCTCGTGTCGGTCGGTGCGTTCGCACCGCTGTGTCTCGACGTTGCGGATCGCCTTGCGCAGCAGGGGATCGCGGTGACGGTTGTGGATCCCCGCTGGGTTGCGCCCGTGCCCCCCGCCGTCGTCGAGCTGGCCCGTGGGCACCAGCTGGTCGTCAGCGTCGAGGACAACAGCCGTACTGGCGGGATCGGCTCCTCGATCGCGGCTGCCCTGCGTGATGCCGACGTCGACGTACCGTTCCGGGACTTCGGCGTAGAGCGCCGGTTCCTCCAGCACGCCACGCGCGGAGCGGTCCTGGCCGAGCTTGGCCTCACTGCTCAGGACGTCTCGCGTGCTGTCGTGGAGACCGTAGCCCGGCTCGACCACGCGGTCACCCCGTCGTCGGTGCCGTCATCGGACGAGCACCGCCACGAGAGCACTGGCCACAAGAGCGCCTCCGACGTCGAGACCGTCGACGACGCAAGCTGATCGGTCTGTGGTCAGGCGCCGCGCGAGATCGGTCGGCGCGGCTCGGCCGGTGCCGGGTCCGACAGACACTGGCGCACGGCGTCGCCACCGGGACGGACGAGGGTGACCTCGTCAGCCGTGATGAGCACGGGCCTCGGGAAGGCGCGCTCGTCGGGGTCGGTGAGCAGCGCCGCTGACATCGAGAACGCCGGGTCGAGCCGGCCGAGGTCGAGCCAGCCGCGCCGGCTGGAGGGGATCGCCGCGGACCGCATGCCCTGCCCGTCGACCAGTGCGGTGCGGAAGGTATTCGAGGCCAGCAGCGTGAGGACGTCGGCGTCGCCCAGCGGGCGGAGCACCGCGGTCGGGTCGCGGTGGAGGCGCTCGCCGGCGAGGGCGGCCATGTCGGCGAGGTAGCGATCGGCGCGGGCGGAGGCCTCAGCGACGTCGACGCCCGCTGCGATCAGGACGCCGGCGGGCAGCAGCCCCACGGCGTCGGCCTCGGCGACGCCGTCGTCGTCGTACCCGCGCAGGGCGAGGCCGACCTCCAGAGCGCCGCCGAGGACGCTGCGCCGGGTCCAGGAGGCACCGGGGTGCAGCGGGTGGTCGACGGGGAGAGCTCGCGGTCGCACCTTGGCCAGGACCCGGTTACGGCGGTCGGCGGGGGAGTCGAGGTCGTCGCCGTCGACCGGGCGCAGCGTGTGGTCGAGTGCGATGCGCAGGCGCAGCCATCGGGCGAGACGTCGACGCACCCGCGCCTCGGGGATGTCGTGCGAGGGGTCGCCGGCCGCCAGGACGAGCTCGCCCCACGGGATCGTGAGCGCGTCGGCACATCCCTCGCGCAGGTGCACCACCCCGGCGTCGCGCGTCTCGACGTCGGCCAGCACGCCGCGGTCGAGCAGGGTCACGGCGAGCACAGCACGTCGTAGCGACGTCGACATCCGCTCCTGGGTCACGCATCGACCGTACGCCCGATGGCGCCTTGTTTCGAGGCCCTCGCGGGTGACACTCGGTGCGGTCCGCACGCGTGATGTGACCCTCGGTGACACCGGGATCGACCGTTCGGCCCAACACCGCAGGATCGGCCCCCGCCTCGGAGGAGGTGGGGGCCGATCGAGGGTCACGCCGCGCCGCGGGGCGCGATCAGACGCTCGCGACGCCGTCGGGCAGGAACCTGCGACCCGTCACGCGTTCGCTCGTCCCGGTGCGGTCGAGGTAGGGCGTGATCCCGCCGAGGTGGAAGGGCCAGCCCGCGCCGAGGAGCATGCACAGGTCGAGGTCCTGAGGCTCGGCGACGACGCCCTCGTCGAGCATCAGGCGCGCCTCCTGGGCGACCGCGTCGAGTGCCCGCTGCCGTACCTGCTCCGCCGTCGACGCAGACGTCCCGAGCTCGAAGAGCCCGGCGACGTCGTCGGCGATGCGTGGCGTGGAGCCGTCCCAGTCAAGGAGGTTGGTCTTGCCCGCCTCGACCAGACGACGCTGGTTGTCCGAGACGTGGAACCGGTCGGGGAACGCCTGGTGCAGCGTCTCCCCGGTGTGGAACGCCACGGCCGGGCCGACGAGCTGGACGAGGACGAACGGCGACATCGGCAGGCCCAGCGGGTCCAGTGCGGAGTTGACGACGTCGAACGGCGTGCCCTCGTCGTACGCCGAGACGACCTCGCCGAGGAAGCGGGTGAGGAGGCGGTTGACGACGAAGGCGGGTGCGTCCTTGACGAGGACGCACGACTTCTTGAGGGTCTTGCCGAGTGCGAACGCCGTGGCCAGCGAGGCGTCGTCGGTGCGCTCGGCCCGGACGATCTCCAGCAACGGCATCAGCGCCACGGGGTTGAAGAAGTGGAATCCGACGACGCGCTCGGGGTGCTCGAGGTTCTCCGCCATCGCCGTGACCGACAACGACGAGGTGTTGGTGAGGAGGACACACGTCTCCGACACGACGGCCTCGACCTCGGCGAAGACCTGCTGCTTGACCTTGAGGTCCTCGAACACGGCCTCGATCACGATGTCGGCGTCGGAGAAGGACTCCTTCGACGTCGATCCTGTGACGAGGGCCTTCAACCGGTTGGCCCGGTCGCTGTTGAGGCGGCCCTTGGCGAGCATCTTGTCGATCTCGCCGTGGACGTAGGCCACGCCCTTGTCCACCCGGGCCTGGTCGAGGTCGGTGAGGACGACCGGGACCTGCAGTCGCTGCACGAACAGCAGCGCGAGCTGACTGGCCATGAGGCCGGCGCCGACGACACCGACCTTCGTGATCGTGCGGGCGAGGGACTTGTCCGGGGCGCCCGCGGGGCGCTTGGCGCGTCGCTGGACGAGGTCGAAGGAGTACAGCCCGGCGCGAAGCTCGTCGCCCATGACGAGATCGGCGAGGGCGACGTCCTCCGCCGCGAAGCCTTCGTCGCGAGTGGCCGTGCGGGCTGCGGCGACGAGGTCGAGGGCGCGGTAAGGCGCCGGGGTGGCGCCGTGCAGCTTGGCGTCGGCAAGAGCCCGTCCGGCCGCGACAGCGGCGTCCCATGCCTCGCCGCGGTCGACGTCGGGACGACTGACCACGACGTCACCGGTGAGGACGTGGGCGGCCCATCGCAACGACTCCACGAGGTAGTCCGCGGGCGCGAACGAGGCGTCGACGATGCCGAGCGAGAGGGCCTCGGCGGGCTTGAGCATGCGGTTCTGGCTGAGTGGGTTCTCGAGGATGACCTTGAGGGCCTTCTGCGCGCCGACGAGGTTCGGCAGCAGGTAGGCACCGCCCCACCCCGGGATGAGCCCGAGGAAGACCTCGGGGAGGCTCAACGCGGCGGCACCGGTCGAGACCGTGCGGTACGTGCAGTGCAGGGCGACCTCGAGGCCGCCGCCCATCGCTGCGCCGTTGACGAACGCGAAGGAGGGGACCGGCAGCTCGCCGAGGCGGCGGAAGACCCGGTGCCCGAACGCCCCGAGCTCGCGCGCCTGCTCGACCGTCTCGATGTGCTGGACGCCGGTGAGATCGGCGCCGACGGCGAAGATGAACGGCTTGCCGGTGACGGCCACGGCCACGATCTCGCCGGCGGCCGCCGCGGCCTCCACCGTGTCGAGCGCAGCGGCGAACGAGGTCAGCCCGGCGAGGCCGAACGTGTTCGGCTTGCTGTGGTCATGCCCGTTGTCGAGGGTGATCAGCGCTGCCTTGCCGGCGGAGCCCGGCAGGTCGATGAGGCGCAGGAGGGCCCGCGTGACGACCTCGTCGGAGGCGGGGGTAACGGTGGTGTCGCTCATGCTGGTCACGCGTCCTTGCCGTGAAGGGGGTTCTCCCAGATGACGGTGGCGCCCATGCCGAGTCCGATGCACATGGTCGTGATGCCGTAGCGGACCTCGGGCTTTGACTCGAATCCCTTGGCGAGGTTGGCCATGAGCCGGATGCCGGAGGACGCCAACGGGTGCCCGACGGCGATGGCGCCGCCGTACTGGTTGACGCGCGGGTCGTCATCGGCGATGCCGAAGTGGTCGAGGAAGGCGAGCACCTGCACGGCGAACGCCTCGTTGACCTCGACGAGCCCGATGTCCTCGATCGTGAGACCGGCCTTCGCGAGCGCCTTGATGGTGGAGGGGACGGGGCCGATTCCCATCACCTCGGGCTCGACACCGGCGAAGGCGAAGGAGACCAGGCGCGCCTTCTTCGTGAGGCCGAGCTCGTCGGCCACCTCCTCGGCCGCGAGGACCGCTGCGGTGGCGCCGTCGTTGAGGCCGGCGCTGTTGCCCGCCGTGATCCGGCCGTGGCTGCGGAACGGGGTCTTGAGGGACGCGAGGCCCGCCAGCGTGGTCTCCGGGCGCGGCGGCTCGTCGACGGTCGCGAGGCCCCAGCCGAGAGCGGCGCTGCGGGTGGCGATGGGCACGAGGTCGGGCTGGATCACGCCGTCGGCGTAGGCCTTCGCGGTCTTCTCCTGGCTGCGCAGGGAGTACTCGTCGGCGCGTGCCTTGGTCAGGTGCGGGAAGCGGTCGTGGAGATTCTCGGCGGTGTTGCCCATGAACAGCGCCTCGGGGTCGATCAGCTTCTCCGCGATCAGACGCGGGTTGGCATCGAGTCCCTCGCCCATGGGGTGACGCCCCATGTGCTCGACGCCGCCGGCAACGACGACGTCGTAGGCGCCGACGCCGATGCCGCTGGAGAGGTTGGTGACCGCGGTGAGCGCTCCGGCGCACATCCGGTCGACGGACTGGCCGGGGACCGAGCGCGGGAAGCCCGCAAGGATCCCCGCGGTGCGGCCGAGGGTCAGGCCTTGGTCGCCGATCTGGGTCGTGGCGGCGACGGCGACGTCGTCGATGCGCTCGGGGGGCAGCTCCGGGTTGCGGCGCAGGAGCTCTCGGAAGACGGCGACGACGAGGTCGTCGGCGCGGGTCTCGGCGTAGATGCCGTTCTTGCCGGCCTTGCCGAAGGGGGTACGGACGGCGTCGACCAGGACGACGTCGCGGACGTTGCGCGCGGCGCGGGTGGATGACAACGGAGACTCCTCACACGGGGGAGGTACGGGGCCGGCAGAGGTTACCCGTCGGTAATGTCAGATGCTACCCGCCGGTAACGGGTCGCGACAGCCACCCCTGCGATGCGTCGCGGAAGGCGGCATCCTGCGCTCGTGGTCGATCGAGGAGTTCGAGCAGGTCGAGCTTCTCCCAGGCAGTCGGGCAGGTCGACTCCGGATCGCCCCGGCGTGAGTCTCAGCCGCTCGGAGGGTCGAGCAGGCGGAGCGCCTCGCGGCGCGACAGCGGCGACAGCTCGTCGTGGTGCGCGGCCACGAACTGCCGCACCCAGTCCGGGTCGTCGGTGCTCAGAGCACGCAGCGCCCACCCGATTGCTTTGCGGAGGAAGAACTCCCGGGATCCGGAGTTGGCCTCGATCACCTCGGCGAGGAGGGCGCGGTCGGTGTCGCGGCGAGAGCCGAGCTGGCTCAGGACCGACGTACGGCGCAGCCACAGGTCCTCGGAGACCGACCAGCAGCGGATCACCGGCGCGAGGTCGGCGGGGAAGGCGCGGTGCAGCGGCGCGACGTGATGGCCTGCGACCTCGTCGACGAGGTCCCACCAGGCGCCTGCGACGACGAGATGCTCGAGCAGCGGTACGAGTGCCGGGTCACGCCAGGCGCGGGCGACCCGGACGTCGAGCAGTGCCAGCGCGGCGTAGCGCTCCTCGCGAAAGGAGGCGCCGTCGTAGAGCTCCCGCACGGTGGCCTCCCAGGTCGCCCGGTCGGCGACCGGGTGCGCCGCCAGCACCGGGCGGAGCGCCGTGGTGCGAGCAGGCTTGGGCACCCCCCGGAAGGGCATGGCGGACTTCATGTACGCCTGCATGTCCGGGGCCCGAAAGGGGTCCGCGGCATCGGCGAGGGCACGTCGGACGGCCGAGACCACAGCGACGTCGGGCGTGGCCGCTCCCCGGGGCGAGGTGGGGTCTCCGCTGGCCATGTGGCTCAGGCGAGGGTGCGCTCGGACGTGAGGCTCTCCGCCGGGGCGACCGGGCGCTGCGGCCGCAGGTAGAGAGTCAGGGTGACGCCGAGGTAGATCACCCACACCGCCAGCTGCAGCCAGGTGGTGATGGGGTCGAAGTGGAAGAAGCCGCCGAGCAGGGTCCCGACCGGGCCGTCCTCGTCGATGCTCGCGCTGACGTCGAAGGCGTAGGACTCGCCACCGGGAAGCCAGCCGGCCTCCTGCAGGTCGCGGACGCCGTAGGCGAGCACACCGGCCGCCACGACGATGAGCAGGCCACCGGTCCAGGTGAAGAACGTCGCGAGGTCCAGGCGCAGTGCCCCACGGAAGACGGCCCAGCCGATCCCCACCGCGGTGGCGATGCCGAGGAGGGCGCCGCCCAGCGCTGCTGCCGTGCCCTCCGACGCGGACGTCGCGGCCCACAGGAACAGAGCCGTCTCGAGTCCCTCGCGCAGCACCGCGACGAGGGCGACGAGGCCGAGGGCGAAACCCCCGGTCGCGAGGGCGCGGTCGAGGCGCCCGTGCAGCTCGCCGCGCATCTCCCGCGCCGTCCGCCGCATCCAGAAGACCATCCAGGTCACGAGCGCCACGGCGAGGATCGACATCGTGCCGGCGAAGGCCGATTCTGCGGTGCTCGAGAGTGACTGCGAGGTGAGGGTGAGCACCGCACCGAAGCCGAGGGACAGGGCGATCGCGATGCCTGTTCCGGCCCAGATCGCACCGAGTCGATCGCGGCGACCGGACTTGACGATGTAAGCCACGAGGATGCCCACGACGAGCGAGGCCTCGAGGCCTTCTCTCAGGCCGATCAGGTAGTTCGCGAACATGGGTTCTCCCTGCTCAGGTTAGGGTCACCTAACCATTGCCTCGGGTGGGGTGACAACTCGGGCAGCTGTGGCCTGCGACACGTGCGCGGCATCATCCTCGTGGGACGGGGACCCCTCGGGCGAGGGCGTCGCCCCGACTTCGGCGGCAAGGAGGTCGGCATGGGCGGCGTGGTCGGCGTGGTCGGCCGCGGCGCTCGCGGCCGTGGCCGTCACGGCGGTGAGGAGCACGGGGACCGCGAGCCGAACCTGCCAGGGGCGGGCGCCGCCGGACCGCAGCACGGCTGCCACGGAGTCGGCGCCGACGTCCTCGGGCGGGGTCCACATCAGGCGGCGCACGAGATCGGGCGAGAGGACGTTCTCCACCGGCAGGTGCGCCTGCTCGGCGAGGTCGGCCAGGCCGACCCTGGCCTCGGCGAGGCGGGCGGCGGCGTCGGGGTCGCGGTCGGCCCAGGCCCGCGGCGGTGGCGGACCGTCGGATGCGAGCGTCGCGGGCGGGAGCTGGCGCTCGGAGAGGGCGAGCCCCTCGGCGACGGCGGACTGCCACTCGGTGAGGTGGCGCCGCGCCCCGCGGCCGGAGAAGGCCGGCAGGGTGGCGACCGGGGTCGGCTCGGCCCCGCCGGACGCCGTGGCCGCGGCCACGATCGCCGAGTCGGGCAGGACACGTCCCGGGGAGATGTCGCGGCGTCGGGCGATCTCGTCGCGGCGGTACCAGAGCGAGCGGATCACGGCGAGCTGCCGGGGACGGCGCACCTTGTGCATGCCGGACGTGCGGCGCCACGGATCGATCCGGGGTGGGGGCGGCGGGGCGTCGCGTGCGGCGTCGAACTCCTGCTGGGCCCACTCGAGCTTGCCGGCGTCGCGGAGCTCGGCCTCGAGGGCATCGCGCAGCTCGACGAGGAGCTCGACGTCGAGGGCGGCATAGCGCAGCCAGGGCTCCGGCAAGGGCCGGGTGGACCAGTCGGCGGCGGAGTGCTCCTTGGCGAGGGAGAACCCGAGGACCTCCTCGAGGAGGCTCGAGAGGCCGACGCGTGCGTGGCCGAGGAGCCGGCCGGCGAGCTCGCTGTCGAACAGGGTCGCGGGGCTCAGCCCGATCTCCCGGAGGCAAGGGAGGTCCTGGGACGCCGCGTGCAGGATCCACTCGGTGCCCTCGAGGGCCTCGGCGAGCACGGTGAGGTCGGGGACGGCGATCGGGTCGACGAGGTGGGTGCCGCTGCCGGCGCGACGCAGCTGCACGAGGTAGGCGCGCTGGCCGTAGCGGTAGCCCGAGGCGCGCTCGGCATCGATGGCGACGGGGCCGGTGCCGGCGGCGATGGCCTCGGCCGCCGCGCGCAGGGCCGCGGGAGTCACGATGACGGGGGGGACGCCGTCTCGAGGGGTGAGGAGCGCGGTCACCACCCGGTCGGCGTCGGGGGTCACGGTGGCGTCGGTCGACGGCTCGTCCGTGGACGTCGCGGGGTCGAGGGAGGTCGTCACGTCGGGGGTCGCGGCGTCCGTCACCCGCTCAGGATAGGGACTTCCAGCTCCCGGCGCGTCGCGCGGCGAGCCCGGCGCCGCCGGAGGTGCGTCCTCGGATGTGCGGGACGGAGGACCTCGTGACCTAGCGGACGAGGCCCGAACGCATGGCGTGGGCGACCATCTCGGCACGGTCGCCGGTGCCGACCTTGCGGGCGATCCGGGCGAGGTGGCTCTTCACGGTGAGCGCGGACAGCCCGAGGGCGTCGCCGATCTCCTTGTTCGAGCGACCCTCGGAGACCAGCTGCAGGACCTCGACCTCGCGGGCGGAGAGCTCGTCGGGCGAGCCGCCGCGCGGACGCAGTCGAGCTACCGACGAGCTCGCCGCGGGACCGCCCGGGGGCTCCTCTGGTGTCACGATGTAGCACCGGATGTGGGCGTTGATCGCCGCTCGGACGGCGTAGGGGTCATCACGCACGGTGAGCAGCACGACGCGGCGCCAGCCGACCTTGGCCAGATCGGCGAGCAGGGGCAGGGCGGGCCCGTCGGGCAGCCCGCCCTCGATGACGACGAGGTCGCGCGGACCGTCGTAGAGAGCCCGGACGCGTGCCTCGGCACCGCTCGCCGCCTCGACGACGTCACGGGCACCGAGCAGGCGTAGCCGCCCGCAGATGGCCTGGCGTCGGGTCGCAGACTCGGCGACCACGAGGGCCGTGAACCGAGCCCTCGGCAGCGGTACGACCGCTGACGGGCGCTCGACAAGTGCGACCACGGCTTGCCTCCCGGCATCACGCGTGCCGGACACCAGTGCTGGTCCGGCCTACGAGTGCGTATCGGCCAGGTGGGGGAGGGTCTTGACCGCCGGATACCTGCGAGTTGATCTCGCGTGCTCTCCGGGGAGGACAGGGCGGCTCCCCGTGCGGTCAGCGCCGGCGAGGAAGAGGGAGCGACGTGACGCCGTGCGGGATCGGTGGGAGCCCCGCCACCTGGGCGAGGACATCGGCCCAGGCCGCCAGGTGCGCGCCGACGTCGGGACTCGTCGGCGTCCACGAGGCGCGGATCTCCACGTCGCCGGAGGGCGCCCGGTCGGAGATGGCGCCGAAGGACTCCGAGGCGGTCCGGGTCACCGTGCCGGACTCGGCCCGGAAGCCCGCGTCACGGTCCTCGAGTGATTCCACCAGCCAGGACCAGCCGACCTCGGTGAGCATGGGGTCCTGGGCGATGTCGAGCTCGACGGTGCCCTTGGCGAAGGTCACCACCCGGAAGTCGCCGTCCCAGGGCTCCTGACCGGCGGGGTCGTGCAGGAGCACGAAGCGGCCGCTGGCAGCCTCCTCGTCGTCGATCACGACCTCGGCCTGCAGCGCCACGGCATAGGGCGACAGGCGCTGCGGCGCGGGGGTCTCCTCGACGACGATCTCCGGTCGGAGCGACACCGACCGGATGCTCGCCAGCGCCGCCGCGAACGCCGCGGGGACGGCGGGCGAGCCGACGTCCGCACCGGGGTCACGCCGTCGACTGGTCACGAAGCCGAGGGTAGGTCGGCCAGGCATCCGCGGCGTGGAGGTGCCGGTGGTCCGGGCGAGTCGTGCGCCCGGTCGGGTCGGGGGACGACGGCGCCCTCCGGCCGGGGCTCGCGTGAGAGCGCCGATTCGACGCTCGTCGGGGGCGGTGCGACGATCACGGACGTGACCGAGCGCCCCGAGACCAACCTGAGCACGACCCCCGCCGAGTCCGACGCACTGCCGGCCGGCCACCCGCTGCGCGAGGGCCGCACCTCCTCCGCCGCCCTCGTGCTCGCGGGGCGCCGTCAGCCCGTGCCGCACACGCCGGTGTGGTTCATGCGCCAGGCGGGCCGGTCGCTGCCGGAGTACCGCGCCCTGCGGGTCGGCGTGCCGATGCTCGAGTCGTGCTTCACGACCGACCTTGTCGTCGAGATCACCCTGCAGCCGGTACGGCGCTACGGCGTCGACGCGGCGATCTTCTTCAGTGACATCGTCGTCCCGCTCAAGGCCATCGGCGTCGACCTCGACATCGTGCCGGGCGTCGGGCCGGTGGTGGCCGAGCCGTTCCGCACGGCCGCGGACGTCGACCGGCTCCGCGACCTCACGGCCGATGACGTCGTGCCGGTGCTCGCCGCGGTCCGCGCGCTGAGCGGTGAGCTCGGCTCCACTCCGCTGATCGGCTTCGCCGGCGCCCCGTTCACCCTGGCGTCCTACCTCGTCGAGGGCGGGCCGAGCCGCGACCTCGCCCGGACGAAGGCCCTGATGTACGGCGCTCCTGACGTGTGGCACGCACTGCTCGAGAAGCTGTCGGTCATCGCGGGGGAGTTCTTGCGCCAGCAGGTGCTCGCCGGCGCGAGTGCGGTGCAGCTGTTCGATTCCTGGGTCGGCGCCCTGCCGGCACGCGACTACCGGGAGTACGTCCAGCCGCACTCGCGGCGGGCGCTCGCCGCCGTCGAGGACCTCGGCGTCCCGCGGATCCACTTCGGGGTGGGTACCGGCGAGCTGCTCGCGGACATGCGTGACGCCGGTGCCGACGTGGTGGGCGTCGACTTCCGCCTCCCGCTCTGGGAGGCAGCGCGACGCGTCGGGGACCAGCACGCGCTGCAGGGCAACCTCGACCCGGCGTCGCTGTTCGCGGGGCCGGAAGCGGTCGAGGCGCGCGTGCGTCAGGTGCTGGCCGACGCCGAGGGGCTCCCGGGTCACATCTTCAACCTCGGACACGGCGTGCTCCCCGACACCGACCCCGACGTCCTGCACCGGGTCGTCGACCTCGTGCACGACATCACCGCGGTCTGACGCCGGCTGCCGCCTGAATCCTGATGCGGCGTCGTCGCGTCGTCACGCCGTCAGGTCGTCAGGTCCCGGGACTCGGTGCGGTGGTAGGGGCCGCGCGACGTCGACGGGCGACCAGCCAGATCACCAGGCCCACCGGGACGACCAGGAGAAGGAACGGAACCAGAGCGCCGACGACCGTCAGGGCCCCGACCATCGCGCCGGTGAAGGCGTCCCACCCGGACTGCAGCCCGGCGAGGAAACCGGTCCTCGACTCCGCGACGACGGGTGCGCCGGAGTCGACGAGACGGACCGTCACGGTCGCCTCCGCGGCCTGGTCGACGAGGGTGCGCTGCCGGGCCTCCAAGGCCTCGAGGTCGGACTGCCGCTTGCTCAGCTCACCCTCGAGAGCCACGATCTCGCCCACCTTCGTCGCCCGGACCATCAGCGCTCGGACGCGCGCCAGGGAGGCCTGGGCGTTGCGTACCCGGGCATCGACGTCGGCGACCTCGGCGGTGACGTCGTCACTGGTGCGTGTCGAGGCCTGGACCGTCCCAAGCCCTGCGACGTCGCGCAGCAGGGCGTCGACCGCACTGTTGTCCAGGCGCAGCGTGGTGGAGGAGGAGGCGTACGGCGTCGGGCATCCCGTGGATGGGCAGGTGGTCTTGCCGTCCGAGGACGCCGGGTAGTCCAGGGGTGTCGGGCCGGTGCCGCTCGACGTCGACTGGCTGGCGATCGAAGCGCCGTGGCGGAGCGCGATCGTCCCGAGAGCGGCCGTGGCCCGTCCGACGTCGGCCACGAGGACGGAGACGTCCGAGCGGACGACGATCGAGCGGTCGTTCGTCGTGGCGAGCTGGGCGCCGAGCCCGGAGGAGGTCGTGCCCCCGCCGGCCGCCTCCTTGGTGCCGTCGCCGACCGCGGGTGCTCCGACCGCGGGTACTGCTCCCCCGACCGTGTCCGGCGCGATGCTGGCCGAGGAGGTGGAGCTGCCTGAACCGGCGCATCCGGCAAGGGCGAAGGCCACCACGAGCGACGCGGCTCCGGCTGCTGCCCGGCGGCGGCGGTGCGATCCGCTGGGTCGACCGGTGCGCGCCGTGGGAACGGTGATTGCTGTGGTCATGGTGTCCTCCTCGTTCGGTCGGCGCGCTCCCGGATACCGGCAGGCTCGCCGTACGTCGCCGGTGTGACGTGACACCGGCCACACGCGTTCCGGGACCGTAGGTCTCGATCCGGCAGCGATCGGTGCGAGGTGGCAGGGTGGAGCCGTGACCGAGCAGCACTCCGTCCTCCGTCCGTCGCCGCGGCGTCCGCACGTCGTCGTGGTCGGTGGCGGGATCTCCGGTCTGGCCGCTGCCTGGCGGCTCTGCCGGGAGCGCCATGACCTTGACGTCACGGTGCTGGAGTCCTCGGCCCGCGTCGGCGGCAAGCTGCGGGTCAGCGACCTGGAGGGCATCCCGATCGACGAGGGTGCCGAGTCGATGCTCTCGACCCGGCCCGAGGCCGTCCGGCTGGCACGGGACGCAGGGTTGGACGACGACCTCGTCCACCCGAACCCGAGCTCCCCGCGGCTGGTCATCGACGGTGACCTGGTCCTGATGCCGACGGGCCTCGTGATGGGCGTGCCGACCGACCTGACCCAGCTCGCCCGAAGCGGCGTCCTCTCACCCCAGGCGCTCGCCCGCATCCCGCTCGACCACGTGCTGCCCGGAACGCCTCTCGGGGACGACATCGCGATCGGTGATTACGTCGGGCGGCGGCTCGGTCCGCAGGTCGTCGACCGTCTCGTGTCGCCGCTGCTGATGGGGGTCTACGCCGACCGAGCCGTCAACGTGTCCATGCGCGCCGCCGCACCGCGGCTCTTCGAGGCGTGCAGGGGCGAGCGCTCGTTGCTGTCGGCCGCACTCGTGGCCCGAGGTGAGGCCGCACCTGTCGCCGGCCCCCGTCGCCCGGTGTTCACCGGCATCCGTGGGGGTGTCGGGCGTCTGCCCGTCGTGCTGGCCCAGCGGCTGCGGGAGTCGGGCGCGACCATCGAGACCGGGACGACGGTGCGCAAGCTGCGTCGGTCTGCCCAGGGCTGGGAACTCGTCGTCGGCGCGACGAACGAGGCTCGCGTGGTGCATGCCGACGCCGTGGTCCTCGCGGTGCCGGCCCCGGCGGCGGCGAAGTTGCTGCGTGGGCTTTCCGTGCAGGCCGAGACGGAGCTGTCCGAGATCGAGACGACGTCCGTGGCCGTGGTCACGCTGCTCTACCGCGCTTCGGACCTCCCCGACGGCGACCTGCCGGAAGGCAGTGGCTATCTCGTCCCGCCCTCCGAGCAGCGCCCGGTGAAGGCGGCGACGTTCTCCTCGCACAAGTGGCAGTGGCTGGCCGATGAGTGCCTCGGCCAGGACCTCGTCGCCGCGCGGTGCTCGCTCGGGCACGCCGACGACGTCGAGGTCCTGCAGCGCGACGACGACGAGCTCGTCGACCTGTCGGCTGACGACCTCGCGTTCGTCGCGCGGCTGGGACGTGCCCGGCCGATGGCGTCGAGGGTCAGCAGGTGGGGAGGCGGGCTCCCGCAGTACGCCGTCGGGCACGTCGACCGGGCCGAGCGCATCACCGCAGCGATCGAGGAGCTGCCGGGCCTCGTCGCCTGCGGGGCGGCGTTCGACGGCGTCGGGATTGCCGCCTGCGTCGCACGCGCGGACCGCGCGGCCACCCTGATTACCCAGCGGCTGGCCTCGGACGGACAATGGCGCCATGTCTGACCCGAGGTCCCCGAAGCCCACCGCCGCGAAATCCACCGCCGCGAAGAAGACCGCCGCGACAAAGACCGCCACGAAGAAGACCGCTGCGACTCCCGCAGCGAGCGCCACCGGCAAGCGGCCGCAGCAGGGCAAGGTGGCGCGGGAGATCAACGACCAGATCCGCTACACGACGTGGTCGGTCTTCCGGGCGACCCCGCTCGGCACGGCAGGTCGCTCCGCGATGGTGCGCGAGGTCGAGAAGGTCGTCGCGCAGCTCGCGGCGAGGGACATCGTCGTCCGCGGCTGGTACGACGTCGCCGGGCTGAGGGCCGACGCCGACGTCGTGCTGTGGATGCACGCGGCGTCGAGCGACGACCTGCAGGACGCCTACCACCAGGTGCGGCGCACCGCGCTCGGCTCTCACCTCGAGCCGGTGTGGTCGCAGATGGCGCTGCATCGTCCCGCGGAGTTCAACAAGTCCCACGTGCCAGCGTTCCTCGCCGATGAGAACGCCCGGAAGTACGTCTGCATCTACCCGTTCGTGCGCTCCTACGAGTGGTACCTCCTCCCGGACGAGGAGCGTCGCGAGCTGCTGGTGGAGCACGGCCAGATGGGGCGGGACTACCCCGACGTCCGCGCCAACACAGTGGCCTCGTTCGCTCTCGGCGACTACGAGTGGATCCTCGCCTTCGAGGCCGACGAGCTGCACCGCATCGTCGACCTCATGCGCCACCTCCGGGCCTCGCGCGCACGCCTGCACGTCCGCGAGGAGATCCCCTTCTACACCGGCCGTCGCCGGAGGCTCACCGACCTCGTCGCCGACCTCGCCTGACAGGCGGCCCCGCACAACTCGCGTGCGCCAGAGCGTTCGCTTGGCGACACCGGGCGGGTGACGTACCTCCTTCGCGCCGTCGGGGAGCGGGTCGACTTCGACGCGGTCCCAGATCAGGTGCGCACGTGGATCGAGCGCGAGCTGGGCGGACGAGTCGCCTCCGGCGCGACGCAGCTCGAGGCCATGTCAGCCGGCCCCGCTGCCCGGATCGTCCTCGACGACGGGTTCCGGTACTTCGTGAAGGCCGTCGGACTCGCGCTGAACACCCACCACCCCAGGCTGTTCCGGCGAGAAGTGGCCGTGCTCCAGCATCTGCCCGACGTCGACTATCGCCCTCGCTGGTGGCGACCTAGGACGACGGCGACCTGGATGACCCCCGACTCGTCTCGGCCGCCAGGGGTGTCATCCGGCGTCAGACTGCGGATCTGACACCCCACCCGCTCGTCACGGACGAGGCGGCGATGCTGCGCCTGATCGCGGAGCCTTCCGAGCTGCTGCCCGCGGAGTCGTCCTGCCACTGGAGGATGAACCGGCCTGGCCCCGCGTGGGTCGAGGGAGTACTGCTGGACCCCCACGTCGTGGACCGTCCCGACTTCGACGCTCGGTCGGCCACGCTGGCGACCTACGACGGCGGCATCCGGACGGACGAGGAACGGGAGACGGCCGTCACTGGGTTCCCTCTCGCCCTGGCCACGTCCCTCGCCCTGCTCGGCAGTCGTCCGTCGCCGTGGGGACTGCCGGGCCTGTCGTCGTTCCGTCGGCCGGAGTCCCGCCCCATCCTCGCCGGCGCACGACGTCGACTGGATCTCCGGTGACCTCGGTCGACGACGCTACTGTTCGGCGGGCTCGAGCTTGAGGCTGATGGAGTTGATGCAGTAGCGCTGGTCGGTCGGGGTGCCATAGCCCTCGCCCTCGAAGACGTGCCCGAGGTGGCTTCCGCAGTTCGCGCAACGGACCTCGACGCGCCTCATCCCCATCGTGTGGTCGACCAGCTCGATGACGGCGTCACCGGCCAGAGGCGAGAAGAACGACGGCCAGCCGCAGTGCGAGTCGAATTTCGTGTCGCTCGTGAACAGCACGGCGTCGCACGCGCGGCACGAGTAGGTGCCCTGCGTCTTGGTGTCGGTGTACTCGCCGACGAATGCCGGCTCGGTGCCCGCCTCGCGAAGCACGTGGTACTCCGACGGGGAGAGGGTGGCGCGCCATTCCTCGTCGGACCTCACGGTGACGAAGGGCGTGCCGTCGGGCTTGGTGGCGGGCAGAGCCCCGGGGTTCGCACTCATGAGAGCGACCGTACGTCGCAGGACGCCGGCCAGCCACCCTGAAGCCATGACGGAGCCCTTACGTCGGCGTCTGCGACGCGGTGACGGTGCGCGTGGCGAGGACGCCGCCGAATGCGAGCAGCCCGAGCCCGGAGACGACGTCGATCACTCGCAACGCCGTCGCGTTCAGCCGGCTGCCGACTGCCGACATCGCGCCGGCGAGGGCGAGATGCATGACCAGCGAGCCGAGGGTGGTGCCGACGACGAAGGCGGCCGCGCGCGAGGGGTCGCCGGCGACGTCGCTCACGGCGGCGCCGGAGAACACCGCGGCCCAGGTCAGGATCGTGAGCGGGTTGCTCGCCGTGGCCAGCAGCCCAGTTCGGTAGGCGGCGCCCGAAGAGACGACCTCGAGCTCGCTCTCGCCACCGAGACGCACCCGGAACGCGTCGTAGATCGTGCGGAGGCCCATCCAGGCCAGGACCCCTGCACCGGTGAGTCCGAGTGCGAGACGCAGGGGAACGGCCTGGAGCAGGACGGTGGCGCCGAGGGCCCCGAGAACGGCGTACGCGGCATCGACCGAGGCAGCGCCCATCCCGATCGCCGCACCCGGACGGAAGCCGAACCGCGCCGACGTGCGAGCGCACAGCAGGAAGATCGGCCCCACCTGCAGGGCAACGAGGACGCCGATGCCGAACCCCGCCGCGAGTGCCCCGATCACCGGGGCGCCATGGGGTCTATGCCGCGACGCACCGGGCGTCGCGATGCCGGGGCGCGGCTTGGTGAGGAGGTCATGGGTCCATCGTGTCGGTCGAGGCGTTCCCCGCGCAGCAGGGTTGCGGCTAGCGTCGTCCCGTGGCTAAGTCCTTCGGTGACCCGATCGAGCTCACGGTGGGCGATCACGTGGTGCGCGTGAGCAACCCCGAGAAGCCGTACTTCCCCGACGTCGGGATCACCAAGCTCGAGGTCGTGCAGCATTACATCGACTGCGGCGACGGGATCATGCGGGCGCTGCGTGCGCGTCCGACCACGCTCGAGCGTTGGCCCGGGGGAGTGGTCGAGGGTGCGCGCATCTCCACCCGCGAGGGCTTCAAGGGTGAGGCCTTCTATCAGAAGCGGGTGCCCCAGGGGGCTCCTGACTACGTCGAGACGGCGCACATCACCTTCCCGTCGGGTCGCACCGCCGACGAGGTCGCACCGACCAGCCTGGCCGTCGTCGCCTGGGCCGCTCAGCTCGGCACGATCACGTTCCATCCCTGGCCGGTGCGCCGCAACGACGTCGAGCACCCCGACGAGCTGCGGCTGGACCTCGACCCGCAGCCGGGCACAGACTTCCGCGACGCGGTCATCGTCGCGCACGAGCTCAATGCGCTCCTCGGCGAGCTCGGCATGGTCGGTTGGCCCAAGACGTCCGGCGGCCGCGGCGTCCACGTCTACGTGCGGATCGAGCCGCGCTGGGGCTTCATCGACCTCCGCCACGCGGCGATCGCGGTGGGTCGCGAGCTCGAGCGCCGGATGCCTGGGCGCGTGACGACCAAGTGGTGGAAGGAGGAGCGCCCCGAGGCGATCTTCCTCGATTACAACCAGAACGCACGCGACCGCACCATCGCGTCGGCGTACTCCATCCGTCCCAAGGCGCACGCGCCGGTGTCGACGCCGGTGCTCTGGCACGAGCTCGACGACGTCACGCCGTTCGACTTCACCGTTCGCACTGTGGGGCCGAGGTTCGCCGAGCTCGGCGACCTCCACGCCGGCATCGACGACGTCGCCTACGACATCAGCACGCTGCTCGCGTGGTACGAGCGGGACGAGCGCGACCTCGGACTCACCGATCTGCCCTACCCGCCGGACTATCCGAAGATGGCAGGTGAGCCCAAGCGCGTGCAGCCGAGCCGCGCACGGGACGACACCTGATCGACGGCCTCGGGTCGTCGCGCGCGCCTCGGCCTCGGCCTCGCCCTCGCCCCTACCCTGAGAGCGTCGCAAGGCCGCCGTTCGACATCGGTCTTCGGTGCGCGGCCTGCGCGCGCGGGAGGTGACGGTCATGCGTCCCGACGGCTGGTGCACCGATCCCGGACGGGCTCACGAGGTGCGCTACCTCGACCACGACACCTGGACCGATTTCGTCTCCGACGACGGGCTGGTCGCACGCGATCCGATCCGACGGCGCCCGCGATGGCCCTGGGTCCTGGGCGCGTGCGGGATCGTCGCGGTGCTCCTTCTCGGTGTGCTCGCCGCACTCGGGCTGAACCAGACCATGGACGATCTCGCTGTGTACTCCGCGGACCTGACGAAGTCCGCCGACGGGTTCCCACAGGACTCCACCGTCGGCTATTCCCGCACCTTCGTGCCGGGCGGGGGCTATCGCATGGTCGTCCTCGCGCCCGACGGCGTGGTGGCCGGAGGTCTGATCTCACCGACGGTCCGCACGGTCCTGGCCTCCCGCAGGAACGCGACCCCGGTGAGGATGGCGGCCGGGTCGGAGTTCGGCGTGCAGTGCTGGAGCGACAACAGCCACGGCTACGGGATGCTCCCCGCGACCGGCGGCGGCGTCCGTCTCGTCACCGGCTCGGTACCGACTGGCTCAAGGGACACTGTGGCGTCCGGCTCGGTGACGGCACCGCGGGCCGGGGTCCCGGTGCGGCTGACGCTGGCGTGCGACGTGATCGGGTCCACGGCGACGTTGGCCGGGTACCTCGACGACATCCGGGTCGTGTCCGCACGCGTGCCCAACACGATCACCGAGATCACGGCCGGGGGGATCGTCCTGACGACCGCCGAGGACGCCCCGGCGACCTGGACTGTCACGAGGTTCGAACGGATGGGCGTGCACAACGTGTCGGCCGGGTGGAGATCCTGAGGTGAACCGCGGCCCGCGCGAGGGCTGGAGCGCTCTGGCGGGTGGATGGTTCTCGCACCGCTAAGGTGTCGCCCATGATCTTCACGCTGATCGTGCTGTTCGTGGTCCTTGTCGTCGTTATCGGGGTCGTCGCGTGGCGCATGATGTCGGGGAAGAACCCGCGCGGCTGACCCACACGTGGGCAGGTGCTCGAGCGCATCACCCCTCGGGCGCATCACCCCTCGAGCACGTCACCCCTCGAGCACGTCGCGCAGGTCGTAGCGGACGGCCACCTCGAGCTGGTCGTAGGTGCAGGAGTCGGGCGACCGATCGGGGCGCCACCGCCTGACGTGCGTGGTGTGGCGGAACCTCGTCCCCTCCATCGCGTCGTACCCGACCTCCACGACGAGGTCGGGGCGCACCGGCTTCCAGTCGAGGGTCTTGCCCGCGCTCCAGCGCGACACTGCACCTGGCAGCCGGTTGTCCGCGTGCGCTGACGCGTCGCGCCACGAGGACCAGGGGTGGTCCTCGTCGGGTCGGAGGGCATGGGCCGCGAGCTCGTCCACGAGCTCGGCTCGCCGCGCCATGGTGAACGACGCCGCCACCCCCACGGACTGGAGCACGCCGGAGCCGTCGTACAGGCCCAGCATCAGCGAACCGACGATCTCCTGGCCGTCGGCTCCTCGCTGCTTGTGCGGACGCCACCCGGCAACGACGCAGTCCGCGGTGCGTGCGTGCTTGACCTTCAGCATCACCCGCTTGTCGGGCTGGTAGGTGGCTGCCAGCGGTTTGCACACGAGCCCGTCGAGTCCTGCCCCCTCGAAGACCTCGAACCAGCGGCGTCCCTCGTCCGGATCGGCGCTGACACGGGTGAGGTGGATCGGCGCCCGAGCGCCGGCGAGCGCGGACTCGAGCCGCTGCCGTCGGTGCGAGAACGGCGTACCCATCAGGTCGTCGTCGTCGAGGGCGAGGAGGTCGAACGCGACGTAGGACGCCGGGAACTGCTCGGCGAGCAGGCGTACGCGGCTCTCGGCCGGGTGGATGCGCTGCTGCAGCGCGCCGAAGTCGAGTCGCTCTCCGGTGCGGATCACGATCTCGCCGTCGACCACGCACCTCAGGGGCAGGTGCTCGCGGAGCGCCTCGACGAGCTCAGGGAAGTACCGCGTGAGGGGCTTCTCGTTGCGGCTTCCGAGCACGACGTCCTCGCCGTCGCGGAACACGATGCAGCGGAACCCGTCCCACTTGGGCTCATACACGAGCCCGCCGCTCACCGAGTCGGGCAGCGGTACGCCCGGCACCGGCTTGGCGAGCATCGGCTTGACCGGCGGCAGCACAGGCAGGTCCATCCCCACATCCTGCCCGCCCCCACCCCCGTCCGGCACCGATGTCACTGGTGGTGTGGGCGATTCCTGGGTCGGGGATAGACCCCACCACCCGTGTCATAGGTGGGGGGTGGCCCGGTCGGGGGTTGGGGGACGACGGGCGTGGGGATGTTGCCGACC
>JBBRAQ010000005.1:0-134407 GCA_038206635.1 Candidatus Nanopelagicales bacterium | reverse complement strand
AGGACGGCCAGCGCCTGCCGCTGGACATCCAGGTCGGCGACAAGGTCATCTACTCGAAGTACGGCGGCACCGAGGTCAAGTACGACGGCCAGGAGTACCTCATCCTGTCCGCTCGTGACGTCCTCGCCGTCGTCGTCAAGTAGTCGACCGCACAGAACCCGCACCACCCGCGCCGCCGGTTCGTGAGGACGGCGCGTCAGAACAGAACGTGATCCGCCCCGGCGGCCCCCCGGGCCCCGGGGCGGATTCGTCCCCCAGACAACGAAGGAACGGCACACACATGGCCAAGATCCTGGAGTTCGACGAGGACGCGCGTCGCAGCCTCGAGCGTGGCGTCAACGCGCTCGCCGACGTCGTCAAGGTGACGCTCGGCCCGAAGGGCCGCAACGTCGTCATCGACAAGAAGTGGGGCGCCCCCACGATCACCAACGACGGCGTCACCATCGCCCGTGAGGTCGAGCTCGAGGACTCCTATGAGAACCTCGGCGCCCAGCTCGCGAAGGAGGTCGCCACCAAGACCAACGACGTCGCCGGTGACGGCACCACCACCGCGACCGTCCTGGCCCAGGCGATGGTCCGCGAGGGTCTGAAGATCGTCACCGCGGGTGGTGCCCCGATGGACCTCAAGCGTGGCATCGACAAGGCCGTCACGGCCGTGAGCGACCGTCTCCTCGAGGTTGCCCGCGACGTCTCCGGCAAGGCGGAGATCGCCGACGTCGCCACCATCTCCTCGCAGGACCGCGCCATCGGCGAGCTCATCGCCGAGGCGTTCGACAAGGTCGGCAAGGACGGCGTCATCTCCGTGGAGGAGTCGAGCAGCACCGCGCTCGAGCTCGACTTCACCGAGGGCATGCAGTTCGACAAGGGCTACATCTCGCCGTACTTCGTCACCGACGCCGAGCGGATGGAGGCCGTCCTCGAGGACGCCTACGTCCTCATCGTCCAGAACAAGATCTCCAGCGTCTCCGAGCTGCTCCCGCTGCTGGAGAAGGTCGTCCAGGCCGGCAAGCCGCTGTTCATCGTGGCCGAGGACGTCGACGGGGAGGCGCTGTCGACCCTGGTCGTCAACCGCATCCGCGGCACGTTCTCCTCGACGGCCGTCAAGGCGCCGGCCTTCGGCGACCGTCGCAAGGCGATCCTCCAGGACCTCGCGATCCTCACGGGTGCGCAGGTCGTCACCCCCGAGGTCGGCCTCAAGCTCGATCAGGTCGGCCTTGAGGTCCTCGGCACCGCGCGTCGCATCGTCGTCACCAAGGACGATTCGACCATCGTCGAGGGCGGTGGCGACCACCAGGCCGTCTCCGACCGCGTCGCGCAGATCCGCGCCGAGATCGAGAACACCGACAGCGACTGGGACAAGGAGAAGCTCAACGAGCGTCTCGCCAAGCTCGCGGGCGGCGTGTGCGTCATCAAGGTCGGCGCGCACACCGAGGTCGAGCTCAAGGAGAAGAAGCACCGGATCGAGGACGCCGTCTCCGCGACGCGCGCCGCGATCGAAGAGGGCATCGTCGCCGGTGGCGGCTCCGCCCTCGTGCACGCGGCTGCTGTCCTCGACGACAACCTCGGGCTCGAGGGTGACGAGGCCACGGGCGTCAGCATCGTGCGCAAGGCCGCGGCCGAGCCGCTTCGCTGGATCGCTGAGAACGCCGGCGAGCAGGGCTACGTCGTCGTCGCTCGCGTCCGTGAGCTCGAGGTCGGTCACGGCTACAACGCCGCCACCGACGTCTACGAGGACCTCATCGCGGCCGGCGTCATCGACCCGGTCAAGGTGACGCGCTCGGCGCTGGCCAACGCGGCCTCCATCGCCGCGCTGCTCCTCACCACCGAGGCGCTCGTGGTCGAGAAGAAGGACGACACCGACGACGAGGGACACGCCGGTCACGGCCACTCCCACGGTCCCGGCGGTCACAACCACTGATCGACGCGCGATGCCCCCACGACGAAGCCCCGCCTGCGTGATGCAGGCGGGGCTTCGTCGTTCTCGTCGACCTGGAGGTCGAGGACCCGAGATAGCGGGCCCCCGTGCGATCCGACCGTCCGGCGACCGCGCGCGCGACGCGAGGGGGGGTGCATCGGCGCTGCGTCTTGGTGGCCGTCCCATTCACGGCGGTCACCGGCCGGAGGTGGGGCCGTGCCGCGGCGGGAGGTCCCGGGATGGTGCTGACTCAGGCCAGGCGCTGGGCGGGGATCCGCTGGCGCAGGTAGATCGCCTCGCGCTCGTCCTCCGACAGCCCGCCCCAGACGCCGTAGGGCTCGCGGACGGTCAGGGCGTGGGCCGAGCACTGGGCCAGGACGGGGCAGCGGGCGCAGACCGACTTGGCGGCGAGCTCGCGGGACAGGCGCGACGGTCCGCGCTCGCCCTCGGGGTGGAAGAACAGGTCGGTGTCCTCGCCGCGGCACGCGCCGTCCATCTGCCAGTCCCACAGGTCGGCGTTGGGACCGGGAAGTCGCGATACGTCAGCCATGTCTCTACCTCATCCTGTTGGTCACTTGAGATGACGGTACAACCGTGTCATAGGTTGGTCAACTCGTTTCGATGACCCGGATGTGAACAAGTTCGGCATCAGAGGCCCCGGTGCGCTGTACTCCCTTCTTCGGAGCGCGGAACCCTCATGGATGCAGGTCGAGGGCCTCGCGTAGCGACGCTCTCGTGTGACGTAGGTGACATGCCCGAGCCCGATCCTGACCGGATCTTGACCGGCTGGGCAGGGTCCCGGATGGCGAGACCCCGGACGTGCCCCGACACTGAGGGGGCCATGGTCATCTCCCAGCCCACCACGAACCCGGCGGCAGCAGCCGCAGAGCGGGCCGAGCCTCTCGAACCCGGGACCGACCTCGACGACGCCGCCTCATCGGTGCCTGCCCCGGCTCGGTCGACGCCCCCGGAGCCCTTCGCCGGCCCCGGCCTGACCGTCGCCGCGGTCGCCCGCCGGCTCGGCGTCGCGCCCGCCACGCTGCGGACGTGGGACCGGCGCTACGCCCTCGGGCCCTCCGACCGCTCGGCGGGCACCCATCGTCGCTACGACGCCCTCGACGTCGCCCGGCTCGACCTCATGCGTCGGCTCGTCAACGCCGGGGCGCCCCCCGGGGAGGCGGCCCGGGCTGCGCTCGCCGCGGACGTCGTCGCGCATCCCGCGAGCCACCTCGACCTCGACCGGCTCGAGGCGGCGGCCGACTCCGACCTCGACCCGCTGCTGGAAGACATCGTCGGTCCGCACGGCGGTGGCGACGTCATCGCGACCCCGGCTGCCTCGGCCTCGGTGCGCGGTCTGGCGCGGGCTGCCATGAGCCTGGACAGCATCGCCTGCATGCAGATCGTCCGGGACACCATCGAGCGTCGCGGAGTGGTGTGGACGTGGGACAACCTCCTCGTCCCGGTCCTGGTCGGGGTCGGTCGCCGCTGGGAGAACACCGGCCGGGGCATCGAGGTCGAGCACGTCCTGTCCGAGGCGATCACCTCCGCCCTGTCCGGCGTGGTGGCCCGGCTCCACGGGGCGGTCAACCCTCGTCCGGTCCTGCTCGCCTGCGCCGATTCCGAGATGCACTCCCTGCCGCTCTTCGCGGTGTCGGCAGCCCTCGCCGAACGGCGCATCGCGGCCAGGGTCCTCGGAGCACGGGTGCCGCACGAGGCCCTCGTCGCCGCCATCCGGCGCACCGGTCCCTCCGTCGTCCTGGTGTGGTCCTACATCGCTGCACCAACCGTGGCGGAGGGGCTCGCGGACCTTCCCGTACTACGTCCTGCGCCTCTCGTGCTGGCCGCCGGACCCGGATGGGGAGAAACCTTGCCGAGCGGTGTCGCGCGGGTCACCGACCTCGTCGACGCCGTCGCCCGCATCTCCAGGGCCGTCGGCGTCTGATCGAGGCAGGCGCGCTCGGGTGCGGCGCCGGACCAGTCCCCCGGCGGTGCTCACGGCCCGGTGCCTTCGGTGCGGCGCCGACGGCCGATACGCTCCGCACGGCCGGTGACCCAGTCGCCACCGGCCGGTCCTGTTCGCCCCTGCCCGCGTGTCCACCCCTCTGCCCCGACGGAGTCCCCCCGTGGACGACGACCTCACCGAGCTGCTCGCCACCGGCGAACGGGCTGCGTTCCACGGGCGACCATCGGCCGGGGTGGCCCCGCTGCAGCGTGCGGTCGAGCTCGCTCACGCCCAGGGGAACGATGCCGAGGCCACCGCCGCCGCGTGGCTGCTCGGCGTCTGTCTCGGTGCCGCAGGCCGCTACGGCTCGGCGATGATGGTGCTCGAGCCGCTCGCGATGTCCGCGCCGGACGAGGCCGACCGCCGCATCTTCGCCTCGCTGGCGGCAGCGACGCTGGCCAGCGTGTCCCGCCAGCTCGGGCGCCACCAGGACGGGCGGCGCATCGACGAGCGGGCGTTGGAGCTCGCCGGGAACGCCGCCGAGGCCCGGTTCGACGCCGTGCTCGGGCTCGCGGCCGATGCCGTGGGGCTCGGCGAGGGCGCCCAGGCGGACGCGGCCCTCGGCGAGGCTGTTGCGCTGGCGGACGGTCGCGGCGACTGGTGGCGGCAGCGGGTCAGGCTGGACTGGGTCCGGGCCGAGATCGCGCTGCTGCGGCAGCGTCCGGATGAGGCGGTGTCGCGCGCGACGTCGGCGATCACCCTCGCCGAGACGTCCGGCGCCCCCCGCCACGTCGCCAAGGGCCTGTTGTTCTGCGGGGTCGCCCAGGTGCAGGCCGGTGACATCGAGGAGGCGGCCCACACGCTACGCCGCGCCGCCACCCTCGCCGAGAGCCTCGGCACCGTCCCCCTCGTGTGGCCCGCCCGTGCCGTGCTCGGCGCCCTGATCGCGCCGAGCCACCCGGTCGAGAGCGCCGCCGCGCTCGCCTCAGCCCGCCTCACCGTCCGCCAGATCGCCGACGACCTGCCGGGGCCCTTCGCGCAGGACTGGCTCGTCCGGCCCGACATCGCTGCGCTTCTCGCGGACTGACCGCGGAGCGCCCGGGAGCCTCCGGCGGGGTCCCGGGGCGCACGCCCGTCGTCCGTCGTCGGCCGTCCGGCCCCCCGTCGTCGGCTGCGGGCGGCCGGCCCGGGGCGACAGGGACTGAAGTCGGCGGCCGAAGATGCCGAACAACCCTCTGACAGACGTCACGCGAGTGACGTGAGCCTTCCGGGAGGACGTGCGCGCAGCCATGACCACCGTTCTCGTGTGCGACGACGCCCCGCTTGCCCGAGAGGCGATCCGGCGAGCAGTCGGTGCCGTCCCGGGGGTGGAGCGCGTCACGGCCGCAGGCAGCGGCGAGGAGGTGCTCGCCCGGTTCCCGATCGAGCGCCCCGACCTCGTGCTGATGGATGTCCGCATGCCCGGCATCGGTGGCGTGGAGGCCTCGCGTCGTCTCGTCGCGGCGCACCCTGACGCCACCGTCGTCATGCTCACGATGGGCGAGGACCCCGACGGTGTCGCCCGTGCCGTCTCCGGCGGTGCCCGCGGCTACGTCGCGAAGGACGCGAGCCGCGAGGAGGTGGCGGCGACCGTGGCGCTGGCGCTGGCCGCCGGACGCGAGGGGCCTGCGGCCAGGTCCACCCGGATCCGTCCGGCCGGCAGCCCGCCCGCGCTGACCGAGCGCGAGCAGCAGGTCCTCGACGGGATGAGCCGGGGCAAGAGCAACGCCGAGATCGGCCGTGAGCTCTACCTGTCCGAGGACACGGTCAAGACCCACGCGCGACGTCTCTTCCGCAAGCTGGCCGCCGCCGACCGGGCCCAGGCCGTCGCACTCGGATTCCGGTGGGGCTTCCTGCGCTAGGTGTCGCCAGCGCGCGGAGCGCGTCGATCCTCCTCGGGGTTTCGGGCCTCGTATCCCGGACGGGTAACCTGGGTCGCACCGCTCGCGACCGGAAGGCCACCTGTGCCCGACCCTCAGAACGCCGGCATCCCCGACAAGTTCGCCGCTCTCGGGCTCACCTATGACGACGTGCTGCTGCTGCCCGGTGAGACCGACGTCCATCCGGCCGAGGTCGACACCACCTCGCGCCTGACCCGCGAGATCTCCCTCGCCGTGCCACTTGTCTCAGCCGCGATGGACACCGTGACCGAGGCTCGGATGGCCATCGCGATGGCGCGCCAGGGCGGCATCGGCGTCCTGCACCGCAACCTCTCGATCTCCGACCAGGCCTACCAGGTCGACCTCGTGAAGCGCACGCAGACGGGGATGATCTCCAACCCCATCACGATCCACCCCAAGGCCACCCTCGAGGAGCTCGACGAGATCTGCGGCCAGTACCGCGTCTCCGGCCTCCCGGTCATCGACGACGACCGCGTCCTCATCGGCATGGTCACCAACCGCGACCTGCGGTTCACCCCGGTCGCCGAGTGGGCCACGACCCTGGTCAGCGACGTCATGACGCCGCTCCCGCTCATCACCGGCCACGAAGGCATCGACCGCGACGAGGCGACAATGCTGCTGCGCCAGCACAAGCGTGAGCGCCTGCCGATCGTCGATGACCACGGCCGGCTCACCGGTCTCATCACGGTCAAGGACTTCGTGAAGTCCGAGCAGTACCCCAACGCCACCAAGGACTCCGACGGCCGCCTCATGGTGGGCGCGGCCATCGGCTACTTCGGGGATGCCTGGGAGCGGGCCACCACCCTCGTCGAAGCCGGTGTCGACGTCCTCGTGGCCGACACGGCCCACGGCCACGTCCGCCTCCTGCTCGACATGGTGGCGCGACTCAAGTCCGACCCGTCCACCCGGCACGTGCAGGTGATCGGCGGCAACGTCGCCACCCGGGCCGGCGCCCAGGCGTTCGTCGATGTCGGTGCCGACGCCGTCAAGGTCGGTGTCGGTCCCGGCTCGATCTGCACCACGCGCGTCGTCACCGGTGTCGGTGCCCCGCAGATCACCGCCGTGTACGACGCGTGGCTCGCCTGCAAGGAGGCGGGAGTCCCCGTCATCGCCGACGGCGGCCTGCAGTACTCCGGCGACATCGCCAAGGCGATCGTCGCGGGTGCGGAGTCGGTCATGGTCGGGTCGCTCCTCGCCGGGTGCGACGAGAGCCCGGGCGACCTGATCTTCGTCAACGGCAAGCAGTTCAAGTCCTACCGGGGGATGGGCTCGCTGGGCGCGATGTCCTCGCGCGGGAAGAAGTCCTACTCCAAGGACCGCTACTTCCAGGCCGAGGTCGAGAGCGACGACAAGATCGTGCCGGAGGGTGTCGAGGGGCGGGTGGCCTACCGCGGCCCGCTCTCGGCGGTGGCCCACCAGCTCGTCGGCGGTCTGCGCCAGTCGATGTTCTACGTCGGCGCGCGCACCGTCCCGGAGCTCCAGGTCCGCGGCCGGTTCATCCGCATCACGTCGGCGAGCCTCAAGGAGAGCCACCCGCACGACATCCAGATGACCACCGAGGCGCCCAACTACCCCGCCTAGGGCGCGACGCCGCGCGCCGTCCTGGTTCGCGTCGGCGTGACCTGAGTCCCCGCACCTCCCCAGCCGAAGAAGGCACCCGTGAACGAGATCGAGATCGGACGCGCCAAGCGCGCCCGCCCGGCGTACTCCCTCGACGACATCGCGATCGTGCCGAGCCGTCGCACCCGCGACCCGGAGGCTGTGTCGGTCGCCTGGCAGATCGACGCGTACCGGTTCGAGACCCCGGTGCTGGCGGCACCGATGGACTCCGTCGTGTCGCCGAGCACCGCGATCGCGATCGGACGGCTCGGAGGTCTCGGCGTCCTCGACCTCGACGGTCTCTGGACCCGCCACGACGACCCCGAGCCGCTGCTGGCCGAGATCGCGGCCCTTGCACCGGAGAAGGTCACAGCGCGGCTCCAGGAGGTCTACTCCGCGCCGATCCGCGAGGACCTCATCGCCTCCCGGATTGCTGAGATCCGTGCTGGCGGAGTCACTGTCGCCGCAGCCCTGTCACCCTCGCGCACGGCACAGTTCGCCCGGGCCGTGGTCGATGCCGGCGTCGACATCTTCGTCATCCGTGGCACGACGGTCAGCGCAGAGCACGTCTCGCGCCCCGGAGCGGCCGAGCCGCTCAACCTCAAGCAGTTCATCTACGAGCTCGACGTCCCGGTGATCGTCGGTGGCTGCGCGACCTACCAGGCCGCGCTGCACCTCATGCGCACGGGTGCGGCCGGCGTCCTCGTCGGGTTCGGGGGCGGCGCCGCGCACACGACGCGCGACGTGCTCGGCGTGCGGGTGCCGATGGCGTCCGCGATCGCCGACGTCGCGGCCGCCCGCCGCGACTACATGGACGAGTCCGGAGGACGCTACGTGCACGTCATCGCCGACGGCGGGCTGGGCCGCTCCGGCGACCTGCCGAAGGCGATCGCGTGCGGGGCGGACGCTGTCATGGTGGGCTCGGCCCTCGCGCGTGCGGGCGAGGCACCGGGGCGCGGCTGGCACTGGGGGATCGAGGCGGCTCACGCGGAGCTCCCGCGCGGCGAGCGGGTCCGTCTGGGCACCGTGGGCACGCTCGCGGAGATCCTCCACGGCCCTTCGCGCACCAGCGACGGCACGATGAACCTCGTCGGCGCCCTGCGCCGGGCGATGGCGACGACCGGCTACTCCGACCTCAAGGAGTTCCAGCGGGTCGAGATCGTGGTCACGCCCGCTCGATGAGAGCGAAGGCCACCCTGGCTACCCGCGGGTAACTTCTGGCACTACGCTGCCCGCATGACCGCCGAACTCGCCACCTCCAGCGTGGATCCCGGGCTGGCCCGGGCCATCCCGGACGCGACCGTCGCGCGCCTGCTGAGGCACGCGGTGGTGTCGCCGTCGGCCGAGCGCCGCGAGAGCGTCGCCCCGTTCACCGGCGGCATCGCTGCATCGTTGCCGCTCTCGACCGAGCACGACGTCGACACGGCCTTCGCCATGGCCCGACGCGCTCAGCGGGCGTGGGCCCTGCGCTCGGTGCGCGAGCGCGCCCGGGTGGTGCTGCGCTTCCACGACCTCGTCCTCGACCGCCAGGGCGAGGGTCTCGACCTCGCGCAGATCGAGACCGGCAAGGCCCGGCGCGACGCGTTCGAGGAACTCCTCGACTGTGCCCTGACGGCCCGTCACTACGCGCGGACCGCCCCGGGGATGCTTGCGTCGAGACGCCGCCTCGGCGCCTTCCCGACGCTGACCCAGACCGTCGAGCACCATCGCCCCAAAGGTGTCGTCGGGATCGTCTCGCCCTGGAACTACCCGATCACCCTGGCCGTGACCGATGCCCTGCCCGCGCTGCTGGCCGGCAACGCCGTGGTGCTGCGGCCGGACATCCAGACGACCGTGACGGCCCTGTGGGCCGTCGACCTCCTGCACGAGGCCGGCATTCCCGAGGGGCTGCTCCCCGTCGTCATCGGGGACGGAGCGACCGTGGCCCCCTGGGTCATCGACCGGGCCGACTACATTATGTTCACCGGCTCCACCCGGGTCGGTCGGGGCGTCGCGCAGCGGTGCGGCGAGCGGCTGATCGGGTGCTCGCTCGAGCTCGGCGGCAAGAACGCGCTGATCGTCCGGGCCGACGCCGACATCGAGCGCGCGGCCGAGATCGCCGAGCGGGCCTGTTTCGCCAACTCCGGTCAGCTCTGTATCGGCATCGAACGGCTCTACCTGCACGAGGACGTGGCCGAGGAGTTCCTCGCCGCGTTCCTGCCGCGGGTGAAGGCGCTGCGGCTCAAGCCCGTCGTCGGCTGGGGTGCGGACATGGGCTCCCTCGTCTCCGCCCGGCAGCGCGACACCGTCGTCCGGCACATCGACGACGCCGTGTCCAAGGGCGCTGAGGTGCTGGCGGGCGGACGCGCCCGCCCCGACGTCGGCCCGTTCTACGTCGAGCCCACGGTGCTCCGCGGCGTCACGCCTGACATGCTCGCGTGCAGGGACGAGACGTTCGGGCCCGTTGCCAGCGTCTACACCTTCGGCACCGACGACGAGGCCGTCGCCCTGGCCAACGACTCCGTGTACGGCCTCAACGCCGCGGTCCTGACGCGCGACGCGCGCGCGGGCCAGGCGCTGGCGCTGCGCATCGAGGCCGGCACCGTCAACGTCAACGAGGCTTACGGGGCCACCTGGGGCTCCACCGGCGCCCCGATGGGTGGGATGAAGGCATCGGGCCTCGGCCGTCGCCACGGCGCCGAGGGTCTCCTGAAGTACACCGAGTCACAGACCGTCTCGGTGCAGCGCCTGGTCGGACTCGGTGCGCAGTTCGGGCGCACCGACGAGCAGTGGGCGACGATCCTGACCAAGGCGGTCACGGCGATGAAGGCGGTGGGTCTGCGATGACGGATTCGACACAGGTCGTGCACTACGACGTTCTCGTCGTCGGCTCGGGGTTCGGTGGCTCGGTCACCGCGTTGCGACTCACCGAGAAGGGCTACCGCGTCGGTGTACTCGAGGCCGGGCGGCGCTTCAGCGACGACGACTTCGCGAAGACGTCGTGGCGGGTCCGCAAGTTCGTCTACGCACCCCGCCTGGGCCTCTACGGCATCCAGCGCATCCACCTGCTCCCCGACGCCGTCGTGCTCTGCGGGGCGGGCGTCGGCGGCGGGTCGCTGGTCTACGCCAACACCCTCTACGTGCCGCCGAAGGAGTTCTTCCAGGACCCGCAGTGGGCCGGCATCACCGACTGGCAGCGCGAGCTGGCGCCCTACTACGACCAGGCGACGCGGATGCTCGGCGTCACCGACGTGCCGCACCGGTCGCCGCTCGACGAGACGTTCGCCCAGGTCGCCGAGGAGATGGGTGTCGGTCATACGTTCCGGCTCACGCCCGTCGGCGTGTTCTTCGGCTCCGGCCCTGGCGAGACGGTTCCCGACCCGTTCTTCGGCGGCGTCGGCCCGGACCGCACCGGCTGCAGGGAGTGTGGCTCCTGCATGACCGGCTGCCGCCACAACGCGAAGAACACCATGCCGAAGAACTACCTCGGCCTCGCCGAGGCGGCCGGTGCCGAGGTGCACCCGATGACCACCGTGTCGGTCGTGCGTCCACGTGCTCAGGGCGGCTACGCCGTCGAGACCGTGCGCACTGGTCCGCTCATGCGGGGGCGCCGTACGTTCACCGCCGACCACGTGGTGGTCGCGGCCGGTGCCTTCAACACCCAGAAGCTCTTGCATCGCATGCGCGATGAGGGCTTCCTCCCGCGGATCTCCGACCGGCTCGGCCACACGTCGCGGACCAACTCCGAGTCCATCGTCGGCGCGATCTCGCGCCGCAAGGACGTCGACTTCACCAAGGGCGTCGCGATCACTTCGTCGTTCCACCCCGACGAGCGCACCCACGTCGAGTCGGTGCGCTACGGCAAGGGCAGCAACCTCATGGGGATGCTCGGCACCGTGATGACCGACGGCGTCGACGGTGTCCCCCGATGGAAGGTGTGGGGCAAGGCGGTGGTCGACCGGCCGGGCGACGCGCTGCGCTCGCTCAGCGTGCGCCGCTGGTCGGAGAAGGGTGCGATCGCGCTCGTCATGCAGTCGGTCGACAACTCCCTCACCATCAGCCGGGTGAAGTCCCGGCTGGGGCACTGGAAGCTGACCTCGCGCCAGGGTGACGGCGTGCCCAACCCGACCTGGATCCCGGCCGGCAACGAGGCGGCTCGCCGGATCGCCGAGAAGATCGACGGATTCCCGATGGGACAGCTCGGCGACCTCATGGACGCGCCGATGACGGCTCACTTCGTCGGCGGCTGCTGCATCGGCGCCGACTCCGGGCGCGGCGTCATCGACGCCTACCACCGCGTGTTCGGCCACGACGGGCTGCACATCGTGGACGGCTCCTCGATCACGGCGAACCTCGGGGTCAATCCCTCGCTCACGATCACGGCGCAGGCCGAGCGCGCGATGGCCATGTGGCCCAACAAGGGCGAGCCCGACGCCAGGCCGGTGCTGGGCTCCTCCTACGCCGAGGTCCCCGTCGTCGTGCCGCGGAATCCCGTCGTCCCGGCCGGTGCACCCGGTGCGCTCCGTCTGCCGATCGTCGAGGTGAGGCACTCGGCCACGCGTGCTACGGACGGTGTCGTCACCGACTGACCCTACGAAGGCGGTCGCCGGAGCGTGCTCGAGGTCAGTCCGCGTCGCGCCAGGAGCGCCAGAGCGCGGCGTAGGCCCCGCCTGCAGCGACGAGCTCGTCGTGGCTGCCGAGCTCGCTGATGCGGCCGTCCTCGACCACCGCGATGCGGTCGGCGTCGTAGGCGGTGTGCAGCCGGTGGGCGATGGCGATCACGGTGCGGCCCTCGAGGACGGCGGTGAGCGACCGTTCGAGGTGTCGTGCGGCGCGGGGGTCGAGCAGCGACGTCGCCTCGTCCAGGACGAGGGTGTGCGGGTCGGCGAGGATGAGCCGGGCGAGGGCGACCTGCTGTGACTGCCCAGGTGCCAAGGCATGCCCGCCGTTGCCGACCTCGGTGTCGAGCCCCGCAGGCAGGGTGTCGACCCAGGGGAGCGCGTCGACCGACTCGAGCGCCGAGAAGAGGCGTTCGTCGTCGGCATCGGGCCGCGCGAGCAGGAGGTTGTCGCGCAGGGTGCCGACGAAGACGTGGTGCTCCTGGTTGACGAGCGCGACCTGGGTGCGGACGTTCTCCGTGGGCATGTGTGACAGGGCGGCGCCACCCATCTCGACACTGCCCGTCCGCGGCTCGTAGATGCCAGCCATGAGACGTCCGAGAGTGGACTTGCCCGCCCCCGACGGGCCCACGAGCGCGAGGCGTTCACCGGGTGCGACGTCGAGGTCGATCCCGTGCAGCACATCGCGTCCGGCCCGGTAGCCGAAGCGCACGTCGTCGACGACGAGGCGGTCATCGAGCGGCAGGAGGTCGGGATCGGTCTCGGGGTCGGGCACCTCCTGCACGCCGACGAGGCGCGCGAGCGAGGCCTGGCCGACCTGCAGCTCGTCGTACCACATGAGCACCTGGTCGACGGGGTCGACGAGCATCTGGGTGAACAGCAGGCCGGTGGTGAGCTGGCCGAGGGAGATCGTGCCCTGACCGACGAGCCAGCCGCCCCAGGTAAGGACGCCGACGATGGGCAGGATGTAGCCGGTCTCGATGAACGGGAACCACCAGCAGCGCAGCCACAGCGTGTAGCGCTCCCAGGAGACCCAGCGGCTGATGCGGGCATCGGTGACGTCGACCCGCTGCTGCTCGAGGCGGTAGAGCTCGACGGTCTGACCGGCGTCGACGGTCTCGGCGACCGACGCGCTGACGGCGGCGTAGGTCGCGGACTCGGCGCGGTAGGACTTCGGGGCGCGCTTGAAGTACCAGCGTGACGAGATCAGGATCGGCGGCACCGCGAGCAGCCACGTCAGCGCGAGCTGCGGCGCCGTCACGACCAGTGCCCCCGCGACGAGGAGGAACGTGACGAGCGCGATCGTGATCTCGGGGATCGCCTCTCGCACAGCACGATTGAGCCGGTCGATGTCCGTCGTGGTGCGGGACACGAGATCGCCGGTGCCTGCGCGCTCGATGACGCCGGTGGGCAACGACACCGCGCGGGTCAGGAAATCCTCACGCAGGTCGGCGAGGACGAGCTCGCCGAGCACGCCCGCACGCAGCCGGGTCATGCGGGTGAAGACGGTCTGCACCACGAGTGCGACGAGGAAGATCGCGGCCGCCCGGTCGATCGTGCTCGACGTCGTTCCGCCGGTGAGGTTCTCGACGATCCCGCCGAGCACGACCGGCCCCGCCAGCCCGGCGACCGCGGCGACGGCGTGCAGCGCGATGACGACGGCGAAAGCGCGGCGGTGTCGTCGCAGCAGGGTGCGGACGTAGCGGCTGACGGTCTCCTCGCTCGCGACCGGAAGTGACTGCCCGGTCAGGGTGGAGGCGGCGACGGCGTCCTCGGGAGGCCTCACGGGGTGGTCACCTCCTCACGGGTCACGACGGCGCGATAGCGCGGGTCGTCGCGCAGCAGCGCACGGTGGCGGCCCCGCGCGACGACGACGCCGTCGAGGACGAGGGCGACGGTGTCGGCCCGGTCGAGCACGAGCGGGGAGCTGGTCAGGATCACCGTGGTGAGACCGGCACGGATCTCGTGCAGCGAGGCGGCGATGCGCGCCTCGGTGTGGGAGTCGACCGCGCTCGTCGGTTCGTCGAGCACGAGGACGGGAGGGTCCGCGAGGAGTGAGCGCGCGAGGGCGAGCCGCTGGCGTTGGCCGCCGGAGAGCGAACGGCCGCGTTCGGTGACACGCGCGTGCAGCGGGTCGGAGACCTCGAACGAGGAGTCGAGCAGGGCGTCGAGCACGTCGAAGGCCGACGCGGCCGCGATGGCCTGCTCGAAGGAGATCCGCCCCGTGCCGGGGACGTCGAGGAGATCCGCGAGAGTGCCTGAGAGCAGCACCGGGTCCTTGTCCTGGGTGAGCACCGAGGCGCGCAGCTCGCGGCGTGGGATGTCGGCGAGCGCCACGCCGTCGAGCGTGACCTCCCCGCCGTGCGGGCCGAGGCCGGCCAGGCGCAGTGCGATCTCGTCGGCCGTGACCTGCTCGGCGCACACGACAGCAGTGAGCGAGCCCGGCTCGATCGTGAGGCCCGACACCGGGTCGTGCAGCGTCGCGCCCTGCGCGACGACATGGCTCGCGTGCGGTTGAGCGTCGTCGTCGGTGCGCTCGAGGCTCAGCACCCCGACGACGCGCCGCGCCGCGACGTAGGCGCGAGTCCAGCGCTGGGCCGCCTCGACGAAAGTGCGCAGCGGGATGAGCAGGAACGCCGAGTAGCCGTAGAACGCCACGAGCTGGCCGACGTTGAGCACGCCGTCGATCACGAGGTGCGCGCCGATCCAGGTGACGGCGACGACGAAGAGCCCCGGGAGCGCGACCTGCTCGGCGTCGAGGAGCGACCGCACCCTCGCGACACCGACGGCAGCCGTGCGCACCTCCTGCGAGGCCTCGCGGAAGCGGCGCAGGAACAGGTCCTCGCCACCGATGCCGCGCAGCACCCGCAGGCCCGCGACCGTGTCGGAGGCGAGCTCGGTGGCCCGGCCGAGCTTGTGACGCTGATGGGACTCGGCGCGCTCGAGCGGCTTGATCAGCGGGCCGACGGCGAGCCCGAGGGCAGGGATGCCGACGAGCACCACGGCGCCGAGCAGGACGGAGGCGTGGAGCAGGATCGCAGCCACGCCGAGGAAGGCGATCACGGCGCCGACGAAGCGGGCGAGGACGTCGAAGGCGCCGCCGATCTTCTCGACGTCGCTGCTCGTCACGGCGACGACCTCGCCCGTGGCGACGGTGGTGCTCAGCTCGTGCCCGAGGTGGGTGGCGTGGCGCACCACGAGCTGCTGGGTGCGGCTCGAGGCGGTGATCCAGTTGGTCACGGCCATCCGGTGACGCAGGATGCCGGTGACCGCGGACGTGACGCCGAGGACGAGAAGGATCGCCGTCGCACGGAAGATCCCGGTCTGGTCGCCCTCGGAGGCCGCCTGGACGCCGGCGCCGACACCGGCGGGAACGGCGGCCTGCGCGACCATCGAGATGGTTCCCCACGCGACCCCCAGTGCCAGGGTGCCCCACTGCGCCCGCGCCATCCATCGCAGGTAGGCGGCGGGAGAGCGAAGGTCGGCGTTCCCCGGGTCGGTGAGGGGGAGCCGGGACATGGACATGACGGGTCGAGCGTAGGCCAGCCACGCCACGCTGGTCGCCACGGTTTCCACGCGCAGGGGCCCTGAGATCGCTAGCGTCGGACCTGACACCGTGCACGACATCGCGCCGTCCGCCGACGCGCCCAGCCACTGAGGTGAACCGTGAGCTTCCCAACCCCGCCTCCGCCCGAGGAGAATCCCTTCGCCCCGCCGCCGGAGGGTGCCGCGCCCACCCCGCCGCCGGTCCCGGTCGAGCCGCCGCCGGCCTACGCCGCGCCCCCGCCGCCCCCGCCGCCGCCGGCCTACGACGCGACTCCGCCGCCGCCGCCGCCCGCCTATGGCTCCCCGCCGCCACCGCCGCCGGCATACGGCGCGGTGGCACCGGGCTACGCCGGCCAGCCGGGCTACGCCCAGCCGGCGTCCACCAACGGCATGGCCATCGCCTCGCTGGTGACCGGCATCCTTGGCGTCGTCAGTTGTGGCTACACGTTCTTCGTGGCTCCGGTCCTCGCGATCATCTTCGCGATCGTCGCCAGGCGCCAGATCCGTGAGCGCGCCCAGCAGGGCTCCGGCCTCGCCACGGCGGGTCTGATCCTCGGCATCATCGGCGTCGTGATCAGCGTGGTCATCGTGGTCATCGTCATCGGGGCGATAGTCGCGTCGAGCAACAGCACGAACAGCTTCAACTAGGTCCGCACCGGCGCGGGCGGGTGGTGAGCGGCGACTACGATCGTCGAACACCGCCCGCCCCGCCGTTCGAAGGTCGCGTGACCCTGTGTCGACCCCCCAGCACCGCCCCGTCCTCGTCGTCGACTTCGGCGCGCAGTACGCCCAGCTCATCGCCCGTCGGGTGCGTGAGGCGCGGGTCTACAGCGAGATCGTCCCGTCGTCCATGCCGGTGGCCGAGATGCTGGCCAAGGACCCCGCCGCCGTGATCCTGTCCGGCGGCCCCTCCTCGGTGTACGCCGACGGCGCCCCGCAGGTGGACCCGGCGCTGTTCACCACGGGCGTCCCGACCTTCGGCATCTGCTACGGCTTCCAGGCGATGGCGCTCGCACTCGGCGGCGAGGTGGCGCAGACCGGGCTCTCGGAGTTCGGCCGCACCACGCTCACCGTCACCGATGCGACGTCTGCCCTGTTCGCCGGCCTCCCCGCCGAGCAGCAGGTGTGGATGTCGCACGGCGACTCCGTGCACCGTGCCCCCGAGGGGTTCGTGGTCACAGCCGTCACCGACGGCGCCCCCGTGGCCGGTTTCGAGGACGCGTCCCGACGCCTCGCGGGCGTCCAGTTCCATCCCGAGGTGCTCCACTCCGAGCACGGTCAACGCGTCCTCGAGCACTTCCTCCACGACGTCGCCGGGATCGCGCCGGACTGGACGCCATCCAACGTCATCGACGAGCAGGTCGCGGCGATCCGCGCCAAGGTCGGCGACAAGCTGGTCATCTGCGGGCTCTCCGGCGGCGTCGACTCCGCGGTCGCCGCGGCGCTCGTGCACCGCGCCGTCGGCGACAACCTGACCTGCGTGTTCGTCGACCACGGGCTCCTGCGCAAGGGCGAGCGCGAGCAGGTCGAGACCGACTACGTCGCGGCGACCGGCATCAGGCTCAAGGTCGTCGACGCCTCCGCACGCTTCCTCGACGAGCTCGACGGCGTCGTCGACCCCGAGGAGAAGCGCAAGACGATCGGGCGGCTGTTCATCCGGGTCTTCGAGGACGCGGCCCGCGAGGTCGTGGAGGAGGCGGGTGTGCACGGCGGCGAGGTCGAGTTCCTCGTCCAGGGCACGCTCTACCCCGACGTCGTCGAGTCCGGCGGCGGCACCGGCACGGCGAACATCAAGAGCCACCACAACGTCGGTGGCTTGCCCGACGACCTCCAGTTCGCGCTCGTCGAGCCGCTGCGGGCGCTGTTCAAGGACGAGGTGCGCGCTGTCGGCGCCGAGCTCGGCCTTCCCACCGAGATGGTGATGCGCCACCCGTTCCCCGGGCCGGGTCTCGCGATCCGCATCGTCGGCGCGGTGTCGCGCGACCGGCTCGAGATCCTGCGCGAGGCGGACGCGATCGTGCGCGCCGAGGTGACGGCGGCCGGTCTCGACCGCTCGATCTGGCAGTTCCCCGTGGTGCTGCTGGCTGAGGTGAGGTCGGTCGGCGTGCAAGGTGACGGCCGCACCTACGGACACCCCATCGTGCTCCGCCCGGTGTCCAGCGAGGACGCGATGACCGCGGACTGGTCGCGCCTGCCCTACGACCTGCTGGCCCGGATCTCCACCCGGATCACCAACGAGGTTCGCGAGGTGAACCGCGTAGTGCTCGACGTGACGAGCAAGCCCCCAGGCACCATCGAGTGGGAATGAGCCTGAGCGCTTGCGCGAAGGTCATCTCCCACGACCGTTGAGCCCGAGTGGGAATGAGCCTGAGCGCTTGCGCTAGCGCGACGTCGCGTAGATGTCGCAGTTGACGTCGATCGGCAGGTCGGCGAGCTCGCGCAGGGTGGCTCGGCTCAGCGACACCCCTCCTTGGCCGTCGGCCTCGGAGATGTAGCACCACCAGGTCATGTCATAGCCCTCGGAGGAGAGCTCGTTGAGGGCTCCGACGTTGCCGCGGACCAGGCCGACCAGATGCAGCAGCCGTGCCTCGAGGTCGTCGCCGTCATCCGGCGGCGGGCCTTCGAGGGTCCAGCCGGAGTGCTCGCGGGTCAGGCCCGCGGCTATCGGGTCGCCGCGCTCGAAGGACCGGGTCGGCTCGATCCCGAGAACGGCGGTCACGTGCTGTGCGCTGAGCGTCCCGTGATTGATGACCAGACTGGCTCTGGTTCTGGTGATCGCCATGTCGGAGTCCCTCCCCTTCCGCCGGACTGTCCGTCGGGCTTCTCGCGACCGCACGCAGTCCCGCCGTGGCCGCCCTCTGTCGTTTCAGTAGAGCAGCGGGCGATCCGGCATGGGCACCTCACCAGTGTGAGTCCCGACATATCCGTCGGGGTGGGAGCCGGGGCCACCGTCGCGCGGTGCCGAGCCGGCGGCCAGGGTCCGGACCGCCTCGCGCCCGATCGTGCCGGGTGGAGCGCTCACAGCGTCGGAGGTCCCCCATTCGAACGCCTCCAGCGGTCCTCGCCCTGGGAGATTCGCCGCACGTGATTTACCGTGGTGGTACTTGCCCCCTCCCGAGAGCCGCGGTCGTGCTGCACCGACACTTCCCTCATGCCGTCGCTCTGACGGTCGCCACGACGGCCGTCCTGCTGCTGACCGGCTGCGCCGGGCCCGCACTACGGGTCGGCTCGGTCGAGCCGTCCTCGGGGTCCGCGACGCCCACGCCGGTGGCACCCGAGCTCACGGTGACGAGCCCAGCCCGGTGGAACCAGCCGCTGCACGTCTCGGTGACCACCGGCACGCTGACCTCGGTGGTGGTCACCGACCGCGACTCCAAGGCCGAGCTCGCGGGCAGCCTGGAGCCGGGTGGCACGTCCTGGATCAGCGACGCCCTGCCGCACTCGGGCTCCTCCTACCTCATCGCCGCGGTCGCGACGACCGGTGGGGCGCCGACCTCCCTGCGCGCCGGGGTCAAGGTCACCGTCCAGCCGGACTCGGCGAAGATCCGCTTCGGGATCGTGCCGGGCACCGGGGCAGTCGTCGGCGTCAACGCTCCTGTCGTCATCCGGTTCAACCACTCGGTGACCAACAGGGCCGACGTCGAGAGCGCCCTGCACGTCGCCTCGTCGGTGCCGGTCGTCGGCGCGTGGCACTGGATCAACTCCTCCGAGGTCCACTTCCGGCCGAAGGCGGCCTGGCCTGCGCACACCAAGGTGCGGGTGACCGCGACGCTCGATGGTCTGAGGGCCAGCGACACCCGCTACGCCACCCGCGACGTCACGGTCAACTTCACCGTCGGCGACTCCCACCTCACGACCGTCAACGACACGACGCACATCTTCACGCTCACGGTCAACGGCAAGTCGAAGTACGCCTGGCCCACCAGCCTGGGCCGTCCCGAGTTCGTGACCCGGTCCGGCAACTACATTGTCCTGGAGAAGCTGCCGCTGCGGGAGATGACCTCCTGCGCGATCAAGATCACGTGCGACAAGAAGAGCAAGGACTACTACGACCTCAAGGTCTTGTGGGCCACGCGCCTCTCCTGGTCGGGCACCTTCATCCACGCAGCGCCGTGGTCGGTCGCCAAGCAGGGCTTCACCGACGGATCCCACGGCTGCATCCACCTGACGACCGACCGCGCGAAGACCTACTTCGACCTCGCGCAGTACGGCGACCTCATCACGGTCGTCGGCACCGGGCGCCCGATCGACGACCTCGTCGCGCACGGCGATCCCGGCACCACGGACTGGAACACGACCTGGACGAGCTGGGTCGCCGGCTCCGCGACGGGTTCCTCGCTGACTACCGACGCCCTCACGGCGTAGCCACCGCTCGCGCGGCCGCAGGCGCCACGAGTGTGGCCCGGCGAGACCATCGGGGCCCTCAGGTGCTCTGGCGCACCACGAGGCGCGTCGGCAGCACGACGTGCTGGGGCGAGGTGGCCGATCCGAGCTGCTCGAGCAGCAGCTCGGCGAGACGTCGTCCCATCAGGTCGATGTCCTGGGCGACCGTCGTGAGCGGCGGGTGGGTGGTCGCCGCCGCGGGGATGTCGTCGAAGCCGAGGACGGCGACGTCGTCGGGCACCCGGCGACCCCCTTCGTCGAGTGCACGCATGGCGCCCATCGCCATCAGGTCGTTCGCTGCGAACACGGCGTCGAGGTCGGGCGCGCGTTCGAGCAGGGACCTCATCGCGGCGTCGCCGGAATCGGTCGTGAAGTCCCCGGCAGCGACCAGGGAGTCGTCGGCGGCGAGGCCCGCATCACGAAGGCCATCCCGCCATCCGGTCAGCCGGTCGATGCCGGCGCCCATGTCCTGGGGTCCGGTGATGGTGGCGATCCTGCGGCGGCCGCGGGCCACGAGGTGCTCGACCGCGCTGACCGCGCCGGCGAGGTTGTCCGAGTCGACCCACCACAGGTCGTGGGGACCCTCGGGCATCGTCCGGCCCGCGAAGACGGCGTGCACCCCGGCGTCGACGATGGCCGCGACGAGGGCGGGGTCGCCGTGGCCGTGGATGACGAGGAGGCCGTCGAGGCGCAGCGCCGCCAGGTCGACGATGCGCTCCCGCTCGCGTTCGTCGCCGGCGAGGGCGAGCACGAGCGCGACGTCGGACTCGGAGAGGGCGTCGTGCGCGCCTCGGGCCACCTGGGCGAAGTAGGGGTCACCGAAGAGGCGGTCGTTGGACTCGTTGAGCACCAGTCCGACGAGCCCGGTGCGACCGGTGACGAGGCTGCGGGCCGAGAGGTTGGGCCGGTAGCGGAGCTCGGCTGCCGCGCGGGTGACGGCCTCGACTGCCTGGGGGCTCACGTTCGTCGCCCCGGACAGCACCCGGCTCGCGGTGCCCCGGCTCACCCCGGCTGCGGCCGCGACCATCTCGAGGGTCGGTCGACCAGACGCGGAGCTGCTGCGGCCGCGGGGCTGGTGTCCGGGAGTCCTCGTCATGTCCCCCCGATCCTAGGAGCGGCCGCGGCCCCACGCCCGATCACGGGCCGGGAGAGGTGATCGGGCTCGGCTGCCCCGCGCGGCGGTTCGGTCTGGTGCGGTGGCGATTCCGGTGGCGCACGCCGCACGCCGCACGCCGGACCGCCTGGCACGCCCTCGACCGCGCGTGGGACATCGAGGACGGCTCGGGCTGATCCGGCGCACGGCGTTCGTGCTCGGTGCTCGCAGGTGCGTCCGGGTGGCCGGCCGCACCGGCGGCCTCAGTCGTGCTGGTCGTGGTCGGGCTGGGCGGCGAACGCCTTCTCCTCGCGGGAGGTGGCGCTGATCGCCGTCGCGACTCCGGCGGCGCCGAGGGCCACGAACACGACCGGCCAGACGTAGCGGCCGTCGACGGAGACCGCGGTCGAGGAGGCGACGAGGTAGATCACTCCCAGGGCGGTGAACACGAGGCCCGCGATGAGCGAGACCCAGTCCAGGTCATGACGACGCATGGCGAACCTCCAGCTGTCCGACGCCGATCTCGGCCGTGAGTGTGACGGTGGTGACCGGGTCCGAGCCGGTGCCCGGCTCGATCGTGGTCTGCACGTGCTGGGTGGTCCCCGACTGGTCGGCCACGCCCGGGAGGACGAGGTCGCCGGCGCCGACACGGGCGTCGAGCAGCACCCGAGTCCTGGCCGGGACGATCACGAGGAGCTGGCCGAGGCCGACGTGCGCGTTGATGGTGGCCGGGCCGGGCGGCAGCGACCCGAGGTCGAGCCTCGCGTCGCCCGCGCCGAGCTCGAACGGGGCGGGCGCCGAGGTCGTCGGCGTCCAGCGCCGGTCGCCGACGCCTGAGGACGCCGTGCCGTTGACCGCCTGCGGGATCACCGCGGCGAGCTGGGTGACCAGCAGCATGAGGATCGCCGGTGCGATCAGCCAGCGGGCCCGTCCGCGGAAGGCCCCGACGACGAGGCCGATGCCGAGCACGGCGAGCATGGCGCCGCAGACGGCCGCGGCGGGGATGCTCAGGCCGGACACAGCGAGCAGGCTCAGGAGCCCGCCCACGGCCACGGAGGCCGACACGGTGATCAGGCCGAGGTGGGACCGCGGCTCGGTGCGGGGGAGCGGAAGGGGTGCTGTGGCGGGCGGACCGTAGACCCGACCGGTGGCCGGGTCGACGAACGTCCCGGTGCCACCCGCGGCGAACGACGCCGGGGACGACGCCGCGCCCGGCCCGGCCGATGCTGCGACGCCGGACATCGCAACCGGCGCCCAGTACGGCTCCTCGGGGATGAGGATCCAGGCGACCACGTAGACGATGACGAACGCTCCGCCGGTGAATACCGCGAGCACGACGAGGAGGATGCGCAGCAGTACCGGGTCGATGCCGTACTGCTGGCCGAAGCCGCCGCACACGCCCGCGAAGACGCGGTCGGAGCGGCTGCGCCGCAGCGGAGGTCGAGGCGGCGCGGGGTGGGCGTAGTAGGGAGGGGGGACAGCTGCCGCGGGGCGCGCGTCGACGGGTTCTGGACCCGTCGCGAGCGGCTCGGCGATGGTGGGGTTCTCGTTCATGTCCTCAGCGTGCGGCCGATCAGGCGGCGGGCACATCGGGGTTCAGCCCTGACCTGACCCTGGCCCGACCCGGAGGCGGCGCGGGGATCGAACCCTGATGTGCCCCGAGGGTCGGACGAGGATCATGGAGTCGTGGACCACCCGACCAGTCAACCGCCCCGCGTGCCCCGCGCGCACCGGGCTCGCCGCGGACGCCTGCTCGGCGGGGTGTGCCAGGGGATCGCCCTCCATCTGAACGCGCCCGTCGAGGCGGTGCGCGCCGGCTTCGTGCTGGCCACCCTGGCCGGTGGGTTCGGGCTCGTGCTGTACGCCGCCTACTGGGCCTGGCTGCCGATCGACCCGGATGGCGACACCGAGGCGGCCTCGGAGTCGGGACCGGGACGTGACCTCGCCGGCGTCCTCGGCCTCGGTGCTCTCGCCATGGGGGTGCTGCTCCTGCTCTCCGCCCGGGGCATGGACCTGACGGGCACGTGGCTCACTCCGTTGGTGCTTGTCGGCGTCGGGGTGGCGGTGCTGTGGCGTCAGTCCGACGACAGCCGTCGGGCGTCCCTGATCGCCGATGTCGGTGCCACCGCCCGTGTCACGACCCGGACCGTGGTGCGGCGCAGCGTGCCGCGCGTGCTGCTCGGACTCGCCCTGGTGCTTCTCGGCGTCGTCGGTGCGTTCGCCGCGCAGGGCGACCTCGGTGCCTCGTTGCGCGGCCTGGCCGCCGCGCTGCTCGCCGTCGTCGGCCTCGCGCTCGTCCTGCTGCCGTTCGTGCTCGGCTGGTGGCGCGACCTCATGGGCGAGCGTCGAGCACGCATCAGGTCCGAGGAGCGTGCTGAGATCGCGGCGCAGGTCCATGACTCCGTCCTGCAGACCCTCACGCTGATCCAGCGCTCGTCGTCGGACCCCGACGAGGTGGTGCGGCTCGCCCGCACGGAGGAGCGTGCCCTGCGGCGTTGGCTCTACGCCCCCACCGGAGACCCGGCCGTCACTTTCGTCGCGGGGCTCGAGAGCGAGATCGCCGACGTGGAGTCGACGTACGCCTGCGTGGTCGAGCTCGTGCACGTGGGCGACGTCGTGCGCGACGAGCGGGTCGACGCTCTCGTCGCGGCTGCCCGCGAGGCCGTCGTCAATGCCGCGAAGCACGCGGGCGGTACCGTCGCGGTCTACGTCGAGTGCGGTCAGGGAGGCGTCGAGGTGTTCGTCCGTGACCGTGGACCGGGCTTCGACCTCGACGCCGTGCCCGAGGATCGGCTGGGCCTGCGAGAGTCAGTGGTGGCCCGGATGGCCCGGGTCGGCGGGAGCGCCGACGTCCACTCGGAGATCGGCGAGGGCACCGAGGTGACGCTGAGTCTCCCCTCCGGCGTGAGGAGCTGGGCATGACCGGACCGACCTCGGCTCCCGGCGGCGACGCCGCGACCGGCGCGACCGTGCCGCGCGACGACGGCGTCGCGCTGCGTGTCGTCCTCGTCGATGACCACCGGCTCTTCCGTGCCGGCGTGCGGTCCGAGCTGGGCGAACTCGTCGACATCGTCGGTGAGGCGGGAGACGTCGATGAGGCGGTCGCCGTCATCCACGCCACCCACCCCGATGTGGTGCTGCTCGACGTGCATCTTCCCGGGGGAGGCGGCCGAGCAGTGCTCGACGCCTGCGTCACGGACCTCCCCGACGTCCGGTTCCTGGCACTGTCGGTCTCGGACGCTGCGGACGACGTCATCGGGGTCGTGCGCGGTGGCGCGCGAGGCTATGTCACGAAAGCGATCTCGGGCGATGACCTCGTCGAGGCCATCCGTCGGGTGGCCGATGGCGACGCCGTGTTCTCGCCCCGGCTCGCGGGCTTCGTCCTCGACGCGTTCGCCTCCGGTGCGACCGACCACGATGACGACGCGATCGACCAGCTCAGCCCTCGTGAGCGCGAGGTCATGCGGCTCATCGCCCGCGGCTACACCTATCGCGAGGTGGCGCGCGACCTCGTGCTGTCGGTGCGGACGGTCGAGACCCACGTGTCGGCCGTCCTGCGCAAGCTGCAGCTGTCCAACCGCCACGAGCTCGCCCGCTGGGCCGCGGCCCACCGCTACGTCTGACCGGGTCCGGTGCGCGCACCGGCCGTCTGCATCTAGGGTCACGGGGTCAGCACGCATGTCACTGGTCATCGGGTCGCCTCCGGCGTCGCGACGCGGCCCCTTCCTCGGTGGCATGGGTCAGCGCGTCGAGTCAGGAGTGCGGTCGTGTCGGTTCAGGTTCAGGGTGTGGTTGCTCACGGCAAGGGACTTCCCGTGTCGCTCGAGACGATCGTCGTTCCCGACCCGGGTCCGGGCGAGGCGCGGGTCACGGTCCAGGCGTGCGGTGTGTGCCACACCGACCTGCACTACCGCGAGGGCGCCATCAACGACTCCTTCCCGTTCCTCCTCGGTCACGAGGCCGCCGGCATCGTGGAGTCGGTCGGCCCCGACGTCACCGACCTGGCTGTCGGCGACTACGTGGTGCTCAACTGGCGCGCCGTGTGCGGGTCGTGCCGCGCCTGCCTGCGCGGTCGCCCGCAGTACTGCTTCTCCACCTTCAACGCTACGCAGAAGATGACGCTGCTCGACGGCACGGAGCTCTCGCCGGCGTTGGGGATCGGCGCGTTCGCCGAGATGACCCTTGTTGCCGCGGGGCAGTGCACCAAGGTCGACCCGGCCGCACCGCCGGAGGTCGCGGGCCTGCTGGGCTGCGGCGTCATGGCCGGCCTGGGTGCGGCCCTCAACACGGGCAACGTCTCGCGCGGCGACACCGTCGCGGTCATCGGCTGCGGCGGCGTGGGCGACGCCGCGATCGCGGGTGCGCGCCTCGCCGGCGCCCGCACGATCGTGGCTGTCGACATCGACGACCGCAAGCTCGAGAAGGCCCTGCACTTCGGCGCCACGCACACCGTCAACTCCCGCGACATCGACGCCGTCGAGGCGATCCGTGAGGCGACGGGTGGCTTCGGCGCCGACGTCGTGATCGAGGCCATCGGGCGTCCCGAGACCTACGAGCAGGCGTTCTACGCCCGTGACCTCGCCGGCACCGTGGTGCTCGTCGGGGTCCCCTCGCCCGACATGCGGATCGAGCTGCCGCTCATCGACTTCTTCGGCCGGGGCGGCGCCCTCACGTCGTCCTGGTACGGCGACTGCCTCCCCTCGCGCGACTTCCCGATGCTCATCGACCTCTACCTCCAGGGCCGGCTTCCCTTGCAGGACTTCGTGTCCGAGACGATCGGCATCGGCGACGTCGAGGCTGCGTTCGAGAAGATGCACCACGGTGACGTCCTGCGTTCCGTCGTGGTGTTCGACGCATGACGGCACGCATCGAGCACGTCGTGACCAGCGGCGTGTTCAGTCTCGACGGCGGTGACCACGACGTCGACAACAACGTCTGGCTCGTCGGCGACGACGCCGAGGTGATCGTCGTCGACGCGGCGCACGACGCCCCCAAGATCCTCGCGGCGCTCGGTGGTCGCACGGTGCGCGCGATCGTGTGCACGCACGGCCACAACGACCACATCAACGCCGTCGCCGAGCTCGTCGCCGCCACCGGTGCCGCCGTCTACCTCCACCCGGGCGACCGGATGCTGTGGGACGTCGTCAACCCGGGCATCGACCCGACCCCGCTGGCCGACGGCGACGTCGTGAGCGTCGCCGGCGCCGATCTCCAGGTGCTGCACACGCCGGGTCACTCGCCCGGGGGTGTGTGCCTGTGGTCGCCTGACCTCGGCGTCGTCCTCACCGGCGACACGTTGTTCCACGGCGGACCCGGTGCCACGGGTCGCTCGTTCAGCAGCTTCCCGACGATCCTGGACTCGATCCGCGAGCGGCTGCTGGCGCTCCCGGCGGCCACACGCGTCCTGACCGGCCACGGCGACGAGACCACGATCGGCGCGGAGTCCGGCGACTACGACGCCTGGGTGGCGCGCGGGCGCTGAGCCGCCGCAGCCGAGTCACCGGCGCAGGTGATCGGGAAGCCCGCGACTTTCGGTCGGTTACGGCAGTGACCCGGATCTCGTGCGGGCGCGCGGGTCGGGTGGGTGCTCCGGGCCCCTACTAGGCTTTCGCCGTGACCTTCGTCTACAACGTGATCCTGACCCTGCACTTCCTCGGCCTGGCGATGCTCGTCGGCGGCTTCCTCGTCCAGATGAGCTCGAGCCCGCGCCTGGTCACGCACTGGATGCGCGACGGCGCCCTGACCCAGCTCATCACCGGGCTGGCCCTCGCGGGCATGGCCGGCAGCAAGGTGGGTACCGAGGCCGTGTTCTCGCCGTCGGCCGTCGGCGTCAAGCTCCTGATCGCCCTGGTGGTCGCGGTGCTGTGCCTGTTCGGCGCGCGCCAGGACGAGGCCAAGCAGCAGCCCTACTGGGCCGCGGCCGGCGGTCTCGCGCTCGTCAACGTGCTGGTGGCCGTGTTCTGGGTCGCCGCCACCGCCACCGGCTGATCGCGACGCGGGCGGCAGCCCGCTCGCGCCGGCACCAGCGGGCCAGGTGCCGCCCGTTGGTGGACCGGTCATGTCGCTGCGCCTCAGCCGGGCATCACCGAGATGAAGAAGCCCTCGGCCAGGCGTCCGGCGGGCAGGCCCCCGGACGCGGCGTTGGCCTCGCCCCAGCCGCGGATGAACGTCTCGAGCTCGGGCAGGTGCCCGGTCTGCGACTCGTGGGCGCGGAGCGCCGCGATCTTCTTCTCGAAGGTGTCGGTGATGTCGACCCAATGGGTCATGGTGTGGTGCCCGGCCACCCACACCTCGCTGACCGACCACGCCTCGAGGCCCTCGTCGTCGAGGAGGGAGGGGTGGGCGAAGGGGTTGCGGGCATCGGGGTAGACGGCCTGGATGGCGGCGTCCCCGGCCGCCATGTGGTCCGGGTGCGACGCCGGGATGCGCTCCCAGTTGCGCTCGGGCGACTGGATGATCATCCGCTGGGGCCGCACCTGGCGGATCACCCGGCTGATGTCGCGGCGCAGCCCGTGCGACACGGTGAGCTCGCCGTCGCGGTAGCCGAGGAAGCGGACGTCGGTGACGCCGACGGCGGCGGCGGCGGCGACCTGCTCGGCTCGGCGGATGGCCGGGATCTCCGACCGGGGTACTGCGGGGTCGAAGCCACCGGCATCCCCGTCGGTGATGATGCAGTAGGTCACCTCGGTCCCGGCCGCCACCCACTGCGCGATGGTGCCCGAGGCGCCGAAGTCGACGTCGTCGGGGTGAGCCGTGACCGCGAGGACGCGGGACACCTCGGAATCGGCGAGCATGCGGGACCTCCAGGGGCCGTGTCCGCACTCCGGTGACCGGAGCGGGCGCGGTGCGGGCTGAGCGGGGGACGTTCGCGGTCATCGTACGGAGCGCGCGAAAGTGCGCTGGTATTCCTGTCGATGAGACCCTCATGAGCACCGGTCCTGGTTCGTCGCGCCCGCACGCCCCCCGCCGCCGATCGCTGCTGGCGGCGGTCGCGGTGCTGGCGCTCCTCACGCCGGCGGTCGCGGCCGTCCCGGCGTCCTCGGCCCCGGTGCGCCCTGTGGCCGTCGTCGCGCCGGCCGCGGTGCCCGCGACCCCGCCCTTCGGTCCCGTCGTGGACGCCCCGCCGGACTACCAGGGCCAGACCCTCTGCACCCCGGTGGCCAAGGTCGGCACGGCCAAGCTCGCGGCGCTGCTGAGGACGACCTACGGCGCCTACTCGATCGGCATCGCACGCTCCTGCTCCCAGGGCGGCCAGAGCGAGCACAAGGAGGGTCGCGCCCTCGACTGGATGGTCAGCTACAAGGGTGCGGCGACGCGGGTGAAGGCGCAGGCCTTCCTGTCCTGGCTGCTCGCGCCCGACGCGAGTGGCAACCAGGCGGCGATGGCCCGGCGGCTCGGGGTCATGTACATCGGCTGGAACAACCGCTTCTGGGCCGGGTATGACATCGCGAGCGGCTGGACCGACCTCAAGGGCTGCTCGACGACGCCGGCGATGGCGGCGTCGTCCTACGACACGTACTGCCACCGCAACCACGTGCACATCTCGCTGAGCTGGGACGGCGCGTCCGCGCTCACGTCGTTCTGGACGGGTGTGCCCCTGGCTGGGTCCTGCCAGGCGCCCTGGAGCAGCTCCGGCTCGCCCGCCGGCCCGGGCACCGACCTCGTCCCGGTGACGCCGGTCCGCGTGCTGGACACCAAGCGGGGCTCCGGCCTTGCCGCCCCGTGCCGCCTCGCCGGCCCCGAGAGGTGGAACCCGGCGCACCACGATGTCGTGGTCCAGGTCGCCGGGACGGGTGAGGTGCCCGCCGGCGGTGTCTCGGCCGTCGCCGTCCGCGTGACGGCGTACCGCACCAGCGCCCCGACACCGACCGTCTCGGCGCGTGCCACGGCGACGTCGGCGTACGTCCCGGTCGTCACGTCGCTCTCGGGGACGTCGTACTCCTCGACCACGGTCGTCCCGGTCGCCGCCGACGGGACCATCCGGCTCGCCGTCGACCGCGGCAGCGCCGACCTGCTCGTCGACCTCGTGGGCTGGGTTCCGCTGCTCGTGCCGCCGACCCCCACGCCGGCCTTGGCGACGTCGTCGGGCACCACCCACCTGACGCGCACGACCCTCGTCTACGACGGCTCCGCGGTGCCCCTCGCGCCGCACGAGACCCGCACGGTGCCGCTCGCCGGCGTCGGGCCGGTGCCGGCGTCCGGGCTCACCGGACTGGCTCTGACCCTGGCCACCGACGCCAGCCCGACCGTCGACTTCGTCGGCGTGCTCACGCCGTCCCTGCGGACCTACGTCGGCAGCGTGCGCTCCTCGACGGCCGGGGTCCGCACCTCCGCGCTGGTCACCCCGACCGCGAACGGCGACGTGGTCCTGCGCAACACGGGTGCCTCTCCCGTGGTCGTGCACCTCTACCTGCACGCCTGGTTCTCCGACGTCGCAGCCGCCGACGGTGGAGCGACGATGAGGATGCTCGCGGCGCCGGTCCGGGCGGTCGACTCGCTCAAGGGCCTCGGCCTCGCCGGAGCGGTCACGACCTCGACGTCGAGGATCGTGCCGCTGACGGGGACGGGACGCGCCCCGCTCGGTGCGCGCGGGGCGCTCCTCTCGGTGAGTGCCCTCGGCGGGACGACCGACGGGATCCTCGTCATCGGGTCGTCCTCGGCGGTGTCGGCGGTGTCGCTCGTCCGGGGCCAGTGGGCGCACGAGGTCGTCTGGCTGCCGCTCACGTCCACCGGCATGCTCGCGGTGAAGACGGCGTCGATCGGAGCCCAGGTGCGCATCTCGATCCTGGGCTACGTCGCCTGACGCGCCGCTCACCCAGGCGTTCGACCGGCGCTCGGCCCGGCAAGCGCCGAGCGGGACGGTGTCCGCGGCCCGACCTAGACTGGCGCAGCGATGACGACCCTCTTCGACGACCTCGGTCTGCCGCGCCCGGAGCCCGAGCCGCCCGCGCGCCCGGCCACCGACCCCTCGGCTCTCGTCGACGACCTCAACACCGAGCAGCGAGCTGCCGTCGAGCACCGCGGCTCGCCGCTGCTCATCGTCGCCGGAGCCGGCTCGGGCAAGACCCGCGTGCTCACCCGCCGCATCGCCCACCTCCTCGCCACCGGCGACGCGCGCCCCGGCGAGATCCTCGCGATCACCTTCACCAACAAGGCCGCGGGGGAGATGCGCGAGCGCGTCGTCGAGCTCGTCGGTTCCCGGGCCCGCGCGATGTGGGTCTCCACGTTCCACTCGGCGTGCGTGCGGATCCTGCGCAAGGAAGCGCCGCGCCTGGGCATGACGTCGTCGTTCTCGATCTATGACTCCACCGACTCCCAGCGGCTGATGACCCTCGTGTGCCGCGACCTCGACCTCGACCCCAAGCGCTACCCGCCGCGTGCCTTCACCGCCCAGGTGTCCAACCTGAAGAACGAGCTCGTCGACCACGAGACCTTCGCCGCGCGCGCCAGCAACCATGCGGAGAAGACCCTGGCCGAGGCCTACGGCGAGTACCAGCGCCGCCTCCGCCGGGCCAACGCCTTCGACTTCGACGACCTCATCTCCTCCACCGTCGCGGTGCTCCAGCTCTACCCCGACGTCGCCGAGCACTACCACCGGCGGTTCCGCCACGTGCTGGTGGATGAGTACCAGGACACCAACCACGCGCAGTACGTCCTGGTCAACGAGCTGGTGGGCCGCGGTGACGACGGCGTGCCCCCGGCCCAGCTGTGCGTCGTCGGCGACGCCGATCAGAGCATCTACGCCTTCCGCGGAGCCACGATCCGCAACATCGAGGAGTTCGAGCGCGACTACCCCTCGGCAACCACCGTCCTGCTCGAGCAGAACTACCGCTCCACCCAGACGATCCTCACCGCGGCCAACTCCGTCATCGGGCGCAACACCTCGCGGCGTCCCAAGCGGCTGTGGACCGACGCCGGCGACGGCGCGCAGGTGATCGGCCACGTCGCCGACAACGAGCACGACGAGGCAGCGTTCGTCGCCCTCGAGATAGACCGCCTCTCCGATGACGAGGGCGTCCCCGCTCGCGACATCGCCGTGTTCTACCGCACCAACGCGCAGTCGCGATCGCTCGAGGAGGTGTTCATCCGCGTCGGGCTGCCCTACAAGGTCGTCGGGGGTGTCCGCTTCTATGAGCGCAAGGAGATCCGCGACGCCGTCGCCTACCTGCGTGCGCTCGCCAACCCTGCCGACGACATCTCGTTGCGCCGCATCCTCAACACACCGCGCCGCGGGATCGGCGACCGCGCCGAGGCCTGCATCGAGGTGCTCGCGCAGCGTGAGCGCATCACGTTCGGAGAGGCTCTCGCCCGGGCCGACGAGGCACCGGCGATCGCGACCCGCTCGCTGGCGCAGATCAAGGCGTTCGCCACCCTCATGAGCGACCTCCGCACCCTCGTCGAGGCCGGCACCGGCCCGGGCACGATCCTCCAGGCCGTGCTCGAGCAGACCGGGTACATCGCCGAGCTCGTCGCGAGCAGCGACCCGCAGGATGAGACCCGCGTGGAGAACCTCGCCGAGCTCGAGTCGGTGGCGCGCGAGTTCGAGACCGACCAGCCCGACGGCACCCTCACCGACTTCCTCGAGCGCGTCTCCCTCGTCGCCGACTCCGACTCCATCCCCGACGCCGACGAGCACGGCGGCGTCGTCACGCTCATGACGCTGCACACCGCGAAGGGCCTGGAGTTCCCGGTGGTGTTCCTCACCGGCATGGAGGACGGCGTCTTCCCGCACCTGCGCTCACTCGGCGACACCCGCCAGCTCGAGGAGGAGCGGCGCCTGGCCTACGTCGGGATCACCCGCGCCCGCGAGCGGCTCTACGTCTCGCGCGCGATCGTGCGCTCGGCCTGGGGCGCGCCGTCGTACAACCCGCCGAGCCGCTTCCTCGACGAGCTGCCCTCCGAGCTCGTCCACTGGAACCGGGAGGACCCCATCGTCACGGGCGGCCGGGCGTCCTCCGGCGGGTTCGGCTCCGCGCCGTCCTTGGTGGCGGCTGCCAGTCGCCCCGGCACCCGGAGCCCGGGCAACCGCGAGGTCGTCTCGGTCACGGCCGGTGACCGCGTCACCCACGACAAGTTCGGCCTCGGCACGGTGGTCTCCACGAGTGGTTTCGGGGAGAAGGCCGAGGCCACGATCGACTTCGGTGGCGAGGGCACGAAGCGGCTGCTGCTGCGCTACGCCCCGGTGGAGAAGCTCTGACCACTCGACCCCAGGTCGTGCCGCGGTTCTCCGGAGCGGGTCAGTGCCGCAGCGGCGGGAGCGTCGCGACGGTCAGGACGGGCACGGGCGGCAGCCAGGACGGCACCGGCCCGGGCGTACCGGGCGGGAAGCCGAACAGGTAGAGGTCCGGGTCGGTCGGACGGTCGTCGACCCGGACCTCGAGGTGCAGGTGCGGCCCGCTTGCGTTGCCGGTCGCGCCGATGCGTCCGATCATCTGACCCGCCGTCACGGGGCCGACGTGGACGAGCACCTGGGACAGGTGGCAGTACCAGAGCGTGACGCCGGGGGAGATCTCGAGGATCACCATGACGCCGTACGCCTTCTGGTGGGCCAGCTTCACGACCGTCCCGTCGTGGACGGCATACACCGGGGCGCCCCACGGCGCCTTGAAGTCCAGGCCCGTGTGCCGCGTCTCCCAGTGCCGGCCCTTCTCGCCGAACCGCGCGGTGATCCGGTAGTCGCGGACCGGCGTCGTCCAGGCCGAGGGCGTGTCACTCGCGGCGAGAGCCGTGGCGACGAGGCGTGCGACCTCGTCGTGGGCGTCCGGCCAGGCGGCTGCGCCGGTGCCCGCAGCGACGACCGACGCGCTCGAGGGGGGGCCGAGCGGTGGAGCGGCGGTGAGTGATGCCGAGGCGGCGGTGCGCGTCACCAGGACGACCGCGAGGGCCGCGGCCCCGACCGCCGCGGCGGCTACGCGCGGCGTGCGCCGTCGTCGGCCCGGGACCATCCGGGCAGCCTTACCGATGGGACCGGTCGCGCGCTACCCGAGCGGGAGATTCGTGCGGCTTTCGCACCGGGGCACGTCCCGGGCTGCTCGTGATCGACGTCGCCCCCACGGCGAGGGTGTGGCCCTCGTGGTCGAGATGGGCGAGGGTCGTGCAGATCTCGTGGATCACGCGCCCGTCGACGGGGTAGGAGAGATGGCCGATGCCGCGGAAGAACACGTTGCGGGCGGCGAGGTCGGGGTGCACGATCCGGGCCGACTGCTTGGGGACGATGAGCTGGTCGAGGTCGCTCCACATCGCCACGAACCGCGTCCGGCAGCCCGGCGCCGGGGACGCGAGCTCGCGGACGACGTCGCTGCCCGGCCGCAGCTGGCGCACGAGGGGGTGGGGGAGCGCATACGCCGGCATGGTGCCCTCGTGGGGGCTGCCGAGCGTGACGAGCGTGTGCACCCGCTCGTCACCGCCGAGCCGCTGCACGTAGTACCGAGCCACCAGCCCGCCGAGGGAGTGCCCGATGACGTGGACGCGCTCGTAGCCGGTCTCCTCGCACACCTGCTCGACGAGGGATCCGAGACGTTCGGCGAGGAGCCTGATGTCGCCGTTGATCGAGGAGTAGTTCACGGTCACGACCCGGCCGAACCCCCGCCGCCGCAGGCCACGGCGAAGGAGGGCGAACACCGACCGGTTGTCGACGATGCCGTGGATCAGGATGATCGGCGTGCCCGCGGCCTCGACGTCGCCGACCAGCAGGCCGCGCTGCACCGGTGGGAGGTCCGCGAGCCGTGTGCGGTGCAGGACGTCCTGGGTGCTCTCCTCGAGGATCCCGAAGGGCCACATGGCGATGTGCGCCGTCCACCAGGCGGCCTCCACCGCCGTGCCGCGTATCCCGCTCGGGGAGAGCACAGCCCGGCGCGCCTGGCCGGCCAGACCTCGGGCATCGTCCACCAGGCGGGCGACGCGCTCGAGCCGCCCAGGGACGCGGGCATCGTCGGCGCTCTCGGCGCCGTCGGGGGTCTCACGTGACACATCGCGAGAGTAGCGCCAGGACGGGCGTCCGGGGCACCCACGACTCGGTCAGGATCTAGCCCCGGATCGGTCGGGAAGCGTCGCTGAGTAGGCTCGCGGAAGGTCTTGAGGTCGTACTCGGGCTCGGTCCCCTGGAGGTTCGCCCATGAGCACCACCACCACCGCTCCCCGCACGCCTACGGGAGCCCCGATCCGCGTGGTCATCGCCAAGCCCGGGCTCGACGGGCACGACCGCGGGGCGAAGGTCGTCGCCCGCGCCCTGCGCGACGCCGGCATCGAGGTCGTCTACACCGGCCTGCACCAGACGCCGGCGCAGATCGTCGAGACGGCGATCCAGGAGGACGCCGACGTCATCGGCCTCTCCGTCCTCTCCGGCGCCCACATGACCCTGTTCGCCGCGGTGATCGAGCAGCTCGCCGCCCGCGACGCCGCCGACATCGTCGTCTTCGGCGGCGGCATCATCCCCACGGCCGACATCGTCGACCTCGAGGCGCTCGGCGTCGCCAAGATCTTCACGCCCGGTGCCACCACCGCCTCGATCGTCGACTGGGTCGTCGCCCGGGTCGGCGCCACCGCCTGACCCGCGCCAAAGCCGCGTCTCGGGTCGGGGACGCGTCCGGGGCGGGTCGTGGGCTCGGTGAGTGGTCGGGTGCGCGCGGTGAGAGGGCGACCGGTCGGGAGGGCTGCGGTGAACGGCTGTGACTCACGTCGCACCCGTTCCGCAGCGCGGGACCGGCGCAGATAGGGGGAGATCCCGGGTCTAGGCTCGCGAGTGATTCAGCGACGTCGGTGACCTGGAACCGTTCGAGACTCCCCGACCTCCCCCTCACGAGTCAGGACACCCAGCGTGGATCTGTATGAGTACCAGGCGAAGGAAGCCTTCGCCCGACACGGCGTCCCGACGCAGAGCGGCGAGGTCGTGCACACGCCCCAGGCCGCCAAGGACGCGGCCGCGCGCATCGGCGGCCTGGTCGTCGTCAAGGCGCAGGTGAAGGCCGGCGGCCGCGGCAAGGCAGGCGGCGTCAAGCTGGCCACCTCGCCCCAGGACGCCTACGACAAGGCGCACGACATCCTCGGTCTCGACATCAAGGGCCACGTCGTCCACATGGTCCTGGTGAACCCTGCGGCCGACATCGAGGAGGAGTACTACGTCTCCTTCCTGCTCGACCGCGCCAACCGCACCTTCCTCGCCATGGCGAGCAAGGAGGGCGGCATGGAGATCGAGGAGCTCGCCGTCGAGCGCCCCGAGGCCCTCGCGAAGGTGCCCGTCGATGCCCTCGTCGGCGTCGACCGCGCCAAGGCCGAGGAGATCGTGGACGCCGCGGGCTTCGAGGACTCGGTGCGCGAGCAGGTCATCAACGTGCTTGTGACGCTGTGGGACGTCTTCGTCAAGGAGGACGCGACGCTCGTCGAGGTCAACCCGCTCGCGAAGACCACGCAGGGCGAGGTCATCGCTCTCGACGGCAAGGTCTCTCTCGATGAGAACGCCGGGTTCCGGCACCCCGACCACCTGCTCCTCGAGGACCTCACCGAGACCGACCCGCTCGAGCTGCGGGCGCAGGAGAAGAACCTCAACTACGTCAAGCTCTCCGGCTCGGTGGGCGTCATCGGCAACGGCGCGGGTCTCGTCATGAGCACCCTCGACGTCGTCGCCTACGCCGGTGAGGAGTTCGGCGGCCAGAAGCCCGCCAACTTCCTCGACATCGGTGGCGGCGCGAGCGCCGAGATCATGGCCGACGGGCTCGAGATCATCCTGTCCGACTCCGAGGTCAAGGCGGTGCTCGTCAACGTCTTCGGCGGCATCACCGCCTGTGACGCGGTCGCCAACGGCATCGTCGCGGCGCTCGCCCTCCTCGAGGGCAAGGGCGACGCGGTCACCAAGCCGCTCGTCGTGCGTCTCGACGGCAACAACGCCGACCTCGGCCGGCAGATCCTGCGAGACGCGGGCAACCCGCTCGTCGAGCTCGAAGACACGATGGACGGTGCCGCGCGTCGCGTGGCCGAGCTCGCAGCCCAGGGAGTCTGAACGATGGCCATCTTCCTCACCGCGGACTCCAAGGTCCTCGTCCAGGGCATCACCGGCTCCGAGGGCGGCAAGCACACTCGCCGGATGCTTGCCTCGGGCACCAACATCGTTGCGGGGGTGACCCCCGGCAAGGGTGGTCAGACCGTCGACGCCGACGGCACCGAGATCCCGGTCTTCAGCTCGGTGGGCGACGCCGTCGCCGCCACGGGTGCCGACGTCTCGGTGGTGTTCGTGCCGCCGAAGTTCACCAAGGGCGCGGTCTATGAGGCCATCGACGCCGGGGTGGCGCTGGTCGTCATCATCACCGAGGGAGTTCCGGTCCACGACACCGCGGACTTCTACGCCTACGCCGAGAGCAAGGGCACCTCGCGCCTCATCGGCCCGAACTGCCCGGGCCTGATCAGCCCCGGGAAGTCCAACGCCGGCATCATCCCGGGCACGATCACCCACGCCGGCCGCATCGGCCTCGTGTCCAAGTCGGGCACCCTGACCTACCAGATGATGTACGAGCTGCGTGACCTCGGCTTCTCCACGGCCGTCGGCATCGGTGGCGACCCCGTCATCGGTACCACGCACATCGACTGCCTCGCGGCGTTCGAAGCCGACCCCGAGACCGACGCGATCGTCATGATCGGCGAGATCGGCGGCGACGCCGAGGAGCGTGCTGCGGCCTACATCGCCGAGCACGTCACCAAGCCGGTCGTCGGCTATGTCGCCGGCTTCACCGCTCCCGAGGGCAAGACCATGGGTCACGCGGGCGCCATCGTGTCGGGCTCGTCGGGAACGGCGCTCGCGAAGAAGGAGGCGCTCGAGGCCGTGGGCGTCAAGGTCGGCAAGACGCCGAGCGAGACCGCACGCCTCATGCGCGAGATCATCACCGCGACGCTGTAGGCACCGGAACGCGGAGACACGGCGGCGGCTCCGCCGCCGTGTCTGCCTACACTCCTCGGCATGCGACGTATCACGGCCGGTATCGCCCTGCTCCTCGCGGCGGCGGTGCCGGCCGTCGTGCTGATACCGGCGGCGTCCAGCGCCTCGCCGGCACCCATCGAGGGCACCTCGACGGCCTCCACGATCATCGGCCCGCCCGCCAACGCAGTCAGCACCGTCAGCGCAGTCAGCGCCGTCAGCACAGCCAGTGCGGCCAGCGCACCCGTCGCCGCAACGGCCGCCCTCGTGCTGCCCGCTGGTGCCGGACCCGCACCGGTGGCCTGGCAGGGCGGTCACCGCGTCGCCGTCGCCCCCCGCTGGTGGCCGCGCGGCTATCGCTACGCCTCCGCCGCCTGGCCGGCCCTGTGGCCCAGGCCGGTGGCCTTCTCCCCGACCAGGCGCGGTGCGCTCTCCGGCCTGGTCATCGCCCTCGACCCGGGCCACGACATCGGCAACGGTCACCACATCTCCCTGATCAACAAGACCTACTGGGTCGGCCTGACCAAGACCTGCAACACCACGGGCACTGCGACCAACTCCGGCTACCCCGAGGCGACATTCACCTTCGACGTCGTGGCCCGGCTGCGCCGGCTGCTCGTCGCCAACGGTGCGACCGTGGTCGTGACCCGCGACCGCAACACCGTCTCGACCTACGGGCCGTGCGTGGGCGCCCGCGGTGCCTTCCCCTCCCAGGAGAAGGCCGCGCTGATGGTGCAGGTGCACGGCGACGGCGGCCCGTCGGCCGGTCGCGGCTTCCACGTCATCGCACCGGCCTACTACAAGGGCTACACCGACGACATCTACCGCGGCTCCGCGAAGCTCGCCACGGCCATGGTCAGCGGCATGGTCTCGGCCGGGATGCGGCGCTCGACGTACCTGTCGAAGACCATCCAGGTACGCAAGGACACCGGTGCGATCAACATGTCGAACGTCCCGACCGTCACGGTCGAGACGCTCAACATGCGCAACTCGCGCGACGCCGCGATCGCGACATCGACGAGCGGGCGGCAGAAGATCGCCGCCGGCCTCTACGCGGGCATCCTGCGCTACCTCGGTCGCTGAGAGCCGCAGCGCCGGTATCCCGAGGCGCCGCAGGCGGTGCGGCTCGGGCGATGACCCGCACCTCGACCCCGTGACCGGGAACACCTCGCGCGTTCGGCCGTGTCGTAGGGCGGGCATCGTGGACCCGGGTGCGAGCATCGAGCGGTGACGTCGATGCTCGAGCGCCCTTCTGCCCGGCCCCCAGGGGGGAAGCGGCCCACAAGCGGGCAGAAGACCAGCCCCGACATCCTCGCCACGCTCCCCGTCGCCGCGGTCACGGCCGCCGTCTGGGCGGCGGTGGTGGGCCTGGTGACCATCGGCGTCCTGGTCACGATCACGTGGGCCGTCAGCGCACGAGGGGACGACGGCCTCGCGACGCCGTTGCAGGCGACCGGCGTCGTGTGGCTCGTGGCCCACCACGCGCCCGTCGAGACGCCGGCCGCCACGATCGCGCTGCTCCCGATGCTGCTGCTCGCCCTCCCGCTCCTCCTGCTGCAGCGTGCCGGGCGCTGGGCAGCTCGCATCACCCTCACGAGCACCCTCCCGGACGCCGGGCTCATCGTCGTCGCCGGCACCGCGGCGTACGCCGCGATCGCCATGGGGGTGGCCCAGGCCGCGGCCCTCGCCGGGGGGCAGGTGTCCCCGCTCGCTGCTCTCGCGTGGTCCTCGCTGGTCGGCGTCCTCGGCCTCACCCTCGGCGTGGTCGACGGCGCCGGGCTCGCCGCCGCCGCCGCCGACCGCTTCCCGCCGCTGGTGGGCCGTACCGCACTCGTCGCCGGTGCGGCGGGGGCCTCGCTCGGCGTCGCCGCTGGGCTCGTGGCGGCCGCCGCCCTGGTGGTGCGGTGGTCCACGGTCACCTCGCTGACGCACCACGTGGCCGCGGGCGCGGGCGACGCCGTCGGGCTGTTCCTCGTGTCGCTCGCCTACCTGCCCAACCTCGTGGTGTGGGCGCTGGCCTACGTGTGCGGCCCGGGATTCGCCGTCGGTGGCGGGGCCTCGATCGACGCGTTCTCCGCGTCGGGCGCACTCCTGCCCGGCGTTCCCCTGCTGGGGGCCGTGCCCACCGACGCCCCGGCCGCAGCGCCCCTGCTGCTCCTGCTCCCCGTCGTTGCCGGGATCGTCGCGGCCGTCGTCCTGCGCCGCCGGTCGGCGTCGACGCTGCTCGAGGAGGTCCTGGCCCTGCTCGGCGGTGCTGCGGTCGTCGGGCTGGGCACGGTGGTCCTCAGCTTCCTGAGCGGGGGTTCCCTCGGCGCCGCGCGACTGGTCGGGCTCGGGCCGGCGCCGCTGATCACCGGGCTGGCTTCGGCGGGCCTCGTGGCCGTCGGTGGGGCCCTCTGGTCGCTGGTCGTGCGGGTGCGCCGCCCGACGGTCTGGGTCACCGACCGCTCCTGACTTGGTGGGCGCGCCGGAGCCCGCTGACCGCTGCGCCCGGCGACGGCATGCCTGCGAGGGCGCTCACGGCTGCCCGTAGGATCGCGGGGGACATCGACCGTGTCGCCCGCCCTGCTGCACCGAGGAGCCCGCGTGCCCGTCGATCACACCTCCGCCCGGACGCGTCTCGTCGTGCTCGTCTCCGGGTCGGGCACGAACCTCCAGGCGCTCCTCGACGCCTCCGCGGACCCGGGCTTCCCGGCCGAGGTGGTCGCCGTGGGTGCCGACGCACCGGGCATCGCCGGGCTCGACCGGGCGGCATCGGCGGGTCTCCCGAGCTTCGTGCTGCCCGTCGCGGACCACCCCGACCGCGCCGCGTGGGACACCGCCCTCGCCGGGGCCGTTGCGGCGCACGACCCTGACTGGGTCGTGTGTGCCGGCTTCATGCGGATCCTCGGGCCCGGCTTCCTCGAGCGCTTCCCCGAGCGGGTCCTCAACACCCACCCGGCGCTGCTGCCGTCGTTCCCCGGTGCCCATGGCGTCCGCGACAGCCTCGCCTACGGTGTCAAGATCTCCGGCTGCACCGTCCACCTCGTCGATGCCGGCGTCGACACGGGTCCGGTGCTCGCCCAGGGCACCGTCCCGGTCGAGCCAGGCGACACCGAGGACTCGCTCCACGACCGCATCAAGACCGTCGAGCGCTCCCTGCTCGTCGGCACCGTGGCTGCCCTGGCCGTCCACGGCTGCACCGTCACCGGCAGGAAGGTCAGCATCCCGTGAGCACCCGACCCGTACGTCGCGCCCTCGTGTCGGTCTATGACAAGTCCGGGCTCGACGAGCTCGCCCGCGGTCTGAGCGACGCCGGTGTCGAGCTCGTCTCGACCGGTTCCACCGCCGCGCGGATCGCCGCGCTCGGCATCCCGGTGACCCAGGTCGCCGACCTCACCGGCTTCCCCGAGGCGCTCGACGGCCGGGTGAAGACCCTGCACCCCCGCGTCCACGCCGGGATCCTCGCCGACCTCCGGCTCGAGGACCACCAGGCCCAGCTCGACGAGCTCGGCATCGCAGCCTTCGAGCTCGTCGTCGTCAACCTCTACCCGTTCATCGCCACGGTCGCGTCGGGTGCGTCCCCGGATGAGTGCATCGAGCAGATCGACATCGGCGGACCGACCATGGTGCGAGCCGCGGCGAAGAACCACCCGAGCGTCGCCGTCGTCACCTCTCCAGCCCGCTACGCCGACGTCCTCACCGCCGTCCGGTCCGGTGGCTTCACCCTCGCGCAGCGCCAGGAGCTTGCCGCCGAGGCCTTCGTGCACACGGCGAACTACGACGTCGCCGTGGCGTCCTGGCTGGGCAACGTCGTGGCGCCGACCGACGGCGGCACCGGGTTCCCCGCCTGGATCGGCGCCACGTGGGAGCGGGCCGACGTCCTGCGCTACGGCGAGAACCCGCACCAGCGTGCGGCGCTCTACGTCACCTACCACACGCCGCACCCGGGTCTCGCGCAGGCCGAGCAGGTGCACGGCAAGGAGATGTCCTACAACAACTACGTCGACGCCGACGCTGCGCGTCGCGCGGCCTACGACCACGACGAGCCCGCCGTCGCGATCATCAAGCACGCCAACCCGTGCGGGATCGCGATCGGCGTCGACATCGCCGAGGCGCACCGCAAGGCGCAGGACACCGACCCGGTCTCGGCGTTCGGCGGGGTCATCGCGGCCAACCGCCCCGTCACCGCAGAGATGGCGCGTCAGGTGGCGGACGTCTTCACCGAGGTCGTGGTGGCACCGGCGTTCGACGACGACGCCCTGGAGATCCTGCAGGAGAAGAAGAACCTCCGGCTCCTGATCGCCGCCGACGTCCCGTCCGAGGGCGGCATCGAGATCCGCCCGATCTCCGGTGGCCTCCTGATGCAGGCGATCGACAAGGTCGACGCGCCGGGCGACGACCCGTCGTCGTGGGTCCTCGCGTGCGGCGAGCCCGCCGACTCCTCGACGCTGCGCGACCTTGAGTTCGCGTGGCGCGCGGTCCGCTCGGTGAAGAGCAACGCGATCCTGCTCGCGAAGGATGCCGCCGCTGTCGGCGTCGGCATGGGGCAGGTCAACCGCGTCGACTCCGCGCGCCTCGCGGTCGCGCGCGCCGGCGACGGTCGCGCGCGCGGTTCCGTCGCCGCGTCGGATGCGTTCTTCCCGTTCCCAGACGGACTCGAAGTGCTCACTGCCGCAGGGGTTCGCGCGATCGTGCAGCCGGGCGGATCCGTCCGTGACGACGAAGTCATCGCCGCCGCCACCGCGGCCGGCGTGACGATGTACCTGACGGGTACACGCCATTTCTTCCACTGAACCGGCGCGCCCGGACCGCTCGCCCGGCGACGACTCGTTTCTCGAGGCCTCCGCCGTCGAGGGCTATGCGATCGAGTCCGAGCCGGACGACTCCGGTGCGCACGACCGTCTTCACCTCAGGGGCTCGGCGGCGCTCGCCTTCCTCGTCGGGCTCCTGGTCGTGATCCAGAGCCGGGTCAACGGCCAGCTCGGTCATGTCGTGGGCGACGGCATCTTCGCCGCGGTCATCTCCTTCGGCGTCGGGCTCGTCCTCGTGACTCTGATCGTTGTGGCGCGGCGTCCGACCCGGGTCGCCCTGACGACCGCTCTTCCGGCGCTCCTGCGATCGGGCGAGCTGCACCGCTGGCAGCTCCTCGGTGGCCTCGGCGGCGCGACCCTCGTCGCCAGCCAGGGCCTCACAGTGCCGGCGCTCGGCGTCGCCCTGTTCACCGTCCTCACCGTCGCCGGCACGACCGGGTCCTCGCTGCTCGTCGACCGGATCGGCCTCGGCCCCGGCGGCCAGCGTCCGATCACGGCCGCACGCGTGACGGCCGCCGTCGGCAGCACTCTGGCGGTCGCGCTCGCCGTGTCCGGCCGCTTCTCGGCCGGCAGCCTCGCCTGGGGCGCTGTGCTGCTCACGATCACCGCCGGTGTCCTGGTGTCCTTCCAGCAGGCCGTCAACGGTCAGGTGGCGATGCGCACCGGCGAGCCGTTCGTGGCGACGCTGGTCAACTTCGTCGTGGGGACGTGCGCCCTCCTGTTGGCGCTGGTCATCGAGCACGCTGTCCTGGGCCACTGCTGGGCGGCGCCCCCGACACCCTGGTCGGAGCCCGTCCTCTGGCTCGGCGGCCCCATCGGGGTCGCGTTCATCGTCGTCGCGGCCCGGGTCGTCCGTCCGCTCGGAGTGCTGATGTTCAGCCTCCTGTCCATCGCGGGGCAGCTCGTCGGGTCCCTCGCGTCCGACCTGCTGTTCCCGACGTCGGGCAGCGTCGTCGGGTGGCAGCTCGTCGTCGGCGTGGTCCTCACCGGCGTCGCCGTGGGCTACGCGGCCCTGCGTCGCTGACCCGCTGACCCGCTGACCCGCGGGCCCGCCGTCACGCCGAGCGCCGGCCGGTAGGGTCGCGCCATGCCGCGTGCGCACCTCGCCCAGCTCAACGTCGCGCGCCTCGCGGCGTCGCTGGACCACCCCGACCTCGCCCCGTTCGTCGACAAGCTCGACGCCGTCAACGCGATGGCCGATGTCGCTCCTGGGTTCGTGTGGAGGCTCCAGGAGGAGTCCGGCAACGCCACGGACGTCCGGCCGTGGGGCGATGACATGATCGTCAACCTCAGTGTGTGGACCGACGTCGAGTCGCTGCGCGCCTTCGTGTATGACGTCGCCCACGCCGCGGTGCTGCGACAGAGACGCGCGTTCTTCACGTCGATGCCCACACCGAACGTGGTCCTGTGGTGGGTGCCGCCGGGCCACGTGCCGTCTCTCACCGAGGCGCGCGAGCGCCTCGACCGGCTCGAGCGCGAGGGTCCGACGGCGAACGCCTTCACGCTGCGTCACACCGTCCCGCCCGGGCCGGCTGACGGGGCGTGAGAGGATCCGCCCCGTGACTGCGACCATCCTCGACGGCAAGGCCACCGCGGCCATCATCAAGTCCGAGCTGGAAGTGCGGGTAGCGGTCCTGCGCGAGCACGGCATCACACCGGGCCTGGGCACCGTCCTCGTCGGGAGCGACCCCGGCAGCCAGTCCTACGTCGCGGGCAAGCACCGCGACTGCGCCGAGGTCGGCATCACCTCCCACCGCGTCGACCTCTCCGCCGACGCCTCGCAGGCCCAGGTCGACGAGGCCATCGCCGAGCTCAACGCCGACCCCACCTGCACCGGGTACATCGTCCAGCTGCCATTGCCCCCGGGCCTCGACGAGAGCCGCGCGCTGGAGTCCATCGACCCGGACAAGGACGCCGACGGTCTCCACCCCACCAACCTCGGACGCCTCGTGCTGGGCATCCCCGCACCGCTGCCGTGCACGCCGCGCGGCATCGTGGAGCTGTTGCGTCGCTACGGCGTCACCATCGCCGGCGCCGAGGTCACGATCATCGGCCGCGGCGTCACCGTCGGCCGGCCGCTCGGGCTGCTGCTCACCCGCAAGAGCGAGAACGCCACCGTGACCCTGTGCCACACGGGCACCCGCGACCTCGCCTCGCACACGCGCACCGCCGACATCGTCGTCGCCGCGGCCGGGGTGGCCCACCTGCTCACCGCCGACCTGGTCAAGCCGGGGGCCGCCGTGCTCGACGTCGGCATCACCCGCACCGACACGGGCCTCGTCGGTGACGTGCACCCCGATGTCCGCGAGGTCGCCGCCTTCGTGGCCCCGATGCCCGGCGGCGTGGGTCCGATGACCCGGGCGATGCTCCTGGCCAACGTCGTGGAGGCGGCCGAGCGGGCTGCCGGCCTGGTCTGAGCCGGGATGCTGCGACGGCTGCGCGGGGAGTGGCCCCTCGCCGCGTCCCTCGCAGTGGTGACCGTCGGCCTCGTCGTCGTCGCCGCCGGGCACTTCCGTCGCGGGACCGTCCTGCTCTCCTTCGGCGTGGCCCTCGCGTTGTTCCTTCGCCTGCTGCTGCCGGGCGAGGGCGCGGGCCTCCTCGCGGTCCGGTCCAAGCGCGTCGACGTCGTGGTGCTCACGATCCTCGCGGTGGCGACCAGCGTGCTGGCGCTGTGGGTGCCCCCGCCGAGCACGTGAGCCCGGAGGGCCGATAGCCTTGGCCCAGATGTCTTGACGACGAGATATCAATGTGCGGCGGGTCGACGCTGTCCCGGCGCTGCTGAGAAGGAGAGCACGCCATGGCCCATACCCCCGTCACCGTCACCGTCACCGGAGCGGCCGGCCAGATCGGCTACGCGCTCCTGTTCCGCATCGCATCCGGGCAGCTGCTCGGCCACGACGTCCCCGTGCAGCTGCGGCTGCTGGAGATCACCCCGGCGCTCAAGGCCGCCGCGGGCACCGCGATGGAGCTCGACGACTGCGCGTTCCCGCTCCTCGCCGGCATCGACATCACCGACGACCCGCGTGCGGCGTTCGACGGCGTCAACGTCGCCCTCCTCGTCGGCGCGCGTCCGCGCACAGCGGGCATGGAGCGCGGCGACCTCCTCTCGGCCAACGGCGGCATCTTCAAGCCCCAGGGCGAGGCCATCAACGCCGGTGCCGCATCCGACGTCCGCGTCCTCGTCGTCGGCAACCCCGCGAACACCAACGCGCTCATCGCCGCGTCGCACGCGCCCGACGTCCCGAGCAGCCGGTTCACCGCGATGACGCGCTTGGACCACAACCGCGCGAAGTCCCAGCTGGCGAAGAAGGCCGGCGTCACCGTCAACGACATCACCAAGCTCACGATCTGGGGCAACCACTCTGCGACGCAGTACCCCGACATCTTCCACGCGGAGATCAACGGGCGTAACGCCGCCGAGGTCGTCAACGACCAGGCGTGGCTCGAGACCGACTTCATCCCCACCGTCGCCAAGCGCGGCGCGGCGATCATCGAGGCCCGCGGCTCGTCCTCCGCCGCGTCGGCGGCCAACGCCGCCATCGACCACATCTACTCCTGGGTCAACGGCACGCCCGAGGGCGACTGGGTCTCGGCCGCGATCGCATCCGACGGCTCCTACGGCGTCCCCGAGGGCATCATCTCCTCGTTCCCCGTCACCTCCAGCGGTGGCGAGTGGGAGATCGTCCAGGGCCTGGACATCGACGACTTCTCCCGCGCCCGCATCGACGCCTCGGTCGCCGAGCTCGTCGAGGAGCGCGAGGCCGTCCGCGAGCTCGGCCTGATCTGACCTCGGCACGCGCGGAGCCCGTCCAGGCTCCGCGCATTCCGCGCACGCGTCTGACCCCTCGGTCCGAGGGGCGCACCACCCCAGCACATCCATGGCGCCGGCAGGCGTCAGCGCGACACACCTGAGGAGTCACCCGTGGCGAAGATCAAGGTCGTCAACCCCGTCGTCGAGCTCGACGGCGATGAGATGACGCGGATCATCTGGCAGTTCATCAAGGACAAGCTGATCCTCCCGTACCTCGACGTCGACCTGAAGTACTACGACCTCTCGATCGAGAACCGCGACGCCACCGACGACCAGGTGACGATCGACTCCGCCAACGCCATCAAGGAGTTCGGCGTCGGCGTGAAGTGCGCGACGATCACGCCGGACGAGGCACGCGTCGAGGAGTTCGGCCTCAAGAAGATGTGGAAGTCGCCCAACGGCACCATCCGCAACATCCTCGGCGGCGTCATCTTCCGCGAGCCCATCGTCATCAGCAACATCCCCCGGCTCGTCCCCGGTTGGACCAAGCCGATCATCATCGGCCGCCACGCCTTCGGCGACCAGTACCGCGCCACCGACTTCGTCGTCCCCGGTGCCGGCAAGCTCACGATGTCGTTCGTGCCCGACGCCGGTGGCGACCCGATCGAGATCGAGGTCTTCGACTACCCCGGGGGCGGCGTCGCCATGGCGATGTACAACCTCGACGACTCGATCCGCGACTTCGCCCGCGCCTCGCTGCGCTACGGCCTCGACCGCGGACTCCCCGTCTACCTCTCGACCAAGAACACGATCCTCAAGGCCTACGACGGTCGCTTCAAGGACCTCTTCGCCGAGGTCTTCGAGGCCGAGTTCAAGGCCGAGTTCGAGGCTGCCGGGATCACCTACGAGCACCGCCTCATCGACGACATGGTGGCGGCGGCGATGAAGTGGGAGGGCGGATACGTCTGGGCGTGCAAGAACTACGACGGCGACGTCCAGAGCGACACGGTCGCGCAGGGCTTCGGCTCGCTCGGGCTCATGACCTCCGTGCTCATGACGCCCGACGGCAGGACCGTCGAGGCCGAGGCCGCTCACGGCACCGTGACGCGCCACTACCGCATGCACCAGCAGGGCAAGCCGACGTCGACGAACCCGATCGCGTCGATCTTCGCCTGGACCCAGGGCCTGTCCTACCGCGGCAAGATGGATGGCACCCCGGAGGTCACCGCCTTCGCCGAGACCCTCGAGCGCATCTGCATCGAGACCGTCGAGGAGGGCAAGATGACCAAGGATCTCGCGCTGCTCATCGGCAGGGACGCTGCCTGGCTCACCACCGAGGAGTTCCTCGACGCGATCGACGCCAACCTGCAGAAGGCCATGGCCTGATCCGCACGTCCCTCTCGCGCGCGACAGCCGCAAGCGGTCGGAACCGCACCGGGTTCCCTTCGCCTGCGGCTGTTGTGCGTGCCTAGCTCGAGGAGACCCTGGTGCTCACGGTCGTCACTGCCAACGTCAACGGGATCCGCGCCGCCTCGCGGCGGGGCGGGCTCGAGTGGCTTGCGGCGTCCGGCGCGGATGTTCTCTGCCTGCAGGAGGTTCGCGCGTCAGACGACCAGCTCGCCGAGGTCCTCGACGACGCCGGGCTGGGGCACCTGCACGTCGCGCACGCCCCGGCCGAGACCAAGGGGCGGGCCGGCGTCGCCGTCCTCACCACGGCGCCGCACAAGGCGGCGCGGCTCGACATCGGGCGCGAGGAGTTCGCCGACTCGGGGCGGTGGGTCGAGGTGGACATCGAGAGCGACGTCGGACCGCTCACCGTGGTGAGCACCTACGTCCACACCGGCGAGGCCACCGACGAGGCACGCCAGGCGGAGAAGTACCGCTTCCTCGACGCCGTCGAGGACCGGCTCCTCGTCCTCGGTCGGACCCGTGCGCGACGTCACGCGCTCGTGTGCGGCGACCTCAACGTCGCGCACCACGAGGTCGACATCAAGAACTGGCGTGGCAACCGCGGCAAGGCGGGCTTCCTCGAGGCCGAGCGAGGCTACCTCGACCGCTGGTATGACGAGCACGGCTGGACCGACCTTGGTCGCGCTCACGGCGGCGAAGGCCCCGGTCCCTACACCTGGTGGTCGTGGCGGGGTCGCGGCTTCGACACCGACGGCGGCTGGCGCATCGACTACCAGCTCGCGACGCCGAGGCTTGCCGCGCGCGCCACCGCGGCGACGGTCGGGAAGGCAGCGACGTACGCCGAGCGCTGGAGCGACCACGCCCCCCTCACCGTCACCTTCACCTGACCGCGCCGTGGGCGGTGTGGTTGTCGCTGGTGGCCGGGGGAGTAGTTTCGGGGTGCGGGCCGTCGATGTCGGCGGCTCGTGGCCCGGTCGGCCCCATCACACCCGGAGACACCGTATGAGCGCCACCACCCACATCCCGTTCGGTCGCACCGGCATGGACATCACGCGCATCGGGTTCGGAGCCTGGGCGGTCGGCGGCACGTGGGGAGGGCAGGACGACGACGACTCGGTCGAGGCGATCCGTCGTGCGGTCGAGCTCGGGGTCAACTGGATCGACACCGCTCCGGTCTACGGCTGGGGACGCTCGGAGGCCGTCGTCGCCCGTGCGCTGCAAGGGATTCCGGCGGCGGATCGCCCCTACGTCTTCACGAAGACCGCCCCGGTGCCCGAGGGGGGCGACGGCGCCTTCATGCACGGTACGTCCGAGCGGATTCGCGCCGGCGTCGAGGGCTCGTTGCGCAACCTCGGCATCGAACGCATCGACCTGCTGCAGATGCACTGGCCGGCCGACGACGACACTCCCGTCGAGGACTACTGGGCGACCCTCATCGCGCTTCGAGAGGAGGGCAAGGTCGGACACATCGGCCTGTCCAACCACGACGTCGCGATGCTCGACGCTGCGGAGGCTCTGAGCCACGTCGAGACGTTGCAGCCGCCGTTCTCGGCCATCCAGCGTGGTGCGGCCGAGGACGTGCTGCCGTGGTGCGCCGACCACGAGACGGGCGTCATCGTGTACTCGCCCATGCAGGCGGGGCTGCTCACCGGTGCCTTCAGCGCCGAGCGGGTGGCAGCGCTGCCGGCGCAGGACTGGCGGCGCACCGACGTCGACTTCACCGACGGGCTGAGCGCGAACCTCGCTCTGGCCGAGGCGCTGCGCCCCATCGCGGACAAGCACGACACCGCTCTCGGAGCCGTCGCGATCGCTTGGACCCTGGCGTGGCGCGGGGTCAGCGCGGCCATCGTGGGTGCTCGCAGCGCTGCCCAGGTCGACGGGTGGATCGCTGCCGCCGAGCTCAGCCTCGACAGCGCCGACCTCGACGCTGTCGCCGCGGCGGTCGTGGCGACCGGCGCGGGCACGGGACCCACGCGCCCCTGAGCCGCGCCGGTACGTGGCCGAGGTGTGATGGTGTCGGCGGGTTCCCGCGCCGGGGTGCGGGCGGCGGTGTTGTCACGTCGCTCGACGACGACGGCGTCAGACCCGGGAGACCCACTCGATCCACTCGTCGAGGCCCTCGCCGGTCTTGCTGCTGAGCGCGATGGTGCGCGCCGTCGGGTTGACCGCGGCGAGGTTGGCGTGGAACAGGTCGAGGTCGACGTCGAGGTAGGGCAGGAGGTCGATCTTGTTGATGACGACCACGTCGGCGGTGCGGAACATCACGGGGTACTTCAGCGGCTTCTCCTCGCCCTCCGTGGGCGAGTACACCATCGCACGCACGTGCTCACCGACGTCGAACTCCGCGGGGCAGACGAGGTTCCCGACGTTCTCGATGAACAGCAGGTCGAGGTCGGCTAACGGCACGCGCGCCAGGGCGGACCGCACCATCGGTGCGTCGAGGTGGCACTCGCCGCCGAAGCCGTTGCCGGTGTTGACCAGCGCGATGCTCGCCCCGAGCCCTTCGAGCCGGTCGGCGTCGATGCTCGTCTCGATGTCGCCCTCGACGATGCCGATGCGGGTGCGCCCGTGCAGGCGCACGAGGGTCTCGCGGAGCAACGTCGTCTTGCCCGCGCCTGGGGAGGACATCAGGTTGACGACGCGGACGCCCGCCTCGGTGAAGTCGCGCCGGTTCGCCGCGGCGATCCGGTCGTTCTCACCGAAGATCGCCTCGAGGACCGCGATGCGCTCAGGCCTGGTCTCATACCCCGATAGGTCCCCGACCTCGGGGCGGCTCGAGGTCGAGGCTGAGACATCCTGCGGCACACGGAGAACTGCGTCATCACCGTGGTGCGTGTGCGAACCGTCATGCTCGGCTCCGTCGACGTGACGGTGGAATCGGCCCATGTGGATCAGCCTCCCTGGAGCTCGATCGAGGTCACGAGGAACTCCTCGCCGGCCACGACGGTGACGTGGGTGCCCGCGCAGCCCGAGCACACCATCCGCATCTGCTCGAGGACGGTGGTCGTGCCGCACTCCTGACACAGGATCGCGGCCGGCACGTGGTCGATGTCGAGGAGGCTGCCCGCACAGACCGTGCCGTCGTTGACGAGGGCCCAGCAGTAGCTCAGGGAGTCGGGCACGACCTGGCGAAGCTGCCCGACCTTGAGGTGCACGACCTGCACCGGGCGGTCCTCGGCGTAGGTGCGCACGATCGTACCTATCGACCGGCAGAGGGAGAGCTCGTGCATGTCAGCAGATCCTCGGAAGCTGTTCGGCAAGAGGCAGATCCACGACCCGCGTGCCGCCGATCCCGGTTCGCGCCACGACGACGCCCGGGTGGCCCTCCACCACGGTTCCGATGCGGGCGGCACCGGCTCCGACGTCGAGACCGTGCATGACGGAGAGCGCCGCGTCGGCGTCGTCGGCCGCGACGAAGGCGACGAGCTTGCCCTCGTTCGCGACGTAGAGGGGGTCGAGGCCGAGGAAGCCGCAGGCCGCGCGAACGTCGTCGGGAACAGGGACGTCGCGCTCGACGATCTCGACGCCGGTCCACGAGCTGCGCGCGATCTCGTTGAGCGTCGCCGCGACCCCGCCGCGGGTGGGGTCGCGAAGCATGTGGACCTCGACGCCGGCGGCGAGGAGCGCGGCGACGAGGCCGTTGAGCGGAGCGCAGTCCGAGCGGATGTCGGAGCCGAACTCCAGGCCCTCACGCACGCTCATGACGGCGATGCCGTGGAGCCCGATCGGCCCCGAGACGAGGACGGCGTCCCCGGGTCGGACGCGGTGGGGTCCGAGGTCGACGCCGGGTGCGACGAGGCCGATGCCGGTCGTCGTGATGAAGACGCCGTCGCCGTGACCGCTGTCGACGACCTTGGTGTCACCGGTGACGACCTGGACCCCTGCGCGGCGGGCGGCGCGGCCCATCGTCGTGGCGATGAGGTCGAGCTCGCCCAGGGCGAGCCCCTCCTCGAGGATCATGCCGACGGACAGGTACAGCGGTGTCGCACCGCTCATCGCGACGTCGTTGACCGTGCCGTTGACCGCGAGGTCACCGATGTTGCCGCCGGGGAAGAATCGCGGCCGGACGACGAAGGAGTCGGTGCTGAACGCGAGGCGGGCGCCGCCGGCATCGACCACGGCGGCATCGCCGAGCTGCGCGAGCACGCCCGCGGCATCGCCGTACGCGGGCAGGAACAGGTGCTCGACCAGCTCGGCGGACAGCGTGCCGCCGCCGCCGTGGCCCATCACGATCTGCGGGTGGTCGCGCAACGGCACCGGGCACGACCAGCCCTCGACGTCCACAGCCGTCGCGACGTCGCCGGTCACGCGGGACTGGCCAGGGTCGCGGTGTACCGAAGGAGAATCCCGGTCATCGTGCGGCCGTCGGTGACTCGAGTCGACGGAACTGGTAGTAGGCGGCGCAGGCGCCTTCGCTGGAGACCATCGGCGCGCCCAGTGGTGCCCGCGGCGTGCACTCGCGGCCGAAGGCCTCGCACTCCACCGGTCGGATCAGCCCCTGAAGCACCTCGCCCGAACGGCACAGCCCTGACTCCTCCGTCGTGATGCCCGAGACGTCGAAGCGCGTCTCGGCGTCGAACTCGGCGTACTCCGGCGCGAGCCGCCACCCTGACATGGGGATGACGCCGATCCCGCGCCAGGCACGGTCGCACGTCTCGAAGACCTCGCGTACGACGGCCTGCGCCACGAGGTTCCCCCCGGCGGAAACAGCTCGCGGGTAAGCGTTCTCGAGCTCGGCGCGACCCTCCTCCAGCTGGGTGAGCGCGCGACGGATGCCCTCGAGCACATCGAGCGGCTCGAAGCCCGTGACCACGATCGGCACCCGGTAGCGCTGCACGAGCGGCTCGTACTGCGACGTCCCCATGACGGTGCAGACGTGGCCCGCGGCGAGGAACGCCTGCACGCGACGCTCGGGGGAGTCCATGAGCGCCGTGATGGCGGGGGGAACGAGGACGTGGGACACCAGCATCGAGAAGTTGTCGACGCCGAGATTCCGGGCCATCGTCACGGTCATGGCGTTGGCCGGTGCGGTCGTCTCGAAGCCGATACCGAAGAACACGACCTGTTTGGTGGGGTTGTCCTGCGCGATGCGCACGGCGTCCAGCGGGGAGTAGACGATCCGGACGTCGCCGCCGTCGCTCTTGACGCGGAACAGGTCGCGGCCCGACCCCGGGACCCGGAGCATGTCGCCGAAGGAGCAGAAGATGACGTCCGGCCGGGAGGCGATCTCGAGTGCTCGGTCGATCAGGTCGAGCGGGGTGACGCAGACGGGGCACCCCGGTCCGTGGATGAGCTGCACCTGCTCGGGGAGCAGCTGGTCGATGCCGTTGCGGATGATCGTGTGGGTCTGTCCGCCGCAGACCTCCATGAGTGCCCAGGGTCGCGTGACCGTGCGGGCGATGTCCTCGAGCAACGCCTTCGCGAGGTCCGGGTCGCCGAACTCGTCGAGGTACTTCACGGGGGGCGGGCTCTCAGCCGGTCTCGGCCGTGGTCGGAGCGAGCTCCTGGTCGAGCAGCCCGACGGAGCGGAAGAGCTCGAGGGTCTCCAGCGCCGACTTCTCGTCGAGCTTGGTGAGGGCGAAGCCGACATGGACGATCGTGTAGTCGCCGACGGTCACCTCGGGCACGTAGGCCAGGCAGATCTGCTTGTGCACACCACCGAAGTCGACGTCGGCCATGCGCGTGCCGTCGGCCTCCCAGACCCTCGTCACCCGTCCCGGGACCCCTAGGCACATGTCGGGCGCTCCTTGCTCTCAGGTCGCGGTACGGGTCGTCGTCCGGTCGCCGCCACCGGCCGCGGCCACCGCCACCTGGCCCAGGGCGAGCCCGCCGTCGTTGGGCGGGACGAGCTCGTGCACGAGAACCCTGAAACCGTGACGCTCCAGTCTGCCCTGGCATCCGAGGCTGAGTCGCGCATTCTGGAACACGCCCCCCGTGAGCCCCACGACCGTCGTCCCTCGACCCTCGCGGACGGCGAGGGCAGCGACGAGCACAGCGTCGGCCACGGCGTCGTGGAAGGCCCGGGCGGACGCCGCGGAGGGTGCCCCGGCCCGCACGGCGTCGACGGCAGCGCGCACCAACGGCGCGGGATCGAGCTCGAGAACTCCGTCGCGGTCCCGGACCGGCATGGCCCAGGGAGTCATCGGTGTGCCGTTCGGGACCCGACCGTCGGCGAGCGACTCGAGCTCGAGCGCGGCCTGGCCCTCGTAGTCGACGTCGTGCCGTACTCCGAGCAGGCTGGCGACGGCGTCGAAGAGGCGACCCATGCTGGTGGTGGGGGTGCAGCCGAAACCAGTGCGCAGCATGCTCGCGAGCGCGCGGCGCTCGGTGTCGTCGGCCGCGGTGACGGAGGCGATGTCCGCGTCCCACGGCTGACCGGCCGCCTCGAGGTGCGCGAGCGCCGTGCGGGCGGGACGACGGATCGCGGCGTCGCCACCGGGCAGGGCGATGGGGCGCAGGTGGCCGACGCGCTGCACGCGCGCGTACGACCCGAGCAGCAGCTCGCCGCCCCAGATGGTGCCGTCGCTGCCGTACCCGGTGCCGTCGAAGACCACCCCGAGCACCTGCGCGTCAGGGTCGACGCCGTGCTCGGCGAGCAAGGAGGCGAGGTGGGCGTGGTGGTGCTGGACGAGGACGAGCGGGAGGCCCCGTTCCGCGGCGTAGGCCCGGGCCCAGGACCGCGAGAGGTACGCCGGGTGCTGGTCGGCGACGACCTGCACCGCGGTGACGCGGGTGAGCTCGGCGAGGGTCGACACGGTGCGCTCGAGCGTCGTGAGCGTCGCGAGGTTCTCGGTGTCGCCGACGTGCTGGCTCAGCCACGCGCGGTCGCCGACCGCGAGGCAGGCGGCGGTCTTCAGCTCGCCGCCGACGGCCACGGTCGGTGGCGCGTCGAGGGGGAGCCGCAGCGGCAGCGGGGCGAAGCCCCGGCTGCGGCGCACCGGTTGGAGGCGGTCGCCGATCACCCGGACCACCGAGTCGTCGCAGGCCACGTGGATCGGTCGGTCGTGGTGGAGGAAGGCGTCGGCCAGCAGGGAGAGCCGATCGTCCGCCTCGTCGGGATCGATGCACAGCGGCTCGTCGGAGATGTTGCCGCTCGTCATCACCAGGGCTCGGGGAGGTGGCACGCCGGGCAGGTCTGGGTGCGCGGTGAACAGCAGCCGGTGCAGGGGGGAGTAGGGCAGCAGGATCCCGAGCACGTGCAGCCCGGGAGCGACGGCGTCGAGCAGGGTGGCCGAGTCGGTGTCCTGGGGGTGGGCTCGGGCGAGCACGATCGGCGCCTGCGGTGACGTGAGCGCCCGGCGGGCTTGCTCGTCGAGGTCGGCGAGGAGTGCAGCGGCGGCGAGGTCGGGCACCATGACGGCGAACGGCTTCGCGCCGCGCTGCTTGCGCGACCGGAGCGTGTCGACGGCGTCGGCCCGGTACGCGTCGCACGCGAGGTGGTAGCCGCCGATCCCCTTGACGGCGACGACGCCGCCGTCAAGCAGGACGCGCAGCGCGTCGGCGAGGGCGGCGTCGCCCTCCGACGTCGGCGTCCCCGAGCCTGCGCGGCGGAAGCTCAGCCGCGGGCCGCACACCGGGCACGCCGTGGGCTGGGCGTGGAACCGGCGGTCGGCGGGGTCGGCGTACTCGAGAGCGCACTCGGGGCACAGCGGGAATCGCGCCATCGTCGTGAAGGGCCGGTCATAGGGCAGGCCGGTGATGAGGGTGTAGCGAGGACCGCAGTACGTGCACGCCGTGAACGGGTAGCGGTAGCGGCGGTCGGCCGGATCCTGGACCTCGTCCGTGCAGGCGGCGCACGCGGCCGTGTCGGGCGGCACGAGCGTCACTCGAGCGTCGTCGTCGCCGCCGCGGCTCTCGGCAATGGTGAAGTGCGTGCTGCCCTGTGGTGTCGCGGGTGCGACCTCGACGGTCTCGATGCGTGACAGTGGCGGCGCGTCAGGGACGAGCCGGTCGAGGAACGCGGCGATGGATGCGGGATCGCCCTCGAGCTCGACGAACACCCCTGCGGAGTCGTTGCCGACCAGCCCGGCGAGCCCGAGGCCCGTCGCGAGCGAGTGGACGAAGGGCCGGAACCCCACACCCTGGACGACCCCCGTGATCCGCAGCGTCCGGCGTGCGACGTCGTCCGTCATGGCGTTGCCTGACTCTGCGGGTGCACCGACAGGAGCCGGCGTCAGACGCGACGGTTGCGGGGGTCCTGGACGCGCTCCCGGATCGCGGCGGCCGCGTCGTCGTCGGGTGCGGACTGCGCCTCGAGCTCGGCGGCGACGCGCTGCTGATACCTCGATACCTCGCCCGAACGGGTCGCGTCGTCCCAGCCCAGGACGTCGCCCATGAGACGCGAGGCGTGGCGCGCCGCCACGAGCCCGCGGTCACCCGCCTCGAGGTAGAGCCGGGTCCGCCGGGTGAGGACGTCGTCGATGTGCAGCGCGCCCTCGTGGCTGGCCGCGTGGACGATCTCGACCCCCAGGGTGCCGGCACCGCCGGGAACCTCCTGTGCGAGGGCCGGATTCGTGTCGACGACGTCGAGGAGCTCGGGCAGGAGCCGGCCGTAGCGGTGCGCGAGCCGGTCGAGGTGGGCCTCGTCGATATGGACGGCGGCGTGATGCGTGCGTGCGCCGACGAGGACGTCCTCCGGCTCGGCCGCACCGATGAGGGGCACCTGCGACGTCGTCGACTCCGGCAGGTCGCCGAGGTCGGGGGCGCCCGCGTTGACGGCGTCCTCGGCCATCACCCGGTAGGTGGTGTACTTGCCGCCGGCGATCGTCACGAGCCCGGGGAGCGGGCGGCGCACGGTGTGCTCGCGCGAGATCTCCGACTCGCTGAGGCCCTCGGTGTCGACGAGCGGGCGGAGGCCGGCGTACAGCCCGATCACGTCGGACTCGGTGAGGTTCGACGTGAGCGAGGCATTGGCCATGTCGAGGAGGTAGCTCAGGTCGGCGTGGGTGGCCGAGGGGTGGGAAAGCCCGTGGTGCCAGGTGGTGTCGGTTGTGCCGATGATCCAGGAGCGGCCCCACGGGAGCACGAACAGCACCGACGTCGCGGTCTTGGTGATGAGTGCGACCGAGGCGTCGATGCGGTCGCGGGGGACGACGATGTGCACGCCCTTGCTCGGGCGCATGACGATCGGTGTCTCGACGCCGGCGAGCTGCTCGGTGAGCCCGGCCCAGACTCCCGTGGCGTTGATGACGACACGGGCCGGGATGTCGTGCTCGGTGCCGTCGGTGGCATCCGCGACGCGCGCACCGACGACCCGGTCGCCGTCGCGCGCGATGTCGACGACGCGCGCCGCCGACACCATCGAGGCTCCGTGGGCCGCGGCGGTGCGGGCGAGCTCGAGCGTGTGGCGGGCGTCGTCGACCTGGGCGTCGTGGTAGCGGATCGCCCCGGCGATCGTGTCCTCGCGCAGCGAGGGGAACGCCCGCAGCGCAGCAGTCTTGGACAGGTGGCTGTGGCGCGGCACCGAGGGCTGGAGACCGCCGAGCGTGTCGTACAGCGTGAGGCCCGCGCCCACGTAGGGCCGCTCCCAGATGCGGTGCGCGATCGGGTACAGGAACGGCAGCGGGGTCACCAGGTGGGGTGCCAGCCGGTCGAGGAGCAGTGCCCGCTCGCGCAGCGCCTCCCGGACGAGGTTGAAGTTGAACTGCTCGAGGTAGCGCAGGCCGCCATGGACGAGCTTGCTCGACCTGCTCGACGTGCCGGCGGCGAAGTCGCGCTGCTCGACGAGCCCGACGGAGAGCCCACGGACTGCGGCGTCGAGTGCGATGCCGCAGCCGGTGACGCCTCCACCGATGACCAGGACGTCGACGCCGGCGCGCAGCCGGTTCCAGGAGTCCTGGCGGTAAGCGGTGTCGAGCCGCCCCGGGACCGTCATCGGACCTGTCCGTATCCGTCGCCGGCCTCGGCGTCCACGAAGCCAGGCCCGGTGAGCCCCGCATCGAGGAACGCCACCGTGATCCGCTCCCGGACCCGGTCGGCGTCGGCGGTCTCGACCAGGGCGATTGCCGACCCGCCGAAACCGCCGCCGGTCATCCGCGCGCCGAGCGCGCCGGCGTCCAGCGCGGTCTCGACCACGAGGTCGAGCTCGAGGCAGGAGACCTCGTAGTCGTCGCGGAGGGAGACGTGGGAGGCGGTCAGCAGCGGTCCGATCGCGCGCGCGTCGCCCGCCTCGAGGAGGTCGACGACGGTGAGCACCCGCTCATTCTCCGTCACGACGTGCCTCACGCGCCTCCTCAACGTGTCGTCGTCGAGCTCGGAGAGCGCGAGCCCGAGATCCGTGACGTCGCGCAGCGACCCGATGCCGAGCTCGCGGGCGGCCTCCTCACAGGACTTGCGACGTGCCGCGTACTCGCCGTCGACGAGCTGGTGGTGCGCCCTGGTGTCGATGACGAGGAGCGTGAGCCCGTCCGCCGCGAGGTCGAACGGGATGTGCCGGACCTCCAGGCTGCGGGTGTCGAGCAGGAGAAGGTGGCCGGCGGTGGCCTGGGTGGAGGCGAACTGGTCCATGATCCCGCAGGGCATGCCGACGAAGTCGTTCTCGGCCCGCTGGGCGAGGAGCGCGATCTCCCGCAGCGGGAGGTCGACGCCCGCGAGGGCGAGCAGCGCACCGGCGGTGGCGCACTCCAGGGACGCCGACGACGACAGCCCGGCACCGCGTGGGATCGTGCCGTCGACGAGGAGGTCGGCACCAGGAATGTCGACCCCGTGACCGGCCAGCGCCCAGGCCGTGCCCGCGACGTAGGCCGCCCATCCCGTGACGACGCCGGGCTCGAGCGACGCGAGCTCGACGGTCACCGGCGGCCCGTCGGACTGGCGCGACGCCATACGCAGCACGCCATCGGCGCGTGCCGCGGCGTCGACGCGCGTGCCGAGGGTCAGCGCCAGCGGCAGCACGAAGCCGTCGTTGTAGTCGGTGTGCTCGCCGATGAGGTTGACGCGTCCGGGGGAGCGCCAGGTCACGTCGGGGTTGCGGCCGTAGGCCTGGGCGAAGGGCGAGGCGCTCACCGGGTGGCGACCTCACGTAGCCGGGCGGCGACGGCCTCGGGCTCGCGGTCGTTGATGAAGGCGCCCATCGCCGACTCGGAGCCCGCGAGGTACTTGAGCTTGTCGACGCTGCGCTGGACGGAGAACAGCTCGAGGTGCAGCGCGCCGTGCTCACGGCGGTCGTGCAGCGGGGCCTGGTGCCAGGCGGCGATGTAGGGCAGCGGGATGTCGAAGAACGCGTCACCGCGGCGCAGCAGGTCGAGGTAGACGTCGGCGAGGTCCTCGCGCTGGGCCTCGTCGAGGGCGGCGAGGTCGGCGACGCGTCGACGCGGGTACAGGTGCACCTCGACGGGCCAGCGTGCCGCGAAGGGGACGAACGCGACCCAGTGCTCGGACTCGAGCACGACCCGGCTGCCGTCGGCGAGCTCGGCGGCGACGATGTCGTCGTAGAGGTTGCGCCCGGTCGCGTCGAGGTGGCGCGACATCGAGTCCAGCTGCGCCCGGGTCGTCGGTGTCACGAAGGGATAGGCGTAGATCTGCCCGTGCGGGTGGCGCATCGTGACCCCGATGGCCTCGCCGCGGTTCTCGAACACGAAGACCTGCTCGACGCCCGGGCTCGCCGACAGTGCGGCCGTGCGGTCGGCCCACGCCTCGATCACGAGCCGTGCCCGGTCGTGGTCGAGCTCGGCGAAGGACGCCTCGTGGTCCGGGGTGAAGCAGACGACCTCGCAACGACCCCAGGCCGGGTGCTGCTCGAAGAACGCGTCGGGATCAGTCGGCACCGGCTCGCCCACGAAGGAGGGGAACCGGTTCTCGAACACGACCACGTCGTAGTCGTCGCTGGGCACCTCGGTGAGATATCCCGGACGCGTCGGGCACAGCGGGCAGTCATCCGGCGAGGGCAGGAACGTGCGCCCGAGGCGGTGGGCGGCCACCGAGACCCACTCGTCGAGCAGTGGGTCGTGGCGGAGGTCGGGGGCATCGGAGCTGCTGCGCTGCTCGAGGTCGCGCTTGTCCTCGGTGTCGCGCACGGGCGAGGAGTCGTCGTCGAAGTGGATCAGCTCTCGACCGTCGGCGAGGAGGAAGTGCGTGCGCCTCATCGCGTCACCTCGCATCTGCCTGGGTGGGGGTCTGCGACGCTGCGTGCGCGGCGCGGGCGACGACGACGTCGCCGATGTGGTCGCGGAGCAGGGCGAGGGCATCGGCCGGCATCTGCTCGTCGGTGATGAAGACGTCCGCCGCGTCGAGCGGCACGATCGTCGAGAGCCCGACGATGCCCCACTTGGTGTGATCGGCGACGACGACCAGCCGGCGGCCCGCCTCGACGAGAGCGCGGTTGGTCTCGCTCTCCATGAGGTTCGGGGTGGTGAACCCGCTACGGCTGTCGACGCCGTGCACGCCCAAGAACACCAGGTCGAGGTGCAGCGACCGGAGGGCCTCGACGGCGACCGGCCCGACGAGGGCGTCCGACGGTGTGCGGATCCCGCCGGTGAGCACGACGGTCTGGTCGTTGCGTCCGCTGGAGAGCACGACGTCGGCCACGCGCATGGAGTTCGTGACGACGGTGAGCCCCGGGATGTCGCGTACGAGGTGCGCGAGGGTCCACGTGGTCGTGCCGGCAGAGATGCCGACCGCGGTGCCGGGCTGGATGAGGTCGGCGGCCGCGTGGGCGATCGCGTCCTTCTCCTGCTGGGCACGTACCTGCTTGGCCTCGAAGCCCGGCTCGTCGATGCTCCGGTCGCCCGGGGCCATCGCGCCGCCGTGGACTTTCGTGAGCAGCCCGCGCCGAGCGAGCGCGTCGAGGTCGCGTCGTACCGTCATGTCGCTGACTCCGAGCTTCGCGACGAGGCGGCTCACCCGAACGGCACCGAGACGCTCGACCTCGTCGAGGATCTGGGCCTGGCGCTGCGAGGCGAGAGCGGTCATGACCTGCCTCCCTCGCGCACCACGGCGACGCCGCCACCAGGCACCGTGACCGACCCCGACACCGCGTCGCCGGTGACGATATCGGTGCCCTCTGCCGGGACTGACGCGGGAGCCGTGGTGTGGTTGAGGACGAACAGCCAGCTGTGCTCACCCGAGCGGCGTCGCTGCACCTCGACCCCGGGGGTCGTGGCGGTGACCGCGCGGACACCGGCGTCGGAGACGGCGCGGTCGATGATCCGGGCCGTGGCCTCGTCGTCGGTTCGGGTGGCGACGTACCACGCGACGCCTCGGCCGACCGCGTGGCGGGTGACGGCGGGGCGCCCCGGAACAGGTCCGTCGACGTACCGCGTGACCGCCTCGGCGCCGGCAAGCCGGAGGTCCTCGGTCCAGACGTCGGCGACGCTGCCGTCGTCGAGCCGCACCGTCTCGCCCTCGAGGAGCGGGGTGAACTCCTCGACGAGGACACCGAGGAGGTCGCGGAAGGCACCGGGGTAGCCACCGGGACGGATGTGGTCGTTGACGTCGACGATGCCGGAGAAGTAGGTCACCAGGAGGTGGCCGCCGTCACGCACGTAGGAGTCGAGCACCGCGACCGCGTCGTCGTCGACGAGGTACAGGGTCGGCACCACGACGAGCGCGTACCCCTCGAGGGAGGCCCCGGGCGCGACGACGTCGACGGCGATGCCGCGGTCCCAGAGAGCGCGGTGCAGGGCACGCGCGCGATCGGGGTAGGAGACGTCGATGCTCGGGTGGCTGTCGAGCTCGCAGCCCCACCACGCCTGCCAGTCCCACACCAGGGCGACGGAACTCTCGACCCTGCTGCCGGCGATCTCCGCGAGACTGTCGAGCAGCGTCCCGAGCTCGACGACCTCGCGCCACAGCCGCGTGTCGGTGCCGGCGTGGGGGATGAGCCCCGAGTGGAACTTCTCCGCCCCGGCGATCGACGCGCGGACCTGGAAGACGTTGAAGCCGTCGGCCCCGTGAGCCACCTGCTGCAGCGCGTCGCGGCGCAGCCGCCCCGGTGCCCTCGCTGGGTTGCGCGGCTGCCAGTTGACGGCGCTGGGCGAGGTCTCCATCAGCAGCCAGGGTCCGCCGTCGGCGAGGCCGCGCGTCATGTCGGCGCACAGGGCGGCCTCGATGTGCGTCAGCGGATCGGCGAAGTCGGGGTAGTAGTCGGTCGAGACGACGTCCAGTTCGGCGGCCCAGGCCCAGTAGTCGAGCTGGTTGAACCTCGTCATCACCATGAAGTTCGTCGTGACCGGTACGCCGGGGGACAGCCGGTGCAGGACGTCGCGCTCGGCGATGAACTCCTCGAGCAGCAGGTCCGAGGCGAAGCGGCGGTAGTCCAGCTGCTGGGTCGGGTTGGCCCACGCGCCGTCGGGTGTGAGGCGCGGCGGCAGCACCTCGGCGAGGTCGGAGTAGCGCTGGCTCCAGAACGCCGTGCCCCATGCGTGGTTGACGCCGTCGACGTCGCCGTAGCGGTCGGCCAGCCAGCCGCGGAACCGCTCGGCGCACACGTCGCAGTAGCAGCGGGACGTGTGACAGCCGTACTCGTTGCCGACGTGCCACATCCGTAGGGCGGGATGGCCGGCGTACCGCGTCGCGAGCTGCTCGACGAGGGCCAGGCCGCGGTCGCGCCACTCGGTGGAGGAGGGGCAGTAGGCCTGGCGGGCGCCGGGCCAGCGCCGGCGGCCCTCACGATCTACCGGAAGGGACTCCGGGTGGGCGTGGGCGAGCCAGGGTGGCGGGGAGGCGGTGGCAGTGGCCAGGTCGACCGCGACACCGGCACCGGACAGGCCGGTGAGGACATCGTCGAGCCAGCCGAACTCATAGCGGCCCGGCGCGGGCTCGAGGTGCGCCCAGGAGAAGATCCCGACGCTCGCGAGGCTCACGTGGGCCTCGGCCATCAGCCGGAGGTCCTCCGGCCACACCTCGCGCGGCCACTGCTCGGGGTTGTAGTCACCGCCGAAGTGGATCCGCCCTGAGTCCCATGCCACAGGTCGCAGGGTGGCCCTCTCGCGGGGCAAAGTCAACATTCTGGAACAGAACACACCATGGCGGTTCGAGGGTGCACGGTGGCCCGTCGATTTGGGTGAAATCGGAGGATTAAGGCGATATCTAGCCATATTTCGTGGCCCAGGTCACAGTCGAGACACGCTTGGCGAAACTTGCCCGAAACGGCTTCCGCCATCGACCAGACAGGCCTAAGGTGCGGTCATGTTGGGATCTGTGGGATCCCGTTGTTTCTGGAGGTAGCATGTCCCAGGGTTCATTCGAGGACCAGTCCTCGTCGGTAAGCCGGCGTCGCGTGCTCCAGGGCCTCGCCCTGGGTGCAGGTGCCGTCGCGGCATCACCACTGCTCGCGGCCTGCGGGTCCTCGAGCGATCCGGGCACCTCGGCCTCGGCCTCGGCCTCGGCCAGCTCGACAGGTGGCGGCTCGGTGTCCTTCGGCTCCAACGCGTCCGACGCGGTGCCGAAGAAGGCCTATGCGGACGTCTTCGCGGCCTTCACGGCCAAGACCAAGACCGACGTCAAGGTCAACACGGTCGACCACAACACGTTCCAGGAGCAGATCAACACCTATCTGCAGGGCTCTCCGGACCAGGCCTTCACCTGGTTCTCCGGCTACCGCATGCGCTTCTTCGCCGACCAGGGCCTGTCCACGGACATCAGCGACGTGTGGTCGAGCGTCGGCAGCCAGTACAACGACTCGTTCAAGGGTGCCTCGACCGGCAACGACGGCAAGCAGTACTTCGTGCCGTTCTACTACTACCCCTGGGCCCTGTTCTACCGGAAGAGCGTGTTCAAGGACGTCGGCCTCGACCCCGCGAAGATCACGACGCTCGACGAGCTCAAGGCTGCCTGCACCACCCTGCAGAAGAAGAACCTCATCCCGATCGCCTTCGGCGACAAGGACGGCTGGCCCGCGATGGGCACGTTCGACTACCTCAATGTGCGCACCAACGGCTACGACTTCCACGTCTCGCTGATGGCGGGCAAGGAGTCCTGGACCGACCCGAAGGTCAAGGCCGTCTTCACCAACTGGGCCGACCTGCTCCCCTTCCACCAGGCGGGCGCGCTCGGTCGCACCTGGCAGGACGCCGCGGGTGCCCTGCTCAACAAGAAGGCCGGCATGTACCTGCTCGGCATGTTCGTCGGCCAGCAGTTCCCCGAAGGCCCCGACCGTGACGACCTCGACTTCTTCCCGTTCCCGGCGATCGAGGCGACGTACGGGCAGGACACCGTCGAGGCGCCGATCGACGGCTTCATGCTGAGCAAGTCCACCGAGAACGTCGACGGTGGCAAGGCGCTGCTGACCTACCTCGCGAGCCCGGAGGCGCAGAACATCTATCTCGCGTCCGACCCGAACAACGTCGGCACGAACAACGGCACGGACACCAGCAAGTACAACGCGCTGCAGAAGAAGGCTGCCGAGCTCGTGGGGGCTGCGAAGCACATCACGCAGTTCCTCGACCGCGACACGCGCCCTGACTTCGCCTCGACGGTCATGATCCCGTCGATCCAGAAGTTCCTGGCCAAGCCGGCGGACATCGATGCGATCCTCGACAGCGTCGAGAAGCAGAAGCAAGCCATCTTCACGAGCTGATCGGCGACTCTCCGGACATGGCAACCACTACTGCCGCGACGACGGCGACGACGGCCCCTGCGGGCCGTCGTCGCCGCCGCTCGGTGTTCTCCAAGAGCGACCGGATCGTCCTGGGCTTCCTCATCGGCGTGCCGACGTTCATCGTCGTCGCGCTGGTGTGGATCCCGACGCTCCTCTCGATCATCCTGTCGTTCACCTCGTGGAACGGCATCGGCGGCATCAGCAGGATCAAGTGGGTCGGCCTGCGCAACTACGAGCAGATCTTCACGATCTACCCGGCCTTCTGGTCGGCGGTGCGCAACAACGTGCTCTGGCTGGTCGTGCTCCTGCTGATCGCGACCCCGCTCGGCATGCTGCTGGCCTACCTGCTCGACAAGGGCCTGAGAGGGAGCCTGTTCTTCCAGACGGCGTTCTTCATGCCCGTCGTACTCTCCCTCGCGGTCATCGGCATCATCTGGCAGTTCATGTACGCCCCCGAGCTCGGGCTCATCAACAACGTTCTCGGCAAGACCGCGCCAGGTGATCAGATCGACTGGCTGGGCAACTCCAACCTCAACATCTGGGCCGCTCTCGTCGCCTCGTCCTGGCGCCACGTCGGCTACATCATGATGATCTACCTCGCGGGCCTCAAGGGCGTCGACACCTCGCTGCGCGAGGCCGCGGCCCTGGACGGCGCCACCGAGTGGCAGGCCTTCCGCCGCGTCATCTTCCCGGCGCTGCGGCCGGTGAACGTCGTCGTGCTGGTCATCACCATCATCGAGGCCCTGCGCGCCTTCGACCTCGTCTTCATCATCAACGGCGGCCGCAACGGGCTCGAGCTGCTGTCGGTGCTCGTCTACAACAACATCGTGGGCGAGGCCAGCCGGATCGGCTACGGCTCAGCCATCGCAGTGATCCTGCTGCTGATCTCGATCGGACCGATCATGTATTACCTGATCAACGCGTTCCGCAAGGACAACGCATGAGCGCCTCGGCCGTGCCGTCGGTGGGGGTGCGGGTCCGAGACGCCTCGGTCGACACCGTGCGGGTGGCGACGAAGCGTCGGCGCAAGCGCCGTCACGTCGTGTCCTACGTCGTCCTCAGCGTGCTCTCGGTCCTGTGGCTGCTGCCGATCGTCTGGACCTTCTACATCTCCCTACGGCCCTACGCCGAGACGCAGAGCTCCGAGTCGCTGCTCGGCTGGCCCAAGACGCTCAACTTCGACAACTACACGACCGCGTGGCAGCAGTCGGACTTCCTGCACTTCTTCATCAACTCCGCGATCATCACCATCCCGGCGGTGGTCATCACGCTGTTCCTCGCCTCGATGATCGCCTTCGCGCTGAGCCGGTACACCTTCAAGTTCAACCTGGTGCTGCTCCTGGTGTTCACGGCGGGAAACCTGCTGCCGCCCCAGATCATCCTGGTGCCGCTCTACCGGATGTACCTTGCCCTGCCGCTTCCTGGGTTCCTCAACGACAAGCACATCTGGTACGACTCCTACTGGGGGGTCGCGGCGATCCACATCGCGTTCCAGATGGGCTTCGCGACGTTCGTCCTCAGCAACTTCATGAAGGCGCTCCCCACCGAGCTCACCGAGGCTGCGCTGGTCGACGGCGCCTCGGTCTGGGTCCAGTACCGCCAGATCATCCTGCCGCTGTGCCGTCCGGCCCTGGCCGCGCTCGGCGTCCTCATGACGACGTGGATCTACAACGACTTCCTGTGGGCCTTGGTGCTCATGAGCACAGGCTCGAAGAGACCGATCACAGCGGCGCTGAACAACCTCAAGGGCGAGTACTTCACCGACCTCAACCTGCTGGCCGCCGGCGCGATGATGGCCGCTGTACCGACCCTCATCGTGTTCTTCGTCCTCCAGAAGCAGTTCGTAGGTGGCCTCACCATGGGTGCGACCAAGGGCTGATCCGACGTCCGCACCCGGCGTCGACGTCGGTCGGCGGTGCCACCTCCCGACACCCCCGACCGACGTTGCCTAGAATCATCGACATGGACGACCATCGGCGGCCGCGGTCGTGAGCGAGTTCCTCGTCAATCTCGGCGTGGTGCTCGCCTTCACCCTCGTGGGCGGCTTCTTCGCCGCCGCGGAGATCGCGCTCGTGTCCCTGCGCGAGAGCCAGATCCAGCGACTCGTCGTCGAGCGCGGCAAGCGTGGTCAGCGCCTCGCCGACCTCGTCTCGGACCCCAACCGGTTCCTCGCGGCCGTCCAGCTGGCCGTGACGATGGCGGCCTTTCTCTCGGCCGGGTTCGGCGCCTCGCAGATGTCCCCCCAGATCTCGCCGCTGCTGGAGTCCGCCGGTCTGTCCAATGGCGTCGCCGACGCCACAGCCTTCGTGCTCGTGACGATTCTTCTCGTCTACATCTCCCTCGTCCTCGGCGAGCTCACGCCCAAGCGCATCGGGCTCCAGCGAGCCGAGAACATCGCCGTCGCGGTCTCCGGCCTCGTCGACTGGCTGGCGCGCGTCACCAGGCCGTTCATCTGGCTCCTGTCGATCTCCACCGACGTCATGGTGCGCGCGCTCGGCGGGGACCCGAACGCGAACAAGGCGCTCATCTCCGAGGACGAGCTGCGGGGGATCCTGGCCAGCCAGGCCAGTCTCTCCCCCCAGGAGCGGGCCCTGATCGACGACGTCTTCGAGGCCGGCGACCGCGAGGTCCGCGAGGTGATGGTGCCGCGGACGGAGGTGGAGTTCCTCGACGCGACACTGCCCGCGTACAAGGCGGCGCGCCTCGTCGCTGAGCTGCCGCACTCCCGCTACCCGGTCTTCCGCGGATCCCAGGACGACATCGTCGGGTTCGTGCACATCCGCGACGTGCTCGCCCCCGATGTCTCCGACCGAGGAATCCGGCTCGGGGACCTCGCACGCGAGGTCCTCATGCTCCCGGGGAGCAAGAAGGTGCTGCCGGCGATGTTCGAGATGCGTGCCACCGGGGCCCACCTCGCCATCGTCGTCGACGAGTACGGCGGCACGGCGGGCATCGTGACCTTGGAGGACCTCGTCGAGGAGCTCGTGGGCGACATCCGCGACGAGTACGACGTCGAGGAGCGCGCCCAACGTCCCGTCGGCTCCGACCTCGAGGTCGACGGGCTCGTCAACCTCGAGGACTTCGAGGAGGAGACTGGCCTCGAGCTGCCCGAGGGCCCCTACGAGACGGTGGCCGGGTACGTGATCGCCGTTCTCGGCAGGCTGCCGGAGATCGGGGAGTCGGTCGAGGTGGACGGGCACGTCCTCACGGTGATCGAGCTCGATGGGCGACGCGCGTCGCGGATCCGCGTCGGGGTCGTCCCGGCAACCGGCTCGCCGGGCTCCGGTCCCTCGGTGGGAGAATCCTCCTCATGACTGCTCACCCGCGCGTCCTGTCCGGAATCCAGCCCACGGCAGGGAGCTTCCAGCTCGGCAACTACCTCGGCGCAGTCCGCCACTGGGTGTCGCTGCAAGAGGACCACGACGCCTTCTACATGGTCGTCGACCTGCACGCGATCACTGTCGAGCAGGACCCGGTCGCCTTGCGCCACAACACCTTGCTCGCCTACGCCCAGCTCATCGCGGCCGGCGTCGATCCCACCCGCTCGACGCTGTTCGTCCAGAGCCACGTGCCCGAGCACACCCAGCTCTGCTGGGTGATGGAGTGCGTCACCGGCTTCGGGGAGGCGTCGCGGATGACCCAGTTCAAGGACAAGTCCTCGCGCAGCGGCTCCGACCACGCCTCGGTCGGCCTGTTCACCTACCCGATCCTGCAGGTCGCCGACATCCTCGTGTACCAGGCCGACGGCGTCCCCGTCGGCGAGGACCAGCGCCAGCACCTCGAGCTCACGCGCGACCTCGCCCAGCGCTTCAACAGCCGGTACGGCCATACCTTCGTCGTGCCCACACCGCTGATCGTGAAGGACACCGCGAAGATCCTCGACCTGCAGGACCCGACGTCGAAGATGAGCAAGTCCCTGCCCAACGGGGCGGTGTTCCTCCTCGATGAGGCCAAGGTCATCAGCAAGCGGATCAAGTCCGCGGTCACCGACAGCGAGACCGAGGTCCGCTTCGACCAGGACGCCAAGCCCGGCGTCTCCAACCTGCTGACGATCCTTGCCACGTTCACCGGACGAGACGTCGCAGCGATCGCCGCCGACTACGACGGCCGTGGCTACGGCGCGCTCAAGGGCGATACCGCCGACGCGGTCGTGGCGTTCGCGGAACCGTTCGCCGCCCACGTCCGCGAGCTCGTCGCCGATCCCGCCGAGCTGCACCGCCTGATGGTCGACGGCGCGGTCAAGGCGCGCGTGGTTGCCGCCGAGACGGTCGCGACCGTCTATGACCGCCTCGGCTTCGTCACCGTGGGCGGCTAGGACCCCGTGCCCCCGGAGGCAGTCACGTCCGTCGTGGCCACGCCGCAGCGGATGATCGGCGTGGCCATCGCGGTCCCGGACCCGTGGGGTGCCGAGCTCGAAGGGTGGCGCGCCGCCTTCGGCGACCCCCAGGCGGCCGCCATCCCCGCGCACATCACGCTGCTCCCGCCCACGATCGTCGAGGAGGCAGGGCTGGACGGGATCGAGAGCCATCTCGCCTGCGCGGCCTCGGGCGTCGCGCCGTTCGAGGTCCACCTCCGCGGAACGGGCACGTTCCGGCCGGTCTCGCCGGTCGTCTTCGTGGCGCTGGCAGCCGGCATCGCCGGGTGCGAGGCGCTCGAGGCAGAGGTGCGCAGCCGGGTCCTGGCCCGCGACCTCGTGCACCCCTTCCACCCGCACGTCACCGTCGCCCACGACCTTCCCGACGAGGTGCTCGACGAGGCCTACGCCTGCCTCGGCGGCTTCTCGGCCCGGTTCGACGTCACGGAGCTGGTGCTGTACGTGCACGGTGACGGTGCCTGGCGCCCACGTCGCCACGTCACTCTCGGTGGCTGATCAGCGCGAGGGCGGACGTGGCGGGGGAGTGATCAGTCGGACGTTGCTCCCCGAGCCTGCTGAGGGCCGCGGCATCGGCGGCGTCGACCGCTCGGTCGGCGGCGCAGGTGCCGGTTCGGGTTCCGGTGCGGGTGCGTCGGTCGGGGGACCTGCGGGCGGCTCGTCGTCAGTCGCGGCGGCCCCGTCCGAGGTGTCGACGACCCGCGCGATCGGCGCGGTGTCCTCGAAGGTCCCCTCGGTGCTCGGTGACTGGGGGGCGGCGGCCTGCGGATCCACCGCCGCGACGACGATCCCGGCCGGTAGGCCCGGCACAGCGGAGACGCCCGTGGCCGGTGCGACCGGGTCGCCCGGGGCGTCGGTCACTGTCGGAGCCACGTCCGCACCGGCCGAGCCGCGTGGGCTGGTCACCACGACGGACGACGTCCGCACGGCCGCCGGCCGCGCCGACGGTGTCGTCGGTGTCGTCGACGACGTCGGATGCGAGGCCGCGCCCCGCAGGGTCCGTCCCGTCGCTCGGTCGGGGGCGGCCGAGGTATCGACCAGCGGCGGGATCGGGGCCGTGGAGGGCGCGAAGGCGGACGGGGGGTCGTCGCGAGTGGCGCGTCGGCGCCACCAGAGCAGTGCGAGCGCCGCGAGGGCGACCACGACGGCGCCGACCACCTTCCACGGCACCTGGAGCCCGGTGCCCGCCGCCGCCGACGCGGCCGCCGTGGTGCTGCCGGCTGCGGCTGCCGGCGACACGGTCGCGGCAGGTGTCGCAGCGTCCGAGATCGGCGCCACGAGCGTGCCGACAGGGGTGACGCGGGAGCGGTTCGCGAAGCCCCAGTCCAGGAGTGCCCGGGCGGCCTTCTCCGTGGGGTCATGGATCTGGAACAGCGTCACGACCAGGGTGTGGCCGCCTCGCCGAGCCGCGCCCCAGAACGTCCGGTGCGCGAGTGAGGTGAAGCCGGTCTTGCCACCGATGGTGCCGCTGTACCCGTGCAGCAGCAGCCTGTTCTGGGAGTAGATCTTGTAGGTCCTGCGGACGGCGCCGGCCGCCACGGGACGTCCGGGGAAGTCGTAGTTGATGCTCTGCGTGACGGTCTGGAAGTCCGGGATCGTCATGGCCGCGCGCGCGAACAGTGCCATGTCGTAGGCGCTGCTGAGCTGGGCGGGGTTGTCCAGGCCGCTGTTGTTCTTGACGGTGGTGTCATCGGCCCGGAGCCGGACTGCCATCGCCTGCATCTGGCGCACCGTCGCGGTCATACCGCCGTTGGCATCGGCGAGGGCTGTGGCCGCGTCGTTCGCGCTGGGGAGCAGGAGCCCGTGCCACAGGTCCCAGACGGTGTAGGTCGCGCCCGGGACGATGCCGACGTGCCCTCCGACGGCGCGTGCCTCGGCGTCGGTCGCGGTGACGACGGCGTTCTTGTCCAGCCGCGGCATGAGGGTGACGGCGGTGAGGGTCTTGAGCATGCTGGCCGGCATGGCCTTGTGGTGCGCGCCCTTGGCCGCGAGCACCTGGCCGGTCGTGAGGTCCGCGACAAGCCAGGAGTCGGCGTCGACCTTGGGGACAGGGGTGGCACCCGCGCCGTAGTGCACCACGATCCCGGGCGCCGCGAGCTCGGGGCCGCCGACGACCTCGGCGGTCCGCGACAGGGCGGGCGCCGTGGCCCGATCCGCGACGGGCAGCTGGGCGGCGCCGGCCGCTGCGGGCCCAGCAAGAAGGACGGCCGCGGTGAGCAGTGCCCCCGCGCCCGCCGAACGTCCCGCCCTCAGCACGTCGACGAGGGTAACCCGCGCGGGCGTCACGGGGGACCCGCTGTCCGCGCTGCCGCAGCGCGGCGTCCGGCGGCCCGGCGCGGTCACGCGCGGGTGCGGGCTCGGGCGACCGCCGATGTGGAAGGCCTCACATCGCGTCACCCGGGCGCCATCGAGGGCGCGTACCCGACTAGCGTGACGTGCGTCGCATCGAGGAAGGACCCCAAGATGGCACGCCAGACCGAGTCAGGGCTGCCCTTCGAGCCCGTGTACGGGCCCGCGGACCTCGCCGGGTGGGACCCCGCCGAACGTCTCGGCGTGCCGGGCGCCTACCCCTTCACCCGCGGCGTCTATCCCTCCATGTACACCGGACGCCCCTGGACGATGCGCCAGTACGCCGGTTTCGGCACGGCCGCGGAGTCCAACGCCCGTTACCAGCAGCTGATCGCCGCGGGGACCACCGGGCTGTCGGTGGCCTTCGACCTCCCGACCCAGATGGGATATGACTCCGACCACCCGCTCGCCCAGGGCGAGGTCGGCAAGGTCGGTGTGGCGATCGACTCGATCGAGGACATGCGCATCCTCTTCGGCGGGATCCCGCTCGGTGAGGTCTCGACGTCGATGACGATCAACGCGCCTGCCGCTGTGCTGCTGCTGCTCTACCAGCTCGTCGCGGAGGAGCAGGGCGTCGCGGCGTCGGCGCTCACGGGGACGATCCAGAACGACGTGCTCAAGGAGTACATCGCCCGGGGCACCTACATCTACCCGCCGTCCCAGTCCCTGCGGCTGATCACCGATATCTTCAGTTACTGCCGCAGCGAGATCCCGAGGTGGAACACCATCTCGATCTCGGGGTACCACATGGCCGAGGCTGGTGCGACGCCTGCTCAGGAGATCGCCTTCACCCTCGCCGACGGCATCGAGTACGTGCGTGCGGCGATGGCGGCGGGGATGGACGTCGACGAGTTCGCGCCCAGCCTCTCGTTCTTCTTCGTCTCCCGTACGACGCTGCTCGAGGAGGTCGCGAAGTTCCGCGCGGCCCGCCGCATCTGGGCGCGGGTGATGAGGGAGGAGTTCGGCGCGAAGAACCCCAAGAGCCTCATGCTGCGCTTCCACACCCAGACGGCCGGCGTCCAGCTCACCGCCCAGCAGCCCGAGGTCAACCTGGTGCGGGTCGCCATCCAGGGCCTCGCCGCCGTCCTCGGCGGCACGCAGTCGCTGCACACGAACTCCTTCGACGAGGCGATCGCCCTCCCGACGGCGAAGGCGGCGCGGCTCGCCCTGCGCACCCAGCAGGTGCTCGCCTACGAGTCCGACATCACCGCGACGGTCGACCCGTTCGCCGGGTCCTACGTCGTCGAGTCGCTCACCGACGGGCTCGAGGACGCCGCGGTGGCGCTCATGCGCCAGATCGAGGACATGGGCGGAGCGGTCGCCGCGATCGAGCGGGGCTTCCAGAAGGCCGAGATCGAGCGGTCGGCGTACGCCGTCTCCCAGCAGATCGACTCCGGCGAGCGGGTCGTGGTGGGCGTCAACAGGTTCACGGTGGAGGAGGAGGAGGACTACGAGCCCCTCCGGGTGGACCCGACGATCGGCGAGACCCAGAACCTCCGTCTCGCCAGGTTGCGTGCCGAACGCGACCAGACGGCCGTCGACACGGCCCTCGACGCCGTTCGCGCGGCGGCACGCGGCACGGACAACGTGCTCTACCCGCTCCGGGACGCGCTCCGAGCCCATGCGACGGTCGGTGAGGCGTCCGACGCCCTTCGCGAGGTCTGGGGCCTCTACACCCCTGCAGACGTCTTCTGACGCCGTCATGTCGGTGTCCCGACCGGCCGGTCCGCGAACGGTGCGGGCCGGCCGTCGGCGTCCTGGCTGCTGTCAGCCAGTGGTTGTTCGTCACCGAACGTCGCTCACGGGTGACGTCTGCGTGGCGGAAATGGTCCAGACCGTTCACCTGGGTCACGGAACGGTTGCGGACCGACCGCGCGGACGATCTACGGGCTCAACGGCGGCGGGCCGCGACTAGGGTCGAATCACTCACGTACCGGCAGATGGGTCGGTGCGCACGGAAGGAGTCCCCCTTGTTGAAGGGCCTGAAGGTAGCCACAGTTCTCGCTGCCGGGGCGCTCGCCCTCGCTGCCTGCGGAAGCACCAGTACCGGCGGCACCAGCACGTCACCCACGGCATCTGACACTTCGTCGTCGAGCGCGTCCACCGCGCCCACGTCAGACGTCAAGGTCGGTATGGCCTACGACATCGGCGGACGTGGCGACAAGTCGTTCAACGACTCAGCCGCCGCCGGCCTCGACCAGGCGAAGACCGAGCTCGGTGTCACCACCAAGGAGCTCTCGGCCGTCCCCAACGAGACCGACGCCCAGAAGACGGCACGACTGACCCTGCTCGCGTCTGGTGGGTACAACCCCATCATCGCGGTCGGCTTCGCCTACGCCAACTCGGTCAAGGCCGTGGCGGCGAAGTTCCCGAAGGTCACCTTCGCGATCGTCGATGACGCGAGCTTCACCGCTCCCAACGTCGCCAACCTCGTCTTCGCGGCGAACCAGGCGTCCTACGTCGTCGGCGTCATCGCCGCCCAGGCGACCAAGAAGGCCAGCGTCGGCTACATCGGCGGCGTCAAGGTTCCGCTGCTCGAGTCCTTCCAGAAGGGCTTCGACGCCGGCGTCGCGGCGACCGACCCGGCCGTGAAGATCACCGACAAGTACCTCACCCTGCCCCCGGACTTCGGTGGCTTCAACGCCCCTGACAAGGGCAAGGCCACCGCGCAGGGCATGTTCGATGCCGGCACGGACGTCGTCTACGCAGCAGCCGGTGGCTCTGGCTCCGGTGTCTTCACCGCCGCCAAGGGCACCGCAGGTACCTGGGCCATCGGAGTCGACTCCGACCAGTACCTCTCGGCCGACGCCACGGTGAAGGACATCATCCTCACCTCGGCGCTGAAGAACGTGAACGTCGCCGTCCTGGCTGTCATCAAGGCCTCGGTTGCCGGCGCCCCCCTCGTGGGCGTCCAGACCTACGACCTGAAGAACGGTGGCGTGGGCTACTCCAAGTCCAACCCTGCCGTACAGCCGTTCGAGGCGAAGGCGGACGCGGCGGTGGCGGCGATCATCGCCGGCACCATCACCGTTGCCGGCGCCTGATCTGACTGGGGCTCGATAGAGCCACCTGCTTCGGCTCGGACGCGATAGCGTCCGAGCCGAAGCTCGTCAGCGGACCTGATCCTGGGCCGCACCGCTCGTCATGTCGTCATGCTTACGCTGCCTGTCCCGTCCCACCGTCCCCTGCGGATCCGGTGACTGGGTGGGCGGTTCGGTACGTACTGGTCACGGGGCACTTCGGAGGAGGACGTCATCACTACCGAGACGGTTGACGCCGGGACGGTCGCCGGCGATGTCGTCGTCCAGCTCCGTGGCATCACCAAGACGTTCCCCGGCGTCCGCGCCAACTACGACGTCGACATCACGGTGCGGCGCGGCACGGTCCACGCGATCGTGGGCGAGAACGGTGCCGGCAAGTCCACGCTGATGAAGATCCTCTACGGGATGCAGCGCGCCGACGAGGGCACCATCGAGATCGACGGCAAGGTGGTCGTCCTGCGCTCGCCGTCGGATGCGATCGCCCTCGGCGTCGGCATGGTGCACCAGCACTTCCAGCTCGCCGACAACTTCACCGTTCTCGAGAACGTGATCCTGGGCGACGAGCCGACCAAGGGCGGGGTCCTGCAGCTCGGCGAGGCGCGCGAGCGGATCCAGGACATCGGCCGCGCCTACCGGCTCACCGTCGACCCCGACGCCATGGTCGAGGACATCGGTGTCGGTGACCGGCAGCGGGTGGAGATCATCAAGGTCCTCTACCGCGGCTGTCAGACCCTCATCCTCGACGAGCCCACGGCCGTCCTCGTGCCGCAGGAGGTCGAGCAGCTGTTCTCGGCGCTCGCCGAGCTCAAGAGCCAGGGACTCACCGTCATCTTCATCTCCCACAAGCTCGACGAGGTGCTCTCGGTCGCGGACGAGATCACCGTGATCCGCGGCGGCACCACGGTCACCACCGTGCTGCCGAGCGAGGTCACCGCCCGCCAGCTCGCCGAGCTCATGGTCGGCAGCGAGCTGCCCTCGCCGGAGACCCGCGAGTCGACCGTCACCGACGTCACGGTCCTCGACGCGTCCGGGATCTCCCTGACCGCCGACTCCGGCCGACGGCTGCTCGACGACATCTCGCTGCGCATCCACGCCGGTGAGGTGCTCGGGATCGCGGGCGTCGAGGGCAACGGCCAGGCCGAGCTCGTCGAGACCATCATGGGGATGCACTCCTCGGCGACCGGCACAGTCGTGCTCGGCGAGGAGGACATCAGCTCGTGGAGCACGCGGGCGCGGCGCGAGGCCGGGGTCGGCTACATCCCCGAGGACCGCAGCCGTCACGGGCTCCTGCTCGAGGCGTCGCTGTGGGAGAACCGGGTGCTCGGCCACCAGACGCAGGCGCCGAACGCGAAGGGAGCGCTCATCGACCGCAAGGGCGCGCGGGCGGACACCGACCGCATCGTCGCCGAGTACGACGTCCGCACCCCGAGCATCGACGTCATGGCATCCTCCCTCTCCGGCGGCAACCAGCAGAAGCTCATCGTCGGGAGGGAGATGAGCGGGAACCCACGTCTGCTCATCGCCGCGCACCCCACGCGCGGCGTCGACGTCGGTGCGCAGGCCGCGATCTGGGACGAGATACGCAAGGCCCGAGCACTGGGCCTCGGCGTCCTGCTCATCTCGGCCGACCTCGACGAGCTCATCGGGCTCTCTGACCACATCAAGGTCCTGCTTCGCGGCCGCTTCGTCGCCGACGCCGATCCGCTCACGGTCACACCCGAGCTGCTCGGGTCCGCGATGACGGGCGCAGGAGGCGAGGAGTCGTGAGGAAGATCGCCCTCGTCGTCGCCGCACCGCTGCTGGCCCTGGCCTTCGCCGTACTCGTCACCACGGTGATCCTGATCGCCTCGGGGCACGCCCCGATCGACGTCTACAAGCAGATGTGGGACTACGGCACGCAGCCCGACAGCCTCGTCCTGACGCTCAACCTGTCCACGACGTACTACCTCGCTGCCGTCTCGGTCGCGATCGGGTTCAAGATGAACCTGTTCAACATCGGCGTCGATGGGCAGTACCGACTTGCGGCCCTGTTCGCCGCATTCGTCGGCGGTCGGGTCTCGCTGCCGCCGGTGCTGCACGTCACGTTGATCATCGTCGTCGCGATGGCTGTCGGGGCGATGTGGGCCGGTGCGGCCGCTGTGCTGAAGAACCGTCGGGGTGTCAGCGAGGTCATCTCGACCATCATGCTGAACTACGTCGCCACCGGCGTGATCGCGTTCCTGCTCACGACCGACCGCTTCGCCGTCATGACCGAGGGCAGCAACAACATCGGAACGCAGCCGATCCCGCCCAGCGGCCAGGTGCCCGGGTTCAACGTCATACCGGAGTCGACCAGTCCCGTCTTCGGCCTCATCCTGCTTGCTGCGCTCGTCGGCATCGGCTACTGGTGGATGCTCAGCCGTACCCGCTTCGGGTTCGACCTCCGCGCCACCGGGCTGTCGCCGACGGCTGCCGTGGCGAGCGGTGTCAACGTCAAACGCATGGTGCTCTACGTGATGCTGTTGTCGGGTGCGATCGCCGGGCTCATCGGCATGCCGCAGCTGCTCGGCGAGTCCCACACCTACAACCTCGACTTCCCGGCCGGACTCGGCTTCACGGGCATCGCGATCGCCCTCCTCGGCCGCAACAGCCCCGTGGGCATCGTGTTCGGGTCGCTGCTGTGGGCGTTCCTCGACGTGTCCCGGCAGATCCTCGACCTCACCGGCGTGTCGAAGGAGATCGTGACGATCATGCAGGGCGTCGCCGTCCTGTCCGTGGTCATCGCCTACGAGCTCGTACGCCGCTACGGTATCGCCGCCCAGCAGCGTGAGGTAGGCAGACAGCTGGCCGCCGACGCCGAGCTCGCGGGAGCGACGGCATGAGCATCTCGAAGATGTCGGTTCCGACACCGGGCGAGGTCCTCGCGCCTCTCGCGCTGCAGCGACGCACCGTCAAGCTCACCGGCTGGCGCCTCGCGGCTCTCGTTGCCGGGGTCATCGCGGTCCTGTCCTTCGTCCGGATCGTCACCGGTGCCACGCAGATCGACTCGGCCGGCACGATCGCCGCGGCCATCGGGCTCGCGATCCCCATCGGCATGGCCGGCCTCGGCGGGCTCTGGTCCGAGCGTGCCGGCGTCGTCAACATCGGGCTCGAGGGCATGATGATCCTCGGGACGTGGGGCGCAGGCTGGGCCGGCACCCTCTACGGCCCGTGGTGGGGGCTCATCGCGGGTGCGGCGTTCGGAGCCATCGGCGGTCTCGTCCACGCCGTCGCGACCGTGACCTTCGGCGTCGACCAGATCGTCTCCGGTGTCGCCATCAACCTGCTCGGCCTGGGCATCACGCAGTACCTCTCCGCCCTGGTCTGGCCAGGTCAGCCGACGCAGTCGCCGTCGATACCAGCGATCGGCACCTTCACCCTCCCCGGGTTCTCCGACGCGATGGCGACCATCGCGGAGAAGGGCTGGTTCTTCGTCTCCGACTGCGCCAGCATCCTGCGCGCCCTCACCTTCCAGGTGCCCTACACGACGTTCATCGCGGTGGCACTGCTGCCGATCACCTTCTTCCTGCTGTGGCGCACGGCGTTCGGGCTGCGCCTTCGGTCCTGCGGCGAGGCACCGCACGCGGCGGAGTCCCTCGGTGTCAACGTCTATCTCCACAAGTACATCGCGGTCGTCGTCTCTGGCGCGCTCGCTGGCTTCGGCGGCGGCGTCCTCGCGACGGTCCTCGCCGGCATCTACCGCGAGGGCCAGACCGGCGGACAGGGCTTCATCGGCCTCGCTGCCATGATCTTCGGCAACTGGCGCGTCGGTGGCCTCGGAGCCGGCTCGCTGCTCTTCGGCTATACGCAGGCGATGCAGCTGCGCAGCGGCGACGCGGTGCACGCGCTGCTGCTCGCCATCGTCGTCGCCCTCGTGGTGCTCGGTGTGTGGATGCTGTGGCGCCGCAAGTTCTCCGGCGCGATCACCTCGCTCGTGGTCGCCGGCGTCGCGTTCCTCTGGTACGTCACGACCGACACCCTCCCGGACCAGGTCGCCTACGTCACGCCGTACGTCGCGACCCTGCTCGTCCTGTCCCTCGCCTCTCAACGACTGCGCATGCCTGCCGCCGACGGCAAGCCCTACATCAAGGGTCAGGACCACTGATCCCATGACGCCGACGTCCACCGTTCCGCCCGCACCGGCGGCGCTCCGCCCATGAGCCCCGACATCGACTGGGCCGTCCTCCACGCCAGGGCGGTCGAGGTCAGGCAGCGCGCGTACGCGCCCTACAGCCGGTTCCAGGTCGGCGTCGCCGGGCTCGTCGACGACGGGCGCATCGTGGTCGGCTGCAACGTGGAGAACGCGGCGTACGGCGTCGCGCTGTGCGCTGAGTGCGGCATGGTGTCGCAGCTGCACGCGACCGGCGGCGGGCGTCTCGTGGCCGTCTGGTGCGTCGACGCCAACGGCGACGCGCTCATGCCGTGCGGACGCTGTCGCCAGCTCCTGTGGGAGAACGGCGGACCGAACTGCCAGGTCATGTCGCCCCAGGGCGTGCTGGCGATGTCGGAGGTACTGCCTCTCGCCTTCAGCGCCGAGGACATCGATCGGGTCACCGGGGACAACAATGACTGAGCCCTACGCGGCGGTCGACGTCATCATCGCCAAGCGCGACCGGCGTGAGCTGAGCGACGCACAGATCGACTGGGTGGTCGACGCGTACACGCGTGGGGTGGTCGCCGACGAGCAGATGTCGGCGCTGGCGATGGCGATCCTCATCAACGGGATGAACTCCCGCGAGATCTCCCGCTGGACCGCCGCGATGATCGCGAGCGGCGAGCGGATGGACTTCTCCTCCGTCGGTCGTCCGACCACCGACAAGCACTCGACCGGCGGGGTCGGCGACAAGATCACGCTGCCGCTCGCACCCGTGGTGGCGGCCTGCGGTGCAGCCGTTCCCCAGCTGTCGGGCCGTGGGCTCGGGCACACGGGCGGGACGCTGGACAAGCTCGAGTCCATCCCCGGCTGGCGTGCCTCGCTCACCAGCGAGGAGATGCTCGCTGTGCTCCGCGACGTCGGCGCGGTCATCTGCGCCGCCGGTGACGGGCTGGCTCCCGCGGACAAGAAGCTCTACGCCCTGCGCGACGTCACCGGCACCGTCGAGGCGATCCCGCTCATCGCGAGCAGCATCATGAGCAAGAAGATCGCCGAGGGCACGGGCGCCCTCGTGCTCGACGTGAAGGTCGGGTCCGGGGCGTTCATGAAGGACGCCGACCGGGCCCGGGAGCTCGCGACGACGATGGTCGCGCTCGGCGAGGACGCCGGCGTGCGCACGCGAGCCCTGCTCACCGCGATGGACACCCCGCTCGGGCTCACGGCCGGCAACGCCCTCGAGGTGCGCGAGTCCGTCGAGGTGCTGGCGGGGGGCGGCCCGGCCGACGTCGTCGAGCTCACCATCGTCCTGGCCCGGGAGATGCTCGATGCCGCCGGCGTCCGCGGGCCCGACCCGGCCGACGTCCTCGCCGACGGACGCGCGATGGACTCCTGGCGTCGGATGATCGCGGCACAGGGCGGCGATCCGGACGCGCCGCTGCCGACCGCGCGGGAGACCCACGTCGTGGTGGCCGGGCGGTCCGGCGTCCTGTCCCGGCTCGACGCGCTCGCCGTCGGCGTCTCGGCGTGGCGGCTCGGGGCGGGTCGCGCGCGCAAGGAGGACCCGGTCAGCGCCGGTGCCGGCATCGAGATGCACGCCAAGCCCGGAGACCTCGTCACCGCCGGCCAGCCGCTGCTCACCCTCCACGCCGACGAGCCCGAGCGGTTCGCCCGGGCGCTGGGCGACCTCGAGGGCGGCTACGACATCGCTGACGAGGGATCCGTCCTCGAGCGGCTCCCGCTGGTCCTCGAGCGCATCGGAGGCTGACAGTGCCCGTCCTGGTCCCCGCGCCCACCCGGATCCCCGTCCCCGGGGGCAAGACGATCGACGAGTACGTCGGCCACGTCACCACGGGCACCGGCGACGTGTCGGTCGCGCACATGGTGGCGCCCGGCGGGTGGGACGAGCCCGCCCAGACTCCCGAGTTCGACGAGATCACCGTGGTCCTGCGCGGCGTCGTCCACGTCGAGCACGACGGCGGGACCCTCGCGGTCGCGGCCGGACAGGCGGTGGTCACGCGCGCAGGGGAGCGGGTCCGCTACTGGACCCCGGACGGCGACGGCGCGGAGTACGTCGCGGTGTGCATCCCGGCGTTCGCCCCGGACCTCGCCCACCGCGACGACTGAACGGCGCGCCGCTCCCGGACGGAGGGGCGAGAGGGCCGGGGGAGCAGGGTCAGCGCTTCTTGAACGGGTCCGAGCGAGGGCCGTCGACGAGCTCGGCGCGGGGACAGCTGGCGAGGGTGAGGCCCGAGCTTGACAACGCGTCGTCGCACAGAGCCTCGACGCCCCACCCGAGGTCGCCGCCGGCCGGGGTGATCGTGACCCGGTAGATCGTGACCTCGTGGCGGGCCGGGGTGTCGTACATGACGGCGACGGTGCCCATGAGGCGCGCGTCGCCGCGGGTGCCGCCGACGCCGTTCCACGGCCGGTCGAAGCGCTGCCACACCGACGCGGACGCGTTCCAGACCCCGCCGGTCGAGACGTCGTCGAGGTGCAGGGTGCTCAGCACCTGTGTCGCGACCCTCGCCTCGAGCACGGCGGCGGGCCGGATGACCTCGACTCGGTCACGGGGGTCGATGGTCGACGACAAGGGTTCCACGTCCTAGTCATCGGCAGGTGGCCCTCCAGGTTGAGCGTGACGAGGCGTGCTGATCGCCGGACCGCTACCGTGACGACGTGAGCGTCGAAACCGGTCCCGTCCACCCGTCCCCCTCCCCGCGCGACCCGGCAGCCGGACAGCGTGCCGCGCTGCCGGAGGCCGTCGTGCGCCGGGCTCCCAAAGCCCTCCTGCACGACCACCTCGACGGAGGTCTCCGCCCCACCACGATCATCGAGCTGGCGGCCGAGAACGGCTACGGCCCGCTGCCGTCGACGGACGCGGACGAGCTGGCTGCGTGGTTCGTGGAGTCGGCCGACTCCGGGTCGCTCGTGCGCTACCTCGAGACCTTCGCGCACACGGTCGGCGTCATGCAGACCCACGGCGCGCTCGTCCGGGTCGCCTCGGAGTGCGCCCAGGACCTCGCCGCCGACGGCTGCGTCTACGCCGAGGTGCGCTTCGCCCCCGAGCTCCACGTCGAGGCGGGGATGAAGCTCACCGAGGTCGTCGAGGCGGTGCTCGAGGGCTTCCGCGAGGGAGAGCGGCTCGCGGCCGAGACGGGGAACCACATCCGGGTCCGTGCGCTGCTGACCGCCATGCGCACCGCGGCCCGCTCGCGCGAGATCGCCGAGCTCGTCGTCGTCTACCGAGATCAGGGCGTCGTCGGCTTCGACATCGCCGGTGCCGAGGCGGGCTACCCGCCGTCACGCCACCTCGACGCGTTCGAGTACATCCGTGGCGAGTCCTGCCACATCACCATCCACGCCGGTGAGGCGTTCGGGCTGCCCAGCATCCACGAGGCGGTGGCGTTCTGCGGCTGCGAGCGACTCGGCCACGGCGTCCGGATCGTCGATGACATCACGGTCGACGCCGACGGCACGGCGCGCCTCGGACGCCTGGCGCAGTACGTCAAGGACCTCCGCATCCCGCTCGAGCTGTGCCCGTCCTCCAACGTCCAGACCGGGGCGGCGGCCTCGATCGCCGAGCACCCGATCGGCCTGCTCTCGCGCCTTCGGTTCCGCGTCACCGTCAACACCGACAACCGCCTGATGTCAGGGACGTCGATGACGCGCGAGATGCTCCTGCTCTCCGAAGCGTTCGGCTGGGGCCTCTCGCAGATGCAGTGGCTGACGGTCAACGCGCTGAAGAGCTCGTTCCTCCCCTTCGACGAGCGCCTCGAACTCATCGACAGCGTCGTCAAGCCCGGCTACGCAGCCCTGGCCGCCGAGCTGCGCTGACTCCGCGCACGACGTGTCCTCGACGTCGGTCCGGGAGCCGACGCCGTCCCGGTGACCTGTCCGGTGGCGTCAGCGAGTGATCCTGGGGACGACCAGGTGGCAGGGGCGGGCCGGAGGCCCATGCTGGGATGTGGCCCAGCACCAGCGCACCCAGGACATGGTCGATGAGCTCGTGTCCGCCTGCGGTCCGGGGCCTTGGACGCTCGCCCGCGTGCTGGGTCACGGCTGGACCATCGCCCAGGTCAGGGGAGCGGTCGACGGGGGTCGGCTCTCCCGGCCCTTCCGCGGCGTCCTGGATCTCCCCCGTGGCGGTCCGCAGCCGTCGGAGGGGTCCCCGCGTGCGACGGCATCGAGGATCGCCGCGATCAGGGCCGCGCTGCTGGTCGCTGGTGGCCGCGCCGTGGTCAGCCACTGCTCGGCCGCACTGGTGCGCGGCATCTGGACTCCGGACGGACCGTCCGCACTCGTCCACCTGACCCTCCCCGGAGTGCCAGACCGGTTGGATCACGGGATGGTGCTGCACGGCTCGAGACTGCCCGCGGAGCTCCTCACCCGAGTCGACGGCATGGAGGTGACGACGATCGCGCGCACCGCCGTCGACCTCGCTCGCGGCCGGCGCCTGCCTGCGGCGCTCGTGGCCGTGGACGGCGCCGCCCGCCGCATCATGTCGATCGAGCACGGCGTCTCCCCGCTGCTCCTGCGCGACCCCGAGCACCGACGCCGGATAGCCGCGCTGGCTGCTGCTGAGTTCGCGAACGCCTATGAGTCGGTGCGCACCTGGCCGGGGACGGTCGTCGTACGCCAGGCTCTCACGCTCATCGAGCCAGCGTCGGAATCGCCCTTCGAGAGCCGGTCCCGCGGCTGGATGCTGGAGGGCGGACTCCCGCGGCCGGCCGTCGCTCACGCAGTCCGAGGCGCGTCGGGCCGCAGCTACTTCGCCGACTTCGCCTGGACTGAGCACCGAGTGCTCGGGGAGGCTGACGGCACGGCCAAGTACGGGGGCGACCGCGCCGAGGTCACTCGATCGCTGCGCCGGGAGCGCCAACGCCAGCGCGACCTCGAGGACGCGGGGTGGACGGTAGTCCGGTGGGACTCCGGCGAGCACCCGCGCCAGGTCGTCGCCCGACTCGCCCGCGCGCTGGCCGCGAGGCCTCACTGACCGATGTGCTGGAAACGAGCCGGATTCTCCAGCACTTGCGTCAGTGACTCCGGGCCGGGCCGGCTGCTAGGTCGTGGAGGAGGGCTGTCAGCTCGTGGGCGGTTGCTGGGCGGCAGCCCTTCTTCCTGGCGACCTCGACCAGGTGCGGCTCCTCGTGCATGAGGCGGAGCCCACGGCGCCACAGGGTGACGGGTGGCTTGCGCCGCTCGGAGAGGTCACGGGTGAGGCGTCGGACGAAGTTCTTCCACGGGGCCCGGTGGAGCACGACGGCGTCGGCGAGGATCCCGCGTTCGCGGCAGACGTCGACGATCTCGGCTGCGAAGACGCCTTCGGCGACCACGACGGGCGCGCCGCCGGTCGTGAACTGCGACCGGCCGACTGCGCGGTCCTGGGAGATGTCATACGTCGGCACCTCGACGTGGCCGGCGCGGCACAGCGTCACGAGCGCCTCGACCGCACGGCCGGCATCCCACGACCCGACGTCGTCCCAGTCGACGATGCCCAGGTCGCTCGACCGCGGCATCGTCGGGTCGTCGCCGTCCTTGTAGAAGTCGTCGAGGCGGAACACCGGGAGACCGCTGTGCGCGGCGATGCGGGTCTTGCCCGATCCGGACGGGCCGCACAGAAGGACGACGCCTGCCGCGCTCACGGCATGACCTGCGGGTGCTCGTGGGGCGTCGGGAGCCAGGTGGCCACCCACGAGGGATGGACGGCGCGGAAGCCGTGTCGGGCGTACCAGTGGAGCGGCCAGTCATCCGCCAGCGCCGTCAGGACGGCATGGGTGCAGCCGGCGGAGGTGGCATCGGCGACGGCACGGGCGAGGACGCCGTCGCCGTAGCCACGACCTCGGTGCGGCTCCAGAGTGGCCACACCGTCGACCTCCGCGCACCAGCCACGCACGCGGAGGTCGAGCGCGGACACGGGTTCGCGGGTCCCCTGGTCGCGGACGGTGTACGTCGTGACCTTCCCGATGCGGGAGTACGTCGCGCGGCGGCCGGTCAGCTGCCGCACGGTCTCGGCGTCGGCGCCGGGGAGCCACTCCTGCACCCACAGCCGGCGCTGCAACGGTGCGATCGCTGCCTCCTCGACGATCTCGACGTCGACGTCACCCGGCGGTGGGAAGGGGTCGCCGGGCAGGTCGCGGGCCATGAGCAGCTCGTCCTGCAGGTCGTAGCCGCGCGACTCGAGCGCGGTCCGGGTGGCCCCGGTCAGCGGACACAGGCCGATGACGTAGCGATGGTCGAGGCCGGCCGCTCCGAGCACGTCGTCGCCCCACCGGACAACTTGATCGGCGCCGGGGTCCTCGCGGACCAGGATCCCGTTGTGCTGGTATGAGATCGGCCACTCGGGCGTCACCAGCCCCCAGGCGTGCTCGCCGAGGCGGACGACGGAGGAGGCGACTCGGCGCGTGGTGTCGGCGCACCACTCGGCCACACGGTCGCCGATCGCGTCGTCGTCGATCTCGCCCTCGCCGATCGCGTCGTCGTCGGTCACGGCTGCGCCCTCCGGCGGCGGAGTCGTGGTGTCAGCCAACGTCAGACACCGATGGGGTGCCAGACCGTCTTGGTCTCGAGGAAGGACCGGATGCGCCCGAGGCCGGGATCGGCCGACCAGTCCTCGGTGTCGGGACGGCGTACCCGCTTGATGTTGTCGGCCGCGGCGCGCTCGAGCCCGGTGCGCAGGGCGACGTCGTCGACGCCGGCCAGATCGATCGCGTTGACGTCCATGTGCGCGGCGAGCCAGGGGGTGACCTCGTCGACTCGCCCGGTGAGGAGGTTGACGACACCACCGGGGACGTCGGACGTCGCCAGCACCTCGGACAGCGTGATCGCAGCGAGGGGGCGGTCCTGCGACGCGAGCACGACGGCGGTGTTGCCCGACACGATGACCGGCGCGAGAACCGAGACGAGCCCGAGGAGCGAGGACTCCTGCGGTGCGACGACGGCCACGACGCCCGTCGGCTCGGGGACGGAGAAGTTGAAGTACGGCCCGGCGACGGGGTTGGTGCCGCCGAGCGCCTGCGCGATCTTGTCGGCCCAGCCGGCGTACCAGACCCAGCGGTCGATCGAGGCCTCCACGACCGCGTCGGCGCGACGCGCGGTGACCCCCTCGGCGCGCGAGACCTCGTCGGCGAACTGCGCGCGACGTCCCTCCATCACCTCGGCGACGCGGTAGAGGACCTGCCCCCGGTTGTACGCCGTCGCACCGGCCCACCTGCCGAACGCCTTGCGTGCGGCGACGACCGCGTCGCGAGCGTCCTTGCGCGAGGCGAGCGCGGCGTTGGCGAGGAACCGGCCCTTGATGTCGGTGACCTCGTAGCTGCGCGCGCTCTCCGAGCGCGGGAAGGCGCCACCGATGTAGAGCTTGTAGGTCTTGCGGACCTCGAGACGTGATGCCATGTGAGTTCCCGTCACCCTTCTCAGACCACGTCGAGGTAGGAAGCGAGACCGTGGCGGCCGCCCTCGCGGCCGTACCCGGACTCCTTGTAGCCACCGAACGGGCTCGTGGGGTCGAAGCGGTTGAACGTGTTGGCCCACACCACCCCCGCCCGCATCGCGTTGGCCACCTTGAGGATGCGCGATCCCTTGTCGGTCCAGATCCCGGCCGACAGCCCGTATGGCGTGTTGTTGGCCTTCTCGATGGCTTCCGCCGGGGTGCGGAAGGTGAGCACCGACAGGACCGGCCCGAAGATCTCCTCGCGCGCGATCCGGTGAGCCTGGGACACACCGGTGAACACGGTCGGTGCGAACCAGTAGCCCTTGGCCGGGAGGTCGCAGTCGGCCGTCCAGCGCTCCGCGCCCTCGTCGTCTCCGACGCCGGCCAGGTGCCGGATCCGCTCGAGCTGCTCGAGGGAGTTGATCGCACCGATGTCGGTGTTCTTGTCGAGCGGGTCACCCAGGCGCAGGGTCGAGAGGCGGCGCTTGAGCCGGTCGACGACCTCGTCGGCCACCGACTCCTGCACGAGGAGCCGCGAGCCCGCGCAGCAGACGTGACCCTGGTTGAAGAAGATCCCGGCGACGATGCCCTCGACCGTCTGGTCGATGGGGGCGTCGTCGAACACGATGTTGGCGGCCTTGCCGCCGAGCTCGAGCGTGAGCTTCTTGTCGGTGCCCGCGACCGAGCGCGCGATCGCCTTGCCCACCTCGGTGGAACCGGTGAACGCGACCTTGTCGACGTCGGGGTGCTCCACGAGTGCGCGCCCCGTCTCCCCGGCCCCGGTGATGATGTTCACGACGCCCGGGGGGAGCTCGGCCTGCCGACAGATGTCGGCGAACAGCAGGGCCGTCAGGGACGTGGTCTCAGCCGGCTTGAGCACGACGGTGTTTCCGGCGGCGAGGGCCGGTGCGATCTTCCACGCGAGCATCAGGAGAGGGAAGTTCCATGGGATCACCTGGGCGGCGACGCCGAGCGGGCGTGGGTTCGGGCCGAAGCCCGCGTGCTCGAGCTTGTCGGCCCAGCCGGCGTAGTAGAAGAAGTGCGCTGCGACCAGGGGGATGTCGACGTCGCGCGACTCCTTGATCGGCTTCCCGTTGTCGAGGGTCTCGAGCACGGCCAGCTCGCGTGAGCGCTCCTGCACCAGGCGGGCGATGCGGAAGAGGTACTTCGCGCGTTCCTTGCCCGAGGTCTTCGACCAGACGCGCGTGTAGGCCCGCCGGGCGGCCTTCACGGCGCGGTCGACGTCGGTGTCGCTCGCGACCGAGATCTCGGCGAGGACCTCCTCGGTCGCGGGGTTGATGCTCTTGATGGTGGTGCCCGTGCCCTCGACGAACTCGCCGTCGATGAACAGGCCGTAGGACGACGCGATATCGACGACGGCGCGCGACTCAGGGGCCGGGGCGTACTCGAACGGGGTGGGGGGCATGGGTTCCTCGGTTCGGCCGGCGGTCAGTCGACGGTGACGTAGTCGGGGCCGGAGTAGCGGCCGGAGGCCATCCGCTGGCGCTGCAGGAGCAGGTCGTTGAGCAGGCTCGAGGCACCGATGCGGAAGAGGTCCGGGGTGAGCCACTCGGTGCCGACGGTCTCGTTGACGAGGACGAGGAACTTCATCGCGTCCTTCGTCGTGCGGATGCCGCCCGCGGGCTTCATGCCCACCAGCTCTCCGGTGGCCGCGCGCCAGTCGCGGCACGCCTCGAGCATGACCAGCGTGACGGGGAGGGTCGCGGCCGGGGAGATCTTGCCGGTGGAGGTCTTGATGAAGTCGGCGCCGGCCAGCATCGCGATCCAGGACGCGCGGCGGACGTTGTCGTAGGTCTGCAGCTCGCCGGTCTCGAGGATCACCTTCAGGTGGGCCCGTGAGCCGTCGTCGATGATCACCTGCTTGATCGCGGCGATCTCCTCGAAGACCTCCAGGTACCGGCCGGAGAGGTAGGCGCCGCGGTCGATGACCATGTCGATCTCGTCGGCGCCCTGGCGCAGGGCGTCGCCGGTGTCGGCGAGCTTCACCGCGAGCGCCGCGCGACCGGACGGGAACGCGGTCGCGACAGCGGCGACCTTGACGCCGGAGTCGCCGAGCTCGGCCTTGGCCAGCCCGACGAGGTCGCTGTAGACGCACACGGCCGCCGTCCGCGGGACCGTCGGGTCGTGGGGGTCGGGGTGGCGCGCCTTGGCGCACAGGCTGCGCACCTTGCCCGGGGTGTCGTTCCCCTCGAGCGTCGTCAGGTCGATCATCGAGATGGCCAGGTCGATCGCGAAGGCCTTCGCGGTGGTCTTGATCGAGCGGGTCGACAGCGCGGCCGCGCGGGCGTCGGCACCCACCTGGTCGACGCCGGGCAGCCCATGGAGGAAGCGGCGGAGGGTGGCGTCGCTCCGGCTGACGTCGACGAGGGCGCCAGGATCGGCGAGCACGTCGGAGGGTGGTCGGCTCACCACTTGATCCTAGGGGTGGCTGGCCGGGCGTGACCGATCGCGCGGATTTCGGCCATCCACCAGGTGGCGCTAGAGTCCGCCTGGGCACCTGCTGCGTGGACGGCCATCGGCGTGCCGAATTCCCGGAAGGCCCCAGCTGTGATCGCTGACGCCCCCATCCCGCCCCAGCAGCGGATGCACACCTACGACGAGCGGCTCACGAACCTCGTCCTCGACTACGTCTCGACCAGGCTCTCGATGCCCGAGACACCGCTCGACCACCCGGGTCAGAAGGCCGAGGTCGACGCGATCCTCGACGGGCTCGTGACGCGCGAGGGCATGGACCCGGCCCGCGTCATGGAGATCTATGACGAGCACCTGTCCAAGACGGTGCTCTCGGCCGACTCGCCGCGCTTCTTCGCCTTCATTCCCGCGGCCCCGACCAAGGCGGCGCTCCTGTTCGACATGGTGGTGTCCGCCGCGTCGTTGCAGGGGATCTCCTGGCTCGAGGCCGCCGGGGCTGTCGCCGCGGAGAACCAGGCCCTGCGCTGGATCGCCGACGCAGCAGGGATGCCGGCGTCTGCGGGCGGCGCCTTCGTCTCCGGCGGGTCGGCGGGCAACCTGTCGGCCCTCGTCGTCGCCCGCGACACCGGACGCCGGCACCTCGTCGAGCGGGACGGCGAGCAGGCCCGCTACCGCCGCCTGCGCATCGCCGTGAGCGACCAGGCCCACTCCTCGATCAAGAACACGCTGTCCATCCTCGACGTCGACCCGTTCGTGATCGCGACGGCGGACCACAGGTTCACCGGCGACGCCCTGCGCGCCGCGCTGGACGCCGACGCCGACCCCGACTCGATCATCGCCGTCGTGGCGACCTCGGGCACGACCAACGCCGGCATCGTCGATGACCTCATGGGCATCGGGACCATCGCCCGCGAGCGCGGGATGTGGTTCCACGTCGACGGTGCCTACGGCGGTGCCGGCCTGTTCGCGCCGAGCGTCCGGGCGCGGTACGACGGCATCGAGCTGGCCGACTCCTTCATCGTCGACCCGCACAAGTGGCTCTTCGCGCCGTTCGACTGCGCGGCGCTGCTGTATCGCCAGCCGCGCCTGGCCAAGGCCGTGCACACGCAGGACGCGTCCTACCTCGACGCCATCCACCACGACGACGGCACCTATGAGTGGAACCCGACCGACTACGCCTACCACCTCACCCGTCGTGCGCGCGGCCTGCCGCTGTGGTTCTCCCTGGTCGTCCACGGCACCGACGCCTACACCGACGCGATCGAGCACACGATCACGCTCACCAGGCAGGTGGCAGAGGACATCGCGGCCGCCGAGCACCTCGAGCTCATCCGCGAGCCCGGTCTCGGCGTGGTGCTGTTCCGGCGTACCGGGTGGACGGCCGCCGACTACGACGGCTGGGCGCAGCGGCTGCTGTCCGCGCAGGTCGCCTTCGTCACGAGCACGTCGTGGGAGGGCGAGACGGTCGGTCGCTTCGCGTTCCTGCACCCGGCGACCACGCTGGAGATGGTGCGCGAGGTGCTCGCCACGACCGCCTGACCGTGACCGCCCGGGCGTGTATCCCGTACGTCCCGGCCCGGGGCTGGATCTGCGGCCCCGCATGCGACTGAGGGTTCGAGCACGGCATGATCGAAGCCGTGGAGGAAGGCCGTTCGATCGACATCACCGACCAGCCGTCAGGGGTGGTCGCGTCGGGCATGACGGAGAAGGGGCTGCGCGTCGACCTCGTCGCCTATGACGCGGCCTGCGACGTCGAGACCCCCTCGGAGTACGACACCTGGCCGGACGGCCCCAAGGACCCGCCGCCGCCGCGGCTGGGGCGGTTCCTCGTCCAGCTGACGGATGCAGCCGGCCTCACCGGGATTGCCGGCGCGGTGTCGTGGCATCTCGAGGCCTACGGCCCCAACCCTGGTTCGCACGCGTGGAACATCGGCATCGGACTCGCGCTCCCGGCCCGGGGCCACGGGGTCGGCTCGGTCGCCCAGCGACTGCTCACCGTGTGGCTGCTCGAGGCGACGATGGTCGACCGGATCGAGGCGTCGACCGACGTCGAGAACGTGGTGGAGCAGCGGGCGCTCGAGCGTGCCGGGTTCACCCAGGAGGGAATCCTGCGCTCGGCGCAGGAGCGCGCGGACGGCCGCCACGACCTGTTCTCCTACTCCTACCTGCGATCGGACCTCTGAGCGGCACGATCCTCCTCAGGCAGCCGGCTGCGGCAGCGCGACGGGAGCCCACCCGGGACCGGCCACGACGTAGCGCACGCGGTCGACCCAGGACGAGGCATGCCGGACATCGTGCCCGATCGAGTACCACTCGTGAAAGGCCACCCGTAGGGGGTTGTAGGTCTCGATGTTCTTCGTGAGCCCGTAGTCGGGGTGCTCGACCTCAGCCTCGAACGTGTGCAGGAGGCGGTCCCAGACGATGAGGATCCCGCCGTAGTTCTTGTCGAGGTACTGCTTGTTGCGCCCGTGGTGCACGCGGTGGTGGGACGGCGTGTTCAGCACCGCCTCGACGCCTCGCGGCAGGCGGTCGATGCGCTCGGTGTGCAGGAAGAACTGGTAGATCAGGCTGACCGACTGCTGCAGGTAGATCGCCCATACGGGGAAGCCCACCAGGGCCAGGGGCAGCCAGAACGCGAACGACGCGAAGCCGGTCCACTCCTGGCGCAGCGCCGTCGAGAAGTTGTAGTGACGGCTCGAGTGGTGCACGACGTGGCCGGCCCACAGGATCCGGATCCGGTGGTTGGCACGGTGGAACGCGTAGTAGCAGAGGTCCTCCGCGACCAGCAGAAGCACCCAGGCCGACACGTTGTGCATGTCGAGGTGCCACGGTGCCAGGAGTGCGGCGGCGGTGAGGCCCAGCAGGGCGGAGACGTCCCACAGCAGCCCCCACACGCGGCTCCCGAGCCCCATCGACAGGCTCGTGACGGTGTCGCGCACCTCGTAGCCGACCTCGTCGTCGTCGGGCCGCAGCGTGAAGGAGACGGCCTCGAGGACGAGGAACACGACGAACATCGGGATGGCCAGCAGGATGATCGTCACCGCGTCGGGACACCGTCGTGGCTGGCCAGGCCGAGGACGCCGGCCATGCCTGCCTTCAGCTCCTCGAGGCGGTGGGAGGCGACGAGGCGGGCTGCTTCGACGTCCTCGGGCCCCGCCGGACCGGCGCTCGTCACGGGGACGACGACCTCGAGGTAGCACTTGAGCTTGGGCTCGGTGCCGCTCGGGCGCACGATGACGCGGGTGTGCTCGGCGAGGACGATCCGGATGCCGTCGGTCGGGGGGAGGCCGTCGACGCCGTCCGCGAGGTCGATGAACGACACGACGTCGAGACCCGCGACAGACGTCGGCGGAGTGTCTCGTAGCCGCGCCATGGCGTCGCTGATGATCGAGACGTCCTCGACCCGCACCGAGAGCTGGTCGGTCGCGTGCAGGCCGTGGGCGATCGCGAGATCGTCCAGGACGTCGTGCACCGTGCGTCCCTGGGACTTCAGCGTGGCCACCAGCTCCACGATCCGCAGCGCGGCGCTGACACCGTCCTTGTCGGCGACGTGCGGGGCATCCACGCAGTAGCCGAGCGCCTCCTCATAGCCGAACGCCAGTCCTGCGATCCGCCCGATCCACTTGAAGCCGGTGAGGGTCTCGCGATGCTCGAGGCCATCGGTCGCCGCCATCTTCGACAGCAGCGACGAGGACACGATCGAGTTCGCATAGATGCCGCGCGCCCCCCGCTGGTGCAGCCACCAGCCGAGCAGCCAACCGACCTCGTCGCCGCGCAGCATGCGGTACGCCGGGCCGCCGCCCGCACCGCGGTCGCGGGTGGGAACCGCGGCGGCGCAACGGTCGGCATCCGGGTCGTTGGCGATGACGACGTCGGCGTCGCTCTCGACGCCCTCCTCGAGTGCGAGGTCCATCGCCCCGGGCTCCTCGGGGTTCGGGAACGCCACGGTCGGGAAGTCCGGGTCAGGGGCGAACTGCGCTGCCACGACGCGCGGCGCCGGGAAGCCGGCCGCCGACAACGCCTGGAGCATGACGTCGCCGCCGACGCCGTGCATCGGCGTGTAGGCGATCGCGACGTCGCGAGGTGCGTCGGCGGGGATCAGTGCGGCGACCGTCGCGAGGTATGCCGTCAGCACACCGTCGTCGAGGTGCTCCCAGCCGTCGCCGCGGGGCACGTCGCGCACGTCGCCCACGGCATCGATGCAGTCGCTGATCGCGGTGTCGGCCGGTGGGACGATCTGGGTGCCGTCGCCGAGGTAGACCTTGTAGCCGTTGTCCTGAGGTGGGTTGTGGCTCGCCGTCACCATGACGCCCGCAGCACACCCGAGGTGTCGGATCGCATAGGCGAGAACAGGCGTCGGGAGCGGACGAGGAAGGACGAGGGCGTGGATCCCGGCCCCCTCGAGCACCTCGGCGGTGTCGCGGGCGAACGCGTCGGACTTGTGCCGCGCGTCGTAGCCGACGACGACCGAGAGCCTCGGGGCCCCGGCGCCGCGTGCGACCGGTGCGGACCCGGCGAGGTAGGCGGCAAGGCCTGCGGCGGCGCGGGTGACGACCGCGCGGTTCATCCGGTTCGGCCCGGGACCGATGGCGCCGCGCAGACCCGCCGTGCCGAACTCGAGACGCCCGGTGAACGCGTCGAGGAGCTCGGCGGCCGCTCCCTCGTCGCCACTGCCGGCCGAGTCGAGCAGGCGGTCGAGGGCGACGCGAGTGTCGGGGTCGGGGTCATCGGCGAGCCAGGCCCGCGCGCGGTCGATCAGCGTCGGGTCGGGAGCCGTCGGGTGGGCAGGCGCGGGTAGGCCGGCAGCGGTCGACGGGGTCGCGTCGGTGGGGCCGTCCACCGCGCCGGTCGTGGTCACAGCGCCCGCACCACCTGGGCGAGCAGGTGGCCCATGCGCTCGGCGGCCGCCCGGCCGGCGTCGAGGACCTCCTCGTGGTTGAGGGGCTCACCGGTCATCCCCGCCGCGAGGTTGGTGACGAGGGAGATGCCGAGCACCTCGATGCCCGCCTCGCGGGCCGCGATGGCCTCGAGCCCGGTGGACATCCCGACGAGGTCGGCGCCGAGGATCCCGGCCATCCGCACCTCCGCCGGAGTCTCGTACTGCGGCCCGCGGAACTGGGCGTACACGCCCTCCGGCAGCGACGGCTCGATCCCACGGCACAGCTCACGGAGCCGGAGGGAGTACAGGTCGGTGAGGTCGATGAACGTCGCACCGCGCAGCGGCGACGCGCCCGTCAGGTTGAGGTGGTCGCTGATGAGCACCGGTGTGCCCGGCGTCCAGGACGCGTTGAGGCCGCCGCAGCCGTTGGTGAGGACGATGACCCGGCACCCGGCCGCCGCGGCGGTGCGGACACCGTGGGCGACCGCCTCGACGCCGCGCTGCTCGTAGTAGTGAGTGCGGCCGAGGAACACGAGTGCCCGCGTGTCGCCGGCGCGGACGCTGCGGACGCGACCCGCGTGCCCCTCCACCACGGGCGGTGCGAAGTACGGCAGATCGGTCACCGCGAGGTCGGCGACCGTCTCGCCGATGAGGTCGGCGGCGGGGACCCACCCCGACCCGAGCACGAGTGCGACGTCGTGCCGTTCGACGCCGGTGGCGCGAGCGAGCTCAGCGGCGGCCGCGGCAGCGGCGGCGGACGGATCGGACATCAGCAGGTCGGGGGAGTCGCTCACGTGGCGACGCTATCGAGTTGCGGACACAGGAGTCGCCGGATGTGCGGACCTGGAGGCGTTCGCGAGGTCACACCGGTCTCGGGCGGGTCAGTCGACGTTGCGGCAGGGGCGGTTGCGCAGCTCGCTGACGTAGTCGCCGGGGGCGCCGGCGGCCTCGGCGGCCTCGGCGATCAGGCCGAGGTATCGGGCGCTCGGCAGCCCGCCCTCGTAGGCGTCGAGGACGTAGAGCCAGGCGGTGACGTCGCCGGCGAGGGCCGCGATCCGCACCTTGATCTTCCTGTAGAGACCGAGGTCGAGGCCTTCCCACTCATCGAGGGCCTCCTCGTCGGGCTCGGAGATGTCATACAGCGCCACGAAGACCGCACTGGTGGACCCCTCGTCCTCGACCACCGTGGCGAGCGACCCCTCCCACCCGAGGTCCTCACCGCCGAACGTCAGCCGCCACCCGCCCAGCCATCCCGTGCCCCGGGCCGGCGAATGGGGGGCCCGCAGCATCATCTGGAGCGGGTCGAGGTTGCTCCCGTAGGCGGCGTAGAACGTCACGTCGTGAGGCTATCGACTCCCGTGCGGGATGATGCCCACATGACGCGTGTGGTGATCGTCGGTGGTGGGCCCGGTGGCTACGAGGCTGCCCTGGTGGCCGCTCAGCTCGGGGCAGAGGTCACGGTGATCGACCGCGACGGTCTCGGTGGCTCCGCCGTGCTCACCGACTGCGTGCCGAGCAAGACGCTGATCGCGACGGCCGAGGTGATGACCCTCGCGGCCGACAGCGGCCGGCTCGGCGTCCGGATCGGGGGTGAGCGCCCGGCGCCCGGCCTCGTGAGCGTCGACCTCGGCGTGGTCAACGCCCGGGTCAAGGCCCTGGCCTCGGCGCAGTCCTGCGACATCGAGGCGCGGCTCCAGCTCGAGGGCGTCCGTGTCGTCCGGGCGCTCGGAAGCCTCGACGGACCGTCCCACGTGGTGGCGACGGCCGCCGACGGCAGCAGGTCGCGGTTCGACGCCGACGCCGTCCTGGTCGCCACGGGAGCCCGTCCGCGGATCGTGCGTGGCGCGGAGCCCGACGGCGAGCGCATCCTGACCTGGGAGCAGGTCTATGACCTCGACCACCTGCCCGAGCGGCTCGTCGTGGTCGGGTCCGGCGTCACCGGGGCGGAGTTCGCCTCGGCGTATGACGCACTCGGGTCCGACGTCGTCCTGGTCTCCTCCCGCGACCGGGTCCTCCCGGGCGAGGACGCCGACGCCGCGAAGGTCCTCGAGGACGTGTTCCGCCGTCGCGGGATGCAGGTCCTTGGCCGGTCGCGCGCGGAGACCGTGCACCGGGTGGGCGACGGCGTCGTCGTCACCCTGTCCGACGGCTCCGTCGTCGAGGGGTCGCACTGTCTGATGGCGGTCGGATCGATTCCGAACACCGAGGGACTCGGTCTCGTGGAGTCCGGCGTACGGCTCGAGGACTCGGGCCACATCGCAGTCGACCGGGTCTCGCGCACCTCGGCCCGCGGTGTGTACGCCGCCGGCGACGTCACCGGCGTCCTCATGCTCGCGTCGGTCGCGGCGATGCAAGGACGCATCGCGATGTGGCACGCGCTCGGCGACGCCGTCAGCCCGCTGGACCTCACGACCGTGTCGAGCAACGTCTTCACCGACCCCGAGATCGCGACGATCGGTGTCACCCAGGCTCAGGCCGACGCCGGCGAGGTCGACGTCCGTTCGATCAAGCTGCCGCTGGCCACCAACGCCCGGGCCAAGATGCAGGGCCTGACGGACGGCTTCGTGAAGCTGTTCTGCCGACCCGGCACGGGGATCGTCGTCGGCGGGGTGGTCGTCGCGCCGCGGGCGAGCGAGCTGATCTTCCCGGTAGCGCTCGCGGTCGAGCACCGGCTCACCGTCGACCAGATCGCCGGCTCCTTCACGGTCTACCCCTCGCTCACCGGCTCCCTGGCCGAGGCCGCGCGCCAGCTCCACAACGCCACCTGAGGCTCAACCCCACCTGACCGGGTGCAGCGGGTTGCATCGGGGGTGCGCCGGGACGTCGGGGCCGCGCACGCACCCATGACCCACCGAGACGTAGCTGGCACCAACGCATGCATGGTGGTCGGCGGGAGGCGTTCATGTCGCTGCTCGTGAACTACGCCAGCCGGTATGGAGTCGAACTCCCGGAAGTCCTGGAGCGGGTGCGGTGCCGATTCCCGGAGGGGTCGAGCAGGTCGCCGCGACAGCTGGCCCGCGACGCCCCTCGGCGAAGCCGGGGCCGACGCAGAGCCGGAGGACTGCTGGCTCGATGGGGAGCACCCGACCGGTAGGCCGCCACGTCGGTCTGCCGAGAGCGGGCGGTTGAGAAGGGGAACGAGGTGGCATGGGCGCTGCGTCGCATCGGTATGCGAGTCGTTGGGCAAGTCCTGCTTGTCATCTGCGCTGTGGGCGTCTCGGGGTGCACGTCGCCAGCGGCCCCGGACACAGCCTCGACAGCCGCCACCGCCGATGCGTGTGACATCCGAGACCTCACCGTCACCGTTGACGCCGCTCTTGCCGTACACGTTCGGAACCGCGCCGAGGCCGCGTGCCGCCTCAGTGGAACGCCAGCCGTCGACATGAAGGTGGGTCGAGTCGAAGGACAGATCCCGACCACAGCCGTCGTGCTGAACCCCGGGAGCGAGTTCGTGCAGCCGCAGACCAGAGTCGAAGGTGCGACTGCCTGTCCGACGCCGATGTCGGCGGGGCTTCCGCGACAAGGGCTGTGGACCATCGTCGTCCAGAACCAAACCGTCCACCCCTCCACCGCTGACGGCCAGCTGGTGGGGCAGGTCGTCAACTGCTGGGTCGTGACGATGCCTGCTGGCCACATCTGGGCGCGCTAGCGCCGAACGCCGTTCGCGCCCGCTGTCGCTAGCCCGTACAACCCGCTACACCCGGTGAGGCTCACCGCACACCGGAGGCTCACCGGTCAGAGACGGCGGGCGGCACCGGAGCCCGCCGAGATGCGCAGCGGCGCGGTGTCGACGGCCTCGAACGCCGACGCCGGGACCCGCCCGAGGTCGGAGATGATCGACGTCGTCCAGCGGGTGTCCGACGTCCCCTGGAAGAACCAGGGGCTGCCGTTGTCGGCGAGCACGAGCCCGTAGGTCCTCATCGCCCGCAGGACCACCTGCGCCTGCGCGGAGTACGACGTGATCGGGAACGACGCCTTGAGCCGGAACCGCGCCCCCATCGGCGGGTAGGACCGGTCGCTCACCGAGCCGGCCTGGTGTCGGGCCGGCCACACGTACGTCCGGTCGGTGACGTTGGTCGTGAACCGGATGGCGTGGTCGACGTGTCCTGCGGCGACCTCGTCATAGCGCAGCAGACCGGGGAGGATCGCGAGCCCGGCGGCGTCCGCCGACGTCCAGCCGGCCGGGCGGAGCGCGTCGGACCCCAGCGCCCACACCGCGCCTGAGCCGGCGTACCAGCCGGCGGGGTAGTGGTGGGTGTCCCACGTCTCGAACAGGGTGCAGGTCGCCGCGTCGACGACGATCGCATGACGGTCCCCGGGCGCACTCGAGCCGCCCTCGATCCTGGTCGCGGCCGACAGCGGGTAGGCGACGCGGTCGCTCTCGTCGGGGTAGCCGAAGCTCACCCGGACGCGGGCCGCGCCGTTCACGGTCGTGACCGGGATGCCGTAGGGGACCGGCTGCGCGCCGAATGAGGGGCCGAAGTCGGCGTGGACGCGGCGGGTGGAGACCGCCATGTGCGAGAGCCACTGCGCGGACCGGGCGTTGACGGCGAGCCGCGATATGTCGGCATGCCAGTAGCTGTCCGCGGGGAAGGCCCGGCACCGCGTGCCCGGCAGGTACGCCGACGTCGGGGTGCTCGAGGCGACGTGGCCGCCGGGCGCGACCGGCGGGGGTGCGGCGAGCGAGGAGGACGGCTCCGGCATGGACCAGGCGGTACCACTGCCGAGGCCCGCTCCCAGGGCCACCGAGGACGCGGCCATCACGACTGCTGCGACCACGGCGGTCCGGGCGCGACGTCGGGGGGCGCCTCGAGCCGCACGACGGGTGGGGCGGGCAGTCATGACCGGATCATCGGCAGGCGGGACGCCGCCCTGATGCGCCTGTCGGGTGGAGTCGCCCGTCGCGCGGGGGCGCCGCGCACCGGACCGGAGCCGACCCGGCACGGTCAGAAGTCGCCGCCGCCGCCGAAGTCGCCGCCGCCGCCGAAGTCCCCGCCACCTCCGCCGCCGAAGTCTCCTCCTCCGCCGCCGCCCCAGCCGCTGCCGGAGTCACCGCCCGAGCCGGAGTCGCCGACGCCGCCGCCATAGCCGGGGCCGTTGAAGGCCCCGCCGAGCATCGAGCCGATGAACAGCATCGACATCATGTCCGCGCCGCTCGAGGCGTAGTAGCCGCCGGCGTAGGGCGCGTACGCGCGACCGCCCTGCCAGTACGGGACGCGCTGACCGCCGACCTCGACCGCGCGAGGCACCGGCACCTGGCCGGACTTGAGCGTGACGGCGCACGCCGCGCACACGGGGACGGCGCGCTCGGCGCCGCCGTCGGGCGCCCACTGGACGTCCTCGGTGCTCGGGCCGTGCCGGGGGTCGACGAAGCAGGGGGCGCGGCGCTCGGGCACCGGCTGGCCGGCGATCCGGGCGTTGACGCAGGCGAGCGCGAAGCGCCCGTCCTCGAGCGCGGCTGTGACCGTCGCGGCGTCCTGGGGGCGTGCCATCATCTCGGCGTCCCGCTTGGCCGTCTCGTAGGCGTCGAGGGCCCGCTGGGCGTCGGCGCGGCCGGCGTCGTCGAGGCGCGGATCATCGACGTCGAGCGCCGCGACGACCTCGCCGTAGGAGGTGACGTCCTCGTCGATGGTGCGGCGGACGGCCGCGGTGCTCTGGGCCGTCGCGAGCTTCTGGCGCCGGTAGAGGTAGTAGCCGCCGCCGCCGACCACGGCCGCTCCGCCGAGGAGGAGGCCACCGACCGCGAGGCCGTTGGTCGAGGTGCCGCTGGTGCCCTTGAGCTTCTCGCCGGCGCTCGCCACGAAGGCGTCGAGCACGGCGAAGACGCCCTCGCCCGAGTGGTTGCGGTAGGCGACGGTCGCGAGCCCCGCGACGCTGGTGCTGGTGTCCCCGGCGCGGAAGGAGTCACCGATGTAGAGGGCGTACGTGCCGCTGAGCCCGACCTGGTCGCGGAGCGCCTTCAGCGTGGCCTCCGACGAGCCGCCCACGGCCGCCGACATCGGCACGACGGCGACGAAGAACGGGTAGCCGATGGCCTTGATGCGGGCGCGCAGCTCGTCGGCCTCCACCGAGGTCATCGTCGGGCTGGCGTCGGGGGAGACGTAGACGGACTCGCCGCTGCGCAGCGCCGTGGCGGCGTCGGACAGCGTGGTCTCGGCGCGGGCCACGCCCGACCACAGGACCGAGGCGACGAGGGCCAGCAGCAGGGCCAGGGCCACTCCGGCGAAGGACCGCAGACCGGTGGAGGGACGGGGGGCTCGAGTCGTGCCGAGAGCGATGCTCATGGACCCATCCTCGCCCACCCGGCCGCGATGCGCCGACAGCAGACGCCGAAGGGCTCTCGGCTCCGCACCTGGGGGCCTCCCCCGACGCGGACGGGCCCCCTGGAGCCAGGGGGCCCGTCCGGGGTGCTCGGGTGCTCAGTCTTTGATCTCCAGCAGGACGGTGCCGCTGGGGACGGTGGCCCCGACCTCGGCGGTGAGGCCGGTGACGGTGCCCGCTTTGTGGGCCGTGAGCGGCTGCTCCATCTTCATCGCCTCGAGCACGACGACGAGGTCGCCCGCCGCGACCACCTGTCCGTCCTCGACGGCGACCTTGACGATGGTGCCCTGCATCGGCGCGGCGACGGCGTCGCCGGAGGCCGCGCTGCTGGACTTCTTGGCGCTGCGCTTGGGGGCCTTCTTCGGACCGGACGCGCCACCACCGCCGGAGAGCGCGAACCCGGCGGGGAGCACGACCTCGAGGCGCTTGCCACCGACCTCGACCGTGAGCGACTGGCGCTCCTCGGGCTCCTCGACGTCGGCCGCCACCGACACGTACGCCGGGATCTGGTTGTCGAACTCGGTCTCGATCCAACGGGTGTGCACGGTGAACGGCGTGGCGTCGTCGGTGGCGAACGCCGGGTCGCGCACGACGGCGCGGTGGAAGGTGAGCGCCGTGGCGATGCCGTCGATCTGGAACTCGTCGAGGGCCCGGCGGGAGCGCTCGAGCGCCTGCTGGCGGGTCGCGCCGGTGACGATGAGCTTGGCGAGGAGGGAGTCGAAGTTGCCGCCGATCACGTCGCCGGCGGTGAACCCGGCGTCGAGACGGACGCCCGGGCCCGACGGCGGCTGCCACACGGTGAGGACGCCGGGGCCGGGCAGGAACGACCGGCCCGGGTCTTCGCCGTTGATGCGGAACTCGAAGGAGTGGCCGCGCAGCACCGGGTCCTCGAAGCCGAGGACCTCGCCGTCCGCGATGCGGAACTGCTCGCGCACGAGGTCGAGCCCGGTGACCTCCTCCGACACCGGGTGCTCGACCTGGAGGCGGGTGTTGACCTCGAGGAAGGAGATCGTGCCGTCGAGGGCGACGAGGAACTCGCACGTGCCGGCGCCGAAGTAGCCGGCCTCGCGCACGATGGCCTTGGACGCACGGTAGAGCTCGGTGACCTGGGCCTCGCTGAGGTAGGGCGCGGGCGCCTCCTCGACGAGCTTCTGGTGCCGGCGCTGCAGCGAGCAGTCGCGGGTCGAGACGACGACGACGTTGCCGTGCTGGTCGGCCAGCACCTGGGTCTCGACGTGGCGCGGGTTGTCGAGGTAGCGCTCGACGAAGCACTCGCCACGGCCGAACGCCGCGACGGCCTCGCGGACGGCGGAGTCGAACAGCTCGGGGATCTCCTCGAGGTTGCGGGCGACCTTCATGCCGCGCCCGCCACCCCCGAAGGCGGCCTTGATGGCGATGGGGAGCCCGTGGGTCCGAGCGAACTCGACGATCTCCTCGGCCGTCTCGACCGGGTCGGGCGTGCCCTCCACCTGGGGCGCGCCCGCCCGCTGGGCGATGTGGCGGGCCGAGACCTTGTCGCCGAGGGAGCGGATGGCGTGCGGCGGCGGGCCGATCCAGGTGAGCCCGGCGTCGATGACCGCCTGGGCGAACTCGGCGTTCTCCGAGAGGAACCCGTAGCCCGGGTGGACGGCGTCGGCCCCGCTGCGATGGGCGATGTCGATGATCTTGTCGAACACGAGGTAGGTCTCGGCGGCGGTCGACCCACCGAGGGAGAAGGCCTCATCGGCCGCCTTCACGTGCAGCGCATCGCGATCGGGATCGGCGTAGACCGCGACGCTCGCGATGCCGGAGTCACGGCAGGCTCGAGCCACGCGGATGGCGATCTCGCCACGGTTGGCGATGAGGACCTTCGAGATGGTCATCGCGACTTCGCTCCTGACGCCGGCACGGGGGGTGCGGTGGGGGTGGTGCCCGGTCCGCCCCGCGCGTTCGGACCACCTGCCACCTTGCCAGAACGCGACCCCTCCGCGCGGGTCAGGGGCGAGGTCCGTCCGCGTGACCTTGGCGACGTTGCCCGCAGAGCAGTCGGCTTCGCCGGCGCTCGGCTCCCCGGGCCAGGCTCGGCACCGAGCTCCTCGAGTCGTGACCGGCACCGCCGGGTGACGTCCTCGACCTCCTCGAGGGTGCGGGCCAGCTCGTCCTGGCGGGTGAGGAGGTCGGCCCGCACGTCCGCCAGGGAGCTCAGGAGGCGCTGGATCTGACCGGTCTCGCCGGGCTCAGCGTCGTACATGTCGACGATCTCGCGGATCTCCGCGAGCGACATCCCGAAGCGCTTGCCGCGCAGCGCGAGCACGAGCCGGGCTCGGTCGCGGGGGGAGTAGGCGCGCGCTGCGCCGGACCGGGTGCGGGCCGGCAGCACGATCCCGGCCTCCTCATAGAACCGGAGCGTGCGGGTCGTGACGCCGAGCTCGGCCGCGAGCTGTCCGACGGTGAGCAGCGAGAGCTCCTCGAGCCGGGCGGGCTCCTCGCTGCGGGTCTCGCGCGCCATGACGGTCCTTCCCGGGGGTGGTCAGCGGCACCAGTGAACCGCTACCTTGACGTTCACGTCAACGTCATGTTGCCGTGGACAGCGCCGGTCTCTCCTGGGGCCCGAGCAGGAGGCCGTGATGAGCGAGGACGCGATCCGTGCGGCGCGCGCCGCAACCGTGCGGGTGTCCGACGCGGCCGCAGCGAAGCTCGCCGCGGCCGGCAAGCTCCACGCGCGTGAGCGCATCGACCTCCTCCTCGACCGCGGGTCCTTCGTCGAGGACGGGCAGTTCGCCAACGCTCTCGCCGGCGGTCTCCCGGCCGACGGCGTCGTGACCGGCCGCGGCACCGTCGACGGCCGCGCCGTCCTCGTCGTCGCCAACGACCCGACCGTGAAGGCCGGGTCGTGGGGGGCGCGGACGGTCGAGAAGATCGTGCGGGTCACCGAGGCGGCGCTGCGGGAGGAGGTGCCGATCTTCTGGTTCATCGACTCCGCCGGGGCGCGCATCACCGATCAGGTCGACCTGTTCCCCGGGCGCCGCGGCGCGGGACGCATCTTCCACAACCAGGTCGCCCTGTCCGGCCGCGTGCCGCAGATCTGCTGCCTGTTCGGGCCGTCCGCGGCCGGTGGTGCCTACATCCCGGCGTTCTGCGATGTCGTGATCATGGTCGAGGGCAACGCCTCGATGTACCTGGGCAGCCCGCGCATGGCCGAGATGGTCGTGGGAGAGAAGGTCAGCCTCGAGGAGATGGGCGGCGCACGCATGCACGCCACCGTGTCGGGGTGCGGGGACAACCTCGCGCACGACGACCACGACGCGATCGAGCAGGCGAAGCTCCTCTTCTCCTACCTCCCGGGCTCCTGGCGCCAGGCTTCGCCGGTCTACGCCGCGGAGCCGCCAGCACGTGAGTTCACCCCCGATCTCGTCCCGATGCCGGAGAGCCGTCCGTTCGACGTCCACGAGGTCATCGAGGCGCTCGTCGACCACGAGTCCTTCTTCGAGACCAAGCCGCTCTTCGCCGGGGAGCTCGTCACCGGCTTCGGCCGCATCGACGGCAAGGCCGTCGGTGTCGTCGCCAACAACAGCGCGGTGCGCGGTGGGGTCCTGTTCTCCGACAGCGCCGACAAGGCAGCGCGCTTCATCTGGTGGTGCGACGCGTTCAACGTGCCGCTCGTCTACCTCGCCGACGTCCCGGGCTTCATGATCGGGTCGCACGTGGAGCGCCAGGGCATCATCCGCCACGGCGCGAAGATGATCACCGCGGTCAGCGAGGCGACCGTGCCCCAGGTGTCGGTGGTGCTCCGCAAGGCCTACGGCGCGGGCCTCTACGCCATGGCAGGACCGGGATTCGGACCCGATGCCTGCCTCGCCCTGCCCACTGCGCGCATCGCGGTCATGGGTCCCGAGGCTGCGGTCAACGCCGTCTACGCCAACAAGATCGAGGCGATCGACGACGCCGGGGAGCGCGCCGCCTTCGTCGCGGCGCGGCGGACGGAGTACGAGGCCGACGTCGACCTGCTGCGGCTCGCGAGCGACCTCGTGATCGACGCGATCGTCGAGCCGGCGGACCTTCGACGTGAGATCGCCCTGCGACTCGCGGCCGCCGCCGGCCGCGACCGTTCCTTCAGCTCACGCCGGCACGGCGTGCCACCGGTCTGAGCGGCTCCGGACCATCCGGGGACCGCGAGACCGGGCGTCTGCGCTGGGTGCCTGCGCCGTGACCGTGGGTCATCTCGGCGTCGCTATCCGGTGATGTGCGACATCGCCTGCGGCCGTGGGGATCCCGGGGTACAACGGGGAGGTGCCGGATCGATGTCGGATCGGCAGCGGGACGGCGACGACGTGACGGCGATCGACCACGATCGGTCACGGTGTGTCCCCCGCTCGGTCGATCACGATGTCGCGCGCAGTGACTACCGTGGGCCGTCATCGACCGGTTCGACTGCGGGGGGAGGGGCTGAGGGACGTGCTCGTGGACAACCGACGGCGCCGGCGCCGCGCACCCGCGACGGCGATCGTCCTGGCGTTGCTCGCGACCTTCGTCGCCGTTCCAGCCCTCGTCGTCCCCGCACCCCCGGCCGCGGCCGAGCAGCCGACGCCGCCCACGGTCGCCATGACGTCGCCCGCCGGGGGCGCGGCCCCGGTCGGCAGGCCCCGCGTCCGAGCCGCCGCCCTCGCGCCGGCCGTCGTTCGCGTGGCGCTCCTGGCCCCAGGAGCGGGCACCCTCGCGTTCGGCTTCGAGGTGACCGGCCCCGACGGTGCCGGCGCCCCCTTCGCCCTCACCGACTCCGCGACGCCACACCAGCTGGCCTATGCGGTCGCTGCGGGCAGCGGGAGCACCGTGTCGATCTCCCAGGACGCCTCCGCCAGGTGGGCGGTCCGCGACATCACCTGCGGCACCACCGGCGGTAGGAAGTTTCCCGTGGCTGGCACGGCGGTGCGCGCCCTCGTCGTCCACCCCGGCGACGACCTCACCTGCACCTTCACCGACGCGCCCCGCTACTCCGTCACCCTCGTCGCGCGCGAGTGCCCGACCTACGCCGACGTCTTCCCCAACGCCGTCACGCCGTCGGCCCGTCGGGAGTCCGAGGAGCCGCTCGGCGCCGGCCGCAGCAACATCCCGCCGTACTTCCCCGGCATTCTCGTGAGCCCGGAGAAGGAGGGTTTCGCCGACCACCACGACGCCTGCACGCCGATCACCGGATGGCGTCTGACGCTGGGCGACTCCTCAGGCGTCGCCGCCCCGAAGGTGTCTCCTCCGGGCCTGTCGGTCCTCACCGGGCCCTACTCCGACTCGGTGTATCCCGGCGACGTCCCCGTGACCGCCGCCGCTGCCCCGCAGCTCGACAGCGCGGGCCTGCCGACGGGCGGGTCGGTCGCCGGTTCGGTCACCGTGGAGCTCACCGGGGCGCAGGCGGCGCTCGGTCAGGTCCGGTCGCAGCTGTGGGTGCAGGGCGGTACGCCGGCCAAGCCCCTGAACGGCCGCACCGACGTCGAGTTCGCCACCGTCCGCTGCGGCGACAGCAACGAGAACGGCGACAACGTCGAGTATCTGCACTTCTCCGCCGGCGTCCAGCACCTCTACTGCTACGCCTACTACGTCCGACCGACAGGCACGATCGTCGTGGAGAACACGACCGACGACCCCTCGGGCGCCGAGACGACGTTCCCCTTCTCGGGCACCGCCGGGCCCGACGCGGGGTTCACCCTGCAGGGCGGCCCGCTCGACCAGCCCGCCGTCGACGGCGTCAACGCGGCGACGTTCCGTCAGGCGGCCACCGAGCCCGGCGCCGACCCTTACTCCCTTCGCGGGTTCGGGCTCCCCGATGGCTGGAGCCTGGCGTCGGTGACGTGCACCAGTGCGAACGAGACGGCGGGATCGGGCGAGGCCTCCACGACGCGACGCGACCCCGTGACCGGTGACGAGCAGATCACCCTCGCGGCGGACGATGTGGTGACGTGCGCCTACGTCCACCACTTCACCGCCGGTGCGGGCTCGCCCTACACCGGCCACATCGAGTCGATGTGCGTCGCCGGTGCTCCCGTCATGCGCTACGCCCTCACCGGGCTCAGGATCGGGGCGAGGCCGACGTTCAAGTGGCGGTACGACGCCGGGCCCGACGCGGGCGTCGTCGTGACCTCCGTGCCGGACGGCGCCTCCACGGACCCGATCGCCGGCGTGCTGGCCGACCAGAACCTCACGTTCACCGCGGGGACACCGGCCGGATCGACGATCTCCGTCGTCGACGACGGCTCGGACCCCACGGTGATCACCGGCGAGCTGCTCTGGCCCGACACCGAGGTCGACTCGGCGGGACGGGTGACCGACTGGCCGGGCTGGACGACCGACGCCGACGGCACGCACACGGCCACGCAGGACTTCCTCCGCCCGAGGCTGACCCTCGTCATCTCGGTTCCCGACAGCGCCGCCGTCGTCACTACGGCTCGTTCGGCGACGACGGCCGCGTCTCGGCCGACGCCGGCACTGGTGCGGTCGGGCACCGGCGTCACCGAGTACGACCTCACCTACGTGGGCGCCAGCCTCGCGGCCGGCGCCGCGGCGTGCTCGGACCCCGCGGCGTCCCCCCGCCCGAGGCCCAACCCCGCCCCGCTGCCCCAGACCGGGGCGTCCGTGGCCGCGACGGCCGGGGCCGGGATCGGCGCGGTGCTCCTGGGGTTCCTGCTCCTCGGCGTCGGGTCCCACCAGCGCCGACGCGAGACCGGCGGCCGGCACCACGACTGAGCGTGGCCGTGGTGGTCCTCCGGTCCGGCGGGAGCGGTGACGTGGGTCCCTGACCCGTCGCGCGCTACGACGTCCAGAGCATCGACCACCGCACCCCGAGGGACTCCACCAGGCGGCGGAGCAGGGGGAGGCTCAGTCCGATCACGTTGCTCGGGTCGCCGACGACGCGCTCGACGAAGGGACCTCCGAGGCCGTCGAGGGTGAACGCCCCGGCCACCCGCAGCGGCTCCCCGGTCGCGACGTACGCCGTGATCGTCGCGTCGTCGAGGTCGGCGAACTCGACGTGGGTCGAGGCCACTCCCGACGCGATGGCGTCGCCCCCTGCCTCGGCACCGAGCAGCATCACGGTGTGGCCGGTCCGCAGCTGTCCCGAGCGGCCCCGCATCGCCTGCCAGCGGCGGACGGCGTCCGCCGCGTCGGTGGGCTTGCCCAGGGCTGTTCCGTCGAGGTCGAGCACGGAGTCGCAACCGACGACGACGGCACCGGGATGCTCGGCGCGCACCCGTTCGGCGATTGCGCGTGCCTTGGCCTCGGCCAGGGCCGAGGCCACGTCCATCGGGTCGGTGCGACCCTGCGCGGCGAGCCCGGCCTCGATCCCGGCCTCGTCGACGCCGCTGACCCGGACGAGGGGCTCGATGCCGGCCGCCCGCAGCAGCCCGAGACGGGCCGGCGAGGCGGAGGCCAGGACCAGGAGCGTGGGCCTCACCCGGCCGGGCGTGGCCGGTGGGTCGTGATGGCGGGAGTCGGGCTCGGTCATCGCGGCGCGAACGAGCCGCGCCAGCCACCGGTGGGGAGAGCGCAGCGCACCGAGCGGTGCGGTGCGGCCCAGGCGGCTGCCTGGTGCGGGGGCTGGCTGCGGCCGACGCCCGAGGCCGCGCTGACGACCGCGACGAGGGCTGCGAGCTCGACGGCGTCCGGCGTGCCGCGCACGATGCGCAGCACCGGCCGCTCGAACGCGGGCTCCTCGCCCCCGCCGGGCATCGGGGTGACGGCGTCGCCGCTCACAGCGGGATGTTCCCGTGCTTCTTCGGCGGCAGCGTCGCGCGCTTGCCCCGCAGAGCCCGGAGCGCCTTCGTGACCTGGGCCCGGGTCTCGCTCGGGCGGATGACGGCGTCGATGTAGCCGCGCTCCGCCGCGATGTAGGGGTTGGCGAGGGTGTGCTCGTAGTCGGCAATGAGGTCCGCTCGGCGGGTGTCGGCGTCCGGGGAGGATGCGAGCTCGCGGCGGTAGAGGATGTTGACGGCGCCCTGGGCACCCATCACGGCGATCTGCGCGGTGGGCCAGGCGAGGTTGACGTCGGCGCCGAGGTGCTTGGACCCCATGACGTCATAGGCGCCGCCGTAGGCCTTGCGGGTGATGACGGTGACGAGCGGGACGGTGGCCTCGGCGTAGGCGTAGATGAGCTTGGCGCCGCGGCGGATGATGCCGTTCCACTCCTGGTCGGTCCCGGGCAGGAAGCCGGGGACGTCGACGAAGGTGAGCACCGGGACGTTGAAGGCGTCGCACGTGCGCACGAACCGCGACGCCTTCTCCGAGGCCTCGATGTCGAGCGTGCCGGCGAACTGCATCGGCTGGTTGGCGACGATGCCGACCGAGCGGCCTTCGACCCGGCCGAAGCCGACGATGATGTTCGGCGCCCACAGCGCCTGGATCTCCAGGAAGTCCTCATCATCGAGGATCGACTCGATGACCCGATGCATGTCATAGGGCTGGTTGGGCGAGTCGGGCACGAGCGAGTCGAGGGCAAGGTCGGTCTCGCTCGGTGAGAGGTCGGCCTCGATGTCGAACGCCGGTGCCTCGTCGAGGTTGTTGCTGGGGAGGAAGCCGAGGAGCGCCTTGACGAACTCCATCGCCTCGCCCTCGTCAGCCGACATCGCGTGCGCCACACCGCTCTTGGTGTTGTGCGTGCGTGCTCCGCCGAGCTCGTCCATGCCGACGTCCTCGCCGGTGACCGTCTTGATGACGTCGGGACCGGTGATGAACATGTGCGAGGTCTTGTCGACCATGATCGTGAAGTCGGTGATGGCGGGGGAGTAGACCGCGCCGCCGGCACACGGGCCCATGATCAGAGAGATCTGCGGGATGACGCCGGAGGCGTGGACGTTGCGCCGGAAGATCTCGCCGTAGAGGCCGAGGGAGACGACGCCTTCCTGGATGCGTGCGCCGCCCGAGTCGTTGATGCCGATCATGGGGACGCCGGTCTTCATGGCGAGGTCCATGACCTTGACGATCTTCTCGCCGAAGACCTCGCCGAGGCTGCCGCCGAAGATCGTGAAGTCCTGGGCGAAGACGCAGACGGGGCGTCCGTCGACGGTGCCGTAGCCGGTGACGACGCCATCGCCGTAGGGGCGGTTGTCGGGCAGGTCGAAGGCGTTGGACCGGTGCCGGGAGAGGGCGTCGAGCTCGACGAAGGAGTCCTCGTCGAGGAGCATCTCGATCCGCTCGCGGGCGGTGGCCTTGCCGCGGCCGTGCTGCTTCTCCACGGCCTTCTCCGACGCCGCGTGCGCCGCTGCGGTGCGCCGCTTCTCGAAGTCTGAGATCTTCCCGGCAGTGGTCTTCGGGTCGTCGTCGGGCGACGTCCCCTCGGTGAGTTCTGGCGCTGCGGTCACCGCGCGTCACCCTCTCGTCCCGGTGTCGACCCGAGCGGTCGGCCGTCTCTCGTACCTTAGCCAGATGACCCCCCCCGCTTCAGGTCAGACCGAAGGTCCACCCCGTGATCCTCGGCACGGCCGGGGGGACGCGGCCCTCCCGGACGACTTGGTCGCCGATCCACGGCTGTGGCGCGACGACCTGCTCCAGCGCGCCCTCGACCGCACCGGCGACGGCCGGTGGGGGCCGGTCGCGGTGCTGCCCTCGACCGGGTCGACCAACGCGGACGCCGCGGACCAGGCGCGTGAGGGGGCGCCCGAGGGGTTCACGGTCGTGGCCGACGAGCAGACCGAGGGCCGAGGCCGGCTCGACCGCTCGTGGGTGTCGCCGAGCGGCGCCGGCCTGGCGATGTCGGTCGTGCTCCGACCGCTGGTGCCGCAGGGCACGTGGGGCTGGATCCCGCTGATCACGGGCATCGCCGTCGTCGACGCCCTCCGCGCGCACGGCGTCGCGGCCGGGCTCAAGTGGCCCAACGACATCGTCGTGGACGGGCCTGCACACGACGGGGGGCCGGGGCCGCGCAAGCTCGGCGGTGTCCTCGTCGAACGGGTCGAGGACGCGCTCGTGGTCGGCATCGGCGTCAACGTCGACCTCCGCCGGCACGAGGTGCCCGTGGAGCGCGCCACCTCCAGCTGGCTCGAGGGCGCCGACGTCCGCCGCGAGGTCCTCGTCGTCGACATTCTCGACCAGCTGCGCCGCGCCTACCTGCACTGGCAGCTCGCCTCGGGCGACGCCCGCAGGGCGGGCACGTCGCAGGCCTACGTCGCACACTGCCTCACCCTCGGCCGCGAGGTCCGGGCGCTGCTCCCGGGGGGTGCCGTCCTCGAGGGCACGGCGTCCGGCGTCGACGACGACGGCCGGCTCGTCCTGCGACTTGCGGACGCCTCGGTCCGATCGGTCTCAGCCGGGGACGTCGAGCACCTGCGCTGACTGCGAGGAGCCGGTGCGAGGGGCTCCAGCGGCGCCGGACTCGTGCAGATGGCGCGCCGGGGGAGGCCTCGGCATGTCACGATGCCGCCATGGCGTACCCCAAGAAGCTGCTGGCCGACGACGAGTCGATCGTCTACGAGCTCCGTCCGCACTGGCGCGCGCTGATCGCGCCCGTGCTCGTGTTCCTCGTGACGCTCGGCCTCGGCTTCTACCTCCTGGCCTACTTCCACGACAAGACCGGCGGCACCATCGCCACCTGGATCATCGGGCTCCTCATGGTGGCGGCGCTCGTGTTCTGGGTGATCCGGCCGTTCGTGTACTGGTACTCCACCCAGTACGTCTTCACCGACCACCGCATCATCGTGCGGACCGGCGTGATCGCCCGCAAGGGCCGTGACATGCCGCTGTCCCGCGTCAACGACGTCTCGTTCTCCCACTCCTTCATCGAGCGGTTCCTCAATTGCGGCACCCTCCAGGTCGAGTCGGCCGGCACCCAGGGCCAGCTGGTGATCCAGAGCGTGCCGAACGTCGAGCAGATCCAGCGCGACATCTACCGCCTCCACGACGAGGACGACATGCGCCGACGCCGTCAGTACGAGGAGCCGGGAGGCGGCGGTAACGCCGGTGGCGGTGCGCGCGGCCTCTCCGCGCCCCCGGAGGAATCCGGCACGTGAGCGAAAGCGCTCGATGAGCGAGCCTCCGACCGGCGCCGCACCTGCTCACAGGCACTCGACGGACGAGGTCGTGGACGACCTCGTCGATGTCGTCCTGGGCTCCTCGCGCCGGCTGACCCGGCAGGAGGTGGCCCACCGTGCCGGGGTGCCGCTGGAGGAGGCCCGGCGGCTGTGGCGGGCGATGGGCTTCGCCGACGTCGGGGACGCCGTGGCCTTCACCGACGACGACGTCGACGCCCTGCGGCTGCTCGGGAGCCTGCTCGACCAGGGCGTCCTGGACCGCGCGACCTCCGTGGACGTGGCGCGCAGCCTGGGGCAGACGATGAGCCGCCTCGCGGACTGGCAGGTCGACACGTTCGGCCGCCTCCTCGTGGAGCGGCGCGTCGTCGATGTCGCCGACCCCCTGTCCCAGGAGTCGTCGGCCGCGCTGTTCGGTGAGCTCGAGGTGCTGCTGCCCTCGCTGGAACGCCTCCTCGTCCACGGCTGGCGCCGCCAGCTCGCGGCGGCACTCGAGCGCAGCCTCGGTGACGCCGAGCAGTCCGGGGCTGTGGAGACCGGCCACCTCACGGTCGGGTTCGCCGACCAGGTGGGGTTCACCCGGCTGACCCGTCGGATGGAGGAGTCCGAGCTCGCCGCCCTGGTCGACCGCTTCGAGTCGCGCTCCGCGGACGTCGTCGCCGCCGGGGGCGGCCGCCTCATCAAGACCCTGGGCGATGAGATCCTGTTCGTGTCCGCGGACCCGCGGTCGGCCGCCGAGGTCAGCCTGCGGCTGCTCAGCGAGCACGAGCTCGACGAGACGATCCCGCGCCTGCGGATCGGCCTCGCGACGGGCGTGGTCGTGACCCGCCGTGGCGACGTGTTCGGGACGACCGTCAACCTCGCGAGCCGTCTCACCGCAGTGGCACGTCCCGACAGCGTGCTTGTCGACGCCCGGACGGCCGACGCGCTCGCCGAGCATGCGGAGTACGAGCTGACCCCGCTCGTACCGCGCGCGGTCCGGGGCCTCGGTCTCGTGCGCCCCGTCGTGCTCGGGCGGCGATGACCTGTGACAGCGGAGGGAACGGCGGCGGGGGAGGGTACGTCGCCCTCGCCGGGATCGGCCGTCCGGTCACCAGGAACCACCCCGATGGACCAGCAACCCGTCGGCGCCGCACCCGATACTGACTCTGTGCTGGAGGGTCTGCGGGTGGAGCCCGGGGTCTCGCGCGCGGACGACTCCGCCGCCGACCTCGGTTTCCGGCTGTCCTCGCTCATCGAGTTCGTCTCGCTCGTGTCGGCCGCGCGGGGCTACGCCGACCTGCTGCGGGTGATGGCGGCCGAGAGCCGCAAGGCGCTCGAGGCCTCGACGGTCTCGCTGTCGGTCTGGGAGCGCGACCGGGGCCGGATGCGGACGCTCGTCAACCACGGCGACCTCGGGCCGGAGGAGTTCGAGTGCCCGGTCGATGAGATCTACCTGCTGTCGGACCACCCCCTCGCCCGGCGGATGTTCACCGAGGGCATCGGCTACGTCCAGACGGTGGGCGAGCCTGACGGCGACGACCGGGTGCTGCGGATCATGCTCCGTGAGGCCAAGAACTCCTGCCTTGCCCTCCCGATCATGTACGAGGGCCGCGTGTGGGGCGAGTTCTGGGCGACCCGCACCGCGGACAAGCCGGCCTTCAGCGCCGATGACCTGGACTTCGGGCGCCTCGTCGCCTCGCAGGTGGGCGCCGGGATCGCCCAGGCGGAGCACCTCGCGCGGGTGGAGCGGCTCGCCTACACCGACGACCTCACCGGCCTGGCCAACCGCCGAGCCTTCGAGGACCGGCTCGATGAGGCCCTGGCCCTGCACCGCCACGACGGCGTGCCTGTCGGCATCGTCGTCGTCGACGTCAACGGTCTCAAGCGCATCAACGACCGGCACGGGCACGTGGCCGGTGACTCATCGCTCCTCACCTTCGCCTCCGAGCTCGCGGCGGCCGCGTCGGCCCTGCCCGACACCCTCGCCGCGCGCCTCGGCGGCGACGAGTTCTGCGTGCTGACGGTCGGTGCCTCGGGCGACACCGTCGCGGGGATGGCACTGGACATCTGCCGCCGTGCCGCCGCGGTGCTCGACGAGGGCGTGGCGTGCGGCGTGGCCACCACCGACGACCTGCCCACGGCGGGCGTGACCCCCTCGCGCCTGCTCCGCGCCGCGGACGCCGCCCAGTACCGCGCCAAGCGCATCGGCTCCCCCGTCCCGATCATCGCGGGTCGCACGGCGGTCGAGCCCGACGCCGTGGACACCGACCAGGCCGAACGCCGGCGGTTCCGTGGCCGCGGGTCGCTGGGCCCGGGTCCGGTGCTCGAGGAGATCCTGCGCCGGCTCGACGCCACGGTGGACCACGACCCGGCCCGCCGGCTCGCCGTGGTCGCGCAGACCCTGGCGGAGACCGTCGATGCCGCCAGCTGGTTCGTTTCGCGCCTGGAGCCCGCGTCGTCGCTCGTGACCACGATGGCCTCCGCCGTCGCCCGCGGCACCGACGACAGCGAGTACTACGTCATCGACACCTACCTCGTCGACGAGTTCCCGGCCACGTACGCGGCGCTGACCGGCCAGTGCATCGTCGTCGACGTCGACGACCCGCGCAGCGACCTGGCCGAGACCTCGCTGCTCATGCTCGGCGGCCTCTCCGAGATGCTGATGAGCGGCGGCGCCGCACCCGACGGTGACCGGTGGGTCATCGAGATCACCGGGGATGACCTCTCGGCGCCGGTACGCCCCTACGCGTCTGTCCTGCGCGCCGGTGTCGCCCTCGCGCTTCGCGGCTGACGTCCGCCTAGTCTGGGCGCATGAGCCGGGTGCTGGTCGCCGAGGACGACCCGGACATCAGTGAGCCGCTGGTCCGTGCCCTCGGCCGTGAAGGCTATGACGTCACCCTGGTGACGGACGGCCACTCGGCCCTGTCCTCCGCGCTCGCCGGTCACAGCGACCTCCTCGTCCTGGACCTCGGCCTCCCCGGCATGGACGGGCTCGACGTCTGCCGGACCCTGCGCGGCAGGGGCAGCACGCTCCCGGTCGTCGTCCTCACCGCCCGCACCGGCGGGGCCGACCTCGTCGTCGGGCTCGACGCCGGCGCCGACGACTACGTCGCCAAGCCGTTCCGGCTGACCGAGCTCATGGCCCGGGTCCGCGCGCAGCTGCGGCGCTCGGTCGGCTCGGACCTCGATGCGCTCAGGGCCGCGGACATCTGCATCGACCTGCCCTCCCGTCGGGTCACCGTCGCCGGAGTCGAGTCCGCGCTCACCCCGAAGGAGTACGACCTCCTGTTCATGCTCATGCGCCGAGTCGGCACCGTCGTCGGGCGCGACGAGCTCATGCGCGAGGTGTGGCAGACCGAGTGGCTCGGAGCCACGAAGACCCTCGACATGCACATCTCCACCCTGCGGCGGAAGCTCGGCGACGCGGGATCCTGCATCACGACCGTGCGCGGGGTCGGGTTCCGGCTCGAGAAGGACGCCTGACCCGTGCGTCGCCGGCTGCTGGTGCTGGTCTTCGCCACGACGCTGTTCGCGCTCACGCTGCTCGGCGTCATCCTCATCTCGACCATCTGGGTCCTCACCGGCACCGCGACGCAGCAGCGCGCTGCGGCCACGGCACGGGTCGCGGCGTCGGCCCTGGCGGACTCGATCGAGGCCGGCGGCACGATCACCGAGGCCACCTTGGAGAAGTTCGTGCGCGACGACGCCCAGCTGACCGCGTACCTGCCCGGCGGCGAGGTGCTGAGGACCAGCCCCGCCGCGACCGGCGAGGTCTACAGCCAGACGGCGACCGTGGGTCAGGTGTCGGTGACCGCGGCGATCCCGAGGTCGGTCAACGTGGACATGATCCGGATGCAAGGCGCCCTCGTCATCCTCATCTCGGTCGTGGCGCTCGGCGTCTCGATGCTGGTGGCGCTGTTCTACGCGCGCCGCATCACCCGCCCGCTCGAGGACTTCGCCGAGCTCGCCGGCCGCATCGCGATCGGCGACCGCCGCCAGCTTGCCCGCCGCTACGGCGTCCCGGAGCTCGATGCCGTGGCCGAGGTGCTCGACCTCGGCGTCTCCAACTTCAACGCCTTGCTGGAGAACGAGCGGCGCGTCACGACCGAGGCCTCGCACCAGCTGCGGACGCCGCTGACCGCCCTCTCGCTGCGGCTCGAGGAGATCCTCGCGACGAAGGACCTGGCGGTCGTCCGGGCCGAGGCCACTGCCGCGCTCGGCCAGGTCGAGCGGCTCGCCGGCGTGGTCGACGAGGTCGTCGGCGTCAGCCGCGGCTACCGCGTCGCGCCGCTCGAGCCGTTCGCCATCGACCAGCTGGTCCAGAGCCAGATCGTGGAGTGGCAGCCCGCCTTCCAGGTCGCCGGCCGGCGGTTGCGCAGGGAGGGTGCCTCGGGGCTCATCGTGGAGGCGGTCCACCGGGCCCAGGCCCAGGCCCTCGCCACCCTCATCGAGAACTCCCTCGTCCACGGGCAGGGGACCACCATCGTGCGGGTCCGGGCCTCGGGCTCCTGGGTGGTGGTCGAGGTCAGGGACGAGGGCCCGGGAGTGCCGCTCGGCCTGGACAACCGGGTCTTCGAGCGCAGCGTCAGTGGTACCGACTCCTCCGGCCTCGGGCTCGCGCTGGCGCGCACCCTCGTGGCCGCGGACGGCGGTCGGCTCGAGATGCTCTCGGCGCGTCCCGCGGTGTTCGCGATGTTCCTGCCGGCCCGGCCGTTCGTCGAGCTCGCGACCGGTGACCAGCTCTCGGCTGCCTCTGCCCGGGCCGCCCGGCACCCCGCAGCAGGCCTCGGCATCGCGGTCGGGTCGAACGGCAACGCTGCGACGGAGTCCGGGCACGGGAACGGCGTGGGCGGCAGCCCCCCGACGGGCGCCCAGCCGAGGTAGACCTCGTGGCCCCCTCGGATCGGCTCCGGTCTCGGGTCAGACGATGGTCGAGAGCGTGGCATCGGCCGCGGTGTCGGCGTCCTCGGGGAAGACCCAGCGGCGGTAGGACCAGAACCGGAACAGCGTGCCCAGGCCCAGCCCGATCACGTTCGCGCTGATGTTGTCGGCGATCCCGCTGGTGAACCCGAGGGCGTAGTGGGAGAACCACAGGCAGCCGACCGAGATCCCCAGGCCGACGGCGTTGAGCACGAAGAAGAGCGCGTACTCGCGCCCGAAGCTCGTCCGGCCACGCTCACGGAAGGTCCAGTACCGGTTGCCGAAGTAGGCGACGGTCGTGGCGACGCTGACGCTGACGACCTTGGCGGTGAGGGGCTTGTCATACATCGGGCCCTGGCCGCCCGCGAAACGCAGCAGGTTGAACAGGCCGACGTCGACGACGAGCGCACCAAGGCCGACGATGCCGAACTTCGCGACCTCGTGGACGAGGTGACCGGCCTTCTCATAGAGCGCGTGCAGCGTTGCGGCACCATGACGGGAGGCATCGATCACCACGGCAGTCTACCGGGGCTGGTGCGAGCCCGTCGCCGCCGTGGGTGCGAGGCAGCGTGAACCGGCTGACGCCCCCATTCTGCGCGCGGGGACCCACCGCACCGTCGCGTCCTGGCCCGGTCAGCCTCCGTGGGCCCGGCGTCCCCGGTAGCCTCGCGTCCACCGGTGCCGCCGGTGCCGGTAGGGGGCTGCGCGGCGACTGCGCCGCCGCCCCCGGACCCGGGCGCTGCAAGCCGCTCCCGTTCGAGAGGAACGTCGTGGATCTCCGCCTGTCCGACGAGCACGAGACCCTGAGGGCCACGGTCGCCGCGTTCGCCCGCGACGAGGTCGCGCCGGTGATCGGTGACTACTACGCCCGCGGGGCCTTCCCCTACGACCTGGTCGCGGCCATGGGCCGGATGGGCCTGTTCGGGCTCCCCTTCCCCGAGGAGCACGGCGGCATGGGCGGGGACTACGTCGCCCTCTGCGTCGCGATCGAGGAGCTGGCCAGGGTCGACTCCTCGGTGGCCATCACCCTCGAGGCCGCGGTGTCGCTCGGGGCGATGCCGATCCACCGCTTCGGCACCGAGGCGCAGAAGCGCGAGTGGCTGCCCCGGCTCGTCAGCGGCGAGATGGTCGCCGGTTTCGGGCTGACCGAGCCCGGCGGTGGCTCCGATGCCGGAGCCACCCGTACCAGCGCCGTCCTCGACGGCGACGAGTGGGTCATCAACGGCACCAAGGCGTTCATCACCAACTCCGGGACGTCGATCACCGGCTTCGTCACCGTCACGGCGGTGACGGGCGTGCGCGAGGACGGTCGCAAGGAGATCAGCGCGATCATCGTGCCCAGCGGCACGCCCGGTTTCACCGTGGCCCCGGGCTACCACAAGGTCGGGTGGGACGCCTCGGACACCCATGAGCTCTCCCTCGTCGACGTGCGGGTGCCGGCGGCGAACCTGCTCGGCGACCGCGGCCGCGGCTACGCGCAGTTCCTCTCGATCCTCGACGAGGGGCGCATCGCTATCGCGGCCCTGGCGACCGGGCTGGCGCAGGGGTGCGTCGACGAGTCGGTGAAGTACGCCGCTCAGCGCGAGGCCTTCGGGCGCCCGATCGGTGCGAACCAGGCCATCGCCTTCCTCGTCGCCGACATGGACGTGCGGGCCCACACCTCGCGCCTCGCCTGGCGCGAGGCCGCCTCGCGCATGTCGGCCGGGCTGCCGTTCAAGCGCGAGGCATCCATCGCGAAGCTCTACTCCTCCGAGGCGGCCATGGACAACGCCCGGTGGGCGACCCAGGTCCACGGCGGCTACGGCTTCACGATCGAGTTCCCGGTCGGGCGCTTCTACCGCGACGCGAAGATCCTCGAGATCGGTGAGGGCACCAGCGAGGTCCAGCGCATGCTCCTCGCCCGCGAGCTCGGGATGCCCGGCGCATGAGCCACAGCACCCGCCTCGGCCCGGACGCCGAGGTGCCGTCGCTCGAGCGCGTCACGCTGGCCTCCGAGGCCGGTGTCGAGGTCGGTTTCGTCCCGAGAGCCGGCATGGTCGGCACCTCGATGACGCTCGACGGCGTCGAGCTGCTCGCCCGCCGCCACGGGCTCGTGGCCTACCTGGAGAAGGGGTCGACCTTCGGCCTCCCGCTGCTCGCGCCCTGGGCCAACCGGCTCGGTGACGTGCACCAGCGCGTCGACGGCGTCGCGTGGGACGTCCTCATCGGTGACGCCGGCGTCCATCCCGACGAGTTCGGTCAGCCCATCCACGGGCTGCTCGCCGGCGCCTCAGAGTGGGAGGTGGAGGACCTCTCGGCGGACGACGCCGGTGCCCGCCTTCGGGCGAGGCTGCGGTTCGACGGCGGTCTCGACCGGTTCGCGTCCTTCCCCTTCGCCCACGACCTCGTCGTGGACGTCGTGCTCACCGGGCTCGTCCTGCGGGTCACGACGTCCCTCACCGCCACCGCGGACCATGCCGTGCCGGTGGCGTTCGGGTGGCACCCCTACCTCGAGTTCCCCGACGTCCCGCGCGCCCAGTGGCGCCTCGACATCCCCTTCGCCCGCCGAGCCACCCTGTCCCGACGCCGCATCCCGACCGGCGAGGTTCTCGACGCACCCGTCCCGTTCGGACCCCTTGGCGACACGTTCCTCGACGAGGTGTTCCTCGACGTGCCCGACGGTGCGGTCGCCACGGTCAGCGGCGGTGACCGCGCCGTCGAGCTCCGCTACCTGAGCGGCTACCCCGTTGGCGTCGTGTTCGCGCCCACGGCGTTCGACGCCGTGTGCGTGGAGCCGATGACCGCGCCGACGGACCCGTTCTCGGGACGCTGGCCCCTGCGCCTCGCGCAGCCGGGCCAGACGGTGACGGCCGTGTTCGAGCTCGCCGCGATTAGGCTCGACGCGTGACCCGTTCCCCTGACGCGCACGTCGCGCCCGGGTTCCCCGTCGTCGGCGTCGTCGGTGGCGGGCAGCTCGCCCGGATGATGCAGCAGCCGGCGATCGCGCTCGGCATCGGCCTGCGCGTGCTCGCCACCTCGATGCAGGACAGCGCGGCCCAGGCCGTGCGCGACGTCCGGCTCGGCGGCCACGACGACCTCGCCGTGCTCCGTGCCTTCGCGGCCGGGTGCGACGTCGTCACCTTCGACCACGAGCACGTGCCGCCGGCGTACCTCGAAGCCCTCGAGGCCGACGGTGTCGCCGTGCGTCCCGGGCCGGCCGCCCTCGTGCATGCGCAGGACAAGATCGTGATGCGCGAGGCGCTCACGGCTGCCGGCGTCCCGTGCCCGCTGTGGGCCGAGGTGTCGACGTCGAGCGACGTCGCCGCGTTCGCGGAGTCGGCCGGGTGGCCCGTCGTGCTGAAGACCTCGCGCGGGGGCTACGACGGCCGGGGGGTGTGGGTGCTCGACGACGTCGAGGCGGTCACGCACCTCATGACCAACACCACCCTCGCGCCGGACGCCCGCTGGCTGGCCGAGGAGCGCGTCGACTTCGTGCAGGAGCTGTGCGCGCAGGTGGCACGGAGCCCGCACGGGCAGGCCGTCGCCTATCCCGTCGTCCGCACCGTGCAGACCGACGGCATCTGCACCGAGGTCGTCTCGCCGGCTCCAGGGCTCACCGACGACGAGGCGATGGCCGCGCAGCAGGCCGCGCTCACGGTCGCGGGTGCGCTCGGCGTCGTGGGGATGCTCGCGGTCGAGATGTTCGAGACGCGCGACGGGCGGGTGCTCGTCAACGAGCTCGCGATGCGCCCGCACAACTCCGGCCACTGGTCGATCGACGGAGCGGTCACCTCCCAGTTCGAGAACCACCTGCGGGCGGTCCTCGACCTGCCGCTCGGCGACCCGTCCGCGGTGGCGCCGTACGCCGTCATGGTCAACGTCCTCGGCGGGGAGAAGGACGGCGTCTACCGCGCGTTCCTGCACTGCATGGCCCGCGACCCGGGCCTCAAGGTGCACATGTACGGCAAGGACATCCGACCCGGCCGCAAGATCGGGCACGTCACCGTCGTCGGGGACGACCTCGAGGACATCCTCGCCCGGGCGCACCACGCGGCCGACTACCTCAGCGGAGTCATCGATGAGTGAGAGTTCCCTGGTGCCGCTGGTCGGCCTCGTCATGGGGTCGGACTCCGACTGGCCGACGATGTGCGAGGCGGCGAACGCTCTGGATGAGTTCGGCGTCCCCTACGAGGTCGGCGTCCTCTCCGCGCACCGCATGCCCGAGGAGATGCTGGAGTACGGCCGCGCTGCGGCGGATCGCGGTCTGCGCGTGGTGATCGCGGGCGCCGGCGGTGCCGCGCACCTGCCAGGCATGCTCGCCTCGCTCACGCCGCTGCCGGTCATCGGCGTCCCCGTGCCGCTGGCCAACCTCGACGGCCTCGACTCGCTGCTGTCCATCGTGCAGATGCCGGCCGGCGTCCCCGTTGCCACCGTCGCCATCGGCAACGCCCGCAACGCCGGGCTGCTCGCCGTGCGCATACTCGCGACGTCCGACGACGAGCGCGGCACGGCCCTGCGCGCGCGGATGCGCGAGTTCCAGAAGGCTCTCAACGCCACAGCGACAGCCAAGGGAGCAGCCCTCCGAGCCTCCCTCCCCAAACCCTGACCCCCCGAACTGCACTCTTCTTCCCCTAGGGAGGAAGAGCGCAGCTGAACTGCACTCTTCCTCCTTTAGGGAGGGAGAGCGCAGCTGAACTGCACTCTGCTTCCCGGAGAGCGTGCATCCCCATCCGGCTGCGCCTGTGCGGTACCTGAAGGCACGGCGATCCATGGTGTGTCGTTGGGGGGCCTCGCCCGAGCGTGAGCGGCGCCTCCGCGGTGTGCCGCCGAGGGCCGGGCGCCGGGCCTCACGGCACTCGTCGTCGCGACATGGCCGGATCGGGCGATTCGAAGGGGAGTGGCCGGCCGGCCGGTCGTGTTCGTTTGGAGCTGAACGGTTTCGGGCGATCGGGTGGCGTGGGGCTCGTGCCACTGTCAGACGTGCGTTCTCGTCTGAGTCCAGGTCGATCAGCCCCGCACCGCTCCTGGCCCCCGGGCCGGATCCGGGGGTGGAGGCGGTCGTCGCACGGTTCCTGGCCGAGCTCGACGCCGGCGTGCTCGGCCCGCTGATCGTCGATACCGCTCGGCAGCGAAGCGGGCCACACCCTGAACGGGAAGGCACCTGGAGTTCGCATCACGGTCCGGCGGTCCGGCGGTCAATCGGTCAGGTGGTGGGGTGGTCCGGGGTGTGGCGGGGCCACTCGATGGCGGGGCAGCGGTCCATGACGACGGCGAGGCCCGCGGCGCGGGCGCGGCGCGCGGCGTCCTCGTCGATGACGTCGAGCTGCAGCCACACGGCCTTCGCGCCGATCGCGATCGCGTCGTCGACAACGCCGCCGGCGCGCGAGGAGTTGACGAACACGTCGACGACGTCGATCTCGCCGAGCTCGAAGACCGCGTCGGAGAGAGTCGCGTAGCCGCGCTCGCCGTGCACGGTCGACGCCGACAGGTGTACCGGGACGATCCGCTTGCCCTTGGCCTGGAGCAGCCGGGCGACGCCGTACGCCGCCCGGCGCGTGTTCTCCGAGAGGCCGACGACCGCCCACACCGCCGAGTCGTGCAACAGCGAGGCGACGCGGGAGTCATCGCCGTAGAGGTCCGGGTCGCGGGTCACCTGCGCAGGCTATGCGGTCTCGGTCGTCGCCGGAGACGGCGCGGCCGGTCAGGCATGCGAGTCCGGGCCGTGCCGCCGGAGACGCACGGCCGGTGAGCCGTGCCCGGCGGAGACGGCGCGGACGGTCAGCCGCGGATGTTGGGGCGACCGAGGGCGCGGACGTCCCAGCCCGCGCGGACGTAGGCGCCGGAGTCGAGGGCGTTGCGGCCGTCGAGGAGGCGCTTGTGGGCGACGACCTCGCCGAGCGCCACGGGGTCGAGCTCGCGGTAGACCTTCCACTCGGTCAGGTGCAGCACCGCGTCGGCGTCGCGACAGGCCTCGGTCGGGTCCTCGACGTAGGTCAGGGTCGGGCGCACGCGACGAGCGTTGTCGAGGGCCTTCGGGTCATGGACGCGGACGTCAGCGCCGAGCTCGTCGAGCATCGCGGCGACGTCGAGCGCGGGCGAGTCGCGGATGTCGTCGCTGTCGGGCTTGAAGGCCGCGCCGAGGACCGCGATGCGAGCACCGGTCACGTTGCCGCCGAGCAGCTCGGTCGTGAGCTCGATGGCACGACGTCGTCGGCGCAGGTTGATGTCGTCGACCTCGCTGAGGAAGGCGAGCGCCTGGTCGACGCCGAGCTCCTCGGCCCGCGCCATGAAGCCGCGAAGGTCCTTGGGCAGGCAGCCGCCGCCGAAGCCGAGCCCGGCCTGGAGGAACTTGCGGCCGATCCGGGCGTCATGGCCGATGGCGTCGGCGAGGGCGACGACGTCGGCACCGGTGGCCTCGCACAGCTCGGCCATCGCATTGATGAAGGAGATCTTCGTGGCCAGGAAGGCGTTCGCGGCGTTCTTCACCAACTGCGCGGTCGCGAGGTCGACGACGACCCACGGCATGCCGTGGACGAGCACAGGTGCGTAGAGCGCGGCGAGCTCCTCGGCGTCGGCAGGGGCGTCGACGCCGACGACGAGACGGTCGGGCGCGACCGTGTCCTTGATGGCGAAGCCCTCGCGGAGGAACTCCGGGTTCCAGGCGAGGCGCGCGGCCGTGCCGACGGGGGAGAGCTCGGTGAGACGGTCGCGGAGCCGCTCGGCCGTGCCGATCGGAACGGTGGACTTGCCGACGACGAGGCACGGACGCGCGAGCAGCGGTGCCAGGGTATCGATCGCGGCGTTGACGTAGGTCATGTCGGCGGCGTTGGACCCCTTGTGCTGGGGCGTGCCGACGCACAGGAAGTGGACGTCGCCGAACTCCGCGGTCTCGGCGTAGGACGTCGTGAAGCGCAGGCGACCGGTGGCGAGTGCCTCGGCGAGGAGCTCGTCGAGGCCGGGCTCGTAGAACGGCGTCTCGCCGCGGCTGAGCAGCTCGACCTTGGCGGCGTCGACGTCGAAGCCGAGCACGTCGTGACCCAGCGTGGCCATGGCGGCGGCGTGGACCGCTCCGAGGTAGCCGCACCCGATGACGGTGATGCGGCGAGGGACGAATCCGGCGAGGGAGGTGGCGTCGTTCACGGGCCCGAGCCTAGGCGAGCCGGGCCGTCCGGTGATCATCCGTACGTACCCCCGCGCGGCTCGTCCCGGGGTCGGATGGCGCGCCTGGCCGCACAGGCGACCGGGAGGTCGCGCGCGTAGTGTCGTTCGCGGACGCTGCTCGCAGCAGCCCCGGCGCGTCAGCACGCGCACGTCAACGTCTGGAGAGCGATCATCGTGGCCAGCAAGGGCAACCCCGACTTCGACCTGTACCGCCCCTCCGAGGAGCACGAGATGCTCCGGGCGTCCGTGCGAGCCCTCGCCACCGACAAGATCGCTCCGCGCGCGGCCGAGATCGACGAGAAGAGCGAGTTCCCCCACGACGTGCTCGCTGCGCTCGTCGCGAGCGACTTCCACGCGATCCACGTCCCGGAGGCCTACGGCGGCGCCGGTGGCGATGCGCTGGCCGTCTGCATCGTCATCGAGGAGGTGGCGCGAGTCTGCGCGTCGAGCTCGCTGATCCCCGCGGTGAACAAGCTCGGGTCGATGCCGCTCCTGGTCGGCGGGTCCGAGGAGATCAAGCAGGCCTACCTCCCACGGCTCGCCCGGGGCGAGGGGATGTTCTCCTACGGACTGTCCGAGCCCGAGGCCGGCAGCGACGCCGGGGGCATGCGGACCAAGGCCGTGCGCGACGGCGACGACTGGGTCATCAACGGTGCCAAACGCTGGATCACCAACGCCGGCGTCTCGAAGTTCTACACGATCATGGCCGTCACCGACCCCGACAAGCGCACGCGCGGGGGCATCACGGCGTTCGTCCTCGAGGACGGCGACGAAGGCTTCAGCTACGGCGCGCTCGAGCGCAAGCTCGGCATCAAGGGATCGCCGACCCGCGAGCTCTACTTCGACAACGTGCGCATCCCCGACAGCCGTCGCATCGGCGACGTCGGTGCCGGTTTCGCCATCGCGATGGAGACCCTCGACCACACCCGCATCACGATCGGCGCGCAGGCCGTGGGGATCGCGCAGGGAGCGCTTGACCACGCCGCGGCGTATGCCAAGGAGCGCAAGCAGTTCGGCAAGGCGATCGCGGAGTTCCAGGGCCTGCAGTTCATGCTCGCCGACATGGCCATCAAGCTCGAGGCCGCGCGTCAGCTCGTGTATACCGCGGCGGCCAAGAGCGAGCGCGGCGACGACGACCTCACCTTCTTCGGTGCCGCGGCCAAGTGCTTCGCGTCCGACGTCGCGATGGAGATCACGACCGACGCCGTCCAGGTCCTCGGTGGCTACGGCTACGTCAAGGACTACCCCCTCGAGCGGATGATGCGCGACGCGAAGATCACCCAGATCTACGAGGGCACCAACCAGGTCCAGCGCATCGTGGCCGCCAAGCAGCTCCTCGCGAAGTACTGACGCGTGTGTGCGGACGGGCACCTCGAGCCGGACCGGATCCTCTGCCGGTAGATCAGGTGTCGGGTGACCCGGTGCGATCGGCCATCCAGGCGAGCAGCTCGGCCAGCGGCATCGGTGGCCCGAGGAGGTAGCCCTGCCCTAGGTCGGCCCCGAGCGCGTTGACCAGGGCCAGCCGCTCCGGTGTCTCGATGCCCTCGGCCACGACGGTCGCGCCCATGGCGTGGGCGAGCTCGATGGCCGCGCGCAGCAGGGCATCCTGGCTTCCCGGGTCGCTCACCGCGAGCAGGCTGCTGTCGAGCTTGATGACGCTCGGTGAGAGCGACTCGAGCAGTCGCAGGTTGGAGAAGCCGCTGCCGAAGTCGTCGACCGCGAGGCTTCCACCCAGGGCGCGGATCGCGTCGACGGTGACCATCGCCCGGGCATGGCCCGGCAGGAAGACCGACTCGGTGATCTCGACCATGATGCCCTCGAGCCCGTGCGGGCCTGGCCACTCCTCGAGCAGCGACACGAGACGGGGGTCCTCGAGCTGGGCGACGCCCATGTTGAAGCTGACGGGCATCCTCGGGTGACCGGCCGCGCGCAGCCTCTGGAGGTCGGCGCGCAGCAGGGCCATCGACAGGTGGCCCAGTGGGCGGATCAGCCCGGTCTCCTCGCAGAAGGGGATGAACTCCTTCGCGTCGACGAGCACGCCGTCGCGCACCCCCCGGATCAGCGCCTCGACGCCCCACACACTGTGGTTGGACAGGTCGAGGATCGGTTGGTAGTGCAGCTCGAAGTCGCCCTGGCGCACGGCCGCGGTGATGCCGTGACGCAATCGGCGCCGCTCCTCGGAGGCTAGGTTCATCGCCGCCTCGAAATACTCGAAGTGCCCGCCGCCCGCCGCCTTTGCGGCGTACATCGCCGTATCAGCGGACCGCATCAGGCTCTCCTGCCCCTCGCCGTCGCGCGGGAACAGTGCCACACCGATGCTGGCGCCCTGAACGATCTCGGCGCCGTCGACGTGGACCGGCCGGGCCAGCGCCTGCTGGAGGCGGTCCATCACCGACTCGAGTCCGCTCAGGTGCTCGAACTCGGTGAGGATGATCCCGAACTCGTCGCCGCCGAGACGGCCGACGACGTCCTCGCGACGCACGGCCTCCACCAGTCGCTCCGCGACGCTGCGCAGCACGGTGTCGCCGACGTCGTGGCCGTACTGGTCGTTCACCTCCTTGAAGGAGTCCAGGTCGATCCAGGCCAGTGCCAGCGGGCCGCCCTCGCGTCTGGCTCGGGCGATCTCGCGCTCGAGGTTCGTGCCGAAGAAGGACCGGTTGACCAGCCCGCTCCCGGCGTCGAAGTTCGCCTGATGGGCCAGGGCCGCGGTGTTCTCCTGGACGGCGGTGACGTCCTCCATGATGAGGATCGCGGCGTAGTCGCCCATCGCCTGCCGTAGTGGCCGGATGTCGCACATGACCCAGCGGGACTCCTCGCCACGGTCGGCGAGGCGTCGGATCGTGGGCTCGCCGATGGCGATGCTCCGGGCGATCTGGGCGGTGAACTCCTCCATGCCGGTGTCGTCCCCGGGGTGCAGGAACGAGGCGATCGGCCGGTGGTCCAGTGCGCCGGGCTCGATCCCGACGAGCGAGCAGAAGGCGTCGTTGGCGATGACGATGCGCTGGGCGGAATCGAGGACGGCCACGCCGAGCACCGCGGTGTGGAACACCGACTCGAACACCGCCGCCTGCTGCTCGGCCCGCTGCCGCAGCTCGACGTCGTCGGTGATGTCGATGAGCGTGCCGAAGATGAAGTCGCCGCCCGGGTCCGGCACGAGAGTGGCGCCTTCGCGCACCCAGCGCGACCCGCCGTCGCGGTTCTCCAAGCGGTAGTCAACCGACCAGTTGTGTGCGCCGACGGCACGTGCGGCCTCGACCCGTTCGCGGTCCTCGACGGCGATGGCGGCGTCGAGGAGGGACGGGTCGCGCCCGAGGTCCTGCTGCGTGTAGCCGATGAACTCCTCGATCCGGCGGCTGGTGTAGAGCACCTCGCGGCTCGTGGCGTCGCGCTTCCACACCAGCTCGGGCAGGACGTCGGTGCCGCGTTGGAAGCCGCGCAGCTCGGACTCCGTGGCCCGGTAGGGGGTCGCCAGGAAGCTGATGTCGGTGAGGGTGATGATGGCGCCGCGACGCTCGGAGTCCTCCGTGATGTAGGGAAGAACCTGCACGAGGAACGCGCCGCCGTCGCCGTGCGCCTCGAGACTGCGGCGTGACGCCCCGCCGACGACTGCGTGGAGTGCCTGGTCGAAACCTGCCACGGTCATCGTCGTCGGGATTCCCAGCAGCGGCTGGCCGACGTCGGAGTCCATGAGGGCGAACAGTCGCACCGCGAGCGGGGAGAACCGGGTGACCCGAAGGTTCTGGTCGACCTGCACCATGCCCTGGTTGAGCGAGGAGAGGATGTTCTCGAGGTCGGTGTTGAGGCCGGTGAGCTCCCCACTGCGCGACCGCAGCTTTGCGTTGAGGGTCCCGAGCTCCTCGTTCGTCGCGTGGAGCTCCTCGTTGGAGGTCTCGAGCTCTTCATAGGAGGACTGGAGCTCCTCGTTGGTGGCCTGGAGCTCCTCCGAGGATGCTTGCAGCTCCTCGTTGGTCGCCTCGAGCTCCTCGATCGAGATGCGTAGCGTCTCCTGGCTGGCCGACAGCTCGCTCTCGAGGCGCTGCAGCTCACGGTCGAACGCGATCGCCTGCTCCGGTGTCGCCTCGGTGCCCGACGTGACCTCCGGCGGGGTCTCACGGTCGACGTCCGGGAGCGCGACGAAGGACAGGACACGTCGCTGCTGGCTCTCGACGAGCATCGAACGCACGGTCATGAGAACACCGCCGGGGGCGTTCGCGAGGGCGATGCTGCGCCCCGCGATGGGACCTGGCCCGGCGCGCAGCTGGAGCAGGAGGTGGCGGGCGTCGCCACGTAGCTCCGGTGCCAGCAGCGGGATGGCGGCAGCCGACAGTGGCCCGGACGGGACCTGGCAGTAGCGCGACACGTCGCCCACCACCTCGAGGACGTTGTCGTCGTCGTCGAGCACGAGGCACGGATCGCCGATGGTGCGGAAGAGCGCCTCGAGCAGGGTCACGCGGTGGTCGGCGAGAGGCGGACGGGAGATCTGGCGGGTCCGGGCCGGTGCGTTCGGAGGCCTCCAGGCGAGGGTTGAGGGCGTACGCTCGCGCATGACCGAACGCTCGCCGGTGCGCACGTAGATCCGGTTGGCCGCGTCGAGGGTGACGAACCCTGTGGCCGAGCTGCCAGGAGCCTCCGAGGCCCCCAGGAACAGGAGCCCGGCTGGCTCGAGGGCGTAGCGCATCAGGTCGATGACCTTGTCCTGCAAGGGGGTCGTGAAGTAGATGAGCGTGTTGCGGCAGGAGATGAGATCCAGTCGCGGGAAGGGCGGGTCCTCCGCGAGGTTGTGCCGCGCGAAGACGATGCAGTCGCGGATCTCGGCGACGATCTCGGCCCCGAACGGCGTGTCGAGCATGTAGCGGGCGCGCAGGTGCTCGGGCACCCTCTCGGCGGCGGCGAGCGGGTAGACGGCTCGCCGTGCGACGGCCAGGCTGGCGTCGTCGAGGTCGGTCGCGAAGATCTTCAGGTGGCGCAGCAGGTCCGTCGGGCGGCCGAGCGCCTCGGCGACCAGCATGGCGATCGAGTAGACCTCCTCGCCCGTGGCGCAGCCCGGGACCCACATGCGCAGCTGGGTGTCCTCGTCGCGCTCGTGGGCGTACCGGGTCAGCTGGGCGCCGAGGGCCGCGAAGGCGGCCTCGTCGCGGAAGAAGGAGGTGACGGTGACGAGCAGGTTCACCATGAGGGCCTGGGCCTCAGGCTGCTCGGCGGTGAGCAGGGGGAGGTAGTCCTCCACGCCGGTGAGCTGGCGCACAGCCATGCGACGGGCGATCTGACGCCGGAGGGTCGTGTCCTTGTAGCGGGAGAAGTCGATCCCGGTCATCCGGCGCAGCGTGGCGACGATGCGCCGGACGGTCGTGTCCTCGAGATCGGGGTCGTCGGCCCCGGTCCACAGCGGCTCCGCATCGGCGAGACGTCGCAGGAGCGGGCCCATCTCGGCGGCGTCGAGGACGATGTCGACCGCGCCGAGCTCGATGGCCGAGTAGGGCATGGATCCGAACTTCGCCGACTCCGGCCGCTGCGCGATGGTGAGGCCACCGGCGGCGTTGATCGAGCGCAGGCCGCTGGACCCGTCGGCGCCGGTCCCGGACAGGACCACGCCCACGCCGCGGCGGCCCCAGTGCAGGGCGACGGACTCGAAGAGCAGATCGATGTTGGGGTGGGGCACCCTCGACGGGCTGGGGTCCTCGACGTGGATGACCGCCTCGTCGATGGTCAGGTCGTGGTTCGGTGGGCAGATGTAGACGGTGCCCTCGACCAGTGCGGCGCCGTCGCTCGCCTCGACGACGCGGAGCGGGGTCCGGCGTTCGAGCAGCTCGACGATGAGGCTGCGGTGCTCGGGGGACATGTGCTGGGCGACCACGACCGCCAACCCGGCTACCGGCAGGTGCGGCAGGAACTCCTGCAGGGCCTCGAGGCCCCCCGCAGAGGAGCCGACCGCGACGACGAAGTCGGCGCGCCGGTGCGTGCCACCGGCTGGGGCGAGCGCGTCGGCGCCGTCTCCGATGTCGTCCCCGTTGCTGGTGCCGCCCACGAACCCTCCCCCCAGCTCATGTCCCTGCGGGTCACCGGACCGCTCGTCGCGAGCGCCCGCACGAACGATGCCAGACCTGCCCCCCGCGCGGTGCGTTCGCCGCCGCTCCGTCCCTGGACGCACCACCCCGCGCTGGCGGGTCCAAGTCTGGAGCCGCGAGGGATGGTTGTCCTCCCAGGACGCATCGTGACCCACCGGCCGGTGTCCGGCGCGCGCCCGGACCGACAGCGCCCCGGCCTGGCTCGTGCCTCCGGGCTGGAAGACTCCTGCTCCGACCCGATCGAGGAGGCACCATGACGCCTGAGGAGTTCCGCGTCGCCGCGCACGAGCTCGTGGACTGGATCGCCGACTTCCGGCTGCGGGTGCCCGACCTCCCGGTGCGCTCGGAGGTCGCGCCCGGCGCGGTCCGCGAGGCACTGACCTCCCCGCCGCCGGAGCTGCCCGAGCCGTTCGCGGCCGTGCTCGCCGACCTCGACCGCGTCGTCGTCCCCGGCATCACCCAGACCCAGAGCCCGGGCTACTACGCCTGGTTCCCCTCGAATGCCGCGCTGTCCTCCGTGCTGGGCGACTTCGCCTCCTCGGGGTTGGGCGCGCTCGGGATCACCTGGCAGTCCGCGCCCGCGCTCACCGAGGTCGAGGAGGTCGTCACCGACTGGCTGCGCGAGCTCTGCGGCCTCTCCCCGGAGTGGAGGGGCGCGATCCATGACACCGCCTCGACCGCGTGCCTCGTCGCACTGCTCGCCGCCCGTGAACGGGCCACGGACCTCGGCGAGAGGCGTGGCGGCCTGCAGGCCGAGCCGGTTCCCCTGGTCGTCTACACCTCGCCATACGCCCACTCCTCGGTCGCCAAGGCCGTGCTGCTCGCCGGTTTCGGTCACGACAACCTGCGGCTCGTCGACGTCGACCCGGTCACCTTCGCGATGGACCCCGACGCGCTGCGCGCGGCGATGGCGGCCGATGTCGCGGCCGGCCGGCTCCCCGTCGCCGTGGTCGCCGCTGTGGGCACCACGGGCACGACCGCGATGGACCCGGTCGCGGCGATCGTGCTGGTGGCCGCCGATCACGGCGCATGGGTGCACGTCGACGCCGCGATGGCCGGGTCGGCGATGCTCCTCCCCGAGTGCAGGCACCTGTTCGACGGGGTCGAAGGGGCCGACTCACTGTCGTGGAACCCGCACAAGTGGCTCGGAACGATCCTGGACTGCTCGCTGCTCTACGTCCGCGACGTCGACCTGCTCACCGCCGTGATGTCGACGAACCCGTCCTACCTGCGGTCCGCTGCCGACGGCGAGGTGACCCAGTACAAGGACTGGGGGATCCCGCTCGGTCGGCGCTTCCGGGCGCTCAAGCTCTGGTTCCACCTCCGGCTCGACGGCGCGGAGGCGCTGCGCGCCAGGCTGCGCCGCGACCTGGACAACGCCCGCTGGTTCGCCGACCGGATCGAGGAGGAGCCGGGCTGGGTCCTGATCGCCCCGATGTCGCTCCAGACCGTCTGCCTGCGTCATCTTCCGGCGGCGCTCATGGGCGAGGACGGCGTCGTCACCGACGTCGAGGCTCTCGATGAGCACACCCGCTCCTGGGCGGAACGGGTCAACGCCACCGGCCGGGCCTTCGTCACCCCCGCGGTGCACGACGGCCGCTGGATGGTGCGGGTGTCGGTCGGCGCCGAGGCCACCGAGCGCCGCGATCTCGAGGCGCTGTGGGAGCTGTTCCAGAGCAGCGTCGCGCCCGGCTGAATTTGTTGCCGGCTGGGCCAAAGGGTGAAGGAGGAACAATGACCGTGGTACATCAGATGGCTCCCCGGTGACGTGAAACCGCTGTCGTGCAAGTGATTCCGGGGTGGCGAGGTGGTGGGAGCGCTCCCGATGGGCCGACTTGCTGATTTGTTGCAGCAATACGGCTCGCGGGCTGGAAACGACGACCATCGCGGGTTACGGTCGTAGTGGCAGCCCTCGTGGAACGCGCGTCGAACGGGAGACGGCATGAGCGTCCAGGTAGAGCACGAGCACTGGTTCGTCGATCACGAAGACCCTCGCTGGCTCCTGTGCGACTGCGGCCAGTACGCCGTCCGCACCCGGAACATCGCCGGTGACCGCATCCTGCGGCTCATCGATCCGCCGAAGCCGGTCTTCTTCCGGCCCGTGGCACCGTGCACTGGAGAATCTGCGCTCCAGTGTCCAACGGGAACGGCCGACGTCGACGCACGCGAGCGCGACCTGGTCTGACCCGCGGCGCGGCAAGCGGCTTCCCCGCACTTGCCGAAGCCCCTCGCGTTCTGCCGCAGCCTGCGTCGGGGCGACCTCAGCGGGTGAGTGAGTACGCCGTCCAGATGACAGCGACGGCGCCGAGCAGGCGCCGGAAGGGGTTCACGCCGCGCACGAGCTCGTCGGCGGCCCAGACCAGCAGGGCACCGGTCGAGACCGCCGTGAGGACGTCGTGGCCGGCGACCTGGGGGTTCCACCAGCGCTGCACGAGCGATGCGGCGAACCACACGACGAGCGGCGCGTTCGGAAGCTGCGCGACGGTGATGCCGCCGGTCAGCCGGTTGCGGAACATCCACTCGAGCGGGCCGCGGCGCCGGCGTCGGGCCGCCTTCCCGGTGCCCGCTGCGGCTCCTCGGGCGCCGACCCGGTGGGTCTGGGTCATCGCCCGCGGCGTGCCGTCGTCGTAGGCGGAGGTGTCGGGGCCGCAGACCCCGTCGTGCGGAGGCTCTCCCGAACCACCTGAGGAGGTCTCGGGGACGGGGGGTTCCCCGGCGGACTGGGCCCGTGCGTCGGTATCGGCCACCTGACCAGTGTGCGTTCTGATCAGCCGACGAGCCTCATCGTGTCCGCCCACGGGGAGCAGGCACCGTCCTCGGCAGACCTCGCGGGCCCGTGGTGGCCCTGCAGCAGCGTCGGCGTCAGTCCGCGCGGCCGGGGGCCCGATCGCCCCGTACTGGCGGGGCGCTGGTCAAGTCGCTGGTCAGGGCGGGGGTTCGCGATCTCGGCCGCCAGCCGGGTCGCGACGGCGAGGCTTTCGGGCTGGCCGAGCACCGTCGGGTGGAGGAGCGGTCGCACGACCAGCTCGCACAGGCCGCAGCGGGGCGCGAACCGCCCGAGCTCCTGCACCCATGCCTCGGCGATGGCGAGACGTGCTCGACCCCGAGGCCGCAGAGCACGTCGAGCGTGACGCGATCGATCACGAACTTCGGCATGACACGTCCTCCTGTCGCCGTCCGGGGACCGTCCCTGGCGACGCGGACCACCGTGCTCGGCCACCGTGTGACCGACCGAGTGACGGCTCCGCCGATCCTCGACTGCTGGGCCGGCGCAGGTCCCGCGCGGCCGACCCGGGAGCAGGACGGGTCCACGCGGAGACCTGCCGCGGGTGGTCGACACCTCACGTAGGCAACACATTTCGGCTGCCGCAGTGTCGTGGGAGCGCTCCCTCGGGGCGGGCCCAGGGTCATTCGAGGGAATCTCCTCTCTCGATGAGCGACAGGGCCCGGAACCGGCCTACCGTCCTCATCAAGACCTTCAGCGAGTAGGCGGTCCGGGAGGGGATGTTCCAGATGACGGTGCAGATCGAGCACGAGCACTTGTTCGTCGGTCACGAGGATCCGCGCTGGCTCTACTGCGACTGTGGGCAGTTCGCCGTCCGTGCCCGCAACATCGCCGGAGACCGAATCATCCGGCTCATCGACCCGCCGAAGCCGGCCTTCGTCCGGCTGCCCTGCGACGTGGTCGCGGCCGGGTGCGTCACCGACGTTCGCCAGGACCACCTCGTCCGACCGGGCCGCACCGGGCCGGTCTAGTCCCGCCAGGAACGGGAACGGTCGCCGCGGCGGACCGGCCGACGGTCGCCCCGTGCGTGCGCGACTGGCAGGATCGCCGCCATGACGGCATCCGACGACGTTCTCGCCCGCTTCCCCGGCCTCTCCGACGGATGGGTCCGCCTCGACGGCCCGGCCGGCACGCTCCCGGTCGACTCCTGCGTCGACGCGATCGCCGACTACATGCGCTCGCCGGCCCCGGCCAACCTCGGGGGCAGGTTCGCTGCCAGCTCGGAGAGCGACGCCGTCGTCGAGCGGGCCCGCCAGGCGACCTCGCGGCTCATCGGTGTCCGGCCCGACGAGGTTGTGTTCGGCCCGAGCACCACCAACCTCATGTTCTCCTTCACCCGGGCGCTGTCGCGGCAGTGGGTGCCCGGCGACCGCATCGTGTGCACGCAGCTCGACCACGACTCCAACGTCTCGCCGTGGTTGCTCGCGGCGCGCGACGTCGGCGCGACGGTGGAGCTGCTGGAGGTCGACCCGGTCGACGGGACGCTCGACGTCGAGCCGCTCAAGGGCCTGTGCGCCGACGGCCGGACCCGTTGGGTCGCGATCTCCGGCGCTTCCAACCTCACCGGTCACGCACCCGACCTGCAGCGGGCGGCGGCCATCGCGCACGAGTACGGCGCGCGCATCCTCGTCGACGGCGTCGCCCGCGTGCCGCACCTGCCGACCGACGCCACTGCGCTCGACGTCGACGTCCTGTCCACCTCGCCCTACAAGTGGTACGGCCCGCACGCCGGTGTCCTCGCCGTCCGCAACGACCTGCTGCGCACCGTCGAGCCCTACCGCGTACGCCCGGCCGACTACGAGGGTCCGGCCCGGTGGGAGACCGGCACGCCGCAGATCGAGCTCCTCGCCGGCATCACCGCGGCGGCCGAATTCATGATGTCGACCTCGATCCTCCATGAGGCCGAACGTGAGACGCGGTTGCTCGCCCTGCTCCAGGAGGGGTTGCACGACATCACGGGCGTCACCGTCCACGGTCCTTCGGTGACCGCGGACCGCGCTCCGACCGTCGTGTTCACGGTGGCCGGCTTCACGCCCGAGCAGGTCGACGAGTACCTGGCCGAGCGCCGCATCGCCGTGTGGCACGGCGACAACTACGCCTGCGAGCTCATCGACGCCCTGGGGCTGCGTGCCACCGGTGGGGTCGTGCGCGCCGGGATCGTGCGCTACACGACAGCGTCCGACGTCGCAGCCCTGCTGGCTGCCGTGGCCGGGCTCTCCGCCACACGAGGGCGCTGACGCCGTGGGAGAGCTTGCCTGGGACGAGGTGGTGGAGCGCTTCGGCGCGGCGCAGAACTGGTGGGTCGCGACATCCGGGCCGGCGGGGCCGCACGCGGTACCGGTGTGGGGTGTCGTGGTCGAGGATCGCCTGGCGTTCTACGGCGAGCGGTCCACCGTGCGTTCGCGCAACCTCGCCGCGGACCCGCGGCTCGTGCTCCACCTCGAGAGCGGCTCGGCGGTCCTCATCGTGCACGGGACTGCGCGGGCCACCGGGGCGGCAGGCGACGACCCGGCTGTGGCCTCGGCGTACGCCGCGAAGTACGACGACCCCAGCGACCTGGAGTACCTCCCGGATGCGCCGGCCATGGCTGGCGCGCTGCTGTACGTCGTCTCGCCGGCGCGCGCCATCAGCTGGACGCTCGGCTCGAGCGCCGAGTGGGACAACCGCCGCTGGGGCGCCGCGGCGGAGGGCTCATGAGCGGCCCCAGCACGGCTACGTCCGCCTCGACCCGCACGGGATCCGGGCCTGCGACGCTGTGGCGGGACACCGCGCGCGTCGACGCTCCGACGTACGACTCGCTGCCCGGCCCCGTGTCGGTCGACGTCGCGATCGTCGGGGGTGGCTACACCGGCCTCTGGACGGCGTACTACCTGAAGAAGGCCGACCCGACCCTGCGGATCGTCGTGCTGGAGAAGGAGTTCGTCGGTTTCGGCGCGTCGGGCCGCAACGGTGGCTGGTGCTCGGCGATCTTCCCGGCGACCATGCGCAAGGTGGCATCGCTCTCCAACCGCGACGCGGCCGTGCGGTTGCAGCGCGCGATGAACGACACAGTGCTCGAGGTCGGTCGCGTCGCGGCCGCCGAGGGCATCGACTGCGGCTTCCACCAGGGCGGCTACGCCTCGGTCGCGCGCAACGACGCGCAGTGGGTCCGGGCGCGCGCGGAGGTCGAGGGCTGGCGCTCCTGGGGGCTCGGCGAGGACCACATGCGGGTGCTCGAGGCGAGCGAGGCCGTGGGTCGGGTGCGCGCCACGCACGTGCTCGGCGGCACGTTCACACCGCACTGCGCGGCGATCCAGCCCTACGAGCTCGTGGTCGGACTGGCCGCGGTCGTGCAGGCCCTCGGCGTCGACATCCACGAGCGCACGACGGTGACGTCGATCGCCCCGCGCGTGGTGAGCACCGACCGCGGCGAGGTCCGGGCCGACGTCGTCGTCCGCGGCACGGAGGGGTTCACCCCGTTGCTCCCGGGCGCGCACCGTGCCGTCGTGCCGATGTACTCCCTCATGGTCGCAACCGAGCCGCTGCCGGAGGAGCGTTGGGGTGACGTCGGTCTCGGCGATCGCGAGACCTTCAGCGACAAGAGGCACCTGCGCATCTACGGTCAGCGCACCCGCGACGGCCGGCTCGCGTTCGGGGGCCGTGGTGCGCCGTACCACTGGGGTTCGGCCGTGCGCCCCGAGTACGACGTCGACGACCGGGTGCACGCGATGCTGCGGCGCATCCTCGTCGGGCTGTTCCCCGAGCTCGACGGCATCGGGTTCACCCACGCCTGGGGCGGCAATCTCGGCATCCCGCGCGACTGGTGCCCGTCGGTCGGCTTCGACCGGGCCACCGGGCTCGCGACCGCTGGTGGCTATGTCGGTGACGGTGTCGCGACGTCGAACCTGGCCGGCCGCGCGCTCCGCGACGCGATCCTCGGCGTCACCGGCTCACCGCTGCTCGACCTGCCGCTCGTGGACCACGCGTCGCCGCGGTGGGAGGTCGAGCCGCTGCGTTGGCTCGGCGTCAACGCCGCGACCGCCCTGTTCGCGACGGCCGACGCCACCGAGGCCCGCACCGGGCGACCGTCCCGCCTCGCCGCAGGCTTCTGGCACGCCCTGGGCCACTGACCCGCCGCCCGCCGCCCGCCCACCCTCCCGCCGTGACGAGACGAGCCCGATGTCACTGGTGGTGTGGTCGGTTCCCGG
>JBBRAQ010000004.1:0-149793 GCA_038206635.1 Candidatus Nanopelagicales bacterium | reverse complement strand
AAGATCACCCGGACCGGATGAGCCGTTGAGTGCGAGGTGGCGATGGTTGCCTCGAAGGAGGGACAACGCCTATCCACAGCCCTTGGGCGAGGTCAGGTGTCAGCAGAATGTCAACAGCACGTGCAATGACGACGGTGGACGCCGCTGGACGTCCTCGGAAATCAACGGGCCGCTGACCTGCGAAGACACCTGATCCACTCCAGTCCAGGACCGTCCACGACTGTCCGCTGATGTCCCTTGCTCCCGCGGCTCATAACCCAGAGGTCGCAGGTTCAAATCCTGCCCCCGCTACGAAGTAAGTGCAGGTCAGAGGCATGATCACCGATCTTGGTGGTCGTGCCTCTTTCCTTGTGACCGCACCTTGACCACAAAGATCATTTGCGTGTGCCCATGGACCTGCCCGGATGTCGGTGGATCCTGACGTGCCTCTGGCCTGTTCGGGAGGTAGCTCCAGCGCTCGCGCAACACCTCCACCGCGATGGTCGGGGGAGACCGCGAATCACGGTCGAATCTGAACATGAGTCTGCGCTCTGGCAGCTGATGCGCGAACGCATGCGGACACCATGGGTGGGATCAAGCAAGGGCCAGATGGTCATGACCGACGGTGCTGTTGTGAAGTGGTCACATGCTCGGTGTCTCGATCGCAGTCGATCGCGACGACTAGAGGTCGGCCGGACGGAGCAGCGCTCAGGCCGCCGACGCAGCGCGTAGCTGGGTCATCGAGTCGAGGACTGTCTTGGCGGTGTCAGTGGCCACGTACTGGAACGACTGCAGCGGTCGTGCGACACCGAGATCACCGGACAAGCACATTGGTTGGGCGGGGGCCAGGACTTCACCGACACGGATCCCGGTGCCGTTGGCGCTGGTCTCGTAGTACGCGAAGAACTTCGATTCGGAGATCCCTGAGACGCTGGCGAAGCGGCGCCACAGAGACAGCGGACTCCTGGTCTCCTGCCCGGCGACGGAGAAAGCGCCGGCCACTGCACCAACAGGTGCGGTGGCATAGCCGATGACGTGGGTGACGTCCGCGGAAGGGGGCGCTTACGGAACTCGGCGGTCTTGTCACCGGCAAGGATCGCGTTGGCAAACTCCGGGTGGATCGACATGAGTGCTACCCGTCCTACTGTTGGCGAATCCATGGCAACCCCTCCTCGGGCACACGAACGATGGTCTGCGCGGTGCCGCTCACTGACCGGGTTCGCCAGCCACGAGTAGTACGCCTGGGCCGTGAAGCCGAGCACCCCCCAGGTCAACCGCACCGGGAACCCCTCGGCGGCCAGGTGACGGACCAGCGGGAACTTCTTCTCGGGAGCGTCGAGGACGCTAAGCAGGCCGCCGCGCGGCGCAGGAGCTCGTTCTCTCTCTGACTGGCGCTTGTCGCGGCGCAGCTGGACCAGCTCGGTCTGCTCGGTGCTGGTCTGGCCGCCCTTGACGCCATCGTCGATGTCGGCCTGGCATCCAGCGCCACACCGACTCCTCCGAGACACCGAAATCGACCGCGACCTCAGGGACCGTCAGGTCACCGCGACGGGCGACCGTGACCGCATCCGTCTTGACCTCCGGGAGGTACTTCTTCGGCATAGCGACATCCTTCCTGAGGGACCTCGTCCCTCGTGAGAGATGTCAACCCAACCTGCGAATATCCCCAGCGCTCGGGATCGTGGAGAGGTGGCGTCCCTACGAAGAGCGGCCAGATGGCACCCTCTATGCCCACCGCGTCTGCTCACCACCCGACTTCTTCCCGAGGCCCGCGGGTGTGTCGAAGAACAACGGGACGACGGGTAAGTGCGTTCGTGCTCGCTGTGGCCGGCCCGTGCAAACCGCAAGGCGCGGTGAGGAAGCGCGGCCGCGGAGGTCGGACGGCTTGGCCAGGGGCTTGGGCTCCGGTGCGGTGTGGTGCGGCTAGGGATTCGGGGAAGCCCGAGCTACCCGGTTCCTCGATGACCCCGCAGCTCCGGCCGATGGCGCGGGGTGGCGGCAAAGACTCAGGTTCCGACGTTTCCGCGACGCAGGGCCCAAGCGCAGTCGAGGAGGCTCGACCACAGCGGGGGGAGAGGGGGCCGGGGCCGGCAGACGCGTCAAGACCAGGGGGTGCCCGTGCCGATGCCTCCTGTGGCCAGAGGAGGAGGCATGGCGATGTCCGTTCTTGATCGGGAACCGCAGGCGGGCACGCTCGACGAGCTCTACACGGCCGTGCCCGACCTATTCCGGCTGGTGCTCGAGCAGTCCGCCACAGCGTTGTGCCTCGTTGGCGTCGACGGCAGGTTCCTCACCGTGAACGCGGCCGTGTGCTCCCTGCTGGGTCGCTCACGGGAGGAACTGCTGCGCATCACATTCCAGGAGCTCACGCACCAGGACGACGTTGATAGGGACGTCGCGCAGGTGCGCCGGGTCATGGCCGGCGAGATCGACACCTACCGGTTGGCCAAGCGATACGTGCATCCCGACGGTGCGATCATCTACGGCCACCTGACGGTCACGGGAGTTCGGGACGCATCTGGCCGTCTGCTGTGCTTCATCTCCCAGATCCTCGACGTCACTGGAGCCACCCTGGCGCAGGAGGCTGCCCGCATCGCTCAGGAGCAGCTGCGTGGGGTGATCGACAGCCAGCTCGACCCGTGGGTGCTCTTGAACGCGATCCGCGACGCTGACGGCTCCATCATCGACTTCCGTTACATGGACGCGAACGAGGCTGCGTGCAGCGCCAACAACTTGGATCGCAACGTCCTCCTCAGGACCACGCTCCTCGAGCTGTTCCCCGAACACGCCACCTCAGGACTCTTGGAGCAGTATGCGGCAGTCGTGACCACCGGCGATCCGCTCGCACTCGACGACTACCCCTTCCATTCTCTCGAGCGCGACGGTCGCACGGAGACCCGCTTCTTCGACAACAGAGCAACCAAGGTCGATGACGGCATCTCCTTCACGTGGCGGGATGTCACCGCTCGGGTGAGGCAGCGACAGCGCCTCGCGGACCGCGCCTTCTGCGACCCGCTCACCGGGCTTGCGAACCGTGCTCGACTCGATGAGACCCTCATCCGAGCACAGGAACGCCGCCGGCCCGGTGGCCTTTCCGCCGTCCTCTACGGCGACCTCGACCGATTCAAGCCGATCAACGACACACTCGGCCATGAGGCCGGTGACATCGTCCTCATGGCCGTTGCCGAGCGCATGCGCGCCGCCGTCCGCCGCGACGATCTGGTCGCGCGCATCGGCGGTGATGAGTTCGTGGTCGTCCTCGAGAATCTCAGCGCGGGATCGGACGCGCTCGCGCTCGCCGAGACGATCTCCCTAGCCGTGAGTCACCCGATCTCGATCAGCGGAGTGGACGTCGTTCCTTCGATCAGCATTGGAGTCGCCTTGGCCGAGAACGACGAGGACCTGAAGTCGACACTCCGACGCGCCGACATTGCCTTGTACCAACGCAAGTCCGAACGCCGCGAAAGTGCGCCCATTGTCTCGCCCGGGAGTAGAGGAGCGCACGGCTGACGCCGTGACTGTGGCCGCCGCGGCCTCGTGACGGCAGCGATCGGATTCCTGCTCGGCTAACGGATGAGTCCGCACCGACAGCTGCACGCCGACACGCACTGCCGAGAACCGACGCCTGCTCGACGTCGTCACCCAAGACCATGACCCTCCCCTCGCGCAGAGGCGGGCGCTGCCCACATCGGGATCGCCATCTGGCCGTCCAGTGGGGAACCCGCGTCTTGTGGCGCCCGACGCGATGTCCTTCCCGGAGCGCTCGGACTGGCTCAGCGTATGCCCAGTGTGCCGCGGACTGTTCTCCGGAGAAGACGCAGCGGAGTCGACGTCGGCCTGGCGACACCCGTTCCGAGCAGATGCACTTGAACCTCCTCACACCACCGAGTGATCTCACTGGCGAAGGCTCACTGGATCAGCTGACCGACCCCATTAGCCCCGAATGGGCAGTGGCGGTGCAAGCCGTCGGCGACTACTTCAACGGGCATGGGTACACCGGCAGCGGGTTCGAGCGACTAGGGCGTGTCTGCTAAAGCCGGACGCGGTGGGTGATGATGGTGGCGGCGAGTAGTACTCCGCCGTAGTACGTCAGCGCGTACTTGTCGTAGCGGGTCGCGATTCCGCGCCACTGCTTGAGCCGGTTGAAGCCGCGTTCTACGGTGTTGCGCTCGCGGTAGATCGCGGAGTCGAAGCCGGGTGGTCGCCCGCCTCGTGAGCCCTGCTTCTTGCGGTACCTGAGCTGGTCGGATCGTTCCGGGATGGTGTGTGGAATTCGCCGCTGGCGCAGTGTGTCTCGGGTGGAGGGGTGGGAGTACGCCTTGTCCGCGAGGAGCCTGAACCGGGGTGTGCCAGTCCGGTCCAGGGTCTCGAGCAGCGGCACCAGCATCGGGTTGTCCCCAGCTTGGCCGGCGGTCAAGAGCATCGTGATCGGGCAGGTGTGCTGGTCGGTCAGTGCGTGAATCTTCGTCGTCCAGCCGCCCCGCGACCGACCCAGTGCATGATCATCGGGCTCGCCGGGCAGATCCTTGTCGTTCGATCGTGCCCCCCGTGAGGACCTGGGCTCCGGTGAATCGGGCACCGGCAGCGTGCTGATGGGCCTTCACACTCGTCGAGTCCACCGAGACCAGATCCCACACCCGGCGATCCCCAGCAGGCAGGCGATCACGCACCGCGGCGAACATCGCGGCATAGGTCCCATCGGTCGACCAACGCCGGTGGCGCTCCCAAATCGACTGCCACGCACCGAATTCCGGCGGTACGTCTCGCCACGGCGACCCGGTCCTGAACCGCCACGCGATGCCCTCCAAAGTCCGGCGGTGGTCGTTCCACGGCCGACCACGACGCCCCACACCCGAGGGAAGCACCGGCTCGACCACAGCCCATAACTCGTCAGAGAACACACCCGCACGCGTCATGACTCGATCATCCGACCCCGACACGCGACCAATTGGCAGACACGCCCTGGGTGAGAACGTCGACACAGACGGCGTCCGAGTCCACCATGCGCACAAGGCCACGTGCTTGTCCTTCGATCCACCGAAGCCGCGACCGAAGGTGGTGCTTGACTTCGGCACGCGGCCAGCAGTGCCGCGTCGGCGCCGACCAGTCGACCGTGAGCGACGCGAACGCGTGCTGCGTCGGTCGGCGTCCGCCGCCCCGGATGCCCACCAGCCCGAGGTGAGTCCGAGGTTCGTCGGAGCATCCGGTCTGATGACAGACGCCGATGGCGGTTGAGCGTCAGGCAGGTGCCACGGCCGATGAGATCCCGATGCGCTGGTCGCTGGTGGCGATGAGTGCCTCCTGCCGATTGGTCGCGACGATGGCCTGGGCGGAGGCACCCGACGGCAGCGTCACGAGGAGATCCCAGCCGTCGGAAGCCCGGCGGCGCCACACCGTGCCGTCGGTCGCGACGCCCCCATGCGGTGCCGTCGGGAGCTGCGGTGCCGCACCAAGTAGGGAGCGTCCGCGACGGGGCGCAGGGTTGCGCCGTCGTTGCTGCCGGCTGACGGCCTTCGTGGCCCGCGACCCACAGGGTGGTGCTGTCGAGGGCGAGTGAGGAAGCGTCGGTCACGGTCCGCTCTGTCCAGGACCTGCCCAGGTCAGTGGAGGAGGTGAGGGTCTGGCCGTCGAGACCGACGATGGTCGAGCCGTGCGCCGTCAGGGCATGGAAGTCGGTCTGGCCCCCTCGTGAGACCGGAGCCCAGGTGAGCCGCCCGTCACGGGAGGTGATCAACCCCAGCGGGTTGGAGCTCTGGCTCGACGGTCCGGGATGACCGGAGGCGAACAGCACGCCGTCGCCGGTGCTGGCCAGGCTCATCAGATCGTCGCCGCTAGTTCCGACGCGGGTGGCCGCACCGGTCGAGCCGATGCGGAACAGGCCGTCGTGCGTCGCGGCGAGGACGTCACCCGTTCGTGGTTCTCGCACCAGGTCATGGACCTGTCGGACGCTGGTAGCGAGCGGGGCGACGGTCGCAGTCAGCCGGAGGCCAGGAGCTTCTGCATGGTGGCGATCTCGGTGGCCTGTCCGACGGTGACGGCCGTCGCGAGGGTCTTCACGGCTGGGTTCGTCGTGTCGGTCAGGACTTGCTGAGACATCGTGATGGCGCTCTGGTGATGCGCAATCATCATCATCAGCCAGATCCGGTCGAAGGCGGCGCCGCGGGCGTTCCCCAGGGTGGCCATGTCGGCCTCGCTCATCAGCCCGGAGTCGCCACCCATGCCACCCATGTCCATGCCGTCCATGCCGCCGTCACCGCCACTGCTGCTGGGCATGACGGTCGGCGCGTCCCACGCCGTGAGCCAGCTGGTCATCTGCTCGATCTCCGGCGTCTGGGCGGTTCTGATCTGGTCCGCGAGAGCTTTCACTTCCGCCGATGTCGCGTACTTCGCGGCGAGGTCGGCCATCTCGAGGGCCTGCTGGTGGTGCGGGATCATCATCTGGGCGAAGGCCACGTCGCTGGCGGACCCGGGGGCGAGAGCCTGGGTGCTGGTGGCCGAAGCGGTGCTGCCGGCCGGCGCCGTGGCACCTCCGCTGGTGGCTGAGGTCGAGCCGCAGGCGGCGAGAAGTCCGGTCAGGGTGATGGCGGTGGCGGCCAGGGCCAGGGGGCGTGCGCGCATGGCGTCGTTCTCCTCAGGTGGTGGTCGTCGGCGCGGTGGATCCCCGCCGAACAGTGGGTGGGTCGTTCTCAGGCGAGGTAGTCGAGGCGGGTCATCATCCCGGCCTCGGCGTGATATGCATTGTGGCAGTGGACCATCCACTGTCCGGGGTTGTCAGCGAGCAGGTCGACGTCGACCGATCCCATGGAGGGCACGAGGACGGTGTCCTTGCGCGGTCCGGTACCGCCTGCGGGTCCGAGCTGGAAGGTGTGACCGTGCAGGTGGATCGGATGCGGCATCATCGACATGTTCGTGATGCGCAGCCGCCCGGCTTGCCCGCTGCGGATGGTCAGCGGCACGGTGTCGTCGTAGGTGCGGCCGTTGATGGTCCACCGGTAGGGCGCCATGGTTCCCGACAGCGCGAGGTCCTGAGTCGTGTCGGGTTCTCGCTCCTCCAGTGCAGTGCCCTCGGCCCCCTGGAGCATGTCGACGGTGAGGGCGAAGGAGCCCAGCTCGGCCGGCCGGGCGTTCGCGGCAGGCACAGGGCCTCCACCGGTACGGACGAGTGCGCGTGCGAGCCCGGTCTTGCCCACAGGGGCCGCGACGAACGGGAACACCCCGTCGCCCAGGGTGACGACAGCGTCGTAGCGCTCGCCCATGCCCAGACGTAGTGCACTGGTGGGCACGGTGGAGACGGCGTAGCCGTCGGAGTGGGTGATCGTGAGGTCGTGTCCACCCAGGGCGACGGTGAAGATCGTGTCGGCGGCGGCGTTGATGATCCGCAGGCGTACCCGGGCTCCTGGCTTTGCGGTCAGGGTCTGCGGGTCGTTCGTGGGTCGTCCGTTGACGAGGTACATCGGGTAGGCGACGTCGCCGCCGTCCATCCCACCCATGCCGCCGCCACCCATCCCCATCCCCATGCCGTCGGCGGTTCTGTTCCCGGCGTCGGCGAGGTCGGAGTAGATCCGCTCGGGGCTGCGACCGACGCCGTCGGTCCAGTCGTCGAGGACGAGGATCCACTCAGCGTCGTAGCGTCCCGGTTCGGCCGGGTCCTCGACGATGAACGGTGCGTAGAGGCCGCGGTCGAGCTGCATGCCGTGGTGCGGGTGGAACCAGTGGGTGCCGGCGTGGGGGATGACGAAGTCGTAGGCGCTCGTTGCGCCCGCGGCTACGGCGGGTGTGGTGACCCCGGGGACGCCGTCCATGTCGTTGCGGATGGCCAGGCCGTGCCAGTGGACGCTGGTCTCCTCGGGCAGGTCGTTGCGGAAGGCGATCCGCACCCGGTCACCGGCGCTGGCCCGAAACGGTGTGCCGGGGACGGTGTCGCCGTAGGCCCAGGTGCTGACAACTGTCCCGCCGAGGTCGACCTTGACCGCGCGGGCGCGCAGGGCCAGATCGCGGGTCGCCCCAGTGGTCGGGCGAGCCGATTCCGACGAGGCGACGGCCGGGGCGCCGACGAGTGCGGACCCGCCCCGTGCGCAGGCCGACAGCCCGGCTACGGCACCCATGCCGGCCACGCCGAGCATGACCTGTCTACGGGTGACCACCGGACCCACTCTGCGCCTCCAAGAAGACCGAGAAGCGCCGCTCAGCTGCGGCGCCTGTCACAGACTCTGCGTCGCGCATCGAGGAACGGCAGTCATCGGGTGAAGGTTCGATGAAGAACGAGCCTTCACCGTTCCTTCATGTCTCCTGCTGCCCTATCTCCATCCGGGGCGGCGATGGTGGGCGAAGGAACAGCGACGAGGAGACACCATGATGAACTGGTACAACGACGGATCGGGCACCGGCAGCTGGGTCGCGATGGCCGTGCTGATGCTGGTCGTGCTCGCCCTGGTTGCCCTCGGGCTCTGGGCCGTCCTGCGCTCGACAGGCCGTGACACGCGCACCTCGGTGACCGAGACGCCCCGGGCGACCCTGGATCGGCGTCTGGCAGCCGGCGAGATCGACGCTGAGCAGTACGCCCAGCTGCGCCGCCTGCTCGAGGGTCACTCCACGCCCGAGGTGCCGCACTCAACGCAACCGGGTCGCTGAGGACCGTTAGCCTGACGGCTGAGTCGACCGCACCAGGAGGACACGGATGGCCCAGCCGCTCACGGTTCTCGTCGTCGACGACGAGGTCGCGCTGGCGCGGGTCGTCTCGGGCTACCTGGAGAAGGAAGGTTTCGAGGTCGTCCTGGCCTTCGACGGTCCCTCCGCCGTCGAGCTCGCCCGCTCTCGGAAGCCGGACCTGGTCGTCCTGGACGTGATGCTCCCCGGCTTCGACGGGGTCGAGGTGTGCCGCCAGGTCCGACAGTTCACCGACGCCTACATCATCATGCTCACCGCGCGCGACGAGGAAGTCGACAAGATCGTCGGTCTTTCCGTCGGCGCGGATGACTACCTGGTCAAGCCGTTCTCACCTCGCGAGCTCATCGCCCGGGTGCGGGCGATGCTGCGTCGCCCCCGCTCAGCGTCCGCAGAACCGATGATGACCACCATCGGTGATCTACGCATCGACGAGGAGTCCCGCACCGTCACCGTCGCCGCAGAGCGTGTCGCGCTGACCCGCACCGAGTTCGACCTGCTCGCCACCATGGCTGGCCGACCCCGGCTCGCTTTCTCCCGTCGCCAGCTCATCGACGAGGTGTGGGGTTCGGACTGGTTCGGTGACGAACACCTCGTCGACGTCCACATCGGACATCTGCGTCGCAAGCTCGGTGACGAGGCAGGCGAACCCCGCTATGTCCGAACTGTCCGCGGTGTCGGCTACGGAATGGCGGAAGGGTGAGCCGGCCACCGACACGATTGGCCGTCCGCCTCATGACGGCGCAGGCTGGTGTGATCGCCGTCGGCGGGGTGACCCTTCTTGTCACCGCGACGGTGGTGGCGCCCGGACTCTTCCACGACCATCTCGCGCGTGCGTCCACCGACAGTCCCGAGCTGCAGCACCACGCCGAACAGGCCTTCGCCTCCTCCTTCGGGATCTCGATGATCGTGGCGATGATCGCGTCGTTGCTGGCCGCCGGACTGGTGTCCTGGTTCCTGGTGCGACGCGTCGCCCGTCCCGTCGAGGAGCTCGCGGAAGCAGCCGAGGTCGTGGCCGGCGGTACGTACACGATCGACGTGCCCGAGGCCGCGTTCTCCACTGAGCTGGCCCAGCTCTCGGCGTCGTTCTCGCGCATGGCGACCCGGCTGTCAGAGACCGAGGCGAGCCGCACCCGACTCCTCGGCGACCTCGCGCACGAGCTCCGCACACCCATGGCCACCCTGGAGGCCTACATCGATGGTCTCGAGGACGGAGTCGTCGAGCCCACGGCCGAGTCCTACGAGACGATGCGCGCCCAGATCACCCGACTGCGACGACTGTCCGGCGACCTGCGTGAGACAGCCGCAGCCGATGAGCACGCACTACACCTGGCCCCGATCGACCTCAACGCTGTCGAAGCCGCCGCCCTTGCCGTCACCGCAGCGACACCGCGGTTCGTCGCCAAGGGCGTGGCCCTCGACCTGAGCAGGCCCGAGCGGGACCTGAGAGTGCGCGCCGACCCGGAGCGGCTCCAGCAGGTGATGGCCAACCTGCTCGACAACGCGCTGCGCCACACCGCCCGTGGCGGCCATGTGCGGGTCGCCGCCGGCCCGGTCGGGGGTCGGGTGGCGATCACCGTGGCCGACGACGGCGAAGGAATCCCCCGCGACCAGCTCACGGCGGTCTTCACCCGGTTCCACCGCGTCGACCCCGCACGGGCGACGACCGACGGATCCGGAAGCGGTCTGGGTCTGACGATCGCCCGCGCGATCATCGCCGACCACGGCGGCACGCTGTCCGCGGACAGCGACGGACCTGGAACCGGGGCCACCTTCACCGTGGCCCTGCCCAGGTCCTCCTAGCGCCCCGCGCCCCTACCCGGCCCCCCCGACGCCCCGCCAGTGGCGTTTGGGACATGCGCCTTCTTCCCGGACATGCCATGTGGCACACCCGATCAGGCCGCTGATCTGCGGCTTCATCGGATCTTCATGAAACGTCCGGGGAACCCCCGGGGCTCAAGGCCGACGCTTTACCCATGACCCAGACGAGCACGACCTCCGACCGGGACCGGTCCGGATGAGGTGGTGCCTGAGCTGGTGGACCCCGGACGGCGGAGTGCAGGTCGTGCCCGCCGTGGCGATCTGGGGCGGGGCCGCAGGAATCGCGGCATGGACCGCGGCCCGGCACCTGTTCCAGCCAACCGCGACGGTCACCGACGACGAGCCTGCCGCCGCCGACACCGAGAACGAGACACAGACCGCATCCACGACGGATGCCGCGAGCGGGAGAACACGATGAACTGGTGGGCCATCTTCGCAGCGGGCCTGCTCGCCGGCGCAACTACGTGCGCGGTTGCGCAGGGAGGCATGCTCGTCGGTCTGATCACCCGGCAGAAGAAGGCGGCCGCGGATGCCGCGGGGTCGACCGGGGTGCTGGTGAGCACAGCGGTCGCGCGGAAGGGCGCTCCACGACCGGCAGCCCGTCCCTCCAAGACCGGTGCCCGACCCGCCACGACCAAGCTGCCAGCCACCACCAGGCGCCCAACCCCAGCAGCGGCACACGGATCCGCGACCGAGGACCTGATCCCGGTCGCGGGATTCCTGGCCGGCAAGCTGCTCGTCCTGACCCTGGTGGGACTCCTGCTCGGGTCGTTCGGGTCGTTCGTCGCGCTCGACGCCCGCATCGGCGGCCTCGCCCAGCTCGTCGCGGCTGCCATGATGATCGTGTTCGGGCTCGGCGCGGCGGGGGTCCCCGGCTTCAACGAGATCCGATTCGTCCCGCCAGCCTCCTGGACCCGCGTGGTCCGCAAGAGCACCCGGTCCGAGTCCGCTTTCGCGCCGTTCCTGCTCGGCCTCGCGGTCGTCCTCATCCCCTGCGGCGTCACCATCTCGATGATGCTGCTCGCTGCGACGGCCGGCTCAGCCGTCGCCGGCGGGGCGGTGATGGCCGTGTTCGTCCTCGGCACAGTCCCGATGTTCGCCGCCTACGGATTCATCACCCAGCGCTACGTCCGCACCGACTCCCGCCGCATGTCCATCGTGCTGGGGTCCGTCGTCGTCGCGATAGGCCTGTTCACCCTCAACGCGAGCCTGGTCGCGCTGGCCTCGCCGGTGACGGCGCAGACCGTCGCCGCATCACTGAGCTCGACCCTGAGCGGCACCACCACCGCGGCGGCTGCCCCGGCAAAGCCGCCGCCGGCCCCGGTGAACGGCGTGCAGGTCCTGCGGATCGACGCCACCTCCGGCGGCTACTCACCCGACAGCATCGCCGCGCGGGCCGGCGTCCCGACGAAGGTCGTCTTCCACACCGACAACACCCGGTCCTGCATCGTCTACACGGTCTTCCCGAGCCTGGGCAAGCAGGTCGTGCTACCTGACTCGGGCGACACCGAGGTCGACCTCGGGACGCTGGCGGCCGGCGAGATCCCGATCTCCTGCTCCATGGGTATGTACACCGGCACCATCGTGGTGTCCTGAGAAGGAACGAGAAGACCATGTCGAACCGCACCGTCACGATCGAGATCGCCGGGATGCACTGCCCGTCCTGCACGATCCTGGTCGATGACTGCCTCGAGGACGTCGACGGCGTCGTGTCCTCGACCACGGACCTCAGGACCGGATGCTGCACCGCCGTCGTCGGTGACTCGGTGTCCGACGCCGACGTGCTCATGGCTGTGACCGAGGCTGGCTACACCGGCAGTGTCCTGACGGCGGTGCCCTCGTGATCACGGCCCTTCTTGGCATCGTTGTGGGCGGCTTCCTTGTTGCCCTGGTGTTCGGGCTGGTGACCGGCCGGATCGACTGGCGCCAGCAGGGCTGCTGCGCGGCGAACCCGGACGAGGACCTCCGGCTACGCACCCCCGACCGGACCACGACGTAGCCCGACCGTCCACGCGACGCGACGCGACGAACTGCCACGCACCACCAGGAGACGAGAGACGATGAGCATCGAGACCGGCACCAGCACGGTGGACCTCACCATCGGTGGCATGACGTGCGCGTCCTGCGCCGCACGCATCGAGCGCAAGCTCAACAAGATGCCCGGCGTCGTCGCCGAGGTGAACTACGCCACCGAGGTCGCCCGCGTCGTCCTGCCCGTCGGCGTGTCGGTCGAGGACGCCGTGGCCACCGTCGAGGCGACGGGCTACACCGCGACGCTGCCGGCGCCACCCGAGGCAGAGCGGTCAGACCGGGACGGCGGCCAGGAGAAGCCGACCAACCCCGAGCTCGAGTCGCTGCGCCAGCGCCTGCTCATCTCCACGGTGCTGGCCATCCCGGTCGTCCTCCTGTCGATGGTGCCCGCGTTCCAGTTCGCGAACTGGCAGTGGGCCTCCCTCGCGCTGGCCTCACCGGTGATCGTGTGGGGTGCCTGGCCGTTCCACAAGGCCGCCTGGACCAACCTCAAGCACGGTGCGGCGACGATGGACACGCTCATCAGCCTCGGCGTCAGCGCGGCGTACCTGTGGAGTCTGTACGCGCTGTTCTTCGCCGACGCCGGCATGGCTGGGGCGAAGATGGGCTTCGAGCTGTTCCCGGACCGGGCCAGCGCCGGAGCCAACATCTACCTCGAGGTCGCCTCCGCGGTCACCGTGTTCATCCTCACGGGCCGCTATCTGGAAGCCCGCGCAAAGACCCAGTCCGGTGCTGCCCTGCGAGCGCTGATGACCATGGGTGCCAGGGACGTAGCCCTGTGGCGGGACGGTGTCGAGACTCGTATCCCGATCGCCCAGCTCGCCGTCGGCGACCTGTTCGTCGTGCGCCCCGGGGAGAAGATCGCCACCGACGGGGTCGTGGTCGAGGGCGCCTCCGCCGTCGACACCTCGATGCTCACCGGCGAGTCCGTGCCCGTCGAGGTCAGACCCGACGACGCCGTCGTCGGTGCCACCGTCAACGCCGGTGGCCGACTGATCGTGCGCGCCACCCGGATCGGCGGCGACACCCGGCTCGCCCAGATGGCCAAGCTCGTCTCGGACGCCCAGTCCGGGAAGGCCCCCGTCCAACGCCTCGCCGACCGGGTCTCCGCCGTGTTCGTGCCGGTGGTCGTCTCGCTGTCGCTGCTCACTCTGATCGGGTGGCTGCTCGCTGGTGAAGGCGCCCAGTTCGCGTTCACCGCTGCCGTGTCGGTCCTGATCATCGCGTGCCCCTGCGCGCTCGGGCTCGCCACACCCACCGCGCTGCTCGTCGGCACGGGTCGCGCCGCGCAGCTCGGGATCCTGATCAAGGGCCCGCAGATCCTCGAGTCGACCCGCCGCGTCGACACCATCGTGCTGGACAAGACCGGCACCGTCACCACCGGACGCATGCAGCTCCTCGACGTCACACCAGCTACGGGGGTGGACTCAGAACTCCTCCTGCGCCTCGTCGGTGCGGTCGAGAACGCTTCCGAACACCCAGTCGGCGGTGCCATCGCCGCCGGAGCACGCGACCGCATCGGACCCCTCCCGGCCGTCGAGTCCTTCGACTCCACCCAGGGTCGCGGCGTCCAAGGCGTCGTTGAGGGCCACGCCCTCGTCGCCGGCCGCGCCTCCTGGCTCGCTGAGCAGTGGGCCTCGCCGCTCCCCGCCGAGCTGCGCGTCGTGCTCGATACCGCCGAGGCCGCCGGCCGCACCGCGATCGCCGTCGCCTGGGACGGCCGGGCCCGAGGTGTCGTCGTCGTCGCCGACAGCGTGAAGCCGACCAGCGCAGAGGCGATCCGCGAGCTGCGTGCCCTCGGCCTCACGCCCGTCCTGCTCACCGGCGACAACACCCGGGCCGCCCACTCGGTCGCTGCGACAGTGGGCATCACCGACGTCGAGGCCGAGGTACTTCCCTGGGACAAGGTCGCGGTCATCACACGCCTGCAGGAACAAGGCCGCGTCGTCGCGATGATCGGCGACGGTGTGAACGACGCTGCCGCGCTCGCCCAAGCCGACCTCGGCATCGCGATGGGGACCGGCACCGATGTCGCTATCGAGGCCAGCGACCTCACCCTCGTCTCCGGCGACCTGCGAGCCGCCGGCGACGCTGTCGCCCTGTCGCGGCGCACGCTGCGCATCATCAAGGGCAACCTGTTCTGGGCGTTCGCCTACAACGTCGCTGCGATCCCGCTGGCCATGTCGGGGATGCTCAACCCGATCATCGCCGGAGCCGCGATGGCGTTCTCCTCGGTCTTCGTCGTCACCAACAGCCTGCGTCTACGCCGGTTCAAGGGGCGTGACGCTCAGGATGTGCGCACCCTCCCAGCCGGTCACACCGCGGCTGTGGAAAGCGCAGCGGGAGCCCCGCGATGACGAAGACCACGCAGGCGCGGGAGGGGAAGGCGAAGGCCGCCGCGCTGAGGGCCGAGCACCAGCGTGCCGAGCGACGCCGGACGATGCTCATGGTCGGTGCGAGCGTGGCTGGGCTCCTCGTGGTGATCGGCGGGGTCGCGTGGGGCGTGTCCCGTGGCGCATCCCGTGACTCCGGCTCGCCTTCGGCGTCCTCGTCGGCCCCCACGTCCTGGATCCAAGGGCTGGTGACCTACCCGAACCTGACCCGCGGTCACGTGACCAGCACCGTCACCTACGCGCAAGCACCACCCGCAGGCGGGGACCACTCCGCGGTGTGGCAGAACACCGGCATCTACAACGCCGCGGTCGTCAACGAGAACGCCGTCCACACCCTCGAGCACGGCGGATTCTGGATCACCTACCGGCCGGGACTGCCGGCCGACCAGATCGCCGCCATCAAGAGAGCCGTCACCGGAAGGGCCTACGCCCTCGTCAGCCCCTTCCCCGGGCAGCGGTCCCCGGTCGCGGCGACCGCGTGGGGCGTCCAGCTCACGCTCTCCACCGCCACCGACCCGAAGCTCGCCCAGTTCATCGCGGCCTACGCAGACGGGTCGAAGGCACCCGAACCCCGCGGTGAGGTCACCGGCGGCACCGGCACTCCGACCGGCTGATGCCTTCGGGCGGCTGGGGAACGCGCACTCTTCTCCGGATCTTCACGACACCAGCACAGGACCTCGATGTCGCCGAGTGACCCTGAAGGTGGACAACGAGACCGGCAGCCCGCCGGCCTCAACGGGAAGGCGTGAGCAACGATGGTGGATTGGAACGGTCGCAGCACCGGAGGGACGGCGTGGGTGTTCGTCGGGCTGGGCCTGATCGTCGTGATCGGCGTCGCGGCCCTTGCCGGGCTCGTCGTGGCGCAGGCTCGCGGTGAGCGGCGATCCGTCGCCCCGGTCGCGTCCCGGTCATCGCGAACCCTCACTGTTGTCGCCCTGGTCGCCGGTCTGGCCGCTGTGCTCCTGACCGGAACCTCGGTCGCATGGGTGTGGACCTCGTCGAACCATCAAGGCGGGCCCGGTTCGATGGGGGGAGTCAACGGTGCGGCGACGACGGGGTCCGGGGCTAGCACCGCCTCGGTGCTTGCCTACTGTCCGGCCGCCAAGGCCGACGGGATACTGGTCACCGTCACCGCCCGCGACATGGGCAACGGCTCATCCATGATGGGCGGGACGGGCATAGGGCCGATGTTCTTCCTCCCGCGAGCTGCTTCCGTGCCCGCCGGGTCAGTCACCCTGACCTTGGTCAACGCCGGCTCCCGTCCACACGAACTCCTCGTCTTCCCACTCGACACCAACCAGGCCGCCGGTCAGCGCAGCATCGGGACCGACGAGAAGACAGCAGAGGCCGACTCCCTCGGCGAGGTGGCACCGGTCTGCCCGACCGACACCGGAACCGACGGCACCGTCCCCGGTGGCATCTCCCAGATCACGCTCACCCTGGCCACGGGAACCTATGAGATCGTCTGCAACCTGCCCGGGCACTATGCCCGAGGCATGTACTCCACGCTCACCGTCACAGCCTGACTGGCTGCGACACCGTGAAGCACCGGGCTGAACCGCCAGCACGGCGTTGCTCCGGTGGCGCCCCGAGGCGGGTCGCCCCGGCCACCGAGGACTTCTGGCCGCAGGATCCGGTCTCGGACGCGCGCAGGACACCGGCGTGGTCGCCGGAGTGCTCGGCAGTTCGAGGTCCGGGACTGACCGGACCGAGCAGTGTCCGCAGGGGTGTCGCTCATGGTGCGGCACCACCGGCGGTCTGCGGCGGGATCTGTGCCCATGACGACCCGATGGATCACCAGAGCGCCGGCTCGGGCGGCCGGACCCACACCGTCGAGGTGAACGAGGTCACGGAGTCACTGGTGGCGTCGGGTCGGCCCGCGCTGGCATCCGCGCCCACTCACCTGCCGCTAGGGACCGCTCGTGGGACCCGCGCTGGCCGGGGCCAGGCAGTCGCGCGGGTCAGGTGAACACCGAGAGGAGCTCACCGACGTCATGGCCGGCCTCCGCAGGATGACGGAACGGTCGATCCGTGTGGACGACGTAGGTGTTGCGACGGCCGACGCGCGTCCGGGTGACGTACCCGGCGTCTTCCAGGTCACTCACGATGGAGCTCGCTGCGCGTTCGGTGATCGCGGCCTGCTCGGCCAGGTCACGCAGGCGAGCCTCGGGGTGGGCCCAGATCAGCAGGAGCAGCCGCCCGTGGTTGGTCAGCAGCGTCCACGACCTCGCCGGTCGGCCAGCGCCCGGTGCCGCGTCGTTGTCCACGGTCACATCATGACCGACTGACACCTCCGATGTAATACACGAAAACTATTTCGTGTATTGTCCTTCGCGTGATGAGTCTTCGCGCTGCCCGGAACCTGACGGTGCTCCTCCTCGCCAGCGTTCTTGCGCTTCTGCCGGTGGTCGTGGTCAGTCCGGTCACCTGGACGCTGGGTGTGCTCGACCTCGGTCCTCTGGGGCCGGTGACATTCGGCGTCGTGGGTGGCCTCGTTCCCTGGCTGCTGCTGGTGCTCATCGCGGGCATCGGCGCGGTGGTGGCCGCCTATGCGGCCCGGAATCTCCTCGGACAGCCTCGGTTGGGGCGGTTCGCCGTGCTCGAGGTGGTCGCGGTCGTGGCGCTGGCGACGGCGGTGGTGGCGCCGAGCCTCGTGCAGCTGGCGCTGGGCTGGACCGTCGGGGGTCTCGCCGTAGCCGGGCTGGTAGGTCACGCGGGCACGTCGGCTGCCCGGCGTTCCTCACATGTCGTCGCGCTCCGGCTGCTGGTCGGTGATGCGGCCCTGTGGGCCGCGGTGGCGGTGACCGCCGTGGAGCTGGGGACCGTGCGGCTGGACGAGCTGCCGGCTGCGGTGTCCGCGGCACCCGCTGGGACGGTGACTCTCATCGCCCTGCTCGTCGTGGCGGCGGGTGTGGCGCGCAGCGCCCTGGTGCCGGCGCATCGGTGGTTGCCGGAGACAGCGGAGGCGCCGTCCCCGGTAAGTGCGCTGCTGCACGCCGGGCTCGTCAACGGTGTCGGTGTCCTCGGACTGCTGCTGTGGCCGTTGCTGGCAGCCTCGGTGCCGGCCCGTGGCGTGCTGCTCGGGCTCGCCGTCGCAACCGCCCTCCTGGGCACCGCCCAGGTCCGCACCCGCCCCGATGTCAAGGGCCGGCTGGCCGCGTCGACCACTGCGCAGATGGGCTATCTGGGCGTTCAGGTCGCGCTCGGCCTGCCAGCGGCCGTCCTGGCCCACCTCGTCGGCCACGGGATGTGGAAGGCGTCGCTGTTCCTCGGTGCCGGTGGCGCGGTCGAGCGGGCTCGCCACGGTGTCACGACTCCCGCGCGGGCAGGTCGTCGACGCACGTGGGTGAGCGTCGCGGCAGCCGTCGGCGTGGTCGGCGTCGCCTCAGCAGTGCCCGGTCCGTGGGGAGCGCCGTTGCTGGTGGGTCCGGCCGCGGCACTGCCGGTCGTCCTGGCGGCAGTCGCGTTGGGTGCCGCGCTGCTGGGTGCACGACGTCTCGGGACGCGCGCCCACGCCGCCGCCTGTGCCTTCGCCGTGCTCGCGGTCGTCGGGTACCTCCTGGGTCTCCGCGCGTTGACCTCCTCCACCGAGCCGCTGTTCGCCTCGGCAACCCCTGCGTGGGGCCAGGTCGGAGCGCCCGCGGTCAGCGTGCTGGTGCTGGTCCTGCTCGCGGCCGGCGCCGCGTTCTGGTGGCTGGACCGGCGCGCCCGGGCCGGCGGTGCTCGCCGGATCGTCGACGCGGTCGCACTGACCGCACTGCCCCCGCGCACGCTGCGCCGCGGGACGGATCCCGTCGGCGTCCTCGACCCGGACCTCACGGCCGCGGCAGCCACCGTGCCCTCCGACGAGCAGGTGACACGCACCCGCGCTCTGCTGGACGCAGCCGGCGACATCGTGTCTCCGGCCTGGCCGCTCGAGTCGTTCGTCGCCTCCAACCCCCTGGCGTCGTTGGAAAGCCTGGAGTTCCACGACGCGCTGGCGCTGGCGTCGCGTACCTGGGGGAGTGCCGCGGGGCCGACCGCGGACCTGTTCGGCCGCGCGCTGTCGGCCGGTCGGATCGACGACGAGGCCCTCGTCCACGGGTGCGCCCGGTTCCTCGACGGACGTGACCCGCAGTGTGGCTGCGTCGCGCGCCTCGACGTGGTGCGCGCCCTTCTGCTGCACGACGATGCGCCGGGCACGCCGGGTCGGCGCGCGAGGTCGGCTTACGCGGACCTGCTGATCGCCCGGGTCTACGGCGACGCGGCCTGGCCCACCGCACCGGGTGGGGTCTGGGCCGCGGCGCGAGCCGACGCGGCACTCGACGCCGCCCTGGGCATCACCGGTGCCCGAGACGTCGCGATGGCTCTGCCCGCTGACCCTGTCCACGCCGTGGCGCTGATGCTCGAGGATCTCGAGACGTCCGGTGAGCCCCGGATCGAGCTGCTGAGCAGCCTGCTCACCGACGGCGCCGGGTGGGCCGCACACGTGGCCTGGCGACTGCGCCAAGGCGTCGCGTTGCCGATCACGGCGTCGGTCGACGGCGACACTGCCAAGGCGGACGCCTACGCCGACCTCGTGTCGGTGCGACTGCTGGCTTCGCTCACCCACCGCGAGACCCGTCCCGCGGCGGCGAGCTCCGGACCGAGCCTCGACCCGGAAGGCGTCCTGCACGATCTCGGGGTGGAGGTCGCCCGGCTCGGCGTGGGCGACCGTCACGAGGTCACCGCCCTGATCGAGGAGGTCCTCTCCTACGGCGTGGCGCGTCTGCGACTCGAGGTGTGGGAAGCCGCAGTGCGGCGCCCTCTTGTCAGGGCCGTGCGGGCCCGGGCCGGAGAGCTCGCGAAGGGTGAGGGCGGGATCGGCGGGTGCCCCCGCCCACCGGGCGGCCCGGACGCCCAGGTGGTGCTGTGCATCGACGTTCGCTCCGAACGGCTGCGCCGTCACCTCGAGGCGACCGGTCCGTGGGAGACCTACGGCGCCGCCGGGTTCTTCGGACTGCCGCTGCGCCACATCTCACCCACCGGAGCGGCCTCCGAGCGGTGTCCCGTGCTGCTGCGTCCGGACCGCACGGTCCGCGAGACGCCGATCGCGCGGCGGTGGTCGTGGTCGACAACGGAGACGGCCGACGCACTGCACGGCGTGGAAGGACGACCGTTCACCCCCTTCACCCTCGCCGAGGCATCCGGGTGGGTCCTTGGTCCCCTGGCCGCGCTGCGCACCGCCGCGCCCGCCTGGTGGTCGCACCGGGCCGCCGACCTTCGACACGCTGCCGGCGCCCCGACCCACGGTGCGCTCGGAGTCATCACACCGGCGGACCCTCCCGCGTCCTCGACGCGCGCCGGCGGCCCCGACTCAGGAACCGGATTCGACCTCACCGAGCTCGTCGACCTCGCCGCGTCCTTCTTGCTCAGCACCGGGCTGGTCGAGCCGGCACCGGTGGTCGTGCTGTGCGGCCACGGTGCGGCCGCGACCAACAACCCTCACCTTGCCGCCTATGACTGCGGTGCCTGCGGCGGGCGGTCCGGTGATGTGAGCGCGCGCACGATGGTGCTGGCCCTGTCCGACCCGCGCGTCGCCGCCGGGCTCCTGGCGCGGGGCGTCGACGTGCGCGGCACCGAGTTCGTCGCAGCCGTGCACGACACCACGCGCGACCGCGTCACCGTCCTCGACGCCGATGTGGTCCCCGGGTCGACCCTCGCCCGCCTCGTCACTGACCTGGGGCTTGCCGGGGACGCCGTCGTCCGCGAGCGCGCCGCGGACCTGCCGCAGGCCGACCCGACAGCATCGACCTGGAAGCTGCGCCACCACGTCGATCGTCGGGCAGCCGACTGGGCCCAGGTACGACCCGAGTGGGGCCTGGCCGGCAACGTCGCCATGGTGATCGGGCCGCGCTCCTTGACCGTCGGAAGCAACCTGGCGGGCCGGGTGTTCCTGCAGTCCTATCGATCAGACGTCGACCCCGACGGGGACCTGTTGGAAGCCCTGATGGCTGGGCCTCTGGTGGTGGCGCAGTGGATCAGCACCGCGTACTGGTGCTCCACCGTGGACCCCGACCGATTCGGGGCAGGGGACAAGACGACGCACAACATCGTCATCGGCGCTGAGGGCACCGAGCATGCGCTGTCCGGAGTCCTGACCGGGGTGCGTGGTGACCTGCGCATCGGCCTGCCCTGGCAGGCGGTCTCGGCGCACGCACCCGTCGAGGGCCGCTGGACCGGGCTCCCGCAGCACGACCCGGTGCGGCTGCTCGGGCTCGTCTGCGCGCCGCCGGCGACGGTCGACGCGGTCCTGGCTCGTCAACCCCAGCTGGCGCGTCTCGTCCTCGGCGGCTGGATCGCGCTGCAGGTCATCGACCCCACCGATGGGGGACTGCGCCGCCTGGACCCCAGGCACGGCTGGGTCGAGGACCCCGTGCCCGCTGTGCCGGTGACCCGGTAGGCATGCCGACCAGACGGTAGTGACCTCTGGACCAGGCAGATCGACGAGAACCCAGGTCCCCGGACGCAGGCCGAGCGCAGGGCGCACACTCGGCGCCGGATCCTCGACCGTGCCGCCGAGGCCCTCGCCCGGGACGGTTTCGCCGGGACCTCGCTCACCGATGTGATCGCCGGGTCGGGTCATACCAACGGTGCCGTCAACGTCCACTTCCCGTCCCAGGAGGAGCTGGCGCTGGCTGTCGTCGACGACCTGCGCGAGCAGTGGACAGCGGCCGTGTCGCTGGTCGACGACGAGGGCGCGCCGGCGCGCGAGCTGGCCCAGCGGTTGGCCGCCCCAGGTGGTGGATGCCCATGCAGCAACCACAGCCTGTGGGCAATCGGGCGCCTGGTCCCCGACCTGGTTGCGGCCCGTCCCGATCTGGCGCCCCAGCTGCAGCCCTGCTGTTCCTGTGGATCGACCTCATCGAGACGGTCATCCGGCGCGGCCAGCGAGAAGGGTCCATCGATGGTGATCTCGGCTCCTGGGAGATCGCCGAGACGATCTTCGCCGCGATTCAGCGGTGTCGAGGAGTACTCCGAGCTGGTGACCCTGGGCGCGGATCTCAGCAGCCGCATCGGCACCCTGATGGCGCTGCTGGACACCGGGATGACCTCCACGCAACGCCGCGAACGAAGGAGCCTGACATGACCGCACTGACACATCCGGCTTTCGTCGACCCGACGACCCCGACGACCCCGACGACCCCGACGACCCGGCGCCGCGCGCGGCGCCGGTCGCGGCGCGGATGCTCGGTCTGGCCGGCGTCGGGCTGGGCGTCGCGGCCGGGCTGACCCGGCTCCTCTCGGGCTCGGTGGTCCCGCAGTGGAGCGGCAACAAGCTCGACCGGACGGGCCCGGGCGTCACGACGATCATTCTCAGCCTGGCCGCGGCGGTCGGCCTCGGGCAGCTGCCACGCACGCGTGCGCCCCGGGGGCGACTCGCGGTCCTCCTGCTCGTGCCGGCCAGCGCTGCGGTCTGCGTCGCGACCGTCGGTCGCCTCTGGTACCTCCCCGGGCCGCTGCTGGTCGCGGCGGCGGTGCTCTCCTTCCGCGCGGGCCCCTCGGAGAACGTGGACCGTTGGGCCGTCACGGCAGACGCGCCAGCTGACACGGAGCACCCGGCCCGATCCCGCGGGGGGCGTCGGCGGGTGGCTGGGGTGGACCGTTGCGGCGGTGCTGGGCCCGGTCGTCGTCGTCAGTTCGCTGCTGAGGGTGCTGCTCGGTCCGGTGCGCCGAGCGTGTCCGCCGCAGCCGCAGTTGCGCTGGTCTCCGGGCTCGCGCTCAGCGTCGGTGTGGCCCCCGCCCTTCAGCGCAGGGATCGGGCGATGGTCGCTGGCGGGTTCGGAGCCGGGTTGATGGCAGGCGCTGCCGCGTGCCGGCAGCACCCGGGCCCTGTCGGCGACCGGCCCGGCTGACGTCGAACGGGTCGCCGGTCTCGGCTGCGCGATCGGGAACCTCACGGTCCCCGCAGCCGCGGGCGGGAAGGCTGCCACGGTCGAGGTCGGCGGGCGCAGTCCCGCCGTCGCGCGGGTCGCGCTGCGGTCCAGTGCGGCGGGTGACGGCGCGGACATCGTCCCCTGCCGTCACCCAGCGGCAGACCGACCACGGGTCCTACCGCTCCGATCGCACCGTGCCCGACGCGGTCATCGCGGGCCGTGAGCGGTCCACCGAGATCAACCAGTGGTGGCGAGCCAGCCGTGCGGAGACCGATCGCCACCGCGACGGCACGACCCTCGATGCCCAGGGCCTGCCCCCCGTGACCACCTTCGTGGCCCAGATTCTGAAGCCGACGTCGCAGCAGCGGACCGACGCGTCATGGCTGGCCAGCACCAGGCAGGTCCACGTCTGGACGGATGGGGCCCACGGACTGCTCAGCGTGACAGACCCCGGCTCCACCGACGCCCGCATCCAGGTCGGCCGCGCATCTCAGCGGCTGCATCGCGGGCAACGACCCAAGGCCCGGCCATCCAACCGCTGAACCAGGTCGCCGGACGGATCGCGCGCGACCGCAGCCTCGGCACGACCCCCGCCTTCGAGGGACCGCTGGCCGACCTGACCCGCCGGGGCCGAATCTCCCTGGTCGCCTTCCGCATCGGGGTGCCGACGGTCGGGGCCGGACGGAGCCCGCGGCGCCCAGTGGACGACGTCATCGCCAGCTGATCGGCAGGTGCTGAGCGTCGTGGACGGCGGATCCCCTCGCCGTCGGTCCCAGGACCGGAACCAGGCTCGGGACCCCCCACACGCTGGTGCCTGGGGAGTGGTCCCGCGCGGCCCGGAGGAGGGTGGTTGAGGTCACGATGACTGGCGCGTAACCGGGCCCGTGGCTCCCTAGACTGGCTGGGATTGCCGTGGAAGGGAGGGTCGCGATGTCACGAGCCGGTCGGCCGTCCCCCTCCTCCTCACCCTGAACCTCGGGACGGGCACATGAGCGCTCAGCAGCCTGCGTACGCCGGACTTCCTCGCGTTGTCAGCGGGAATGCGGCGGTGGCCCACGTGATGAGCCAGGTGTGCGGGGGTGTCATCGGCTACCCCATCACCCCCTCGACGGAGATCTCCGAGCTGTATGAGGCGGCGCGCGCCGAGGGCGGCGTCAACGTGTGGGGCAAGCATCCGTTCTTCTTCGAGCCCGAGGGCGAGCACTCGGCGCAGAGCGGTGCGCTGGGGGCGGCGCTGACCGGTGGGCAGTTCATCTCCAACGCCTCCTCCAGCCAGGGCATCCTCTACGCGATGGAGTCGCACTACGTCACCGTCGGCAAGAAGATCGGTGGCTTCGTGCTGCAGGTCGCAGCCCGGGTCGTGTCCAAGCACTCGCTGAACGTGATGGCCGGCCACGACGACGTGTACGCGCTGCTGTCGGCCGGGTACACGATCCTGTTCGGCTCCAACCCGCAGGAGGCAGCCGACCTCGCCGCGATCTCCTACCGGGCCTCGGCGCTGTCGTTGATCCCGGTGGCCAACGCCATGGACGGGTTCGCGACCAGCCACATGCTCAGTGAGGCGCTGCTGCCCGAGCCGGAGCTGCTGCGCGAGTACCTCGGCGACCCGGCTGGGCGGATCAAGTCCCCGACCGTGGCGCAGGAGCTGCTCTTCGGTGCGAAGGGACGGGTCGCCCAGCTGCACCACTACCTCGACCGCCACCGTGACGACGTCCGCCCGGTGGACTTCGCAGCCCTTGTCGGCTTCCTCGACGAGGCGGCCGAGCGGATCGAGGCGGACAGTGCCGGCGTCCTTCTGGTGACGACCGAGGAGTGGGTCCCCGAGGAGCTGCGCCCGCAGTGGCGCCGCCAGTGGCTCAACGCCCTCGAGAAGGGCACCCGACAGATGGTGCCCGCCCTCGTCGACGTCAACAACCCCGGCCTCACCGGCCCGGTGCAGAACCAGCCCGACTTCCAGGCCGGCTCGGTCGACCACCGGACCCACTTTGTCAACGCGGTCCCGTCCCTGGTGCGGCAGGCGATGGCCGAATACTCCGAGCTCACCGGTCGCACGTACTCCCCGTTGCTCACCTATGACTGTGACGACGCCGACTACATCATGGTGGGGCTGGGCTCGGTCACCGACGACGTCCGGGCGGTGCTGCCCGTGCTGCGGGCGCGAGGCCTGAAGGTGGGCGTCGTCTCGGTCAAGCTGCTGCAGCCCTTCCCCGAGGCGGATCTCGTCGCGGCGCTGGCCGGCGCGAAGGCCGTCACCGTGCTGGAGCGGTCCGATCAGACTGCCCTCACCTCGCTGGTGACCTCGGCACTGTTCAAGGCGCGCGCCAACGCCGATGCGCAGCAGTACGAGGGCATTCCGGCCTTGGCGGCGACTCCTCGACTCACGACGGCGATCTTCGGCCTCGGTGGCCACGACGTGCAGCCCCGCCACTTGATCGCGGCCTACCAGCACATGGTCGACGGCCACAGCGCGCCACTGGTCTACCTCGGCTCGCAGTTCTTCTCCAAGGACCCCACCGGGCAGATGGCGCAGATCCAGGCGCGGCTGCGCGAGGCCTATCCCGAGACCGAGCTCATGGCGCTGCAGACCGAGCCCAACCCGGTTCTCCTGCCGCCCTCGGCGATGAGGATCCGCTTCCACTCCGTCGGCGGCTACGGCACCATCGCCACCGGCAAGCTGCTCACCGACATCCTCGCCGGCGTGCTCGACATGCACTCCAAGTCCGCGCCCAAGTACGGCTCGGAGAAGAGCGGCGCGCCCACCAACTACTACATCACCCTGAGCCCGGAGCCCGTGCTGCTCACCAACGCCGAGCTCGAGGACGTCGAGATCGTCGTCTCGCCCGACCACAAGTCGTTCATCCACGCCAACCCGCTCAAGGGCTTGGTCGAGGGCGGCACGTTCATCCTGCAGTCCGACCTCCCGCCCGAGGAGGTCTGGCGCGAGCTGCCCAAGTACGCCCGTCGGACCATCCGCGACAAGCACATCCGCTTCCTTGTGGTCGATGCGTTCAGCGTGGCCAAGAAGCACGCGCCGTCGGCCGAGCTCGAGCTGCGGATGATGGGCATCGCGTTCATCGGTGCCGTGGTGGGTCACGTCGACCGGGTGAGCCAGGGCGCATCGGCCGAGGCCATCCGCGAGAAGGTCCGCTCCCAGATCGCCAAGAAGTTCGGCGGTAAGGGCCAGGCCGTCGTCGAGGGCAACATGGAGGTCATTCGCGAGGGCATGGAGGCGGCCCGCATCGTCGAGTACGACGCCCCGGAGTTCCTCGCCATCGACGAGGAGGTCGGGCCCGCGCACACACTGCTCAGCGTGGCGCTGTCGGCGTCCATGTGCACGAGCCCCACGGCGTCGTCGGCGAGCGCCCTGTTCGACCCCGCGTACTACGAGGACCTCGTCGCACGGCCGTTCCGCGAAGGCACGATGGGTGAGGCGCCGGTGCTCCCCGGCGTCGGCCTCTTCATGCCCGCGGGCACCGCCGCGTCCAAGGACAAGGGCCTCTTCCGGCGCACGGTGCCGCAGTTCCACTTCGACACCTGCACCGGGTGCATGGAGTGCGCGCTGGTGTGTCCCGACGCCGCCATCCCCAACACGGTCAACGAGATCCACGACCTGCTGCTCACGGGCATCAAGGAGCTCGACCTCGTGCCTGCTCAGAGCGAGGCACTTCGCACCCAGGTGTACCCGCTCGCCGAGCGGGTGCGCGAGTCCTACCGGCAGGACAAGTCACCGCGCGCCTTCCACGACGTCGTGGCCGACGCGGTCACGACGCTCGACACCGACAGCCCCACCCTGGCGCGCCACCTCGGCAGCCTGGTCGAGGTTCTTGCGACGTACCCGGTGGCCCGCACGCGGCCGTTCTTCGACGCGATGGAGGGCGAGGTGCCGGGTACGGGCGGTCTGTTCTCCGCGACGATCGACCCGTGGAAGTGCACGGGCTGCCTGGAGTGCATCGAGGTCTGCGGACCAGGTGCGCTCACCCCGCTCGACCAGGACGCCGAGGTGCTCGACGTGCTGCAGCGGCGCTTCGAGTTCATGACCGAGCTGCCGAACACCCCCAAGCGCTTCTATGCCGGGTCCACTGCGGCCGACGGCGACCTCAAGCGGATGCTGCTGGACCACGCCACCTTCTACTCCACCTCGGGCGGTCACGGTGGCTGCCGCGGCTGCGGTGAGGTCACCGCGATCCGCCTGGTCATGGCCACGAGCCACGCGCTCGGTGACGGCCGTCGGCGCACGCACCTGCGCGAGCTCGACTCGCTCCTGGCCCGTCTGCAGTCCAAGCTCGACAGCCTCGCCCCTGACGACACAGAGCGCCATGACCGCATCGTCGCGCTCATCACCACGCTGGAGTCGCGGCTCTACCTCTACGAGGGCGGGCCGTCGGGCAACGGTCCGGCCTCGACGGTGGTCGCCAACGCCACCGGGTGCAGCAGCGTCTACGCCTCGACGATGCCGTACAACTCCTACCTCGACCCGTGGGTGAACAGTCTCTTCCAGGACTCCCAGCCGCTGGCCAAGGGCATCTTCGAGGGCATCTCGGCCCAGGTGGTCTCCGACGTCCGTGCCCTGCGCATCGCGCGGCTCGAGCTCGACGACGCCTACGACTCCACGGTGCACGAGAAGGAGTTCCGGATGCTCTCCTGGGAGGAGTTCACCTCCGAGGAGCTCGACCTGCTGCCGACCGTGCTCACCATCGGTGGTGACGGAGCCAGCTACGACATCGGCTTCGGGGCGATGTCGCGAGTGCTGGCGAGCGACACCCCGATCAAGGTGCTCGTGCTCGACTCCGGGGCCTACTCCAACACCGGTGGTCAGGCCTCCACGTCGAGCTTCACCGGCCAGGACTCCGACCTCGCCCGCTTCGGCGGCGCGCACCACGGCAAGCACGAGGGCCGCAAGGAGCTCGGTCTTATCGCGTCCTTCCACCCGCACGTGTTCGCGTGCGCTACCAGCACCGCCATGCACGGGCACTTCCTGCAGAGCACCATGCGGATGCTGGAGTACCCCGCTCCCGCGGTGATGGACGTCTACACGCCGTGCGGCGGCGAGCAAGGAATCTCCGAGTCGTCGTCGAACGCCAGAGCACGGCTGGCGGTCGAGAGCCGGATGCACCCGCTGTTCGTGCACGACCCGAGGCGCGGCGAGACGTTGCACGACTGGTTCTCACTCGAGGGGAATCCCGACGTCGGCGCCACCTGGACCACCAGCACGCTGGAGTACCTCGACGACGCCGGGCAGCTTCAGCTGATGACCACGCCGCTCACCCCGGCCGAGTTCGCCCTCGGGGAGGTCCGGTTCAAGAAGCAGTTCGCCCGGCTCTCGCCGGACGACGAGGCCACCGCGGTGCCGATCCACGAGTACGTCGAGCTGCCGTTGTCCGAGCGGGGCGTAAGGATCCCCTACGTGCTGGCCACCGACGACGACCGGCACCTGATCAAGGTGGCGTGCTCGCACGCGATCGTCGCGCTCGTCGAGGACCGACGGCGGTACTGGCAGACGCTGCAGTACCTCTCCGGGGTGCACGAGGCTCAGCTGACCGCGCTGCACCGGACCGACCTCGAGGCGCTGCGGACGATGTATGAGGCGGCCACCGAGCAGCGCGAGAGCTCGCTGGACGACATCGCCCGGGCCATGTCCGAGCTGGCGACGTCGAGCCGGTCGCCGGCCGGTGCCGGTGTCGCAGTGGGCGTTCCCGGTGGTGTGCCCACCGCTGCTGCCCCACCGGGTCCGGCGGCTTCGGCCGTCGCCGTGGTCGACGCGCCGGTCTACCTCGATCCGGCCGACGTCGCGCTGTGCAACGACTGCGGCACCTGCTATCAGGAGCTGCCGCAGTTCTTCGAGAAGACCACGATGATCATCGACGGCGAGGCCCGCCAGGTGGCCCAGATGATCCCCGGCGCACTGGAGAGCGTCGAGGTGACCCCTCAGATCGCCAGCCGTATCGCCCGGGTCCGCAAGTCCTGCGACGCGGAGATCATCCGATGAGCACGACCTCCGAGCCCGCCGCGCCGCAGGTCGAGCCGTACGACCGCCGGCTCGACCTGCTCGCGCGACGGCTCGAGAGCGAGCCACGGGCCTTCCGCGACCTGTTCATCTCCGACGGCATGACCGCCGTGGCCTGGGAGTTCCAGCAGCCCGAGCTCGGGCTCGAGTTCCTCACCACCTTGTGGGAGGCGATGCTGCGCGACGACGACAGCAGCACCGTCCTCATGCGGTTCGTGTGGGATCTCCCGCTGGGCATGAAGCGCAAGCTCATCCGTGGCCTGGACGAGCACCTCAGTGAGCGCTACCCGATGTTCTCCGGCCTCTCGGTCGACTGGCCGTCGCGCAACGCGATCCCGCCCTACATCCGTGAGGCAGACGAACGCTCGCACGACTTCGGTCTGGTCAACCAGGGGTATCTCGGGTACCTGAACGTCGGCTACACCGCCCGTGAGGTCGACCTGTTCGTGTGGCTCGAGGTGATGCGCGACAAGCAGTGCGAGGAGAAGCCGTGTGAGCTCGGGATCTTCCTCGCGGAGCACCGGGAGCCCCAGGGCGGGTGCCCTGTGTCGATCCACATCCCGCAAGTGATCGACCTCATCGGCAAGGGCCGCTTCACCGACGCGCTGGAGCTGATGGAGGCGAGCAACCCGCTGCCCGACGTCACGGGACGGGTGTGTCCGCAGGAGCTGCAGTGCCAAGGGGTGTGCCTGCAGAAGCTGCCGATCGCCATCGGTCAGCTCGAGTGGTTCCTGCCCGAGCGGGAGAAGCTCGTCCACCCCGACGCCGACGCCCGGAGGTTCGCGGGCGTGCGCAACCCGTGGGAGGTCGCCACCAAGCCGCCGGTGGCGATCGTGGGCTCTGGCCCCTCGGGGCTCATCAACGCCTACCTGCTCTCCGCCGAGGGTTTCCCTGTCACCGTCTTCGAGGCGTTCCATGCCCTCGGTGGCGTGCTGCGGTACGGCATCCCGGAGTTCCGTCTGCCCAACGACCTCGTCGACGACGTCGTGGGCCGGATCGGCCTGCTCGGCGGGCGGTTCGTCCAGAACTTCGTGGTGGGCAAGACCGCCACGCTGCAGGACCTACGCGACGCCGGGTTCTGGCGCATCTTCGTGGGCACCGGCGCCGGGCTGCCGCGGTTCATGAACATCCCGGGCGAGCACCTGCTCAACGTGATGTCGGCCAACGAGTTCCTCACCCGCGTCAACCTCATGCAAGGACTGCGGGCCGATCACGAGACTCCGCTGCCGGAGATCGAGGGACGCACCGTGCTGGTCATCGGTGGGGGGAACACCGCGATGGACGCAGCCCGCACGGCCCGGCGGCTCGGCGGACACGTCACCATCGTCTACCGGCGTACGCAGAGCGAGATGCCGGCCCGGGTCGAGGAACTGCATCACGCGCTCGAGGAGGGCATCGCGCTGAAGGTGCTGCGCTCGCCCGCGGAGTTCCTCGGCGACGACAGCACCGGTGTCGTCACCGCCACCACGCTGGAGGTGATGGAGCTCGGCGAGCCGGACGCGTCGGGCCGCCGCCGTCCCGTGGCCACGGGGGCCACGGAGGTCATGCCCGCGCACCTGGTCATCATGGCGCTGGGCAATGCCGCCAACCCGATCATCAAGGACTCCGAGCCGCGGCTGCACACCTCCAAGTGGGGCACGATCGACCTCGACCACAGCGGTTCTCAGGAGACGACGCTGGCCGGCGTCTACACCGGTGGCGACGCGACCCGCGGCGGGTCGACCGCCATCCGGGCCGCCGGCGACGGCCAGGCCGCGGCACGCGAGATCCTCGGGGCCGTCGACCTCGCCCCGGAGGCCATCTCGGCCCTCGTCGCGCGGGCCAGGGACTACACCGATCTGGCGGCCGCACCCGCCACGATCGTGGCCAAGGCCGAGCTCAGTGACGGCATCGTGGAGTTCACCGTGCGATCACCGCTCATCGCCCGCGCCGCGCGCGCCGGTCAGTTCGTGCGCGTGCTCCCCGAGCCCGACGGCGAGCTGATCCCGCTCACGCTCGCCGACTGGGACGTCGAGGCCGGCACCATCACCCTGGTGGTCCAGGGGGTGGGCACCAGCAGCATCGAGATCAACGCGATGGCGGTGGGCGACGCCTTCGCGGGCGTCGCCGGCCCGCTAGGGCGCGCCAGCGACATCCATCGCCACGACGACGGCGGCACCGTGGTGTTCACCGCGGGCGGGCTGGGGCTGCCGCCGGCCCTGCCGATCGTGCGCGAGCACCTGCACGCGGGCAACCACGTCACTCTCGTGTCCGGCTTCCGCAGCGCAAGCCTGATGTTCTGGACCGGTCCGGACGAACGGGTCGGCCGGCTGCAGGCGGAGTACGGCGAGCAGCTCGACGTCGTCTACACCACCAACGACGGCACGTACGGCGTGCACGGCTTCGTCACCGGACCGCTGGGGGAGATGCTCCAGTCGGGCGTAGCGGCCGGGGGACGCACCGTGGCCGAGGTGGTGACCATCGGCCCGCCGCTGATGATGCGGGCGGTCAGCGATCTGTGCCGTCAGCACGACGTGCCGTGCGTGGCCAGCCTCAACTCGATCATGGTCGACGCCACGGGCATGTGCGGGGCGTGCATGGTTCCGGTCGTCATCGACGGAGCGCTGGTGCGCAAGCACGCCTGCATCGACGGTCCGGAGATCGACGCCCACATCATCGACTGGGACAAGCTCCTGCCCCGGTTCGGCCAGTTCCGCACCCAGGAGCGGGCGAGCATGGCCGAGCACGGCCTGACCTCGGCCCCGCGCGCCTGAGAGCCCCGGACAGCGACGGGCCCCGATGCCCGGTCTGAGTCTTCCCGCCGATCGACGCCGATGCCGGGTGGACCGGCAGTCCCGGCTCGACCCGTCGCGGCCAGCACGTAGTGTCGGGCAATGAGCACCTTGGACGTGGTCGGGGCACGCGATGGCTGGCGCTGTTGGCTGTGCGACGAGCCGGTGGACCCCGATGCGTCCGTCAACGCCGATCGGGGACCCAGTGTCGATGGCGGTGCCGCGCCGAAGGGCAAGAAGACGTCGGCGGGCACCGAGCGCCTCGCCCACCGGGCCTGCAACACCCGCAAGGGGGCGGTCGCACCGGTTGTGGCCTGGTCCCCGGAGCTGTTCGTCGTGGATCCGGCCCCGATCGTGTCGACCGTCGACCGGTTGACCCGTAAGGGGGGCCGCGAGGTGGTGGCCCGGTGCCCCAGCCGGTCGGATGCCGAGCAGGCGGGCGACTGGCTGGTGGACCGGCTCTCCCGGTTCGCGCCGGACCTGGCCGTGACGACGGCGGTGGAGCCCGGCGGTGGCCAGTTCCTCCTGGTGCTGCGAGCTGTCTGAGGAGCTCCCTCAGGCAGGCAGGTCGACGAGCTGCTCGTGGCTGACCTGCCACACGCGAGCGGCGGTGGTGACGTCGTAGGACGAGGCGCTCGGCCTACGGGCCCTGCCCTGGGCGAAGTACACGCCGCTGACCCCCGCGACCTCAGCGGAGGAAGTGCGACGGATCGAGGTCCGAGCCCCGGAAGCAGGTGAGGTCATGAACGGCTCGCCAGCGGCCGGAGCCGGGCGGACAAGCGATCAGGGTCTTCCGCGCTGACGGCGGCGCGCACGACACCGGGGTGCAGGGCCGTGACGGTCACGCCGGACCCGTCGAGGCGACGGCGAGCGCGACCGGTGATCGCGCCGTCGGCACCCATCACGGCGAGCCCGATGGCGGTGGCCCCCCCGATGCCGCCCGTGCCACCGGTGACCAGGACGACCTTGCCTCCTACGCGCCCCTCGAGGAGGTGCCGCATCGCCGGCGGTGCCGCGCTCAGCAGGTAGGTCCGCTCGACCGAGGTGACAACGCGGTCTCGCGGCGTCGACGTCGGGTCAGGTCACCTTGGGGCAGTACTCAGAGATCGCGGCATTGATCGGGACCTGCTTGCCGATGACTCCGCCGGGTCCGCCGGTCTGCGCCTGGTAGGCGTCGAAGTCGGCCTGGGGGACGTCGCCGGTCACGGCCAGCAGCGCGCGCACCTTGTCGTTCGCCGCTGAGTAGAAGGCCAACGAGTCGGCCGGGTCACCCAGGCCGGCGACCTGGTGCCCGGCGAGGAAAGCCATCTTCGCGAGGACGTCCGCGAAGCCGTCGGGCGTGTAGTTGCCGACCGACTTGTCACGGATCGCCTCGAGCGTGGATTGGTTGCGCACCTGGGCGAGCAGCTGCGTGGACACGATGAACTGCGTGATGTCGGCCTTCGTGAGCCCCGAGCAGTCGATGTCCCCGCTCGAGGTGGTGACACCCCCGGACGGCGTCGTGCCCGAGCCACCTGCGGGGGGCGCTGCGGTGTTCGTCGCACCGCCGCTGCTGGAGCATGCGGTGAGGGCGAGACCGACCACGAGCAAGGTGCAGGAGAGGATCCGGCGCATGCGAGGAGGCTAGCCGGATGCCGGGCGATCCACCACGACCAGGGTTTCGGTCCGCGACGGCGCTGTGCCGTCGCCATCGGCAGCGCTGGCTCGGACAGGCGCTGGTGCACCGGGCCTGTCGTCGCGAGCTCGTCGGGGTAGCCAGCCACTCTCGCTGCCGACAGCCATGGCTCCGGTCGTCATCGCCGGGGTGCTGGTGGGCAAGGACGCCTCAATCGACGGCCCGGAGATCGGCACCCCATCATCGACTGGGACAAGCTCATGCCCCGGTTCGGCCAGTTCCGGCCCACGAGCGGGCGATTGAGCTGGTGGTCCTTCCCCATCACTGGGGTGAAGCCGTGTTCTCCCCGGGCACGCGTTGCCGGTCGTTGTAGCCGGTGGCACAGTCCTGGCCGGTCAAGCCCTGGATGGCGGTCATGACCTCGTCGGTGAGCATGCGACGAGCTCGACCGCTGGGCACGCCGTCGAATCGCTTGCCGGCGGCGATCGGCACGCCGAACCGCAGCGTGACCCGCTCCAGTCGCGGGACGGTCGCGCCGATGGGCTGGAGCTTCTCGGTGCCGACGATGCCCACGGGCACGATGGGTGCACCGGAGGTGAGGGCGAGGTGCGCGACCCCGGTGTGGCCGCGGTAGAGCCGACCGTCGCGCGACCGCGCGCCCTCGGGGTAGATGCCGAACGCAAGGCCGCGTGCGAGCAGATCCAGGGCGATGTCGAGTGAGTTCAGGGCCGAACGCGTGTCCTCGCGATCGACCGGGACCATGCCGATGCCCTCGAACCAGCCGCGGACCAACGCACCCTTGACACCGGTGCCGGTGAAGTAGTCCTGCTTGGCGAGGAACGCAACCCGCCTCGGGACGACGATGGGGATCACCATGCTGTCGGCGAACGACAGATGGTTGCTCGCGACGATCACGGCTCCGGACGCCGGAATGTTCTCGAGACCTTCGACGTGCGGGCGCCAGACTGCCTTGGCCAGTGGCGGCAGGACCGAGTGCACCACCTCGTACAGCACGCCCGTGTCCTCCCCGTCGAACGGTGCTCGCGCCCTGCGGGAGCACCGTCATGTGACAGTACGCCGCTCTCACCCCGACCCCGCCCCAGGGGCACACGACGGGGCACGGCGGAGTGTCCGCGATCTCGAACCGCCTCAACGGTTCCCAGGCGGGACAGCGAACCTGGCTCGTGCGCTGGTGCTCGCCGGGGGTCAGGCCCAGAGGGCGGGGAGCTCGGCCGCGAGACCGTCCATCAACGCCTCGTCGCCCCGGTACGGCATGGTCGTCCGCGGCCAGGCGAGGACGACGTCGGTGAACCCGAGCGATGATGCGCGACCGATGAGGTCGACGATCTCGGCGACGCTGCGCGCACCGCTCGCCGCCTCCTCGATGTTGAGCAGCCGTACGTAGCCAAGAGCCAACGGCTCCGGGTGTTCCGCGTCGACTGCGTCGAAGGTCGTGACGGCCCGCTCGACGCTCGCCCACCACTCCTCGGTCGTGAGCCCCTGGTGGGACGCACCGGTGGTGACCCAGCCGTCGGCCCGGGCCCGAGCGAGGCGCATGCCGCGCGATCCGTTGGCGGCCACGATGAACGGCGGTCGCGGGTGCTGCACCGGGCCGGGGATCATCCGTGCGTCGACGGCGGAGTAGTACTCACCGGACCAGTCCGTGACGGGTTGGGTCAGGAGGAGGCCGAGCAGCTCGACAAACTCTTCGAAGCGGTCCGCGCGCCGGCGCGGGTCGAGCTCGGGCAACCCGAGGACGGAGGCGTCGTGGCTCGCCGTGCCGGCACCGATCGCCACCGTCAGCCGACCCTGCGACATCGAGTCCAGCGTCATCAGGTCCTTCGCGAACGTCACCGGGTGGCGGAGGTTCGGGGACGCGACGAGGGTGCCGAGGCGGATCGTGCTCGTGCTGAGGGCCGCGGCGACGAGGGTGGGGATGGTCGCGTACCACGGGCCGTCGGCCATCGTGCGCCAGGCGAGATGGTCGTAGGTCCACGCCGTGTCGAAGCCGAGCTCCTCGGCCCGCTGCCACCGCGCGCGGTCGACCTGCCACTCGTGCTCCGGCAGGAGGACGACTCCGACCCTCATGCGCCCTCCGTCCTGCAGCCCTGTGGCGTGACCCTGCCGGCCACCGTACCGAGCGCGCTGGCCACCCGGGCCGTCTGTCCGACGGGGCTGCCCTCGGTGAGGCCATCGGCCGTCAGCTCCTGGCAGGCGTGACCAGCGGGATCCTCGACGCGGCAGGATGGTAACGTGAGCAACGACTGGCGCGCCCAGCGGCGTGAGGCCGCGGACGCGCAGGCGGGACGTGCGGCTAAGGCGCGGGCCGAGGACGTCGCCCGAGCCCGGGTCCTCGTCGCCGGTTTCGTGGCGGAGGCCGTACGCCGATCCTTGGCCGCCTCGCCGCTGCGCGTGCGCGGGGGAGACTCGCGCGACACCTACCGCAGCGGGCTCCTCGGCTGGTACCTGCGGCGTGACGGGTCCCTCGGCGTCGCGGACGACGGCGAGATGTACGTCCTCAGCGCCCCGCGCAGCTTCCGCTCGCGCCTGGCCGGAGTCCGGCTGGCTCCGGCCGAGCCGCGGCTGCAGGCGGGAATCGGGTCGCGCGACGGGGAGTCGGTGGCGCTCGCGGTTCTGCTCGACCTGCGGCTCGCCGCCGGCGACGACTGGGCGCTCGTGCGCTGACCCCACGGATCCTCGCGGGATACGGTGTGGCCGGGTCTCTCGCCGGTCGGGTCTCCCGCCGGGTGCTCGAGCTCCCCGTGCCGGTGCCGGTGTCTGACCCGCATCCGTCGCGATCGAGAGGCCGTCCGATGTTCCGACAGGTTGTGGCCATGCGCTGGGCCGATGGCGTCTCGCCCGAGGCGAAGCAGGGCTATCGCGATGCACTCGGTGCCCTCACCGAGATCCCGGAGCTGCTCGCGCTGACGTGCGGGGACGACGCTGGTCATTTCGAGGGCAACTTCGACTTCGTCGCGGTGATGGACTTCGCCGACTTCGCCTCAGCCCGCGTCTATGTGGAGGATCCGCGGCACCAGGCCTACATCCGGGAGCACGCGAGCAAGGTCATCGGCGAACGAGTCGTCGTGCAGCACGACTGGACCCCCGCCTCGGACTAGCCAGGTGGTCGTGGCCGCAGGAGGCCCGACTCGCCGGGGATCACAACGAGATCGCCGGTTGCAGCCGCGACGGCGTCCACGTGCGCTGGCGCCGCGCAGCGAGAGTCGTGAGCAGCAGGGCGCCGCCGAGATAGGCGAGCAGGACGAGAAGCTGGGACACGACAAGGGACAGGTCACCGCCGTAGAAGAGCTGGCGCAGCGCCTCGATCGCGTGCGACATGGGCAGCGCGTCGTGCAGCGCCCACAGCGGCTCGGGCAGCGTCTGCCACGGGAAGGTCCCGCCGGAGGACACCAGCTGAAGGATCATCAGGATCAGTGCGACGAACTGACCCGCCGGGCCGAGCCACGCACCGAGCGCCTGGATGATCGCGATGAACGTGACGGACACCAGCGCCATGAACGCGACGGTCAGCACCGGGTTGCTGGGTACGACCCCGACCCAGAGGCTGACGACGAGCGTGACGAGCACCGCCTGGACCCCGCCGAGGACAGCGGGGGTCAGCCAGCCGCCGAGCGCGACCTGCCAGGACTTCTGGTCCGCGGCGATCGCACGGCGCGACAACGGCCGCACGAGCAGGAAGAGGGTGTAGGCGCCGATCCACAGGGCCAGGACGAGGAAGAAGGGCGCGAGCCCGGCGCCGTACGTCGAAGCCTTGGACTCGTTCGTGGCTGCGACCGTGACCGGCGTGGCAATGTCGGACGCGACGGCCGCGCGGTCGCTGCTGCCGATGACGGGCACGGCGGCCGCGCCCGTCACGAGCCCGTGATGCAGGGTTGCGGCGCCGGACTTCAGCGTTGCCAGACCGGAGGCGAGCGAGGTGCTGCCGGTCTCCAGCTTCGCAGCGCCGGTCGATGCCGTCGTGGCGCCGGCGGCGAGTGCGGATGCACCGGTCGCGAGGGTGACGCTGCCGTCGGCGAGCTTCTGCGCACCGGTGCTGACCTGCGCCGTACCGGTGCTCAGGGTGTGCGCTCCGGTGGTGAGCGCGCCGAGCCCGGAGCTCACTCGGGCCGATCCCTGCTGGAGCGCGATCACCTGCGCGACGGCGGCGTCGACCTGCGCAGCAGGTGCGCCGGCAGCCGTGAGCTCGACCCGTAGCGCGACAGCGAGCCGGGAGAGGCCGGCGGTGACTTGCTGGGAACCAGCCTCGATCGAGGTGCTGCCGACGGCGAGCGTCGACGCACCCGAAGCGGTCTGCGCCGCGCCGTCGGCGAGCTTCTGGGTCTGCGCGGGAAGGCCCGCGACGGACGTGGACAGTCTCCTGGCACCGGTTGCGAGCGCGGTTGCGCCGTCGGCGAGGGAGGCCGAGCCGGAGGCCAACGTCGCCGCACCGGTCGCCGCGTTGGCGGTCCCGTCGGCGACCGTCCTTGCCCCGGCCGCGGCGGCGCCGAGCTGGTCGGCGATCGTCGCGAACCCGACGAGCATCGTGCTCGCGGCCTCGGCGCTGACCTTCGCGGCGAGCGCGGCGCGGATCCTCTCGGTGGCCGAGGTCGCAATCGTGCGGGCGAGGTAGCTGGTGGAGTCGTTGGTGGTCAGCTCGATCGAGGCTGGCTGCGACTGCGCGGTGCCCAGTGTGGTGAGAGCGGAGGAGAATTCGGCGGGGACGGTGACGGCGAAGTCGTAGCGTCCGGTGCGCAGCCCGTCGGCGGCGGTGGCGGCGTCGACCTGCTCCCAGGCGAACGACTTGTCGCTGAGCAGCTGGGTCGCGAGGTCCTGGCCGGTGTGCAGCGCCGTGCCGGCGCTGGTGGTGGCTCCTGTGTCCTCGACGACGATTGCGGCGGGGATGTTGTCGAGTGAGCTGTAGGGATCGCGGTTGGCATAGAGGTACATCCCGCCATACAGCGTCGGGACCAGCAGCAGGGCGATGAGGACGACGAGGATGCCGCGCGTCGCGGTGATGCGGCGCAGCTCGGTCCAGGCGAGGCGAACGGCGCTCACAGCAGCTCCAGGGTCGGGTTCGAGGTGAGGCCGGCGGCGAGCACGCTCGCGGTGGCCGTCGTCGTCTGGGCCAGGACGCCGTGGTCGCGGTCGGCAAGCTCGGCGGCGAGCGCCCACCAGCCAGCCGGGTCGCCACCGTGACGCTCCGGGAGGGTGAGGACGAGGTAGCGGACGTGCGGCCGGGCTGCAGCCAGCTCGGCCAGGACGCGCGTGCGAGTCAGTGGCGCGAGCTCGCCGAAGAGCAGGTGGCGCGAGGGGACACCGTGGCCCGCGAGCCACACGCTCACCGCGCGAGGGCCGGCGGGCAGACCGGCGAGGGCGAGCTCCTCGCCGACGACCGTGCCGACGGGCAGGGCGTCGTCGGGCTCGCTGACGCCGGGGGTGTCCACGAGAGCCACGGCATGGCGCAGCGCGGCGTAGTCGATGACCCCGTCGATCCTCACGCTCCCTGCGCTGGGCCGCATCCGTCCGGCAAGCACGAGGGCGAGGGCGCTGTGGCCGAGCCCCGGCTCGGCGGTCACGAGCCGGCGCTCCCCGGTGTGGAGCGTGAGTGAGGTCGGGCCGAGCAGCGGGCCTCGGCGGCCGGTCACCGAGACCTGGTCGGCGCGGATCATGGGGACTCCCTGAATTAGATACGTAAATGTATCAGATACACCTTCGTATTGCATACGGGGGTGTATCGTCGATCCGTGACCCTGACAGGAGCGCCCGCGCGGCGTCTGACCCGACGACGGACCGAGACCCGTGCGCGGCTGCTCACCGGTGCGCGCGAGGTGATCTCCGAGCAGGGCGTGCACGGTGCGAGCGTCGAGGACATCTGCGAGCGCGCCGGGTTCACCCGCGGCGCCTTCTACTCCAACTTCGCCGACAAGGACGAGCTCGTCCTCGCGCTGTTCGACGCCGACCGCGCTGCGCTTCTCGACCGCCTCCGGACCGTGCTGGGGGACCCTCCCGATGACGTCGTCGCGCTGATCTCGGCCGTGATGGACCAGCTCGAGGTGGGCGACCCGCGTCAGTGGTTCCTGACCAGGACGGAGATGACGCTGCACGCGCTGCGCACGCCGGCTGTCGCGTCGGCGCTCGTCGCGGACCGCGCGGCGTTCCGGGACGCCGTGGCCGGGGCCGTCGACGAGGCGCTCACCCGGACCGGCCGCAGCCGCGGCCTGCCTGTCGACGTCCTGGTGCGCGCGGTCGAGGCGCTGCACGACGGCGCGACTGCGCAGTCGCTGCTCGAGCCGGCGACGCTCCCGGTCGGCGCCTTGCAGCGTCAGGTGCTTCCGCACCTCATGGGGAACGCGGCACCCGCGGCACCTCCGAAGGCTCGTCGGTGACGACCACACCGGAGCCCGCCTGGGTCGAGCACGTGGTCTGGTGGAACGTCTTCCCGATGGGGCTCCTCGGCGCCGAGAGCGAGCGTCTCGGTCCGGACGTCGAGGTGCGGCACCGGCTGCCGCGCCTCGAGGCGTGGCTCGACTACCTGGTGCAGCTAGGCGCGTCCGGGCTGCTGCTCGGCCCGGTGTTCGAGTCCTCGACGCACGGCTATGACACGGTGGACCACCTCGCGATCGACCGTCGCCTCGGCGACGCCGAGGACTTCGACTCCCTCGTCTCGGCCGCGCACCGGCGCGGCGTACGCGTCCTGCTCGACGGCGTCTTCAACCACGTCGGGCGGGACTTCGCGCAGTTTCAGGAGGCGTTGCGCGACGGTCCCGGGTCGGCAGCGGGGGAGTGGTTCCAGCTCTACTGGAACGGTGGCGCCGAGCCCGACTACGACCACTTCGAGGGCCATCGCGCCCTCGTGACGCTGAACCACGAGTCTCCCGCTGTTGTCGACCACGTCGTCGAGGTCATGTGCCACTGGCTCGACCGGGGGGCCGACGGGTGGCGCCTCGACGCGGCGTACGCCGTCCCGCCGTCGTTCTGGGCGGCCGTGCTGCCGCGGGTCCGGGAGCGGCACCCCGACGCCTACGTCGCCGGTGAGGTGCTGCACGGCGACTACGCCGACTACGTGCGGACCTCCGGCCTGGACTCGGTGACGCAGTACGAGCTGTGGAAGTCCATCTGGAGCTCGCTCAACGACCGCAACTTCCACGAGCTCGCCTGGACGCTGTCGCGCCACGACGAGCTGCTCGACACGTTCGTCCCGCTCACGTTCGTCGGCAACCACGACGTCACGCGCATCGCGAGCAAGCTTGACGACCCGGCCCACCTCGCGCACGCGCTCGTCGTGCTCCTCACCGTCGCGGGAACCCCGTGCATCTACTACGGCGACGAGCAGGGCTTCCACGGCGTCAAGGAGGAGCGTGCCGGCGGCGACGACGCCGTGCGCCCGGCGTTCCCCGACGGTCCGAGCGACCTCTCGCCGCTGGGACAGCCGGTCCTCGACCTGCACCGGCGCCTCATCTCGGTGCGGCGCCGGCACCCGTGGCTGCACCGCGCCCGCACCACTGCCGAGCACGTGACCAACGACCACGTCGTCCTCGTGAGCCGCGACGAGCAGCACGCCATGACGGTGGCGCTCAACGTGTCCGATGGCGGGTGCACCCTGTCGACCCCCGGCGTGACCTCGATCCTCGAGGGGACGGCGATCCTCTCGGGCGACGGCGAGTCCTCGACGGTGACTCTCCGACCGCACGGCTGGGTCGTGCTCGGCCACTGACGACGCTGTCGTGGTGGCTGGAATCGGTTGCGCTACACGGGAAGACGGGTACCTCGACTCGTGCCGTGAATAGTACCTGTGTCTGCTGATGGATGGATGTCCGAGCTCCCCGACCCTGACCAGTGGACCCGGTCCACCGGCGTGGGATGGCGACGCGGTCGCCGCGCTGCGTGGTCCAGTGCAGGCAGCGGACCTGATGCTGGTGGACTCGGTCGACCCGGAGTCGTTGTCGGGGAACGGGAACCGGGTCGGCTACGTGCAGGCGCTGGACCGGGTCAGTGCACTGGTCGCATGGTTGCAGCACCGGGGGTCGTCACGATGGCCGGCGAGATCGGCCGCGAACACGCTCAGTTCACGACGTGGTGGCGACGGCTGGTCACCGACCCGGTCGACGGGCACCTCCTCGACCACGCCCACGAGCTTCCCCAGGGACTGAGCGACACCGCCAACACCGGCGGGCTCTGCCTGACCTGTCACCAGCTCGAGACTGCCGGCTGCACCGACACCACCGACTCCGATGCCGACGGGTCCTGCACCTGGACGACCGCCTGGGGTCAGCGGATCCACGTCCCCCCACGATCGGTCCTGCCGGTCGATCTCGACCCACCACCGCGCGAACCGAAACGTCCGACATCCGACGAACCACCGCCGTTCTGACGGCGCGCGGCTGCTCACCTGCCGGAGCCAGGTGGACGACGACGGCATGCTGAAGGTGCCCGTTCCGCTCGGTACCTACGTGGTCATCGGCGTGAGCGCCAGCAGGGACGAGACGTGGTTCGACGACCACGAGGGCACTCTGTGCGGGCCATCAGGCTTCGCCCGTCTCCCGGGCGGCGAGAGCTCGGAGGACTCCGACAACGGCACGAACACGATGAGCCTCGGCAACTCCGGGTACTCCTAGGACATCCCCTGCTGACGGCTGCGATGTGCGCGACATCGCTCGCGTCGCCGTGCGTCGATGGCTCCCTGAGCTCCGGGTGGCGGGAGGGGAACGCCCGCTCGACATGAAGACTGTTTCATGTGTATGTTTCCTGGGTGCTGAGACTGTCGAACTGATGGCGACACCGCTGTACCAGGCGAAAGCCGAGTTCTTCCGGACGCTGGGCCATCCCGCTCGCATCCGGATCCTCGAGCTGCTCACCGAACGCGACCACGCCGTCCACGAGCTGCTCGAGGCTATCGAGATCGAGCCCAGCAACCTCTCCCAGCAGCTGGCAGTCCTGCGCCGTGCCGGCCTGGTGGTCCAGCATCGCGTCGGCGGCGAGGTCGTCTACTCCGTCGCGGTTCCGGAGGTGCGGGACCTCCTGATGGCGGCGCGCGCCATCCTGCTGGAGCTGTTGTCCGAGCAGGACGAGCTCAAGGCGGCGTTGGCACCGCGCCGCCGAAGGTCACGACGGTGAGCGTGCGCCGGCTCGCGAGCCTGATCCGCTCGACCGGTCGCGTGGCCGAACCCGCACCCCCGAAGCCGGACCAAGCGCTGTCAGGGACCGAGGTTTTCGGTGGCAGCGTCGGGGTCCGCCACGTCGACGCCGGCTCGTGCAACGGCTGCGAGATCGAGGTCGCGGCGGCCTTCGGCCCGGTGTACGACGTGGAGCGCTACGGCGCGAGGCTCGTCGCGTCGCCGAGGCACGCCGACGTCGTGCTGGTGACCGGCGTCGTGACCCGCAACATGCTCGAGCCTCTCAGGCGCACCGTCGAGGCGGCCCCCGGGCCCCTGGTCGTGCTGGCTGCCGGTGACTGCGCCCGCGACTGCGGGGTGTTCCGCGGCGGCGTCGGCGTGGTCGGGGCGGTGACGGACGTCGTCGACGTTGACCTCGCGATCCCCGGGTGCCCGCCCGAGCCCGATGCGATCGTGGAGCTGCTCCGCCGGGTGACCCGACGGTGACCGCGGTCGAGGCTGGGATCCACGCGCAGCTGGCGCTCGCAGTCGTGGCGACCGCTGCAGCGGTGCTCGCCCCGGCACGGCTTCGCTCGTTGTGCTCAGGGCTCGCGTCGGCAGCGTTGGGAGTCGCCGGCGCGGTGACCGGAGCCTTGGCGCTCGCAGGTGGGCAGGGCAGCACCGAGATCCCGATGTCGATCCCGATCGACCCCGTGGTGCTGTCCCCCGGCCCCCTAGGCGGCTTCTTCATGATCGTGGCCGGCTCCGTCGGCGCGGTGGCCGCGGTGTACGCGATCGGCTACGTGCAGGGGCCGTCGGCGTCGACGACCTCGTGGGCCGCCCTGGCGACGTTCATGCTGGGGATGCAGATGGTGCCGGCCGCCGGTGACGCCGTGTCGTTCCTGCTCGCGTGGGAGCTCATGGCCGTGGCGTCGACGGTCCTCGTCCTCACCGAGCATCGGGAGCGGGCCGAGGTCCGGTCGGCCGCGACCTGGTACGCGGTGATGACGCACCTGAGCTTCGTGCTGATCCTGCTCGGCTTCGCCGTGCTGGCGGCTGCCGGGCACGGCACGAGCTTCGCCGCCATGGCCCGAGTCGAACCAGGGTCCGCAGGGACGTCGCTCGCGTTCGTCCTCCTGGTGCTGGGTTTCGCCACGAAGGCCGGGATCGTGCCGATGCACGTCTGGCTGCCACGGGCTCATCCCGCTGCGCCCAGCCATGTCTCGGCCGTCATGAGCGCGGCGATGGTGAAGATGGGTGTCTACGGCGTGCTCCTGGTCGCGCTGCGGCTGCTGCCGGTGGGGCCGCAGTGGTGGGGGCTCGTCCTGGTGGCTCTCGGCGCGGTGTCCGCGGTGTACGGGATCCTGCAGGCGTCGGTCGCCAGCGAGCTGAAGCGCCTGCTCGCCTACTCGACCACGGAGAACGTGGGGCTCATGTTCCTCGCCATCGGCGCTGGGGTGCTGCTCCGCTCCTACGGCGTCGTGGGTTCCGCCGAGGTCGCGATCGGCGCCGCACTCCTGCTGGTGGCCAGCCACGCGGCGTTCAAGACGGCGCTGTTCCTCGGTGCAGGGTCGATCATCCACGCGACCGGCGAACGTGACCTCGACCGGCTCGGTGGCCTGGGCAAGCGCATGCCCACGACGGCGGTCAGCTTCGGCATCGGCGCACTGGGCGCGTCAGCCCTCCCGATCACGTGCGGCTTCGTCGCCGAGTGGGCGCTGCTCCAGTCTCTGATCCACGGTGCGCGGCCGGAGGACCGTCTCGTCGCAGTCGTGATGCCGCTCGCCGTCGCTGTCGTGGCGCTGACGGCCGGCCTCGCGTTGATGACCTTCGTGAAGGCGTACGGGATCGCGTTCCTCGCGCGGGCCCGTGGAACGGAGGCTGGCACGGCGCACGAGAGCCCGTTCAGCATGCGCGCAGCGATGGTCGTGTCGGCGATCGCAGTCGTGGGCCTGGGTCTCGTGCCCGGTGTCATGGCGTCCGCCGTCGTCCGCGCGCTCGGGCTGGGCGGCATCGACGTCGTCGGGCCGGGCGGGCTCGGGCTCCCGGGTGTCGGCGCCGTCCTCGACCCCGTCGCGCTGACCGTCCTCGCGCTGCTGGCCGCTGCGCCCGTCCTCGCCGTCGCGTGGCGGATGGCGCGTCGGCGTCCCCGACGGCGGGTCGACCTGGCGTGGGGTGGTGGTGGCGTCCGGGTGAGCCCGCGGATGCAGTACACGGCGACGTCCTACGCCGAGCCGCTGTCGCGGGTCTTCGACGACGCGCTGCGTCCCGAGCGCGACCTCGAGATCACCCACGTGAGCGAGTCCCGATACCTCGTGGAGCGAGTGCGCTTCCGCCAGCAGCTCGAGGACGTCGTCGAGGTTCGGGCCTACCGTCCGGCGATCCGGCTGGTCGACCGGGTCGGGATCGCGGCACGCCGGCTGCAGAGCGGCAGCATCCACCGCTACCTCATGTACTCCTTCGTCGCGCTCGTCGCCGTCCTCGTCGTGGTGTCGCTGTGAACCTCGGGGCCGCGATCCTGGCGGTGGTGCAGGTCACGGTGATGGTGGCGCTGTCACCCCTGCTGGTGGGCGTGATGCGCCAGACCCGGGCGCGGCTCGAAGGCCGAGCCGGAGCCGGCGTCCTGCAGCCGTGGCGTGACCTGCGCAAGCTCGCCGCCAAGGAGACGCTGCGCTCGGCCGGCACCGGGTGGGTGTCCGCGGCCGGACCTCTCGTCCTGGTCTCCTCGGGCCTGCTGATCTGCGCTCTCGTCCCCCTCGTGGGAGCGGTGCCGTTCACCTCCGTGCCCGACGACCTGTTCGTCGTCGTCTCCGTCCTGCTCATCGGCACCGTCGCGCTGGCGCTCGTGGGGCTGGACGCGGGCACGGCGTTCGGCGGGATGGGCTCGAGCCGGCACATGACCATCGCCGCCCTCGTCGAGCCGACGGTGCTGGTCGCGGTGTACGCGCTGTCGATCCCGGTCGGGTCCTCGGCGCTCTCGCGGATCGTCCTGGCCCGGATCGACGAGCCGGCCAGCGTCGTGTCACCGGTGAGCCTGCTCGCCCTCGTCGCGCTGGCGATCGCGGTGGTCGCCGAGACGGGTCGCCTCCCGGTCGACAACCCCTCGACGCACCTCGAGCTCACGATGATCCACGAGGCCATGGTGATCGAGAGCTCGGGACGCGACCTCGGGTGGCTGGAGCTCGGCTCCTGGCTGCGGCTGGGGGCCCTGCTGGGCCTGCTCGGCAGCCTGCTCGTCCCGTGGGGGGTGGCGCAGGCGGTGTCGGTCGGCGCTCTCCTGGTCGGTGTCCTCATGCTCGCGCTCAAGCTCGCGCTGCTGGGTTCGGCGTTGGCCGCAGCCGAGGTCTTCCTCGCCAAGCTGCGGCTGTTCCGGGTTCCCGAGCTGCTGGCTGGCTCGTTCGTGCTGGCGTTCCTCGCCGTCACGGCGTCCTACCTCGTCGTCCAGGCGGCGTAGCCGTGGCACCCAGCGCCTTCTCCGAGCTCCTCGCCCTCTGCGCGGGTGTCCTGCTGCTCACCGGCGTCCTCATCGTGTGGCGTCGTGACCTGCGCGCGGTCGTGCGTCTCCTCTCGGTGCAAGGGGTCGCCCTCGCGGTCCTCGTGGCCGTGATCGGCATCGACAGCCGTGCGCCCGAGCTGTTCGGCGTCGCCCTTCTCGTGCTGGTGCTCAAGGGCGTCGTCCTGCCCACCGTCCTCAACCGGGTCTCCGCCTCCTCCGGTCCCGGCCGGGTGGAGGCACCGATGATCAATACGACGTCGTCGCTGATCTCCGTGGCGCTGCTCGCGACGCTGGCCTACCTGGTGAGTCAGCCGTTGAAGACGGCCGGCTCGGCCCCGGCCGTCGCGGCGGTGCCCGTCGGGATCGCCCTGGTGCTGTTCGGATTCCTGGTCCTGGCGTCACAGCGGCACGCCGTGTCCCAGCTCGTCGGTTTCCTCATGCTGGACAACGGGATCGCGGCGGTCGCGTTCCTCATCGCGGGCGGTGTGCCACTCGTGGTCGAGCTCGGTGCCTCGCTCGACCTGCTCCTGGTCGTCCTCGTCCTGCAGGTGCTCACCGGGCGCATCCGGGCCGAGTTCGGGGACATCGACCTCGATGACCTGAACGAGCTGAGGGACTGATGGGCCTTCTCGTCCTGCTGCCCGCCATGGCCTGTCTCGGGCTGTCCCTGCTGACAGCACTGGTGCGGACGGCGTACCTCGCCCGCTACGCCGGGATCATCGGTGCTGCTGCCGTGCTGGGCAGCGGGATGGCCCTGGTAGCAGTGGTTCTGGGGGGTGAAACGCCGACCGCGCTCGGGGGGCTGCTCAGGGTCGATGCGCTCTCGGCGTTCATGCTCACCGTGGTCGGCTCGGTCGGGCTGACCTCGACCTGGGGCGGCGTCTCCGCGCGCGCCGATGCCGGTGACGACTGGGTGTATCCGTCGTTGGTGTCGCTGTTCCTCGGCGCGATGACCCTCGCCGTGCTCGCGGACAACCTCGGGATCCTGTGGGTGGCCGTCGAGGCGACGACGATAGCCACGGCGTTCCTGGTCGGGCACCACCGCAGCCGTCGGGCGCTCGAAGCCGCCTGGAAGTACGTCGTCCTGGGCTCGGTCGGTGTCGCGATCGCGTTCCTGGGGATCGTCCTGCTCTACGCAGCGACCCTTGCATCGGGCACACCGACCCTGTCCTGGATCGTGCTGGACAACGGCGGGCTGGCCCTGGACCCGGCACTGGTACGGGTGGCCGCAGCCCTGGCGGTGCTCGGCTTCGCCACCAAGGCCGGGCTGGCACCGATGCACAGCTGGCTGCCCGACGCGCACAGCCAGGCGCCAGCACCCGTGTCGGGCCTGATGTCCGGAGTCCTTCTCTCCGTGGCGTTCTACGCGATCCTGCGTGTCCAGGCCGTCGTCGACCCCGTCATCGGACCGGAGCTGATGCGCGGCCTGCTCGTCACGGCGGGACTGCTGTCGCTGACAGTCTCGGCCGCCCTGATCCTGAGGCAGCGCGACCTCAAGCGCATGCTGGCCTACTCGAGCATCGAGCACATGGGTCTGCTCGCTCTCGCCGCCGCGATCGGTGGGCCGTTCGCACTGGCCGCGGCACTGCTCCACGTCCTCGGCCACGGGCTGGCGAAGTCGAGCACGTTCGTCGTGTCGGGCCGGATGCTCGCGGTCGAGGGCACGACCACGATCGCCGGGATCCGAGGGCTGTTCGCCCGGCGACCCGGCATCGCCGTGCCGTTCGCCGTCGGCATGGCCGCGCTGCTCGGGTTTCCGCCGTTCAGCCTGTTCTTCTCCGAGGTGGCTATCGTCGTGGCGGGCTTCCAGGGTGGGCTCGGCGCCGTGATGGTCGTCGCCGTGCTGCTGCTGCTCGTGCTCTTCGCGGGTCTGGCGAGGCACACCTCGATGATGCTGTTCGGGCCGTCGAGCCGCGGCGTCGAACGATCGGACCCGACTGCGAGCTCGGCTCCGGTCGAGGCGGACGACGACGTCGGCCGATCGGCCCACGGTCCGCAGCTGCCGCTCGTGATCGCCTTGGGCGCAACGGGAGTCATCGCCTTCGCCGCCGGCCCACTCGCCACCCTGCTGCACCAGGCAGCGCAGCTCCTCGGTGCGACCCGATGATGTCGCGCCCGCGGACCGAGGTCGTGGAGGCGAACGGCGACAACGTCGGTGCGCTGGTGCGGGCCCGTCTGTCCGACGGCTTCCGCACCGCGATGGTCGTCGGCCACGAGGACCGTGACACGTTCCGTGTCGTCTACGTCCTGGTACGCGCGGTCGACGACCACCGCTGCGACGTCGTCCTCCGGACGCCGCACGACCAGCCGGAGATCCCGAGCCTCGCGGCCGAGGACTACCCGCTCGGCCGCTTCGAGCGCGAGATCCGCGACCTCTACGGCGTCGTGCCGGTGGGCCATCCGCTGCCATACCGACTCATCCGCCACGGCCACTGGCCGCGGGGCTGGTACCCGATGCGTCGGGATGCGGACCCCGACCCCGTGTTCGACGCCGACGTCGGCTCCTTCCCGTTCCTCCAGGTCGAGGGCGACGGGGTGTATGAGATCCCGGTCGGCCCGGTCCACGCGGGCCTGATCGAGCCCGGTCACTTCCGGTTCTCCGTCGTCGGCGAGACGATCCTGCGGATGAAGGCCCGCCTCTGGTTCGTGTACCGGGGCATCGAGAAGCTCGCGGAGGGACGCCGTCCGGCCGAGGCGATCGAGCTCACCGAACGCATCAGCGGGGACACCGCTGTCGGTCACACGCTCGCGTTCTGCCTCGCGGTCGAGGACGCGGCCGGCATCGACGTCGCCGAGGAGGACCGACTCGTGCGGGCGCTCCTGCTCGAGCTGGAGCGCATTCACAACCACGTCACCGATCTCGGCGCGCTCGTCAACGATGTCGGCTACGGGATCGTGAACACCCATGCCCAACGGCTGCGCGAGTCCCTGCTACGGCTGAACAAGGCGACGACGGGGCACCGCCTGCTCCGCGGCGGCCTCACCATCGGCGGGGCGGGACTGCTGGCCCTGCCGGACCTCGGTGTCCTCGCCTCGGTCGCCGTGGAGAGTGCGCAGCTCACAGCGATCACCCTCGCCAACTCCACGGTGCTCGACCGGTTCACCGGGACCGCGGTGCTGGGTGGCGACGCGGCGCGCAACATCGGCACCCTCGGCTACGTCGCCCGCGCGTCGGGCCTCGACGTCGACGCGCGCCGAGACCACCCGTTCGTCGACCTCGGCGCGCACTTCGAGGTGGTGGTCGAGCAGGGCGGCGACGTCCTGAGCCGGTATCTCGTCCGGGCGCGGGAGCTCGCGGTCTCCGCGGCAGTCGTCGCGGACCTCGTCGAGCGCCTCGACGGGCGCCTGGGGACGGGCCGGGAGGCGGAGCGCGGCGTGCACGCGGGCCGTGGCGGCGGTGTCGGTGGCGGGGCCGTCAGCGGCCTCGGCCTCGTCGAGGGATGGCGAGGCGCGATCGCCCACCGGGTCGAGCTCGACAGCGAGGGCCGGCTCTCGCGGCTGAAGGTCGTCGACCCGTCGTTCTTCAACTGGCCGGCGCTGCCGGTCGCACTCGCGGACACGATCGTCCCGGACTTCCCCCTGGCCAACAAGAGCTTCAACCAGTCCTACGCCGGCAACGACCTCTAGTCCCGAGAGGCAGGGTCAGCGCCGGGCACGGGCGGCGGCGACGCCACGTCTGGGTGTCACTCGCGGCCGCGGAGGCGTTCGAGCTGACGGCGGTCGTGCTTGGTCGGCCGTCCCGAGCCGCGCTCCCGGAGGATCGGAGCGGGACCCTCCTCCTTCGGGGGAGGAGGCGGGGTGAGGTCGTCGTACCTCTGGACGGCGAGGGTCGCGCTCGTGCGCTTGCTGATGAGGCCCGTCACCACCACGATGCGGTCGCCGCCGGGCGTACGGGCTCGCACGGTGTCCCCGAGGCGCACGGGTTGGGCCGGCTTGGCGCCGGCGCCGTTCACCTTGACGTGCCCCGCCTTGCATGCGGCGCTCGACGCGGCTCGCGTGGGGTAGAGCCGGACGGCCCAGACCCAGGCGTCCGCCCGGACGCTGGTCGGTGCCGGCGGTGCGGTCATGCCCCCAGCGTAGGAGGCAGGACGTCAGCGCCAGCGGTGAGTACGGGGCAGTGGCAACCGTCGTGGGTGGTGGCGGTCCGCGGTGTCGGGGGGTCGAGGCACGATGGGTTCGTGACCTCCTCTGCCGCGAACACCGAGCCGACCTCCGCCGTGACTCCCGAGCAGCTGGCCTCGGCGTCGCGTCGTGTCATCGCGGCGCTGGCCGGTCCCGGCGCGACGGTGCGTCCCGACCAGCTCGAGGCCGTCGCGGCCCTCGTGGTGGACCGTCGACGGGCGCTCGTGGTCCAGGCCACCGGATGGGGGAAGTCCGCCGTCTACTGGATCGCCGCCCGCGCCGTGCGCGACTCCGGCGGCGGCCCCGTCCTGGTCGTCTCCCCGCTCCTGGCGCTCATGGGCGACCAGGTCGCGGCCGCCGGTCGCGCGGGGCTCGCTGCCGCGACGCTGAACTCCTCCAACATCGAGGACTGGAACCGCGTCGAGACCGACCTCCTCGCCGGACGGCTCGACGTCCTGCTCGTGAGCCCGGAGCGCCTGGCCAACCCGAGGTTCGCCGCGGGTGTCCTCACCACGCTGCTGCCCCGGCTCGGCCTTCTCGTCATCGACGAGGCCCACTGCATCTCCTCGTGGGGACACGACTTCCGGCCGGACTACCAGCGCATCGCGGCGCTGCTCCTCGCCAATCCCGGTCTCCCCGTCCTGGCGACGACGGCCACCGCAAACGCGCGGGTCACCGCCGACATCGCCACCCAGCTGGGGGAGGGCACGTTCCTCCAGCGGGGCCGGCTCTCGCGGGACTCCTTGCACCTCGGCGTCGCCCCGGGCCTGTCGCCGCCGGCCCGCTACGCCTGGGTCGACGACGCCCTCCGCACCCTTCCCGGCTCAGGAATCGTCTACTGCCTCACCGTCGCCGACGCCGAGCGCCTCACCGGCTACCTCGCCCACCGTGGTCACGCCGTCGCGTCCTACACCGGCAAGACCGAGACACTCGAGCGCGCCCGCGTCGAGTCGGCGCTGCGCGCCAACGAGGTGAAGGCCGTCGTCGCGACGTCCGCGCTCGGGATGGGCTACGACAAGCCGGATCTCGCGTTCTGCCTGCACGTGGGATCGCCCGGCTCGCCGGTCGACTACTACCAGCAGGTCGGGCGGGCCGGTCGCGCCCTCGAGACCGCCACCGTCGTCCTGCTCCCCGCCGAGGTCGACTCCCGGCTCTGGGAGTGGTTCGCGACCGCCAGCGTCCCGGACCCGACCGAGGCTGTCGCGGTCCTGTCCGCCATGGCCGGTGGCGCAGCCTGCAGCATCCCTGAGCTCGAGTCCGCGACCGGAGTCCGACGCAGCCGCGTCGAGCTGCTGGTCAAGGTGCTGGCTGTCGAAGGGGCCGTGGAGCGCACCGTCGAGGGTTGGGTGGCCACAGGTAGTCCGTGGTCCTATGACCACCCGCGCTACGCCGCCGTTGTTGCGGCGCGACGCGGTGAGGCTGATCTCATGCGTGCCTACGCTGCCGGTCAGGACTGCCTCGAGGTGCTGTTGCGCCGTGCCCTCGACGACCCGACGACGCCGGGGGAGCGCTGCGGGCGCTGCTCGGTCTGCACCGGCAGCCTCCCGGCCGGGCTGGCGACCACGCCGACGACGGAAGCGCTGCTCTCCGCGCGCGACTGGCTGCGCGCTCGCGACACCGAGCTCGAGCCGCGCAAGATGTGGACGGCCGGTGTCGGCGCTGCGGCCGGCCGGGCCTGGCGAGGGCGAATCGCGATGGAGCTGTCGGCCTCGACCGGCCGCACGCTGGCCTTCGCCGATGATCCCGGCTGGGAGGGGATGGCCGCGGTCACGACGTCGCAGGGCGACCAGCCCGCTCCTGACTGGCTGCTCGACGGCCTCGACGCGCTGCTCGCGCGGTGGCGCGCCAGCTGGGTCGCCGGGCCGTCGGCCGTGGTGGTGATGCCCTCTGCGGGCCACCCCGTCCTGGTCGGCTCGCTGGCCCATCGGGTTGCGAGCACCCTCGGGCTACCGGTGCTCGACGTCCTCGAGCAGGTCGCCCCCGCCCCCGGCCGTGGTCTGTCTCCTGCCTCTCGCGCTCGAGCCGTGGCAGCGAGGCTGCAGCTGCGGCAAGGAGCCGAGGTGCCTCGTGCCGCGATGCTGCTCGTCGACGACACCTGGCGCACGGGCTGGACGGCTACGATCGCCGCTGCCCTGCTGCGTGATGCGGGTGCGACCGCGGTGGCACCGCTCGTCGCGCACCAGCTGCCCTGAGGCCCGCGCCGTCAGTGGCGATCGAGGATCTCCCGCACCCGCGAGCCGGCCGGGAGCGTGCCGTACTCGTGCCCTCGCTCGGCCCCGAGCCGCGCCGCGACGAACGCCTCGCTGACAGCGTCGGGGGAGAACCGGGTGAGCAACGACGCCTGGAGCCCCAGCGCCATCGCCTCCACGACCGAGCGCGCCAAGGCTTCCGCCCCGGCGCCGTCGGACGTCGCGAGCTCGCGCACCTGCGAACGCACATGGTCGAGGTGGCGGTCGAGGACGGCGTGCTGGCCACGCGCGAGGGACAGCTCGGCGTCGAACGCCTCGACCGACTCAGGCTCCCGGCGCAGCGCGCGGAGCACATCGAGCGCGATGACATTGCCCGACCCCTCCCACACGGCCATGACGGGCTGCTCCCGGTAGCGGCGGGCGAGCGGGAAGTCCTCGGTGTACCCGTTGCCGCCCAGGCACTCCATCGCTTCGTACGCGTGGTTCGGACCGCGCTTGCAGATCCAGTACTTCGCGACGGCGGTCGCGAGGCGCCGGAGCTGCACCTCGGCGGTGGAGGCGTCGGCGTCGTGCGCCCGGGCGAGGCGGAGGGCCGTCACGGTCGCTGCTTCGGACTCCAGGGCGAGGTCGGCCAGGACCGAGGTCATCGCCGGCTGGTCGAGGAGCAGGCGCCCGAAGGCGGAGCGATGACGGGCGTGCCAGAGAGCCTCCGCGACGGCCTGGCGCATGCCCGCGGCCGAGCCCAGGATGCAGTCGAGCCGGGTGCGGTTGACCATCTCGATGATCGTCCTGACCCCGCGCCCGGGCTCCCCGACCATGAGAGCCACCGTGCCGTCGAGCTCGATCTCCGACGAGGCGTTGGAGCGGTTGCCCAGCTTGTCCTTGAGCCGCTGGATCGAGAAGACGTTGCGCGACCCGTCGGGCAGGACGCGGGGGAGCAGGAAGCACGAGAGCCCCTCGCCCCCCGGTCCGGTGGCCTGCGCCAGGACGAGGAACGCATCCGACATCGGTGCTGAGCAGAACCACTTGTGGCCGGTGAGGTGGTACGCCGTGCCCGGGCCACCCGCGCCGACCGGCACGGCGACCGTCGTGTTCGCGCGGACGTCGGAGCCGCCCTGCTTCTCGGTCATGGCCATGCCCACGATCGCCGAGGGCTTGGCCCCGTCCCCGAGATCGGGATCGTAGGAGCGGGAGAGCAGGCGGGGCAGCCACGCCTCGGCCACGTCGGGTTGCAGCATCAGCGTGGGCACGGCCGCGTGGGTCATGGACACGGGGCAGGCGTGCCCGGGCTCGACCTGGCTGAACAGCATGAATGCCGCGGCCCGGGCGACGTTCGCTCCCGGTCGCGGGTCGGCCCAGGCCGACGTGTGCGCCCCGTGGGCCACGGCGGCGCCGATGATGCGGTGATAGGCGGGGTGGTAGTCGACCTCGTCGGTTCGGTTGCCCCACCGGTCGGTGGCGCGGAGCACCGGGGTCGAGGTGCTGGCAAGGGCGGCGTCGATCTGGAAGGACGAGCTCCCGACCAGGGTGCCGATGCGGCCGAGCTCGTCCTGTGCCCAGGCCGCGTCGTGACGCTCGACCGCCTCGACGAGCACCGTGTTCTGCGCGAACTCGTCGACGTCGACCCTCGGTGGTGCCTGGTTGAGCACGTCGTGAGTCGTGTGCGGTCGGGGGGTCGCGGCGCTGTGCGAGGACGTCGTCGTCATGGCTGCGGTCCTTCGTGGGTTGTGCGGTCGGTCGGCGCGGAGTCGTTCGTCCCTAGCGTGGGTCGGCCCGCTCCTGCTGATCCTGCTCCCGCTCTCCGTCTCCCGCCCAGGACTCGGCCGAGAGCAGGCGTTGGGTCAGCCAAGCGACCTCATCGGCGGTGGTCTCGGCGGGCGCCGAGGGCTGCATGACGTGGCTGAGCACGACGCGGACGACGACGTCGGCGGTTGCCGCGAGACGACGTTCGTCGAGGTGCGTGGCGAACGGCGCGAGGCGTTGTCCCAGGACGCTCTTCGCCGTGTCGAGCAACGGCAGCGACCGGGTGGTCAGCGGGGGGAGGAGCCCGGCGTCCTCGCCGCTGGCTCCCGAGACGATCGTGCGCAGGAGCGCGCTGTCCGCGGCGAGGCCGAGCACTCCGCGCACGGCGGCGCGGACGGAGCCGGTCAGGTCGCCGGTGTGGACGTCGAACGCCGACTCCACCACGCCGAGGAAGCGGGCGAGCTCGTCGAGGACCACGGCCTCGGCGAGCGCCGGCTTGGAGCCGATCTCGTTGTAGACGGTCTGCCGGCTCACCCCGACGACCCCCGCGAGACGTGCCATCGTGACCGACGACCAGCCAGACCGGGTCGTCGTCTCCACCGCCGCGGCGATGATCCGCTGCCGCAGGGAGAGGGTCGGTCCGGCCGGCGTCCGGGGCAGCGGCTCGGCCGACGTCACGGTCATGTGCGCGCGCGGTCGCCGAGGACGAAGTCGGCCTTGTCCCGCACGCCGCAGTCGGGGCAGCACCACGTGTCGGGGACTGCGGACCACGGTGTGCCCGGCGGGAAGCCCTCGCGGGCGTCGCCTCTGGTCTCGTCGTAGGTGTAGCCGCAGCCGGGGCAGTGCGCTCGACGGGGCGTGGTCGCGGGCATCGGGCTGGCCTCGGCCGCCGCTCGGCCGGTCGGTGTCACCGGGGGGGCTGTCAGGGTGGATGTCAGTGTCGACGTGAGTGTCACCGTCAGTTCCGCTGCCGCGATCGACTGCGGAACGCCGTACGCCGCAAGCACTTTCGCCCGCCGTCTCGGGGTGATGTTGGCCCGGCTCATGTCGCCGTCGAAGTGGGCGAGCACGCGCGGGTCCATCACGCGGCGCCACGCCGCAGGCACGAGTGCCAGCAGGATCATCCCGGCGTAGCCCGTCGGCAGCACGGGCGACTCCTCGTAGTCGCGCAGCGCCTGATAGCGGCGGGTGGGGTTCGCGTGGTGGTCGCTGTGGCGCTGCAGGTGGTAGAGCAGGACGTTGGTGGCGATGTTGTTGGAGTTCCAGCTGTGGCCGGGGGCCACTCGCTCGTAGCGCTCGCGGTCGGCGAGGCCGACCCGCTGGCGCAGCATGCCGTAGTGCTCGAGGTAGTTGACGGCCTCGAGCAGGGTCAGGCCGATGACCGCCTGGATCACCAGATACGGGAGGACGCCTGCTCCCAGCCAGATCGCCATCGCAGCCCACAGGATCGCCGACATCGCCCAGGCGTTGAGGACGTCGTTGCCGGGGCGGAACGGGTGCCGGCCGCGGCGGGCGTACCGGCGCTTCTCCAGGCGCCACGCGCTCCGCAGGGAGCCGAGCACGGTGCGCGGCCAGAACCGGTAGAAGCTCTCGCCGACCCGGCTGCTCGCGGGGTCCTCCGGGGTGGCGACACGCACATGGTGCCCGCGGTTGTGCTCGATGTAGAAGTGTCCGTAGAAGCTCGGGGCCAGCGCGACCTTCGACAGCCACCTCTCGTGGCTCTCCTTTTTGTGGCCGAGCTCGTGGGCGGTGTTGATGCCGAGGCCACCGATGAAGCCGATGGTGAGCGAGAGCCCGACCTTGTCCACGACGGAGAGGTCGCCGTGGGCGATGGCGGCGAACGCGGCGGCGAACCCGGCGTACTGGACCGGCAGGAACAGGTAGGTGATCCAGCGGTAGTACCGGTCGGCCTCGAGGGCGCTGATCAGGTCGTCGGGCGGGTTGTCGCGGTCGAGCCCGGCCGCGAGGTCGATGACCGGGATGATCCCGAGGATCACGATCGGGCCGATCCAGAGCCACACGCCCCAGCCGGTCAGGGCGTGCAGGCCCAGTGCGACGAACGCGAGCGAGGGCATGAGGAGGGCGATCAGCCACAGGTGGCGCTTGCGGTCCTTCCAGCGCTCGGTCGACCCGGCGGGGACGGTCCCGGTGTCCTCGGTCCTGCCTGTCATCGGCCTGCCTCCCTGCGCCTCGAAGTTGACAAACCATAGGGGTTTGTAAAGTCGCCCACAAGGGGTGCGGTCGTCCGCCTCGGCGGAGTGCGCCGGGCCCGGGCGCGACCTGTCCCCGCAGGTGGAGCCGGGAGGGGCTGTCGGAGGGGTTGTCGGAGGGGAGCGTCGGACGGGGAGCGTCGGACGGGGAGCGTCGGACGGGGAGTGTCCGAGGGGCCTGACATCATCGCCGTCGCGACGACGGAGGGACACGACATGGCCGGGTGGCAGTCGCTCGTCCCGAGGCACGACGTCGCCACCCCCACGCCGGGCGGTGAGCCCCTCGTCGTGTCGGTCCCCTGCACGACGTCCCCCGGCGCCGCCGTCCCCGGCGGTGCGGTCCCGAGCGGTGCCGTCCCGAGCGGTGCCGTCCCGAGCGGTGCGCGTCGCTGGCACCGCCACGACGTCGTCGTCACCGCCGACTGGGCCGTCAGGACCCCGCACGACCTCGCTGCCGAGCGGATCGCCGCGGCGTTCGGCGGCCACCTGTCCTGCCTCGCGCTCGAGAGCAACGTCGTACCCGCCGTCCGCGCGGCCCTGGGTCGGCACCTGCGCGTGCGTCCGCCGTCGATCGTGCGCCGGGGCCATGGCTGGTCGGCGCGCTCCGCCCTGTCCTGCTGCCCGCGCACGCCGTTCGCGAGCACGGCGCTCGCGGTCGAGCATCTCGGCGGCACCGAGCACCTCGCCGTCGAGTTCGACGCCGAGCCGCGCGTCGTCCGGGCGATGGTCGCCGCCTGCCTGCACGCCCACGGAGCAGTGGAGCACCCGGCTGCGCTCGATACCGCGACGATGCTCGTGCCGCCGGCCGGCGCCGAGGCGGCCGGCCTCGTCACCGAGCGCTGGGGCGTCCGCGACCTCTGGGACGCCGGGGTCCATCCGCTGTGGGTGATCTTCCTCCACGCCGAGATCGGTGTCGCGCACCCGCTGCCGTCGGGCTTCTACCTCGGCGCTGTGCTCAACCGTCCGGACATCGAGTGGATCGCCGACACGGTCACGCGCGCCGAGCGGCGTCGTCTTCTCCTCGAGATCGGTGGCGGCAGTCCCTTCGACGACCCGCCCGAGACCCCCGTGGCGCTGTCGCGCCCGACCAGTCATCGCCCGATCACCGCGTCGAACGGCCACGAGCCGCACGCCCTTGAGGGCACCAGGTTCACCCCGGAGGGAATCGTCGAGGAGCCGCTGGTCACCTGGCTGGCCTGGACGGCGAGCAGGGAGGACCGCCGCCGTCCGGCCGAGCGGGGCGGCTGGCTCGAGGTCGGGGTGCCGCGCCGCATCGTCGTCGACCTCCTGCGCTCGGGCTACATCGTCGACGACGTCGTCGCCCTCGCGGCCGGCACGGGGCTCACCGAGGTGCTGTGCGCCCAGACCCTCGCGACCTGGTCTCAGCGAGGGTGGTCGCCGACCGTCGCCGACCTCGTCCGGCTCGTGGAGCTCGGGCCGCACCTCGCGGCCGTCCCTCCCGTCGCGGCCGTCGAGGTGTTCCTCGGCCTCGTCGTCGGCCAGGGGCCGGCAGGCCCCACCGAGGCCGCCCTCCTGGTCGCGGCGTGCGGCTCGGCCCAGCAGGCCGCCCACGTCTGGGCCGAGAACGATCGCGACTGGCGCTCACAGTCGTGGGATCCATGGCCCCAGGGCGAGACCGACGTGAGAGATCCCCGACCGGCCGCGATCCCGAGTGGAGCATGATGCGCAACCGCACCGAGTACGAGAACACCCTCCAGGCCATGGGGATCTGCCTCTCGCTGCGGATCCCCTTCCTGCTGTGGGGGTCCCCGGGGGAGGGCAAGACGGCAGTGGTGGAGTCGGCGGCCCTCGGCGGCTGGCACGTCGAGACCCTCATCTGCAGCCACTACGAGCCGAGCGACTTCGCCGGGCTGCCGGTGGTCTCGGCCGGTGGCAGCGTCACGCTCGCGCCGCCGCGGTGGGCCGAGGCGGCCGTCGCCCACCCCGGTCCCACGGTGATCTTCTTCGACGAGTGGACCACCGCGTCCCCCGCCGTCCAGGCCGCCGCCCTGCGCCCGCTGACCCACGGCCAGGTCGGCTCGCTGCAGCTCCCGGACCGGGTCTCCTTCGCCGCGGCGGCGAATCCTGCCGACGTCGCGGCGTCCGGATGGGAGCTGGCGGCCCCCACGGCCAACCGCTTCGTCCACCTCGAGTGGGCGATGCCCCTGGACGTCTACGCCGAGTCCACCGTCACCGGCGACTGGCCGCGGATGACCGTGCCCGTCGTGCCGCGCGATGTCGCGGCGCTCAACGCGGAGGCCCGGGCGCAGATCGCCGGCTACCTCGCCACCCGAGGCACGGGGTTGTCCTCGATCCCCTCCGACGCCGCGTCGCGGGGCCGCGCCTTCCCGACCCCGCGCACCTGGGACTACGCCGCGCAGCTGCTCGCGATGGCCCGTCACACCGAGGCTCCTGCCGACGTCCTGCGCCTGCTCGTCCACGGCGCGATCGGGGCGCCTTCAGGCCATGAGTTCCTCAGCTGGCTCTCCGCCCTCGACCTCCCGCCCGCGGAGGACGTCCTCGCAGACCCCCAGTGGCCGTGGTTCGCCGGCATGCGCCCCGACCGCATCCACGCCACGTTGCAGGGCGTGCTCGCCGCCCTCGTCCGCGAGCGCACCGCCGAGCGGTGGACCGCTGCGCTGGAGGCCTGCATCAACGCCGCGACCGTCGCGGGCGTCGACGCCTCGGTGCCCGTCGTCCGGTCGCTGCTGCGTGGCGACAGCCGTCCCGACGGCGCGACCATCCCACCGTCGATCAGCGTCTTCGCCGCACCCCTGGCCCTGGCCGGGCTCCTGCCCCGGCCGCACCCGCGGTGAGCGCGACATGAGCGTCGGCGTCCCGGACGGACTCGATCCGAACCGGGTCGCGGCGGCCAAGATGTGGCTCACTGCCGGCCCCGGCGACCAGCCCTACCTCTCCGCCGCGGCGTACTCCCTCACCACCGTGCCGTGCGACGCCGTCGCCAGCATGTCGGTCGACACCCGGTGGCGTCTCTACGTCAACCCCGAATGGCTTGCGGCCACTGAGATCCCGGTCGTCGCCGTGCGACTGGCGCAGCTGCTCTGGCATCTTCTGTCCGACCACTCCGGTCGCGCCTGGGACCTCGCCCACGGCGCCCTCGACATCGAGTCCTGGCGGCTCGCCACCGAGGTCACGATCGGCGAGCTGCTCAGCGCCGCCGGTATCAGCCACGAGCTGCCCACCCCGCACGGACTCCACCTCGATCCCGGACGCAGTGCAGAGGAGCACTACGCCAGGCTCTCCCGGCTGAGCCTCGACCCGGCGCCGAGCCGGGGCAGCGGCGAGGGGGAACAGGGTCCGGACGCGACCGCGGGATCGGGCTGTGACGGCGTGCCGCGCGGCCACGACCTCGCCGACTCGCCCGAGGACGTGGGGCTCGACCAGTACGGCGCCGACAACGTCCGGCGTCGGGTGGCGATCGAGTTCCGGTCGTACGAGCAGACGAGGCCCGGCACGATTCCGGGGGAGTGGGCCCGCTGGGTGCGCGAGATCCTCGACCCGGTCGTGGCCTGGCAGCAGGTCCTCGCGTCGTCGGTGCGCCGCGCCGTCGGCTGGACCAACGGCAACACCGACTACACCTACTCGCGCAGGTCCCGGCGTCAGGCCAGCGTCCCCGACGTCATGCTGCCCGGGCTCCGGCGCCCCCTCCCGGCGGTCGCCGTCGTCGTCGACACCTCCGCGAGCGTCGATGACGGACTGCTCGCCCAGGCCCTCGGAGAGGTCGACGGCGTGCTTCGTGGCCTCGGGGCCAGCGGGACCAGCCTCACCGTCCTGTCGGTCGACGCCGCCGCGCACACCGTGTCGCGCGTGATGCGGGCCCGTGACATCGGTCTCAGCGGCGGTGGAGGCACCGACATGCGGGTCGGCATCGACGCGGCGATCGCCCTGCGACCGCGGTGCGACGTGATCGTCGTCCTCACCGACGGACTGACCCCGTGGCCGGAGGTACCGCCGCCGTCCACCACCGTGGTCGCTGCCCTGCTCGGCCGCTCGCGGACCGAGCTGCCCCCGACCCCGGCCTGGATGGCACGGGTGGAGTGCGTGACCGACTGGCGCCGCGGGGTCGCGGTCAGGTGAGGTGCGGCATGACCTCGGCGGCGACGAGCTCGAGGTGCTCGAGGTCGGACAGGTCGAGCACCTGCAGGTACATGCGGGCCGCGCCTGCCTCGGTGAAGCGCGCGGCCTTCTCGATGAGCTCCCGAGGCGTGCCGGCCATCCCGTTGGTGCGCAGCTCGGCGACGTCGCGGCCGATAGCCGTTGCGCGGCGGGCGATCTCGGCCTCGTCCCGTCCACAGCAGAGCACCTGCGCGGCCGAGAGCACGAGCGAGGCCGGCGCCCGCCCTGCGACGGTGCAGGCGGCGCGTCCACGCCCGAACGCCGCCGTGGTGGACTCGAGGGAGCTGAACGCGACGTTGTACTCCGCGGCGAACCGCGCAGCGAGTGCTGGTGTCCGGGAAGCGCCGGTGCCGCCGACGATGACAGGGAAGGGGTTCTGGGCGGGCTTGGGCAGGCCGGGGGCTGCCGTGAGGGTGTAGTGCTCGCCGACGTGGTCGAACGTCGCCCCGGTCGGTGTCGACCAGAGGCCGGTCAGGATCTCGAGCTGCTCCTCGAGCCGGGCGAACCGCTCACCCAGGGGCGGGAAGGGGATGCCGTAGGCGGCGTGCTCGGCCTCGTACCATCCCGTGCCAAGCCCGAGCTCGACCCGTCCTCCGCTCATCGCGTCGACCTGAGCGACGGTGATCGCCAGCGGGCCGGGCAGCCGGAAGGTAGCCGCAGTCACCAGTGTGCCGAGCCGGATAGTCGTTGTCTCTCGCGCGATTCCGGCAAGCGTGATCCACGCGTCGGTGGGTCCGGGGAGGCCGTCACCTTCACCCATCACCAGGTAGTGGTCGGACCGGAAGAACGCGCCGTACCCGCAGGCCTCGGCCTGCCGGGCGACGGCGAGGAGATCGCCGTAGGAGGCGCCCTGCTGGGGCTCGGTGAAGATGCGCAGTTCCATAGTTCCCCTCCGGACGACGTGTGGGACCGGTCCAGCCGCGGCCGCCGAGGGGCGGGGGCCACGGCCGGACCGATGGATCAGATCCCGTCGCGCTGGATGGGACAGCTCATGCAGTGCGAGCCGCCCCGGCCACGCCCGAGCTCGCTGCCCGGGATGGAGAGCACCGTGATGCCGTTCTCGGTGAGCATCCGGTTGGTGACGACGTTGCGGTCGTAGCCGACGATCACGCCCGGTGCGACGGCGAGGAAGTTCGTCGCGTCGTCCCACTGCTCGCGCTCGGCGGCCCGACGGTCCTCGTCAGCGGCGAGCACGGTGATCCTGTCGAGGCCGAGGGCCTCGGTGATCGTCGCGAACAGGTCGTCGCGGTGCTCGATGTGCAGCCCTGCGACGTCGTGCTCGACGGCCTCCTCGGGATCTGCCGGCGTGATCACCCAGGTCTGCAGGCTGGCCGGGTCGAGGTAGGGGTAACGCACGAACGTGCTGACATCGATCATCGTGAGCAGGGTGTCGAGGTGCATGAACGCGTGCGACTTCGGCAGCAGGACGGCGATGACCGTGGTGGCCGCCTCGTGGCGGAACAGCTCGCGTGCCAGCATCTCCACGCCCATCGGCGTCGACCGCTCGCCCATGCCGATCATCACGACGCCGCGACCGAGGACCTCGATGTCGCCGCCCTCGAGCGTGGCTGGCTGCAGATCGGTGTCGTCGTCGCCGTAGAAGATCGGGAACGCCGCCTCGGCGAACATCGGGTGGAACTTGTACACCGCGCGCGAGTGCAGCGACTCACGCTGACGGGCCGGCTTGGCCATCGGGTTGATCGTGACGCCGGAGAACACCCAGGCGGAGTTGTCGCGCTGGAACAGCGTGTTGGGGAGCGGCGTCAGGGCGAAGTCGTCCAGCGTCATGCTCTGCCACCGGAGGCTTCCGACGTGCAGCGGCGACAGGTCGGACTTGGTGACGCCGCCGATGAGGAGCTCGGCGAGCGTCTCGGGGTCGGCGTCCTCGGCGAGGGCGCGCAGCGACGGCGCCAACGTCGGACCGACCGCGTGCTCGGTGCACACCCGGTCGAGCACGTACGCCTTCGCCTCCGGCAGCGCCAGCGTCTGCGCGAACAGGTCCGCGAACAGGTGCACCGTCACGCCGTGGTCGCGCAGCACCGAGGTGAAGACGTCGTGCTCCTCGCGAGCCTTCTCCGCCCACAGGACGTCGTCGAAGAGCAGCTCGTCGCAGTTGCTCGGGGTCAGGCGGCTCAGCTCGAGCCCTGGCCGGTGGACGATCGCCTGGCGTAGCTGGCCGACCTCGGAGTCGACGCCCACCATGTGTGTCATCACGAACTTCCTTTCGGGGATGGGTTGGGGGGTAGGGGTAGCGGCGACCGCCCGGTGCTGCGAGGGGGAGGCGCGGCAGAGGCCGTCGTCAGTCGCGTCGACACGGCGTGGCCCGGGAGTGCGGCAGGAGACCGTGAGCGGCCCGTCGGGCGCAGCCACGATCTCGTGGCGCACCTGCCGATGAGGTGACCGGTCGTCGGGTCGTGCGGGAGTCGCGGTGCAGCACGTTCGCCTCGGCGCTCGTCCCGGTCGGCTTCTGCGGACGGGACGGGACGGGACACAGGTTCGGGACGGTCCGCTGGAGGCGGTGAGCTCGATGCTCGCGAGATCGTGGCCACGTGGCGATGATCCCGTTTCCAGTCCGGCAGGTTCTCTGCACCCACGAGTCCACTCCTCGCTGGGACCGATGTCAACCGGCTGTCCAGGAACCGCGCGGAGCGTGCGTCGGCCCCCGTTCCGGCAAGGCTAGAATCAGCCCAGCACGACCTTGCATCGGCAGCGCTGCGGGTCGACGCTGGAGTGCCGGACGGCCACGTCCGGCTGGGGTGCGTCCACGAGCAGGGATCACGATGGCTGACACGGGTGACCTCGACGGAGGTCACGACCGCGGGCCCTCCCTGACGCCGGAGCAGGCCACCGCCGACGACGCCGACCTGCAGGAGAGTCTCGGCGAGCTCGCGGGCCTGGTGACCGGAAGCCTCGGGCTCCAGGAGCTGATGGTCCAGGTGGCGACCTTCGCGGCCAGGGCGATCCCGGGAGCGGACGGCGCCGGGGTCACGCTGCTCACCGTCGACCGCACCGACAACCGGATCCAGGCCCTGGCGGCGAGCGATCCCTTCGTCTCGGTGATCGATGAGATCCAGTACGTCACGCTCAACGAGGGCCCTTGCATCACGGCGGCGCTCGAGGGTCGGACCGTCCGGTCCGGTTCGCTGGGCGGGGAGAAGATGTGGCCCCGCTTCGGCCCGCGGGTGGGGCGCCTCGGCATCCACAGCGCCCTGTCCCTGCCCCTGATGCTGCCGGGCAAGGTGGTCGGCGCGATCAACGTCTACGCCCGCGGGAAGGACGTCTTCGACGACCACGCTGCGGAGCTCGGAGAGCTCTTCGCCGCCCCCGCTGCTGTCGCGGTCCGCAACGCACAGATCCTCACCCAGGCCCTCGCCCTGACGGTGCAGCTGCAGGCGGCGCTGTCCAGCCGGCCGGTCATCGACCAGGCCATCGGCATCCTCCGAGGGCGCACCGGCGGGACGTCCGACGAGGCCTTCGCCCGGCTGCGGGCGATCAGTCAGGCCGAGCACACCAAGCTGGTCGAGGTATCCCAGCAGATCGTCGATGAGGCTGTCCGCCGCGCGCGTGCGCGGCATACCGAGTCCTGAGCGTCGGCCCCGCGCCCCCCCGCCTCCGCACCGACGTTCCAGCAATGACATGCCGGCTAGGCCACCAGTAGGGTGCGCAGGGGAAGCCGGTGGCTCGGGCCCTGACCCGTGGCCCACGCTCCCTACCTCGCACAGCGATCCGCGGTGCCCGGCCCGTAGCAGTTGAGCCCGCGCCCGGGAGCGCCCAGCGGAGCACACTCCTCGTGGAGATCAGCGCGGCTCTTGCTGCCGAGCTCGCCCTCCTGGCCGACGCGCTCGGTACTCCTCGTGCCGACATCGCCGACACCCTCGGCCGGCTGGCGTCTGACGCCGGCTCGGCCGTCGGCTCCTACGTCGGACTCTCCGTGGCCATGGCGACTCACGGGAATCAGGTCGTCGTCACCGTCCTCGAGGCCGGCCTGGGCGCCACGGACGTGCGGACGTCGGTTCTCCTGCCGCTGGCACCGGCGGCCGACGTCGAGGGGGGAGCGCGGATCGCCCTGGTCCTGTTCGCTGCCGTGCCAGGTGCCTTCGTCGACCTCTCCGCCGATCTTGCGTGGCTTACCGGACAGCAGCCCGAGGAGTTCCGGCTCGACGAGCACCTCGGTCTGGCGGGCAGCGCCACCGGCTCTTCGACGCTGGGCGCCATCTCCGTCGTCAACCAGGCGCTGGGCGTCCTCATCGGTGACGGCCTCACCCCCGAGGAGGCCGACCTGTACCTCGACGCGCGTGCCGTCGAGCTTGGCGTCGACCGGGTGGCGGCCGCGACGCTGGTCCTCGCTGCGCTGGACGGTCCGGGGCCCGGTCCCGTCTCACGCTGAATCCGTAGGTGGGGTTCGCCGATGAGCCACTCGGACCTCGCCCGGCTCGGCGACGGGCGGGGGACGTGGGCCAGGAACGGGGTCAGGCGGGCCGGGGGAGGTAGTCCTGCAGCGAGGCGACGTGGAGGCCGGCGTCCGCGATCGCCGCGAGCGCGATCGGCAGGTCGCGCACCAGGTTCGGCCGCCAGTGGATGAGCAGGATGTCGCCCGGACGGAAGCGCGATCCGCTGGCGAACCGGAGCACCGAGTGCGGCAGTGACACGTCCCACAGCACGATCGTCGTCATGCCGCAGTCGTGTGCAGCGCGACGTGTGGAGCGGTCGTAGTCGCCGTACGGCGGGCGGAAGAGCCAGGGTCGCTGGCCGTACCAACCGCCGAGAGTGTCTGCCGCGCCGCAGATCTCGGCCCGCTGCCCGTCGGGGCCGAGCTTCGGCAGGTGTGGGTGGGTGAGGGTATGGTTCTGCACCGACTGGCCGGTCACCTTCTCGACGCCGACGAAGTACTCGTGGCCCGCGGCGAGCGCGTCGACCGCCAGGAATGCCGTCACCGGGATGTGGCGGCGCCTGAGCAGGCTGACCACGGCGGGGTCCTGGCTGTAGCCGTCGTCGATGGTGATGAAGGCGACCCTGTCGGTCGTGCTGATGTGGTTGACGACCGGTGCGAGGCCGTCCGGCGACGACGGCGGGGTCACATCAACAGGCGCCGTCGGCGTCACCGGGTCCTGGGTGGGCGCCAGGCTCGATGTCGGCGTCGTCGGGCCCGCCGTCGGGGCCGACGACGGCGGGATCGGGGCGGGGCGGACGGTCGTGGGAGTGCCGCGGGGGACCGGCGGGCTCGGGCTGACATGGATGACCGGTGGAACCGCGCACGCGGAGACGAGCGCCGCGGCGCACAACCCGGCCGCCAGCGCCGCGAGGGGCCAGCCTTCTCTCATGGTGCCCGAGTATCGCGCGCGGGTGCATCCGAGCGCGGTCACCGCGCCGACGAGCCGTTCGTGGCACGGCTCGGCGGCGCTGGGCTCCGGGCGCGGCGGGGCACCTCGCGCGACGGTGCGCTGGTGCATGCTGTGCCGGCCGGCTACTCCGCGTCCGCCGGGCTGACGTCGTCGTCCGGATCGACCGACGTGCTGCGCTCGACGCCGGCGAGCTGCTCGTAGTAGTGCCACCGTTCGTCGATGTCGGCCTGGGCGAGGTGCTGGAGGTGCTCGGCCCGAGCGTGGTCGGCGCGGTCGAGCGAGGTGTAGCGCGTCTCGTCGTGCTGGAAGTCCGCCAGCGACGTCGTCGGACGCTTGCTGTCGAGGCTGAAGGGGTGCGCGCCCGGAGCGGGGCTCGGGTGGAACCGGTACAGGGGCCAGTAGCCGCTGGTGACCGCCGCCTTCTGGTGAGCCATCGACGTCGACATCTCGATGCCGTGGGCGATGCAGGTGGAGTAGGCGAGGATCAGCGACGGGCCGGGCCACGCGGCGGCCTCGAGGATCGCCCGCACGGTCTGGGTCTCGTTGGCGCCCAGGGCGATCTGCGCGACGTAGACGTCGCCGTAGGCCTGGGCGAGGAGCCCGAGGTCCTTCTTCTTCGTGGACTTGCCGGTGCTCGCGAACTTCGCCGCGGCCCCGCGCGGCGTCGACTTCGAGGCCTGTCCGCCGGTGTTGGAGTACACCTCGGTGTCGAGCACGAGGATGTTCACGTTGCGCCCTGAGGCGAGCACGTGGTCGAGGCCGCCGAAGTCGATGTCGTAGGCCCAGCCGTCACCGCCGACGATCCACACGGCCGTCGGGATCAGGGCATCGGCGAGCGAGGCGAGCGACGTCGCGACGGGCTCGTCGAGCGTCGCGAGGGACGCGCGGAGCCGGGCGACGTCGGTCCGGCGCTCGACGATGCCCGGCTCGTCGGTGATGTCCGGCGGATCGGCCCGCAGCGCGGCGACGAGGTCGGCGGGCAGCCGGTCCGCGAGCTCACCGACGAGGCGGTGCGCGTCGGCCGTCTGGCGCTCGATCCCGAGCCGGATGCCGAGGCCGAACTCGGCGTTGTCCTCGAACAGGGAGTTCGCCCAGGCCGGCCCGCGGCCGTCCTTGTTCTTGCTCCACGGCGTCGTCGGCAGGTTGCCGCCGTAGATCGAGGAGCAGCCGGTCGCGTTCGCCACGACCATGCGGTCGCCGAGGAGCTGGCTGACGAGCTTGAGGTAGGGCGTCTCCCCACATCCCGAGCAGGCGCCGGAGAACTCGAACAGCGGCTGCAGCAGCTGGGAGCCCTTGACGGTGTCGGCGCGTACGAGTGACCGGTCGACCTCGGGCAGCTCGAGGAAGTACTCGAAGCTCGGTCGCTCGAGGTCGCGGTGGTCGACGGCGGGCGCGAGGTCGATGGCCTTGTGGCCGGGGTCGGCCTTGTCGCGTACCGGGCAGACGGCCACGCAGATGCCGCAGCCGGTGCAGTCATCCGGCGCCACCTGGATGGTGAGCCTCGTCCCCTTGGGCAGCTCGTGGCCGCTGTAGGGCTTGGACTTGAAGTGCTCGGGCGGCTCGGCCGCGGTCTCGGGGTCGAACACCTTCATCCGGATCGCGGCGTGCGGGCACACGATCGCGCACTTCCCGCAGTCGATGCACAGAGCCGCGTCCCAGATGGGGATCTCGTCGGCCAGGGTGCGCTTCTCCAGTGCTGCCGTCCCCGTGGCGAAGGTGCCGTCGATGCTCATCGCGCTGACCGGCAGCGCGTCGCCACGGCCGCCGATGAGAGCATCGATGACGCTCTCGCCGGCGTTGCTGTGCGCGACCGGGGGCCGGCTCGCCGCCGCCGGGATCGTCACGGGGGTGAGGCTCGCCAGCGCGAGGTCGATGGCCTTGTGGTTGCGAGCCACGACCTCGGATCCCCTGCGTCCATAAGCCTTCTCGATGCTCCCCTTGACCAGGACGATCGCCTCGTCGGGCGGGAGCACCTTGGCCAGGGCGAAGAAGCACGGCTGCATGACGGTGTTGATGCGCGGACCGAGCCCGGCGGCCTTCGCGATCGACGCAGCGTCGACCACCCAGAGGGTCAGGCCCTTGTCGACGATGTGGTGCTGCACCTCGTCAGGCAGGTGCTCCCAGACGTCGTCGGCGGCGTACGGGCTGTTGAGCAGCACGGTCGCACCAGGTCGCGCGACGGCCAGGACATCGACGCGCGAGAGCAGACCGAACTGGTGGCAGGCGACGAAGTTCGCCTTGTCGATGAGGTACGACGACCGGATCGGGTCGGGGCCGAAGCGCAGGTGCGACACGGTCATCGAGCCGGACTTCTTCGAGTCGTAGACGAAATAGCCCTGGGCGTGCTGGTCGGTGTGCTCACCGATGAGCTTGATCGAGGTCTTGTTCGCACCTACCGTGCCGTCGCTGCCGAGCCCGAAGAACATCGCCTCCACGGCGCGGGACGGGACGCGGAAGGCGGGATCGACGTCGAGGGACAGGTGCGTGACGTCGTCGTTGATCCCGACCGTGAATCGGGGTCGGGGATGTGGGAGGGCGAGCTCGTCCAAGACCGCCTTGGCGTCGGCCGGCGTAAACTCTTTGGATCCCAGGCCGTAGCGCCCGCCGGTCACGAGCGTCCCGGACTCGCCCGAGAACGCCGACATCACATCGAGGTGCAGCGGCTCGGCAGGTGCGCCCGGCTCCTTGGTGCGGTCAAGGACGGCGATGCGTGTGACGGTCGCGGGGAGCGCGGCTCGCAGGGCCGCCGCAGGGAAGGGGCGGTAGAGCCGGACGATCGCGACGCCGACCCGCTCGCCGTCCGCGACGAGCGCGTCGACGGTCTCGCGGATCGTTCCGGTGGCGGAGCCCATGGCGACGACGACGCGGTCGGCCTCGGGGTGCCCGTAGTAGTCGACGAGGTGGTATTCGCGGCCGGTCCGCGCGCCGAGCTCGGACATGACCTCGGCGACCGTCGCCGGCACGGCGTCATAGTGGCTGTTGGAAGCCTCGCGGGACTGGAAGAACACGTCCGGGTTCTGGGCGCTGCCACGCATCACCGGGGCCTCGGGGGTGAGCCCGTAGGCGCGGTGGCGGAGGACGTCGGCCTCGCGGATCACCGCGCGCAGGTCGTCGTCGTCGAGAAGTCGCACCGTCGCGACCTCGTGCGAGGTGCGGAAGCCGTCGAAGAAGTGCAGGAACGGGACGCGCGACCGCAGTGTCGCCGCGTGGGCGACGAGGGCGAAGTCGTGCGCCTCCTGGACGTCGGACGCGCAGAGCATCGCCCACCCGGTCGAGCGCACCGCCATGACGTCGGAGTGGTCGCCGAAGATCGAGAGCGCGTGCGTGGCCACGGCCCGGGCGGCGACGTGGAGCACCGTCGGCGTCAGCTCGCCGCCGACCTTGAACATCGTCGGGATCATCAGCAGCAGGCCCTGCGAGGACGTGAACGACGTCGCGAGGGTGCCCTTCTGCACGGCACCGTGGAGTGCCGCCGCAGCACCACCCTCGGACTGCATCTCGATGACCTCCGGGACCGAGCCCCAGAGGTTCGTGCGCCCTGCCGCACTCCAGGCGTCGGCGAGCTCGCCCATGGTGGACGCCGGGGTGATCGGATAGATCGCGCAGACGTCGGACAGGCGGTGCGCGACGAGCGCCGCGGCCTCGTTGCCATCGAGGCAGGCGACGGCAGCGCCGTCAGGAGCGCCCGTGCCACCGGTGCCGCCCGGGCCGTCGAGGTCAGCCACACCGTCCAGACCCGCGACGCCCTCCATGCCGTCGACCGACTGGAGCGGCAGCCGCGGGCCGGGGGAGGAGAGGGGGTTGCTCATGTCCGCAGTCTGCGCTTCGTGTCACCTGCGACGCCGGTCGTGGCGGTCCGGTGGACGGTGTTGTGACGCATCAGTCTCACGGTGCGAGGCGCTTCATCTGACCGACGGCACCGGTGCTCACGCCGCCGCGTCGAGTGATCTGGGCGCTCGGAGCGCTCGGGGTCTGAGTTGTGCCCGGGTCGCCTAGGGTGCAGCCATGTCCCTGCTCGACGATGCGCCGACGACCACACCTGCCGAGGCGGAGCGGATCGCCGCCGACGTGTTCGGCGTGGTCGGCACGGCCACCTCCCTGCCCAGCGAGCGCGATCGCAACCTGCGCATCGACGCATCCGACGGGTCGGTGTGGGTCCTCAAGATCGCCAATGCGCAGGAGTCGCGCGGCCTGCTCGAGGCGCAGGACGAGGCAACCCGACGTGCCGCGGCTCTCGGCGTCCCGGTGCAGGGCCGGCGGCTCTCGCTCGACGGCGAGGAGATCGTCATCGTCGGCGGGCACCTGGTGCGGCTCCTCGAGCACCTGCCGGGCGCCGTCCTCGCCTCGGTCGACGCGGCGTCGCCGACCCTGCGCGCCAACCTCGGCGGCGTGCTGGGGCTCCTCGCACGCGCCCTCGACGGGTGGGACCACCCCGCGGCGCATCGGGAGTTCCACTGGGACGTCGTCCACACCGCGGAGGTGGTCTCCTCGTTGCGCGGTGCCGTCACCGACCCGTCGCGCGGCGCTCTCGTGGACCGAGTGCACGACCGCTTCGTCTCGTTCGTGGAGCCTCGTCTGGGCGGTCTGCGCCGTGCGGTGATCCACGGCGATGCCAACGACCACAACGTTCTCGTCGACCCGGGCACGTCGACGCAGCCCCAGGACCGGTTCGTGCGCGTCTGCGGGGTCCTCGACTTCGGCGACCTGGTGCACTCGGTCGTGGTCGCCGAGGTCGCGGTGGCGGCGTCCTACCTCGTTCCGGACGCCGCCGACCCGATCGGAGCGGTGGCGGACCTCGCACGCGGGTTCCACCGGGAGCTCGCCCTCACCGAGCCCGAGATCGAGCTGCTCTGGGACCTCGTCATCGCGCGGCTCACCCTCAGCGTCGTGCACGCCGCCGACCAGTCCGCCCAGCGACCCGACGACCCCTACCTCACGGTGAGCGAGGCGCCGGCCTGGCGTGCGCTGGCAGCCCTGATGGCGATCGACCCGGCGCTGGCCCACTACCGGCTCCGGGCGGCGTGCGGCCTGGACCCGCACCCCGACGCCGCGGCTGTGCGCGCTCACCTCGCCAGCACACCGGCGGCGCCGCTGCTCGGGTCGCCGTGGGGGAGCCTGCGACTGTTCCCCCTCGACCTCTCGGTCGGCAGCGACCTGTTCGCCGCCGACGACGTCGGTGCCGGCCCGGAGCGGTTCGACGCCCTGATCCGGCGCGACGTCGACGGAGACCCGGCCGCCGTCGGCGTCGGGGGATACGGCGAGGCCCGGCTGCTCTACACGACCGGCGGCTTCGCCACGGCGACCGACCCGGCGGCGGAGCGTCGTACCGTGCACCTGGGCACCGACCTGTGGACGCGCGCGGGCACCGCGATCCATGCACCTCGCGCCGGCCGCGTGCATCGCGTGCGGGACAACGACGCGCCGCTGGACTACGGGCCGGTGGTCGTCCTCGAGCACTCGACCGAGGCCGGCGTCGCGTTCTTCTCCCTCTTCGGCCACCTCGCGCCCGAGACGCTCACCCACCTCGCCGAGGGTGACCCTGTCGCTGCGGGCGACGTCATCGGCTGGGTTGGTCCCCCTCTGCGCAACGGAGGCTGGGCGCCGCACGTCCACGTGCAGGTGATCCTCGACCTGCTCGACCTCGACGTCGACTACCCGGGCGTCGCTGTCCCGTCACAGCGTGCGACGTGGATCGGGTTGTCGCCGGATCCCGCCCTGCTGCTTGACCTTCCGGCTGCCGTGGCGCATCAGCCGGACCGCCCGGTGTCCGAGACCCTCGCCGACAGGCACCGCCTGCTCGGGCCCAACCTCAGCGTCTCCTACGCCGATCCGCTGCGCATCGTCCGCGGCGTCGGCACCTACCTCTACGACGACGAGGGGCGCACCTTCCTCGACTCGGTCAACAACGTCGCCCATGTCGGGCACGCGCACCCGCACGTCGTGCGGGCCGGCGCCCGGCAGATGGCGGTGCTCAACACCAACTCGCGCTACCTCCACGAGGAGGTCCTGCGCTACGCCGAGCGGCTCACGGCCACGATGCCCGACCTGCTCCAGGTGTGCTTCTTCGTCAACTCCGGCAGCGAGGCCAACGATCTCGCGCTCCGCCTCATCCGCGCGCACACGGGGGCGCAGGACGTGATCTGCGTCGAGAACGGCTACCACGGGCACACACAGGCCCTCATCGACGTCAGCCCCTACAAGCACGCAGGCCCCGGTGGGCGCGGCGCACCGCCCTGGGTGCACGTCGCGACGATGCCGGACCCGTTCCGCGGTGAGCATCGCGGCTACGGCCCGGAGGTGGGCGAGGCCTACGCCGCCGATGTGGCGCGCTGCGTCCGCGACACCGACGGGCAGGGGCTCGCCGGGATGATCGTGGAGTCGATGATCGGCTGTGGCGGGCAGGTCGTGCTGCCCGACGGCTACCTCAGCACGTCGGCCAGGCACGTCCGCGCCGCCGGCGGGCTCGTGATCGCCGACGAGGTGCAGGTGGGCTTCGGCCGTGTGGGGCCCGCGTTCTGGGGCTTCGCCACCCAGGGCCTCGTGCCCGACGTCGTCACGATCGGCAAGCCCGCGGGCGACGGACACCCGCTGGCCGCCGTCATCACGACCCGCGAGATCGCGGCGTCCTTCGACAACGGTATGGAGTACTTCAACACCTTCGGGGGCAACCCGGTGTCGGCTGCGATCGGCAACGCCGTCCTCGACGTCCTCGAACGCGAGGAGCTCCCGGCCCGCGCCCTGCACGTCGGGCGCCGCATCCTCGCCGGGGCGATCGAGCTGGCGGTCGAGCACGAGATCATCGGCGACGCGCGCGGCCTCGGGCTCTACCTCGGCATCGAGCTCGTGCGCGACCGGGTCACCCTCGAACCGGCGGACACCGAGGCGTCCTACGTCATCGAGCGGATGCGGCACCTCGGCGTGCTGGTGAGCATCGACGGCCCCCACCACAACGTCCTGAAGATCAAGCCGCCGATGGTGTGGACCGACGTCGAGGCCGACCGGCTCATCGCGTCGCTCGACCGAGTCCTGCGAGAACCCGCGCTCACGCGCTGACCGGTGCCCGGCTGCGACGTGACGCAGACGTCGTCCGCGGTCCCGCACTCTGCCTGACGGCGGCCCTGGGCGCAGTGGACAATGACGGCGTGGACGTCTACCCGGAGGCAGTAGAGGTCGGCGACTTCCTTCATTGGACCCATGAGGCCCTTGCGCCGCACGGCTTCCACGCCGCGACGTCCTTGCCGCTCGTGTCGGTCTGCCGTGACGAGCTGATGTTCGCGTTCCTCGACGCCGTGACCGCCCAGTGGGGCCACTGCTTCGACGTCTCCAGCCTGGCGGGCCTGCCGCTCCTCGGCCGCACGGGGCTCGCTGCGGCGCTCGGGCACGCTCCCGGCGAGGGTGGCCGGCACCGCCTCGTCGTCTTCGCGTTCCCGCACATCGGTATCGACGAGCACGGCGTCGTCGGCGCGGTGCACCGTCCAGGGGTGACGGGCACGACGTCGGCCTGCGGTGCGGTCGATGTCGCCCGAAAGGCCCTGGTGGCGGGCGTGTCCGGTGTCGTCCTCGACCGCCACGACATCGAGGAGTCGCTGCTCGTGGCGCAGCTGCGCGAGGTGGTCGGCGACGGCGTCGTCCCGGACATGCCGCACGTCACCGAGCTCGTGCGGTCGTGCGCGGTCCAGGAGCTCTCGCTTCTCCTGTCGGGGCTCTCGACGCCGGAGACTCCCGTCGACTACGCGCTGATGTCGGGCGTCGTGGTGCACGGCGTGGACCGGGACCGGATCTCCCTGGCCACGGCGGCGGTCTCCGTCGACGGCCACGACGTGGACCTGCTCGCGACCGCGCATCCCTGATCGGCGACGACCGGCGACGCGTGGATGTCACGATGGCCGCATGAGGATCCCCTGGGTCGTGCGCAGCGTGGTCGCCGGCGCGGCGGGCACCGCCGTCATGACTCTCGCCTACGAGTCCGAACGCCGTGTCCGAGGCACCCGGCAGCCACTCGACTACGACGACAGTCTCGTGCCGGGGCGGATCGTGGCCGGTGTCCTGCACCTGCACAACGTCACGCCGCGGGGGGACGCCGAGCTCGGGATGGCGTTGCGGGTGGGCTACGGCTCGGCGTTCGGGCTCTGGCACGGGTTGCTGCACAAGGTGCTGCCGGAGCCGTGGGCGGGCGCGGCCTTCGGTGGCACGTTGATCACCGCGACGTTCGTCGCGTTCCCGCTGCTCGGTCGCACCCCGCCACCGTGGGAGTGGCCCGCGGACGTCATGGCGACGGCGCTGGGAACACATGCGGCGTATGCCTCGACCGTCGCGGTCGTCGACGACGTGCTCACGCGGGCACGGTGACCCGAGCCCGGCCGGTCAGGGGGTGCCCGGTCAGGTGCCGAGCGAGGGGTCGAGGAGCCGGCCGAACGCACGGGCGAGGCCCGCGCTGAACGTGCGCGTGAGGTGGTGCCCGTCGCGGTAGACGACGACGCCGCCGGGCGTGACGACCGAGCACGCCGCGTGCGGGCACACCAATGTGGTCGGGTCGACACCTCGTACGCCGGAAATGCCTGTGGTGGCTGCGTTCTCGGCGTCGACGAGGACCTGGTCGAGGTGGGACCGGTCCGAGCGCGCGAACGAGCAGGAGCGGGAGTCCGACGGGTGCGCGGACAGGCAGTCGGGCACGTCGCTCATCGCCCACGGTGTGTCGTGCACGAGCACGACCTGGGGGGTCACCGACCGCAGGCTCGTGAGCAGGCGCCGTGTGCCGTCGGTCCACAGTGCCGAGATCGCGTCGCGGGCCACGGGCGATCCGGTCGAGTCGACGACAAGACCCTGCTGGTAGCCCTTGCTCCGCGCGACGACGACGAGGTCGAGGTGCGGCAGGGCCGAGAGGCGCTGGAGGACGTTCGTGCGCCACGTCGTGCAGGCGTCGTAGCGCTTGGTGTACGCCGGGAGCCACACGGGCACGTCGGTCATCGGGCACGCGCTCTTCGCCCAGAACCAGATCTGCCAGCCGCGCTGCTTCCCGATCCGGTCCAGCGCCGGGAGCCACTGCGCGGCGTGCGAGTCGCCGACGAGGGCGACGACGGTGTGCCCGGTCCGTGCGCCGAACCGGCAGGCGGTCGGGGCGTCGGTGCCGGCGAAGCCGGCGAAGCAGTCGGTCGCCGGCCACGCGTCGGCGCGAGCCTGGGCGGGAGTCATGGACAGCGTCACCGACGTCGTGGTCGCGGGGCCGGCCGTCGGTGCGGCCGAGCTGCCGGAGACGGCCGACGGACCTCCCGCCGAACCGGTGGCGGACGCCGCGACGCCGGCGGGGTCGGTGAAGCCGAGCGCGACGTTGGCGACGAGCAGCGAGCCGACGGTGAGCGCGGCGCCGAGGGCGAGGGAGCGGGTGCGGCTGGCGGCGAACCACTCCGATCGGCGTACGGGGTTCTCGACGATGCGGTGCGAGAGCGCCGCGAGCCCGAAGGAGGCCACCACGGCGCCGAGTACGTAGCCGAACGGGGCGGTCGCGGTCGACGATCCCTCCCCGGTGTCGTCGAGGGCGGACGGGGCCAGCGCCGCCGCCAGCACGAGGAGCGGCCAGTGCCAGAGATACCACCCGTAGGAGATGCGGCCGACGTACACCGCGGCCGGGTGGCTGAGCAGACCGGCCGCACCGACGCCTCGCGTGCGTGCCCCGGAGATGAGCACGAACGCTGCCCCCGCGACCGGCACCAGCGCGGCGACGCCGGGGTACGGGGTCGCGCGGGTCATCGTGGACGCGGCGTAGACGATGAGGCCGAGACCGAACCAGCCCGCGAGGCCCGCGACGGGGAGCGACATCTCCGCGAAGCGGGCGACGGCCAGCGAGATCGCGGCGCCGGCCGCCAGCTCCCAGGCGCGGGTCTGAAGACCGAAGTAGGCCCATGGCCCGGCCGACGTCGTGAGGAGCAGCGACGCCATCAGCGAGCCACCGAGGACGGCCGCCAGAGCGGTGCCGAGACGACGTCGGGCCATCGGGCTCCAGTGCGACGCCGACCGCACCACGAGCAGGATCACGAGCGGCCAGACGACGTAGAACTGCTCCTCCAGGCTGAGCGTCCAGTAGTGCAGCACGGGGCTCTGCGCGGTGTCGGCCATGTACTGCGTCGAGCCGGCGGCGAAGTGCCAGTTCGAGACCCACAGCGCCGCCGAGCGGATGTCGTCGGCGACCGAGGCGTGGGCCAGCGGCGGGAGGATCAGCGCCGAGGCGATCGCCGTCGCCGCGAGGACGAGCGCGGAGAGCGGGAGGAGGCGGCGCACGCGCCGGGCGTAGAAGCCGCCGAGCGACACCGACCCCGTGCGGTCGAGCTCGTCCACGAGGAGGCCGGTGATCAGGAAGCCCGAGATGACGAAGAAGACGTCGACGCCGACGAAGCCGCCGGGCACGAGCCCGATTCCGGCGTGGAAGCTCACGACGAGGACGACGGCGACGGCGCGGAGGCCGTCGATGTCGCGGCGGTAGGTCAGCCGCGGTGGCCTCGGGGCCACCGACGGGCGCGGCGGTGCGACCGGCTGTGCCGGGGGCATGCGTACGCCTGCGGCCGTGATGGTCACGCGACGAATGTAAGTGCGTCGGTGTCCGACATCCGGGATCTCGCGCCCGACGCGCGCCACGCGCCTCAGCTGTCGAAGCCGAGGTGGACGTGGTCCTGGTGGGTGCGGTCGCTGAAGTACTGGGGGCCACCGAGCGGGACGGGGCCTCCGACGTTGTACGCACCGTGCGCCACCGCGAACCGCTCGGCGCTCGAGGCGAGCGCGTGGTTGGCCGCGAGCACGAGCGGTCGGCCGTCGAGGGCCCACACGTCGACGGCGCGGCCCCGCAGATGGTCACTCGTCCGCGACGTGCCGAACACGTGCAGCGGGTGGCCCGAGCGCAGGACGCTCACGTCGACGACGTGCCGCGCCGCGAGCGCGACGAGCAGCTCGAGCACCGTGTCGTGGACCGCCCCGGCCGAGACGTCGGCGCGGGCGGCGTGGGGGAGGCGGATCCTCGGCTCGGACAGGACCTGCGTCGCCGCCGCGCCGAGCCGGGAGGACGCGGCGCCGGGGCGGGCCGGAAGCACCTCGACGATGCGCCAGAGCGGCGAGGCCTCGACCAGCCGCACGTCCACGGTGGTGCCGCCTGGCGCCACCGGGCCGTCCGCGAGCGTGCGCCACTGGTCCACGACGACGAGCACGCTCGCCGACGAGGAGGCGATACCGCCGTACTGGGCGTCGCGCACCGAGACGGCCGCGGCCGTTCCGGCGCCGAGCAGCGGGGCGAGGGAGTCGGCCAGGGCCGGCGCGAAGCCGGCGCGGGCGGCTCGGTCCCGCGCCGAGGCCGCGTCGCCCCGGCCACCGGTCCACGCACCGACGGCCTCGATCAGCGCCGTCGCCCTGGCCTTCACGGCCGGTTCGACCTCGCCGCGCCGCGCCCGCCACGGGGACGTCGCCGGGAGTGCGGCCGTCGTCGTGGTGGCCGGCGTCGTCGTGCCGCCTGCCGCCGGGTTCGTCCCCGCCGTCCCCGACGGTTCCGGTGCCCCGGACGAGGTGCTGCTGGTCGGGGAGTCGGATGCCGACAGTGCGGCCGGCCCGGAGCAGGCGGCCAGCGCCCCGCTGCTGAGCAGCGCGGCGAGCACCTGGCGGCGGGTGAGGTCCATGCCGGCAGGACGTACCGCGAGCACCGGATCGTTCCTCCCGCCCGCCCTTGGCGACCTCGAACCGATCCATAACCGTACGGTTGTTGATCAGGCGACCCTCTCGGACTCCGACCTCGACCGGGCGTTCTCGGCCCTGGCCGACCCCCTGCGCCAGGCCCTCCTGGCCCGGCTCGCCACCGGTGACGCCGGCGTGCTCGAGCTGGTGGAGCCGTTCCGCATCAACCAGCCGGCGATCTCCAAGCACCTGAAGGTCCTCGAGCTGGCGGGTCTCATCTCGCGCCGCCGCGAGGCACAGCGGCGTCCCTGTCACCTCGGACCCGAGCGGCTGCGCCTGCTCTCGGACCGGGTGGGGAGCTACCGGGAGTACTGGGAGGCCAGCTTGGACCGGCTCGATGACGTGCTCGACACCATTCAGCGACAAGGAGAACCGCGATGACCCACCCGACGCTCGAGATCGAGACCCCGGCCGACGACCCCGTCGTCCTCGCCCGGCGCTTCGTCACCGCACCACCCGCCGTGGGGCTCCGTGCCTGGACCGAGCCGGACATCGTCCGCACCTGGATCGGGCCGCGCTACCTCGAGGTCGTGTCGGTCGGGACGGACGCCCGGGTCGGCGGCACCTACCGCCACGTCCATCGCGCTCCCGACGGTGTCGAGCACGCGTTCCACGGCGAGCAACTCGGGGTCGACGCCCCGGTGCTCGAGGCGGTCGACGGCGGCACCCTGATGCAGGTGAGCAGCCGACACTCCTCGACGGAGTCCCGTGGCGGCCACGTCGTCGCCACGATGGCGTCCGGGATGCCCGGGGGAGTCGAGCGGCTCGGCTCTCCTGCTCGCCGCGATGCCGTCCGGCTGAGCCGACCGTTCTCCCGGGCCGATGGGGCGGCCACCCGCAGGAGGGGTGGCCGGAGGGGAAACGCTGGGGAAACGCCGGGGAAACGGCGCGTGCACTAGATTCCCGGGAGCGGCCGGGCGGCGACCCGGTGACCGAGGGTTGGTGGTGCAGATGACCTCGCACAGGCTCACGACGTCCGACGAACGGCCGGATGCGGCAGACGGCCCGCTCGCTCAGGGACGGCGGCTCGCGGTCCCGCTCGCCGTCGTGCTGGCCGGGGTCGTGGTCGTGTGCCTGGGTGTCGCGTTCCTGGCCCACCGCAAGGGCGTCGAGCTGTCCGACCTGACCCGCGACCCCTCGGCCGTCACCTCAACCCCCTGGTACATCGGGCTGCTGTCGTTCCTGGGCTTCGCGCTGTGGGCCATCGGTGCGGGCGCGGCCCTCACGGCCGGCCTTGCCCTGAACGACCCGGCGGATCGCCACCGGCGGCGACTGCTGCTCCAGGCCGCGGCGTTGACGATGTTCCTCCTCCTCGACGACATGCTGCTCTTCCACGAGGAGGTGCTCCCGAACCTCGGTGTTCCCGAGAAGGTCGTGTACGGGCTCTACGTCGTCGTGACCGCCGGCTGGTTGGTCATCAACCGCCGTGACCTCCTGCGGACCGAGTGGATCCTCGTGGCGCTCGCCTTCGCCGGGTTCGCGGCCTCGATCGGGTTGGACAAGGTGATCGATGGCATCACCGGGTGGACCTTCCTCGAGGACTCCCTGAAGTTCGCCGGCATCGCCCTGTGGTGCCTCTACCTCGTGCGCACCGGGCTGCGGTCACTGCGCGAGCGCTGACGCAGCGCAGCACGCCATGACGCCTCAGCCCGGTCGGGACCCGAAGCCGAGCAGCAGCCGCACCCCGAGTCTCCCGACTGCCCGAGCACGCGAGCGGTGGCCGGCTGCCAGCGGCCGGCTGGTGCTCGCACGGCGAACAGGTCGTGGTGACCCCGCCGCAGGGTCGAGCCCGCGTCGGTCCGGGCTCGGGCCAGCAGGTCGAGCGCGGCCCGCCCCTCGACCGGGCCGTCGTGGTGCCGACGACCGGTCGTCGTCCGTCCGACGCCGTCGCCGGCCCGCCATCGACCGGCAAGCCCGGGGTGAGGGTGGCGCACGCCACGCACGTCACGGCTGATGTCGCCACGGTGGCACACCTCGCCGAGCCGGCGGGAATCCGTCCCGGAGAACTCGTCTCCGACGCTGGCGCGGACGCGATCGCGCCGCCTCCGGGCACGTCGTCCCGGAGTGTCTGGGCGGACGTCCTCGCGTGGGCGGGCCGTACTCCCTCGACGGGGACGTCGTCACAGCCGGCCCGCTCGTCACCACCCGCATGGCCGGGCCGCCGGAGGCGACCGAGCAGGAGCACCGGCTCCTCGATCTGCTGGCCGGTCCGCTCCGGGCGGTGGCCGGGGTCGCCCGCCGCATCTCCCTGGTCAGCCCTGGCTCGGGCTCCCTCGTGCTCGAGCTCCGCACCGTCGCGGAGTGACGGGCCTCCCGCCGGGTCGTATCCTCACGGCATGGAGATGGCGGTGCAGGTCGTGATCGCGGCGGTCGTCGTGGCCCCGGTGCTGGCGCTGCTGATCGGAGCCGTCATGGGGCGCGTGCGCGTGCGGTCCTGCTGCGCCGTGGAAGCCACGCGCGACGGCCGGATGTCGGCGGCGTTCGCCGACGCGTCCGTGCCGCCCGAGCCCGCCGTGCACCGTCAGGTCACAGGAGATCGCGCAGCCGGGTGACCGTGTTCCAGTTGCGGCCCGTCCAGGTGACGCCGAGGGCACCGCGGGCCAGCTGCTTGACCACCAGGCTGTCGGCGACCCCAGCCGGGAACCAGGCGTAGAGCTCGCCGCCCTCGGTCCTCCACTGCTCCGGCGCGACGTCGAACGCGCGCAGGGCCTCGACCGCCGCAGGGTCGGGCCGCGAGCCGAGGAACACCACGAGGTAGCGGCTCGGGTCCGTCGCGACGTCGGCCAGCGGGTCGAGTGCGACGACCGCCTCGATCTGCGGCTTCGTGCGGACGATGACATCGCAGGTGAACCCGAGCCGCTGCTCGATCGACGCCGAGACCGCGGCAGCGACGCGATCGGGAGGCGACCCGATGGTGCAGACGGCGTTCCCGGAGTTCAGCAAGGTGCGGACGTCGCGGCCACCGACCCCCTCCACGATCGAGGCAAGCTCCGACATCGGGATGCGCTTGGCCCGTCCGACGTTGACGCCGCGCAGCAGGACGGCGATCCGGGTGGGGGGTGCCATCCCGCGAGGGTAGCCAGGACCCTCGCCACGTCCAGGGGAATGCTCAGGAAACACACGATCCGCGGCCGGGCCGGACGCTACCGTTCACGCATGATCAGATTCCTCATCCGCACCGTGATCTACTTCATCTCGGCGCTGATCGGCATCATCGCGGCCGACGCGATCCTGTCGAACTTCTCGGTGACCGGGTGGATCGCCTACATCTGGGTGGCGCTCGTCTTCGGCGTCGTCCAGGCGATCCTGGCCCCGCTCATCGGATCGATGGTGTCGAAGAACGCGTCGGCCTTCTCCGGCGGGGTAGGGCTCATCTCTGTCCTCGTCGCGCTCATCATCACCACCATCGCGTCGTCGGCCCTGACCGTCTCCGGCGGGATCGTCACCTGGATCCTCGCGGCCCTCATCATCTGGGTGTTCGGTGCCGTCGCGGCGTTCATCCTGCCCTTCGTCATGGTCAAGAAGGTCGTGAACGAGCGCCGCAGCTGAGCTCGCGTGGAACCAGCAGCACGGCCGCCCCGGGAGGGGCGGCCGTTCGCGTTCGCTGCCCTCGTGGTCGATGATTGCCCCCATGGATGACAGCACCAGCTACGACGTCGCCCTCGCCGAGGCGTCGCAGATCTACCCCGGCGTACGCATCGGCCGCCCCGGTCGCGCGCGGACCTACTGGGTCACGATCGCGTCGTTGCGCCTGTTCAGGGCGCGCGTCAGGATCGACTTCGACGGGGGCCAGAACGTCGGCCCCGGCGGGGCGATCCTCGTCGGCAACCACCTCTCGACCCTCGACCCGATGGTCGCGGTCATGAGCACCTGGTGGCGGATCACCGCCTTCACCAAGGCCGAGTGGTTCGAGGGCCGCACCGCCCCCTTCTTCCGGTGGATGGGGCAGATCCCGCTCCGCCGCGGCGACGAGGCCTCGACCGACTGGGCGCTCGACATGGCAGCGCGCTCGCTCGCCGCCGGCGACAAGATCGGGATCTACCCCGAGGGCACCCGTGGCCCCGACCACACCAAGCTCTACCGCCTCCACCAGCGGGTGCTCATCCCGCTGATCAAGGAGAACCCCGACGCCGCGGTGCACGCCATCGTCACGACCTACACGCGTCCACCGCGTGGCCGCCAGGTCGCCCGGATGCGCATCTCCGAAAGGCTTCCCATCGACCCCACGACGATGTCGGGCGAGGACATCACCACGATCATCCGCGAGGCGATCACCCGCATCGGCTCCCTCGACTACGTCGACCAGTACGCCTTCGTGGTCAAGGCCCGCGCGGAGCGCGAGGCGCGCCGCGAGCAGGAGCGGTCCGCGAGCGGGTCGACCGGCTCCGGCGACTCCGCGGCCACCTGATCGGCTCTGCCCCTGGTCGAGGATGTGAGGCTCCTCGACAGTGACCCAGAAGTCCGCCGAAGGCACGGGCGCGTCAGTAGAGCGCTGTGGCTACCCGGCGCAGCTCTTCCGGCACGACCTTGAGCCTGCCGGCGACCTCGGAGATGTCGACGAGCTCGATGCGGTCGCCGACGAGCGCGGTCATCTTCGAGGTCGCGCCCTGGTGGATCGCGTCGCTCGCGGCGACGCCGAAGCGGCTCGCAAGGACCCGGTCGTTCGCGGTCGGGGTCCCGCCACGCTGGGTGTGGCCGAGGATCGTCACGCGGGTGTCGAACCCGGTCCGCTCCTGCAGCTCGTACTTGATCCGCTCGCCGATCGCGCCCGCGACGATCGAGCCGAACGGGCCCTCGGGCGGCTCGAAGTCGAGCGTGCCCGGCTTAGCCGTCGCGCCCTCGGCGACGACGACGATCGACGACGTCGCGTAGGAGCGGTGACGGTGCCGCAGGCGTGCGGCGATCTCGGCGATGTCGAACGGCTCCTCGGGGATGAGGATCTGGTCGGCGCCACCCGCGATGCCGGCGGCCACCGCGATCCAACCGACGTGGTGCCCCATGACCTCGACCACCATGACGCGGTCGTGCGACTCCGCCGTCGTACGCACCCGGTCGAGCGCCTCGGTCGCGATGCTCACCGCGGTGTCGAAGCCGATCGAGCGGTCGGTGCCCCACACGTCGTTGTCGATCGTCTTCGGTGCGCAGATCATGCGCACGCCGGCCTCCGCGAGCTTCCCCGCAGACTCGAGCGTGCCGTCGCCTCCGACGCAGACCAGTGTCTCGATGCGCTCGTGCTTGAGCGTCTCGAGGACGGCGTCGATGCCGCCGTTGTCCTCGTTGGGGTGGAAGCGGGCGGTGCCGAGCATCGTGCCGCCCTGGTTGACGATGCCGCGCACGTGATCCCTGGTGAGTGGGAACAGGTCGCCGTCGACGACGCCGCGCCAGCCGTGCCGGAAGCCGACGAGCGTGTCCCCGTGGAGCGTGCTCTGCTTGACGACCGCCCGGATCAGGGCGTTGAGCCCCGGGCAGTCACCGCCACCCGTGAGAAGCCCGATGCGCATGATCACGACCCTACGGAGGGTCGGCACCGCGAGTCCCGCCCGCCCGCGGACGAGGGGCGCGATCTGTGTCACCTTGTGCCTCGTCGGCCCGGTGGTGCGAGCAGCTCGCGCCTGGCGTTGTGTTCGATGGCGAGGGCTTCCTCGACCAAGCGCGAGCGGCAGGTTCGGGTCGCCTTCAGGAGGCTGGGAGGTTCGAGGTCACCTGATGCCCGGCACCCGGGTCGAGGCCGCTGATGTGAGCCTGGATGGCCTGGGTGGGCCGCGCGTCGATCACGCGCCCGCAGTGAAGGTCGGAGTCCGTCTGGAGGCGCCCGCGATGTCCGCCCTCCTGGACCGGGCGGGCCCGCGACATCGACGCGGCTCTCGCCCGAGCCGAGAACCACCGCCACCGCAGCGCGCCGGTGGTGCCGGGCCGGAACGGGCGTAGGCTGCGACCACAACGTGATAGCCAGGGGAGCTCGGGGAAACGCCGGGCTGAGAGGGTGGCCGACCGCCACCGACCCTTCAAACCTGATCTGGGTAATGCCAGCGGAGGGAAGGAGAACACCGGTGCGCCCCCTCAACCGTCCGATCCGGCGGAGCCGCCGACTCCCTGGGGTCGTCGTCCTGCTCGCGAGCTCGGCCCTCCTCGCTGCGTGCGGCGGCCAGGCGCCGGCCTCGTCGTCGGGCTCCACGTCCTCGTCCGTGCCGGCCACGCCGGTGCCGGCGTCGTTCGCACCGACCACCGTCACGCTCCTCACCCACGACTCCTTCGCCGTCACGAACACGCTCCTGACCGAGTTCACGGCCCGCACCGGCATCACGGTCAAGGTCGTGAGCGCGGGTGACGCCGGTGAGGTGGTCAACAAGGCGGCGCTCACGGCGGGCAACCCGGAGGGCGACGTGCTCTTCGGCGTCGACAACACGCTGCTCTCGCGGGCCCTGTCCGCCGGTGTCTTCGAGCCGTACGTGTCGCCAGCGGCCGCGTCCGAGCCGGCCGAGCTCAAGGTCGCGACGCAGGACGCCGTGACTCCGATCGACTACGGCGACGTCTGCGTCAACCTCGACGACACGTGGTTCGCCGCGCACAAGGTGGCTCGGCCCACGACGCTCGCCGACCTCGCCAAGCCGGAGTACCAGGACCTTCTCGTCGTGGAGAACGCGTCCACCTCCTCACCCGGTCTCGCCTTCCTGCTCGCGACCGTCGCCCGCTACGGCGAGGACGGCTACCAGGGCTACTGGACGTCGTTGCGCGCCAACGGCGTGAAGGTCGTCAACGGCTGGACCGAGGCCTACGAGGACACGTTCTCCGGCGGCGGCGGCACGGGCACGCGCCCGATCGTCGTGTCCTACGCGTCGAGTCCGCCCGCCGAGATCGTCTACGCCGCCGCCCCGAAGCCGACCGAGCCGTCGACGTCGGTGATGACGGACGGATGCTTCCGCCAGGTCGAGTACGCCGGTGTCCTGGCCGGCACGAAGAACCCCCTCGCCGCGCGCGCCGTCGTCGACTGGCTGGTGTCGCCGGCCGTGCAGGCCGACGTGCCGCTCTCGATGTTCGTCGCGCCCGCGGTGCCGGGAACGCCGCTGCCGAAGGTGTTCGTGGACTTCGCGGCCACGCCGGCGGACCCGCTGACCCTCGACCCGGCGCTCATCGACAAGAACCGCAGCGCGTGGATCGAGGCGTGGGACCAGGTGACGTTGCGCTGACTGTCGTCGACCGCACGCGCGCGCTTCCCCGACCGGCGCGGGCCGCCGGGGTCGGCGGTCGTGCCCGTGTGCAGCCGCCGCCGGGACGCTGGTTCGCCCTGCTCCCGGCGCTCTTCGTCGGTGTGTTCTTCCTGTGGCCGCTGGTGACCGTGCTCCTCCGCGGCTTCACGCCGGCCGGGCTCGGTGTGCTGGGCGAGGCCTCGACCTGGCGGGTACTGCGGTTCACGACGGTGCAGGCGCTGATCAGCACGGCGGCGACACTCGCTCTCGGCCTGCCCGCCGCCTATGCCGTGCACCGGCTGGACTTCCGCGGTCGGCGGTCGGTGCGGGCCCTGCTCACCGTGCCGTTCGTGCTGCCGACCGTCGTGGTGGGTGCCGCGTTCCGCGCGATCCTCCCGACGTCCTGGGACGGAACCCTCGCCGCGATCGTCGTCGCGCACGTCTTCTTCAACCTCGCCGTCGTCATCCGGGTGGTGGGCGGGTTCTGGACCCACCTCGACGACCGCTACGAGCAGGCGGCACGCACCCTCGGCGCCGGCCCGGTCACCGTGTGGCGCACCGTCACCTGGCCGCTGCTACGGCCGGCGGTCCTTGCGGCGTCCGCGCTCGTCTTCCTGTTCACCTTCACCTCCTTCGGCGTCGTCCTGGTCCTCGGCGGGCCGACGACCACGACGCTCGAAGTCGAGATCTACCGGCGCACGGTGCAGCTGTTCGACCTCCCGGGCGCGGCCACGCTGTGCATGCTGCAGATCCTCGCCGTCGTCGCGGTGCTCGTCGTCGCCGGCCGCCTGCAGCGTCTGCTGACCGTGCGCCAGCGCCTGACCCGCGCCGCCGTCGCCGTGCGGCCGGTTCGCTCGGGCACCGAGCGCGCCGTGGTGGGCCTCACCCTGCTCGAGGCCGTCCTCGTGGCCCTGCCTCTCCTCGCGCTCCTGGCGGAGTCGCTCCGCGTCGGTGACCGCTGGGGGCTCGACTGGTGGCGGGCGCTCGGCGTCGACGGACCCACCACGCGCGACGTCGCGGCGTGGTCCTCGGTCCGGGTCTCGCTCGGCTACGCCGTCGGAGCGGTCGTCATCGCCGTCGTCGTCGGTGGCGCCGCGGCCTGTGCCATCGCCTACGCGCGACGGGGTGGTGCACTGCTCGACTCGGGACTCATGCTGCCGCTGGGCACCAGCGCCGTCACTGTCGGCTTCGGCCTGCTCATCACCTTCGCCCGCCCACCCCTCGACCTGCGCGGCAGCTGGATCATCGTGCCGATCGGGCAGGCCCTCGTGGCGATCCCGCTCGTGGTGCGGACCGTTCTGCCGGTGCTCAGGTCGCTCGACCCGAGGCTGCGCGAGGTCGCCGCGACGCTAGGGTCCTCGCCGGCGCGGACGTGGCGCACGATCGACATGCCCGTCCTGTCCCGCGCGCTCGGTGTCGGTGCCGGCTTCGCCGCGGCGGTGTCGCTGGGGGAGTTCGGGGCGACGTCGTTCCTCGCCCGCACCGACGCGCCGACCCTGCCCGTCCAGATCGGCCGGCTCCTCCAACGGCCGGGCGAGGTCAACTCCGGCCAGGCCGCCGCGTTGTCGGTCGTGCTCGTGGTCGTGACGGCGCTCGCCGTCCTGGTGACCGAGCGGCTTCGGCAGCCCGGCGCAGGATCGCTGTGAGTACGGCGAGCGCAGTCGATCCGGGAGGCGCCGTGAGCGCGACGGGTCTCGACGTCGAGGACCTCACGGTGAGCCTCGGCGGCCGAGCCGTGCTCGACCGGGTCGACCTGCACGTCGACCCGTCGGAGTCCGTCGCGCTGCTGGGACCGAGCGGTGTGGGGAAGTCGACGCTGCTCCGAGCGGTCGCGGGTCTGGTGACAGCAGATGCCGGCCGGGTGTCGTGGGACGGCGTCGACCTCACCGACGTCCCTGCCCACCGACGTCGCATCGGGCTCGTCTTCCAGGACGCCGTACTCTTCCCGCAGCGCGACGTCGCCGGCAACGTCGCCTACGGTCTCGAGGCCTCCGGTCGGCGCGGGTCGCACGTCGGCCGCGAGGTCGAGCGCCTGCTCGACCTCGTCGACCTATCCGGGTTCGCCCGGCGCCCCGTGGACACGTTGTCGGGAGGCCAGGCCCAGCGGGTCGCGCTGGCCCGGGCCCTCGCGCCGCGGCCGCTGCTCCTGCTCCTCGACGAGCCGTTCGGAGCCCTCGACCGCGACCTGCGCGAGCGCCTCGGCATCGAGGTGCGCGGGCTGCTGCGCACCCTGGGGATCCCGGCGATCCACGTGACGCACGACCCGGCCGAGGCCGACCTGGTGGCCGACCGCGTCCTCACCCTGGAGGCCGGCGATCACGGCGCGCGCCTCGCGGCCACGTAGGGTCTGCGGGTGAGCACTGGGGATCCGGGCAGGGACGAGCGTCAGAAGCGGGCCGCGCGGCGTCAGGCGGAGCTCGCCGCCGCGGAGCGGCGCCCGCGCCGGCTCGTGCTCGCCGGTGCCGTCGTCGTCGTGGTCGTGGCGCTGATCGCCGTTCTCGTGATCCGGTCGAGCTCCTCGACCACGGCGTCCCCCACGCCGTCGCCCACTGCCTCGTCCTCAGCGTCGTCGGCACCCGAGCAGGTCGTCCCGAGCACGCCCACCGGGGCCACGACCGTCCAGGCGGCCCCGGCGTCGGTCGCCGCGCCGTCGGGCATAGCCGGGCTCCTGGCCTGGGACACAGCCGGCTACCCCGGCCCGGGGACGCCGGGTGCCGGGACGCTGGCTCATGACCACGTGCCCGGTCCGGTCACCTACGCGCTGACCCCGCCGGTCGGCGGTCCCCATTCGGCGGTCTGGATGAACGCGGGCGTCTACACCGCGCCCGTGCCCAGCGAGCGCGCGGTGCACGACCTCGAGCACGGCGCGGTCTGGATCACCTACGACCCGACTCTCGCCGCGGACCAGGTCGCCGCCCTGACCGCCTTCGTCGCGCGCCAGTCCCTCATCCCCGAGGCCTCGAACGACCCCGCCCAGGCCGGTCAGGCCAATCGCTACGTCGTGATGAGCCCGTGGGCCTCCAGCGGGCTGCCCGCGCCGATCGTCATCAGCTCCTGGGGCTACCAGCTGCGCGTCACGAGCCCGTCGGACCCCCGGCTCCAGCAGTTCCTCGACACCTTCCGCACCAGCACGACCTACAGCCCCGAGCAGGCCTCACCGGTGGACGGCCAGCCCGTCGCCGTCGCGGGACGCGCGGCCAGCAACGGCGGAGTCGTCCCCAACCCCTAGGGCTGTGCCGCGGAAGTCTCCGACCCGCTGTCAACCGGTCCGGCGCGCCCGTGCCTCTGATGAGGGTGAGGCGATCCGGAGGGCTCACGTGGGCGATGTCGAGGCGTTCGACGCGCCCACGATCGCGCCGACGCCCCAGCCGTCGGTGAGCCAGCTGGCGTGTTCCGCGGCGGACGCCTACGTGGGGCCGACGCCGTCGGGCACGGCACCCAAGACGCTGCCGCAGTCCGCGTTCGGCCCGAATGCCGCGCAGGACTTGAACTACGTCCCGTACGAGGGGCGCGGGGTCGCGCCGCCTACGACGTGTACCCGAACCAGCCGACGCCCTGGAACATCCTCTCGTTCACCTACGCCTATGCCAACGATCAGATCGCCGCGCAGGCAGTCGCCGACCTGACAGCGTCGAAGGTCTGCAGACACAGTGCGGTCGTGCGCCCCGCGGGCGTCGACGCAGTACCGGACTCGGTGTTCCTCCACGGCCGAAGCGGCTTCTACGAGGACGGCAGCTGGATGGTGTTCACACGCGTGGGTTCCCACGTCATGACGTTCGAGGCGCAGGCGATGACCAACCCGCCGACCGGTGGGCCGGGGGACGACTTCCTCGTCGGCATCGCCCTCGCGGCGCACCGGACGATGACCGGTCAGTCCCCGGGCACCATTCCGCTGCCGCTGCCGCAGCCACGACCGACGACAGGTCCCGCGCCGACCGGCCTCCCCGCGCCGTCCGAGCTCGGTGACGGGTGGCAGATCGGCTCCGATCCCGGCGACCAGGGCACGGTGAGCACGGCGACCGTCCCCGGCACCGGATGCACGGGAGTCGGCGTGGCGGTCGCGACATCAGGCTGCTCGGTCACCTATCGCGGGCATCAGCCGTTGGGCGACCAGGAGTGGTTGCTGACCGAGAGTCTGGTGACCCTGACTCCGGCCGGGCGTACGGAGGCGTTGGCGCGGCTCGCCAGCGCAGGCACGGCGTGCGATCGCACCAAGACGCTGCTGTCGGGCACTTCCGTCGCCGGCGACTACGCGTACGCCGAACGCGCGGTCGCGGACGCCGGCAGCGCGACGATGTACACCGTCGCAGGTGACCAGCTGATCGTGCTCTCCACGCTCCCGGGCGGCGCCATGGGCCAGGACGTACCCCTGCCCGGAGACACCCAGTGGCTCACCGACACCGCACGGCTCGCGGTGCGACGGGCCACGGCGGGCTGAGCCTCGCGCCGTCGACAGGACCAAGGCGGCAATGTCGCTGACGGGCGCGAGTGCGCGCCTGTTCACGCGCCCGCGACCGTGGCCGTGACCTCGTCGAGCATCGGCAGCGCGGCGAGCAGGGCGACGATCGCGAAGGTGTGGAACGAGCCGTAGCCCCCGTCGCCGTACGCGCGCAGCTCCCTGAGCGCGGTGGCGTGGGCGTGCAGCTCGGCGGCGGTCAGGTCGGGGATGTCACGGGAGGTGAGGTGCTTCGGGCTCACTCCGGCTCGTCGGTACGCGGCGTCCGGGTCGGCCTGGATCACCGCGCACTCCAGCGCCCAGGTGATCGCGGCCTCGACCCAGTCGGGTCGCGGTACCGGGTCGCCGAGCGCCTCGGCGGCGGATCCGCACAGTGCGCCGACGCGTCCGAACAGCCGGCCGCCGGCCGGGCCGCACTCGCGGAGCTCGGCCGCCTCGAACCCGCCGGGATCGGGAAGATCCGAGTTCGCGGTCAGCCACGTCGCGGAGCCGGTGAGCAGCTCGCACCACGAGTCGGGGTCGCCGGTGGGCCGTCCTGGTCGTGATTCCCCGATCAGGCAGACGAGCAGGTCGTGCGTCAGCGAGGGGTTGGCGAGCAGGTCGTCGCGGAGTGGCTCATGGGCGGCCAGAGCCGCGAGGAGCTCGGCGTCGGGCGCGTTGCGTGCCAGCTCCTGGGCTACCACGAGGGGAATCGCGCGACCGTCGGCGAGCAGCGCGTCCAGGTGTCCGAGGGTGATGAGTCGGTTGGCCGCGCCGGGAGAGACCTACGGGTGCGTGTCCGGGCTCAGCGCCAGTTCCACGAGGAGGCCGACGTCGCGCGCGCGCATCACGGCGATGCTGGCCACGGTCGGGTCCACGTCGTGGGTGAGCGTGGCGGCGATGTCGTCGGGCATCTCGGGGTGCCCGCGTAGAGGTCCGACCACCTCCGGGTCGATGCTGTGCCTGAGCCAGTGCACGTCGCCGGGGGAGAACCATTCGGCGATCTTGAGTCGCAGCGGCGCCCGTTCATCGTGCAGGCGGTCCAGGACGTACTCGAGGTCGTCACTGGCTCCGACCGAGTCGACGAGCTCTCGGAACTCGGGCGTCCAGAGGTCGGGTCCTCCTGGTGGTGTGGCTGCCATGTGATCTCCGTCCGATTCTGGCTACACCCGGTGCGGGACCTGCTCGAGCGCGAGGATCGTGTGGCGCCGTCGCCACGACCAGCGCAGCAGGCTGATGCCGAACACGAACGTGATCGTCACGATGAACGCCTCGATGGCTCCGCCGGCGCCGCTCGTCCAGACGCCGTGCTCGATGTCGTAGAGGCTGTCCAGGCAGCCGAGGTAGATCCCGGCACCGCCGCCGACGAGGAGCCAGAACAGTGCCGTGTGGCTGTCGCGCAGCAGCGCGACGAACGCGCCGACCAGGCAGACGAGCAGCCAGAGGTCGGCGAGCGGGAAGGCCTGCTCGAAGTCGTAGTAGGACTGCGTCGTGTCGCTGGCGACGACGTCGCGTGCGGTGAACCACAGCACCCAGTAGGCGATGTCGACCGCCGAGCCCAGCACCAGGGCGCCGAGCACCAGCCGGCGCGACGGGCCGTGCACGGGCAGACGACCAGCAGCTGTGCGGGCGACCTCGTGCATGGCGCTCCTCTTGCGTGTGCCTCGTCGACGGTTCGAGATCGTCGAGGAGTCTAGGTGCGCGAGACCGCGATCCCGTCGAGCTGGACGGTGCGGCCCGCGGCGCTCGTCACGACGATCGTGACCGTCGCGCCCGAGGTGTAGGCGAAGCGGGGGAAGGTGACCAGCTGCTGGTAGGCGACGGCGGGGCCGGAGAGGTCGATGACACCGACCCGCACGCGGTTGACCCACACGCTGACCGAGCCGCACGTGGCGCACGTCGTCGCGACGACGCCGATGCGGTCGAGGGCGACGCCGGTCATCTTCCACCAGGCTCCGTGGGTCGTCGTGCGCATGCCCGTCCCGGCATACAGCAGTGCGGAGGAGGAGCGGCGCCAGCCGGCCGACGTCGACGTCGCGGCGCTGTCGTCGAGCGCCGAGGCGGTGCAGCGGGTGGGCGACCACGGTCCGACCTGCCCGGCCCGGTTGGTCGCGCGGACCTGGAAGCAGTAGTCGTAGCCGCGGGCGATCGCGATGCGCACCTTGGTGGGCTTGTACGTCGTCCACGCCTTCGGCGTGACCCAGGGGGCGAAGGCGCCGGTGGCCGCGGCGCGCTCGTAGCGGATCGCATAGGACGCGACCGCGCTCGATGCGACCGGCGCGGTCCAGCTGAGGGTCGCGGTGGACGCCGTGGTGAGGGCGAGGTCGGGGGAGGACATCCGCACCGACGCCGGGTTGCTCAGCAGGTGCGCCCACGGTCCGGCGAGGCCGGCGTTGTCGACGGCATTCTGGTCGATCAGGACGGGAGGCGTGGCGAGGTCGGCAGGCGTCGTCGACGGGACGTAGCGGGCGACGCCGCTCTGCACGACGTACAAGGTCTTGGACTGCGCGGCCATGAGCGCAGTGCCGTTGAGCGGGCGCTGCAGCACGTGGACGCGGTGGGCGAACTCCCACGGCGACACCTTCGTGGCGTGCGTGGTCGACAGTGCGGGCGCGGCGCTCGCCGCGGCCGGCGTGATCGGGAGCGGTGCGCGGCCGGCGAAGACGTAGCAGCGCACGTCACCCACGGGGCAGACGACGGTGCCGTCGACGGGGTAGGGGCGCAGGTGCGAGGAGTGCGCGAACTCCCAGTGCGCCACGGTGATCGAGGAGGCGTTGTTCCACCCCGGCACGCGCGGGCTGTCCGCCAGCGACATGCCGAGCGGTGCGCCACCCGCGGTGCGGAAGCACTGCTTCGTGGTCGCGTCGCAGAGGAACGTGCCGTCGGCGGGGGTGGGGCGCAGGTGGCCGTACGTCGTGAACTCCAGCCCGGACACCTGCGTCACGGTCTTGGCCGACCAGCCCGGCAGGGTGGCCATGTCGGCCTTCGGCACATACAGCGGCGCACCGCCGGCGATCTGGTAGCAGTAGCCGTTGTCGACGCGGCAGACGAGCGTGCGGTCGGCCGGGTAGGGGCGGAGGTGGTCGTTGTTGAGGAAGGAGTAGTGGTCGACGGCGACGACGTCGGCCGTGCCCCAGCCCGGGAGCCTCGCGGCGTCGGCCGACGACACCGCCTGAGGCGACCCGCCGGCCATCCGGAAGATGCGCTTGGTCAGCGAGTCGCTGATGTAGGTGCCGTCCTGCGGGAAGGACTTGAGGCGGGCGAACTGCGCGGGCGCGATGGTCGTCGTGGGCTGGACGCCGCCGAAGGTCGCCCAGGAGTTGACGAGGACGGGCGCCCCACCGGCGATGCGCCAGGTGCCGGTCCGTCCCGTGACGTGGATGAAGGCGCCGTCGCCGAGCGGGTTGCCGCGGCCGGCCGGATCGTGCAGCCAGCCGTAGGGCGTCAGCGTGCCGAAGCCCTGCAGGCGCCAGCCGACGACGGCGAGAGTGCGCCACCCGTCCAGCGAGTCGTTCTGCGTCAGCATCGCGACGGAGCCGTCGCCGTTACCGTCGACCGTGCTGGTCGCGATGACGCCGACGTGGCCGAAGATGTTGCGCGGGGTCGTGAACGACACGACGTCGCCCGGCTGCGGTGCCTGGCCGACCGTGCCGTTGGTGACCTTGACGAGGTTCCCGCCGTAGCTGGTCCGGTAGTTCGCCACGACGCCGCTGCCGTTGGCGCCGAAGGCGGCAGTGCCGTACACCTGCGCCATGAACCGCTGAGCAAGCTCGACGCACTGCCACTCCGACTCGCCCCAGCCGCCGCGTCCCCACAGGACGTTGGGGGAGTGGTCGACGGCCGGTCGGGGCCCGCACACCGGCACACCGAGGTAGGACGCGCCCATGCGGTGCGAGCCCACGCCCTTCCAGCCGGCGGCCGCGGCGATCGGGGCCCAGCGGGTGGCGTCGCAGTCGCCGACCCACCAGCTCGGGCGTCCCACGTCGAGCGGGGTCACGGAGGTCGGTGCGACGACGGAGGCATCGGCGACGCCGAGGGTCGCGCCCGAGCCGGTGACGACGGCGGCCAGCAGGCTGCACAGCAGGGCGAGGACGATGCCGAGGGAGGTGGCGGGGCGTCGACGTGGTCGGTCTGCTGCCCGGTTCGGGGGGGTCACGTCATCTCCTCTCCGGTGCCCTGACCAGGGCAGTCGCCAATTCGGCTTCCTCGAGGGTTATCGGCCGGACCTGGCCGACCCCTTAGCCCCTGTGCCCGGCGGGAGGGCGCTACCTGGGATTCCCGGGCGTGTCACGCGCCGTCTGACGGTCGGCCGGCCGGGTGGCGCACCCGATGTGTGCGCACCCTGTGAGCCACGTGAGCGGGTAGGCCTCAAGCCGCCGTTCGAGGGAGCCATCTGTCCGCGATCCGGTCACCACCGGCCCTCTTGGACGAACCTTGGATGTCCCCTCCCGATCCTTGGATCGCGTGGGGCACATTCCGGCACGTGGCCCGCCGAGTATGTGGGGGTGAACCTGACCCACCGCACCCGAGGAGCCTCCATGACGAGTCCTGGTCGTCTACTGGTAACAGGGGTCGCCGCCACCGGCGTCCTCGTGACAGGGGGCCTCGCCGTCGCGGCCGGCCTCAGCACCGCCAGCGCCACCGCGTCGTCCGCGCAGCCGTCGGTCGCCGAGCTTCAGAACCAGCTCGCTCAGCTGCAGAGCGACACCCAGACCCTGACGGCAGAGATCAGCGACGCGTCGAAGGCGCTGCAGAAGGCGCAGGCTGCCCAGGCCGCGCGTCTCGCCGCCCTGCGCGCCCAGGCCCGGCGCACGGTCGTGACGACCACCACCGTCACGCACCGCGCGGCAACCCCGTCGCCGCACCGCACCACGGTCGTGCCGAAGCCCGTGACCCACACGCCCGCCCCGCACGCCACCACCGGCGCCAGCGGGTCCGCGCCCTCGGGCGAGGACGACAAGAACGAGGGTGGCAGCGATGACTGACCGCGGCACTCGCGTCCGCTGGACGACGGCAGCGCTCGTCGCCCCCACGGCGGCAGCACTGTTCACCGGCACCACCGTCTGGGCGGCGGGCCACCAGCCCGTCAGCACCACCACCGCGACGACCACGACGTCGGCCGCACCCGTGCAGGCGACGCCGACGGTCGACCCGGCCGTCGCGGCCCTGCGCAAGTCGGTCGCGACGAACTCCGCCCAGGTCGCGGCGCTGCGCAAGACGGTGGCGGCCATCCAGGCACAGGCGGCGGCCATCGCCGGCGGACGCTCGACCGGGACGACCACCTCGCGGGCGACCTCGACGCGCCGCACCTCCTCGACGAAGATCCACTCCACGTCGAGCTCGGGCTCCACCCACGTGTCGTCGGGCACCAAGAAGCCCTCCGGCGGTTCGACGACGGTGTCCGCACCCAAGCCGAAGCCGGCTCCGCCGACCCAGACCACCACGGGTGCGTCTGGCGCCAAGCCGTGACCACGGTGGACGCGCGGCCCCACGATGTGCGCGCGGACCTGCGCACGTCGTTCCGCTCGATGGCCTCGGACATCACGTTCTGGGTCGTGTCGCCCACCGACGACGCCGCGGCGAAGGCCGCGGCGGCACGTGAGGTCGTCGAACGGGTGGCAGCGAGCTGCACCCGGTTCGACGCCTCGAGCGCACTCATGCAGGCAAATGCCGCCGGCCGGCAGTGGCACACCGTCCCGAGCGAGTGCTTCGACGCGATCTCCGCGGCGTACGACGCGCACGTGGCCACCGGTGGCCTGTTCGACCCGCGAGTGCTGCGGGTGCTGTCGGCGTACGGCTATGACACCTCGCTGCCCTTCGAGTCGCGCCGGTTGCACCTGCCGGAGAACTCCGGGGAGTCCCCGGCGGGCCGGCGCAGGGGCCTGCGCCTGCGCACCTGGAAGCCGCGGCTGGATGCGGGTCGCTCCGCCGTCCGTATCGGCCGCGAGCCGATCGACCTCGGCGGCATCGGCAAGGGCCTCGCCGTGCGCTGGGCCGCCGACGCCCTCCGCGGCGCCGGCGAGTCCGCGCTGGTCGAGGCGGGGGGAGACCTCATGGCCCTCGGCGGTGGCCCCGAGGGCACCGGCTGGATGGTCGCGGTGGAGAACCCGCTCGGCGGCGACGAGCCTGCTGCGGTCCTGCGCCTGCGCGACCGTGGCTGTGCCACCTCCTCGATCCGGGTCCGCTCCTGGACCGTGGGCGACACCGAGGTGCACCACCTGATCGACCCGCGCACGCGGCGTCCCGCGGCCGCCGACCTCAGGTCGGTCACCGTGGTCGGCGCGGACCCGGCGCTCGCCGAGGTGTGGAGCAAGTCGCTGTTCGTCGTCGGCCGGGCGGGCATCCGCCAGGCCGCCGAGAGCCGTGGTCTCGCCGCCCTCTGGGTCGACGTCGACGGCCGCGTCGGAGTCAGCACGCTCATGCGTCCCCACGTTGCCTGGCAGGTGTCCCGTGTCTCGTGAGACCGCAACCCTCGACATCCGAACGCTCGGCCTGCGCACCGGTCTCGTCGTCCTCGTGACGGCGAGCGCCGTGGCCACCAGCTGGTTGATCGGCACGGCCGTCTCGGCCGTGACCGGCGACAAGATGGCGCCGTGGATCCTCGGCCGCGCCGCGGGAATCACCTCCTACCTGCTGCTCATCGCCCTCGTGCTCTTCGGCCTCGTGCTGTCGCACCCCTACCGCGCCCGCTGGCGCCGCCCGAGCGCGGCGACCCGCATCCGCACCCACGTCAGCCTGTCGGTGTTCACCCTCATGTTCACCGTGCTGCACATCGTGGTGCTCGCGACCGACAAGTACGCCGGCGTCGGCTGGTGGGGCGTGTTCGTCCCGATGGGCGCGACCTACCGGCCGCTCCCGGTGACCCTCGGCGTCATCGCCCTCTACGCCGGCCTCCTCGCCGGGCTCACGGCGGCTTTCGCCGGACGCATCTCGGTGCGCGTGTGGTGGCCGATCCACAAGGTCGCGATCGTCTCGCTGGTCCTGGTGTGGCTGCACGGCGTCCTGGCCGGTATCGACACGCCCCCGCTGCTCGGGATGTACGTCGTCACCGGTGGTGCCGTCGTGGCCCTGGCCGTCAGCCGCTACACCACCAGCACCGCGCGTGACGAGGTCAAGGTGCTCGCCGGCGTCCGCGCCGGGGAGCTCGCCACCGCGCACAGCCCGACCCGGCCGCTGCCCGCGACCGAGGAGAACGCCCCCGCGGGCCACTACGTCGGGAAGAGGACGCGGCGATGACCAACCACCTCCAGCTCGCGGCACCGCCGCGCCGCGGCACCGCGTCGATGATGGTCGACACCGCGGCGCTCCTCCCGCGCAGCGGCACGGAGACGCTCAGCGGCCCCGACATCCACGACCTCGACGCGCACCGTGCCGCCTACGGCGTGCGCCGGTCCTACCTCGGCTCGGCGGGGGCCGCTCTTCTCGACGCGATCGAGACGATCACCCTCACGGGCCGCGGTGGGGGCCACTTCCCGACCGCTGCCAAGTGGCGCTCGGTGATGGCGCACGGCGTCGGCGGCACCGTCGTCGCCAACGGTGCCGAGGGCGAGCCCGGCAGCGCCAAGGACGCCGTGCTGCTCCAGATCCGGCCCCACCTCGTGCTCGACGGCCTCGTGTCGGCGATGGAGACCATCGGCGCCAGCGACGGCGTCGTGTGGATCCACGACGGCGCCTGGGCCACGGCGCGGTCGGTCTCCCGCGCCCTCGCCGAGCGGGCCCACGCCGGTGTCGACGACCCGCCGATCCGTGTGCTCCTCGCGCCCGACCGCTTCCTCTCCGGTGAGGCCACCGGGATCATCCGCACCCTCGAGGGCGGCCCGACCCTGCCGCGCTACGTCGAGAACCCCGCTCAGCCGTGGACCACCGGCCACCGCCCGGTCCTGGTCAACAACGTCGAGACGATGGCGCGCGTCGGCCTGCTCGCCGTCGGCAGCGCGGCGACCTACCACCCGACGTCGCTCCTCACCGTCATCAACGCCGCCCATCGCGTGGTCCTCGAGGCCGGGCCGGACCAGACCATCGGCGACATCGTCGACCTGGCGTGGCACTCGCCCGACGGGCGCGAGCCACAGGCCGTGCTCCTCGGCGGCTACGGCGGTTCCTGGGTGCCCTGGGAGGTCGCGCGAGCGCTGCCCGTCGACGTCGGCGCGGTCCGCGCCGCCGGCTTCTCGATCGGGGCCGGCCTCATCGCACCGCTGCCGGCGTCGGCGTGCGGGCTCGAGGAGTCGGCGCGACTCGTGCGCTACCTCGCGGGGCAGTCGGCCAAGCAGTGCGGTCCCTGCGTGTTCGGTCTCGCCTCGGTGTCCCAGCTCGCCGACGACCTCTCCGGCGGCCGCCTGAGCCCCTCGGGCCGGCGTCGTCTCACGAAGTTCATGGCCGAGATCTCCGGCCGCGGAGCGTGCCGTCACCCCGACGGCGCGCTGCGCATGCTGACCACGGCGCTCGACGTCTTCGCCGACGACGTGAGCACCCACCGCCGGGGCCGCACCTGCGACTCCCCGACCTACGCCGTGCTCCCCGTACCCGGAGAGGACTGACATGGCTTCCGTCGTCCCGCTGCGCGAGGCACGCCGGCCCGCGGCGGCGTCGGCCGCGCCGACCCTGCGGATCGACCCGTCGGTCTGCGACGGTGTCGGCATCTGTTCGCACCTCGCGCCCGACCTCATCACGGTCGACTCCTGGGGCTACCCGATCGTGAGCCCGACACCGCTCGAGCACCGCAGCGACCGCCGTCAGGCCGAGGCGGCCGTCGGCGCCTGCCCCCGCAAGGCCCTCCATCTGAGCCGCTGACGTCGCGCGCGCGTCCCGGGCCGGCTGTCGGGGCTCGCGCGGCCGAGGCCGTCGTGCGGCTCGCGGCTGTCTACGTCGTCTGGATGCGGACGTCGGCGGCCGCACACGTGCCGTCGAGGCGGTGCCACGCCACCTCGTCGCGCTGCCAGGTGAGCATCTCCTCGCGCAGTGCGTCGCCGTCACGGGCCAGCACCCGGTCGAGGCGGACGTCGTCGTCGGCGTCGACCCATACCGTGAGGGCCGCGTGCTCGCGCAGCCCCCGGGAAGCGAGCGCGACGCCCTCGAGGATCACGACGGGTGCGGCGGGCACCACGACGTCCGCGCCCCACCTCCCGGCATGCCAGTCCCACACCGGGTGGCCGCCGTCCGCGCCCCGTCTCCAGGGCTCGAGCAGCCAGGTGTCGACTCGGACGGTCAGCAGGGCGAAGGCCGCGACCCGGTCCGGTGCCCCGGCGACGACGTCCCAGCCTTCATAGACCTCGTCACCGTGCACGACCGGGACGACCCCGTAGGACGCCGCGAGGGCGTCGGCGAGGTCGGCCGCGACGGTCGTCTTGCCCGATCCCGCCGGCCCGTCGACGCACACGAGGCGCACGGGTCCGACGCCCGCCGGCGCGATCTGGACGTGCTCGACCCAGCCGGCGAGGACCGACGGGACCGGTCGCTCAGTGGAGGAGGTAACGGGTCCCCATCACGATGAAGGAGTCGACCTGCCACGGCGAGCTGGTCGAGCCGATGTTGGCGACGTAGAAGTGGATGGCGCCGCTGTAGATGTTCGCGTTGAGCGGGGCGCTGTTGCCGCCCACGAAGTACGGCCCGGGCTCGCCGAGGTAGGCGGTGGGGCCGAAGTCCGGCGCGGTCGGCGGCCCGGTGTACCAGCCCGCGATGCCGCTCTGCGGCTCCACGAACTGGTCCGGGGAGTTCGCCACCACGCGCACCGCGCCCTGGCGCCGCACCGAGGTCGGCAGAGGCACCGCGAACGTCGCGAACTCCGGGACCTGGGTCACGGTGATGGGGTTGAACCCCTGGACGACGACCGAGCCGGCGGTGGAGCCCGGCCCGACGTTGGTGGTGTGGGCCTTCATGTACCGGGAGGCGCTCACGGTGTAGGAGAACTTCGCGGCCACGACCTTCTTCGGCGAGATGGCGATGACGCGCGCGCTGGCGACCGCGATGCCTTCGCCGGCCTTGGCGTAGACGAAGAGCGAGTAGGTGCCGTAGGGCAGCCTGCCCCTGGTTCCGTAGCCGTTCCAGGTCGAGGCGACCGCGGAGCGGCGCGGGAAGGACCGCGTGTAGACGACCTTGCCGCGGGAGAGGATCTTCCAGGTCATCGCCGAGGGGATCGCATCCGAGCTCGCGATCGGCAGGGTGTCGAAGTAGGCGTCCCGGTAGGGGTACAGCGTTGCCGACGCCAGGGTGATCGTCGGGCGTGCTGCCTGGGTGAGGAGGACCGAGATCGCCCGCGGCGCCGCCACCGCGGTAGCCACGCCGGTGCGCCCGCGGAGCAGCACCTCCGCGCGGTAGGTGCCGAAGGGCACCCGCCGGCCGTGGGAGTCCAGGCCGGTCCAGACGGCCTTCCAGGCCTTGCCGGTCGCGAGCGACCAGGCCTTGACCGGCACGTTCTTCGAGTTGAGGATCCGCACGAGCCCGGAGGTCGTGAGGTTGGACGCCGCCGACACGGTGACGGAGTCGAGGTAGCCGTCGACGTAGGGACGCAGCACCGTGGCCGACGTCGTGGCCGTCTGGGCCAGGGCCGTCACGGTGGCGGGGGCGGAGGGCCCGAACGTCTGGGTGACGTCGCCGGTCGTGACTGCCGCGATCTGCACCTCCCACGTGCCGGCTGCCATCGGCGTCGGCCAGGTGGTGAGCGTCGTGGCGGTGGTCGTGGCGGGCAGGGTCCGCGTCAGCCAGGTGAGGTCGCCGAGCTTGCGGTAGCGCAGGGCGTAGCCGGTGAGGTCGGGCTGGGCCGGGGACGGCGCGCCCCAGGTCGCGGTGATGCTCTCGGGGTTGCCGGTGAGCGTGGGGCCGACCACGGAGTAGGTCGAGGGGACGACGCCGTCGAGTACCTGCGCCGGGCTGAGCTCTCCGCCGATGTTCGTCGCGGTGATCCGGTAGGCGTAGGAGGTGCCGTTGACCAGGCTGCCGATGTGGACGCTCAGCGAGGTCGTCATACCGATGTCGCTGTACGCGCCACCGGACGTGCTCTGCTCGACGTGGTAGCTGGGGATGCCGCCGCCGTCGTCCGTCGACGCCGCCCACGACAGGTCGACCGTGGTGTCGCCGGGCTGAGCCCGGAAGGAGCGCGGGGCCAGCGGCGCCGACAGCGGCAGCGAGGTCAGGTCGAGGATGCCGGCGCCGCACATCGTGGTGGAGCACCCGCCGACCACCGGCTGGGTGAGCGCCTGGAGCGCGGCCGCGATCTGGGGCGGCGTGTACGGCGTGCGCCCGACGCGCGTCGACGCCAGGAGCGCGGCGGCAGCGGCCACGTGCGGCGTGGCCATCGAGGTCCCGGCGTACCGGTCGTAGGTGCCGCCGGCCAGCGGCACGGTCGTGCCCGCGTTGACGGTCGAGAGCACGTCGTTGGCCTTGTCGCCGGCACCGCCCTGGGCGGTGAGCGTCACCGAGCCGGGGACCGAGCCGAAGTTGGAGTACGACGCCAGCGTGCCGTCGCGCCCGGCGGCGGCCACGACGACGACGCCGTTGCAGTCGGCGGGCGACGAGCCCTCTGAGAGCAGGGCGCTACCGGTGATGGGACCACCCGGGGTCACGCTCTCGCCGCTGTTGCCGGCGGCCACGACGACCGTGGTGTTGCGGTCGGCGGCGCCGTCGATGGCGTCCTGGGTCGACGGGGAGCAGGCGCCCGACCCGCCGAGGGACATGTTGATCACCTGCGCGGGCGTGGCGTTGTCCGGGACGCCGGCGACGTGGCCGCCCGAGGCCCAGATGATCGCGTCGTCGATGTCGGAGGAGTAGCCGCCGCACTTGCCGAGGGCGCGGACCGGCTGCACCTTGACGCCGGGGGCCATCCCGCTGATCCCCAGCGCGTTGTTCTGCCGGCCGACGATCGTGCCCGTGACGTGGGTGCCGTGCCAGGAGCTGGCCTCACCGGTCAGGGGGACGGTCGGGTCGGCGCAGCCGGCGAAGATGCCGCCGTGGGTGAAGCCGCCGTTGTCGTCGGGGCTGATCCAGTCACCGGGGTCGGCGGGGTTGGAGTCGCGGCCGTTGCCGTCGTTGGCGGTGAGCGGCTGGGCGGCGCCGAGCCAGTTGTCGAGGGAGACGAAGTCGTAGCCCGCGACGGTCTGGCCGACGAGGTCGGGGTGCGCGGTGATGCCGGTGTCGATCACGGCGACGACGACCGACGCGGCACCCCGCGTGCGTGCCCACGCCAACGGGGCCTTGGCGCTGGAGCCGCCACCGGCGGCGGCGGTGTCCCAGAGGTCCCACTGGCTCGGGTAGAGGGGGTCGTTGAGTGGCACGGGGCTGACGTCGGTGGGGTAGACCCAGGTGTCGGGCTCGGCGTAGGCGACGTCGCCGCGCTTGGTGAGCGCCCGCGCCACCCTCCAGGCCTCGGCGGTCGAGACGCCCTTCGACAGCGCCAGCAGCGTCGCGCCGTTGGCCATCCGCCGGACGGTCGAGGTGGTGTCGACACCGGCCAGGGACGCGGCCGCCCCACGGATGCGGCTGGTGGCGGCGTGGCCGTCGGTCATCTTCACGATGAGGCGGGTCACCGGGCGGTCCTTGCGGTGCACGGCGACGTGCGTGGCCCGCTGGGGCATCGCCGCGGGCGTCGAGCCGGGGAACCAGGTGTGGGTCGCAGGGGCGGCCGAGGCTGCGGGCGCGAGCATCGCGCCGAGCACGAGGGCGCCCGCCGCGACCGCGACGGTGCTGGTGGCGGCTCTTCTGGTCGAACGGATCACGGCTGGTGCCCCCTGGTAGCTCCCCCGCACCCGGCCGGGCGCACGCACATGGTAAGCGGGCACCCGCCTCCGATACGCCAGCGGATCGGGTGAAGTTCTGGCGCCGCCGGATGACCTGGTGAACAGTGGGAGAGGCCAGGACACGCGTGGGCAGGCGGGCTAGGTTCGCAGTGTCGGAGTGAGGATGGGGAGGCGTCATGGGACCGTCACCGGTGAAGTCGGACCGCAACGATCTGGGCAGGGTGCTGGTACGCACCGCGGCCGAGCTCGACGCGGAGCCGTGGGAGGAGCTGCGCGGCATCGAGGGCGCGACCCACAAGGTGCTGTGGCAGTCGGGGAACACCGTCATCGGCCTGATCCGGGTCGAGGCCGGCAGCGTCAAGCCCGAGCACACCCACCTCGGCGCGCACCATCACATGCTGATCACCCGCGGCTCGTGCGTGATGCTCGGCCGTCAGGTCGACGAGGGCTCCTACGTCTACGTCCCGGCGGGTGTCCCGCACGAGGTCACCGACGTCGGCCCCGAGGGCGTGGAGTTCTTCTACACCTACCGCCCCGTCGAGGTCGGCCCCGCTCCCGACGACGAGGACTTCGTCGCCCACCCCGTCTGACCGGCCCGGCAGCGGACGGGTCAGATCTCGGTGTGCAGGTCGTAGGTCTCGGTCGCGCTCTCGGTGAGGACAGCACTGACGTGCCCGGGGGCGTGCGCGCGCTGGAACGAGTCCGAGTCCCGCCACGCCGTGAAGTCCTCGTGGCTGTCGAACTCCATCGTCGACATGAACGGCGCCCCGGGCGTCGCCGGGGCCAGCAGCGTGCTTCGCCGCAGGCCCGGGACACCCTCGAGGTGGGCCATCGCCTCGGCGAACCCGGCGGCGAAGTCGTCGGCGTCGGCCGGCGCCACGGTGATGCGGTTCACGACCACGTACATGGCGAGGGAACCTCCTGTGGTCGGGCCGACGGCGTGACCCTAGACCCGCCGACGTCTGCGGGTCGCGCCGATGGGCAGAAGACCCGCGCTGCGGCTGAGTCGGATACCGAACATGGGACAGGCCGCGCGAGTAGGTTTCGGCTGTGACGCACAAGCACCCCGGGCCAGACGGGCCAGCCAGGCTGACCAAGAAGGACTACGACCAAGAGCTCTCCCGCCTGCAGACCGAGATGGTCGCGATGCAGGAGTGGATCCGAGCCAGCGGCAACCGGCTCGTGGTCATCCTCGAGGGCCGCGACACCGCCGGGAAGGGCGGCATCATCCGCCGGATGACCTATGAGATGAACCCCCGCTACTGCCGGGTCGTGGCGCTGCCGGCGCCGACCGAGCGCCAGCGCACCCAGTGGTTCTTCCAGCGCTACATCGCCGAGCTGCCGGCGGCCGGGGAGATCGTCATCTTCGACCGGTCCTGGTACAACCGCGCCGGGGTCGACCGGGTGATGGGGTTCTGCACCGACGAGGAGTACGAGTACTTCATGCGGGTGTGCCCGATCCTGGAGAAGGCACTCGTGCGCGACGGGATCGTCCTGGTGAAGTACTGGCTCTCGATCTCCGACGAGGAGCAGCGCAAGCGCTTCCAGGCGCGCATCCAGGATCCGGCCCGGCGCTGGAAGCTCTCCCCGATGGACGTCGAGGCGCAGGCGCGCTGGGTCGACTACGCCGAGGCGAAGGACCAGATGTTCGCCTACACCGACACCCGGGAGAACCCCTGGTACGTCGTCGACGCGGAGGACAAGAAGACCGCGCGGCTCAACGTCATGGCGCACCTGCTGTCCCTGGTGCCCTACCAGCCGATCGAGCACGACGAGATCGTGCTCCCGCCGCTCCAGAACCGCGCCTACGTCCGCCCCCCGCTCGACAGCCAGACATTCGTCCCGCAGACCTACCTCGTCCAGTAAGGTCCGTCCTCGGCTGCGGCGTGGGGCTGCGGCGAGCCGAACCTCACGATTCGCTCACGCTGAGCACAGGTAGGCGTCGGTGCCGGACGCTCGCGTCCGCTCGCCACGCCACCGCCGTGGCCCGGCCCTAGCGTGGCTCCATGACCTACCCGGGCGTGAGCGCGGCGAGCCGACCGGCCTCGCCGGGCGTCCGGCGGCTCGACCACGTCCTGCTGGCTCTCGCAGTGGGGTCGGCACTGCTGGCCGTCGGGCTCGACGTCGGGTCGCGCACGGGGAGCGTGACGGCCACGACCGAGGCACGGCTGCTCGCTGCGGTGTCCTGCCTCGCGGTGGCGGGCACGATCGTGCTCGCCGTCTGGGACCGGGCCGAGCGCGATGCTCACCGGCGTCGTGAGCTCCGCATCTTCGCCTTCTCGACGGCGTTGCTCTCAGGCGGCACGGCCGTCGGCTACCTCCTGACGGCCCGGGCGCCGGACGAGATCGATCCGCGCGTGCGGGCCGTCCCCCTCCTGGTGTCCCTGCCGTTCGCGACGTACGCACTGCTGCGACTGTGCTGGCCCAACCGGATGACCCACGTGGACCGCCGGATCGCGACCATCGACTCGCTGGTCGCACTGCTGTCCCTGGTCATCATCTGGTGGGCCTGGGTGGTGCCGCGCTGGGTGTCTGCCCCGGGCCATGAGGTCTGGGATCGGATCGACCAGGTGGCGATGCTGGGGGCGCTGGGCGTCACCGCCGTCATCGGGGTCGTCAGCCGGCGGATCGGGTCGCTCCCGCTGGTCGCGCTCGGCCTCCTGCTCGCCGGGGTCACGACCTATCTCGTGTCCGACACCGTCTGCCAGCTGCTGCCGGGGGCCGACGGCAGCTCGGCGTTCAGCTACAGCATCGTCGGCTTCGCGGCGGCGTCAGGGCTCACCGCGGCGTTCGCCCTGCGCCCGGCGCTCGAGGTCGACCCCCCCAGGGCCCGGCGCCGGCGCGAGCAGCTGTCGGCCGGAGTGCCCGTCGGCCTCGCCGGCCTCGCCGGCCTCGTCGTGATCGGGACCGTGTCTGACCACCTCGGGAGCAACGTCTCCCTGGCAGCCGTGGGCGCGGGCGGGTTCCTCCTCGTAGGGATCCTCGTCGCCCGCATGGGTGCTGCGGTCGACCTGCGCAGCGCTCAGGACGACGCCGCGGCCCTGCTGCTCGTGGAGCGCACCCGCGAGGGCTGGTTCCGGGCCCTGCTGGGGGACTCGAGCGAGGGGCTCCTGGTGCTCGACGGCACCGGGGCCATCGTCTACATGAGCCCGGTCGTCGTCCGCGACTTCGCGACCGGGGACGACGCGGGCGGTGCTGCGGCCGGCGGTCCGGCGCCGCAGCTGTTCTCCGACCTCCTCATCGACGTGTCGGCGGCCGAGGTGCGCCTCATCCTCGCGCAGGTCTCCATCGACCCGTCGCGCTCGGGCCCCTACGAGATGCTCGTGCGCGGTCACGACGGGCGCGACGTCGAGGTGGAGGTGGTCGTCCGCCCCATCCTCGACGTCGAGTTCGAGGGCTACGTCGCCACGGCCCGCGACGTCAGCGACGCCCGGCGGCTCCAGCGCCAGCTCGACTCGAGCCACCGCAGCGACCCGCTCACCGGACTGCTGAGCCGGGAGGCCTTCCTCGCCGCCGTCCAGTCCCGGCTTGACGCGCGCGACCTGACCGAGAGCACGGCGGTCCTCGTCCTGGACCTCGAGCGGTTCGGGTCGCTCAACGACGGGCTCGGGCACGAGGTCGGGGACGAGATCCTCGTCTCCGTCGCGAAGGCCTTCGACCGGCTGCCCTCCCAGCTGCACGCCGCCTCTCGCCTGTCGGGGGACTCCTTCGCCTGGCTCGTGGTCGCCACCGACATCGAGCAGGCGATCGGGGAGACGGTCGACCAGTGCCGCAGCGAGCTGAGGGGCCTGCTGCTGAGCGACGGCCGCGAGCTCGAGATCTCCTTCCGGGCCGGCTACGTGGTGACCGGTGAGGTCGCCGACGCTGCGGCGGACTGGTGCCTCGAGGCCGCTGACCTCGCTCTCGCCCGGTCGCGCGCGTCGCGTCACGCCGTGCTCGTCGAGTACCGCGGGAACATGCGCGAGGAGACCGAGCGCCGCGTCGCCGCCGAGCATCAGCTGCGCTGGGCCCTGGCCGAGGACCGGCTCGAGGTGTTCTACCAGCCGGTCGTGCAGCTCTCCGACGGCGCCGTGTTCGGCGCGGAGGCCCTGGTCCGGCTGCGCGACCGCGACGGCGGGCTCGTCGCGCCGGACAGCTTCATCCCGGTCGCGGAGGAGATCGGGCTCATCGGCGAGATCGGCTCGGTCGTCCTGCGTCGCGCCTGCGAGCAGACCGTCGAGGCCAGCCTTCGCCTCGGGCGACGGCTGCACGTGTCGGTCAACGTCGCCCCCGACCAGCTGGTACCCCAGCTCGTGCTCGAGGTCACCGGCTGCCTCTCGGACACCGGCCTGGACCCCGACCGCCTCACCCTCGAGATCACCGAGGCCACTCTCGCCGACCGCACCTCGCGCACCCAGGGCGTCCTGCACGACCTCCGTGCACTCGGCGTGACGGTGTCGGTCGACGACTTCGGGACCGGGTACTCCTCCATGTCCTTCCTCGCGACGCTGCCGGTGGACGGGCTCAAGATCGATCGATCGTTCGTCTCGGTCATGGGAACGTCGACGCAGGGGCTCACCCTCGCGCGCCTCGTCGTCCAGCTCGCGGCCGCTCTGGGCCTCGAGGCCGTGGCCGAGGGTGTCGAGACCATCGAGCAGGCCGACCTGCTGCGCGGGATGGGCTGCCGGTACGCGCAGGGCTATCTCTATTCCCGGCCGGTCCCCTTCGAGGACTATCTCGGCCTGCTCCGCGGGCCGCTGGGCTCCGTCGTCCCGGAGCTGTGAGAGTGCCGGACGACGTGAGGCCGGATCGTCGGCCGTGGGGACGACACTGGGCGCATGGTCGAACGGGGGCGAGTGACGTGATGGCTCGGGGGTGCACCGGCCACGCCGGCACCGGAGCCGTCGAGCGGGCGCTGGTGGCTCTTCTCGTCGTGGTCACCTGTGCCGCATGCGCCGTCGAGGGGAGGCCGCCCGGGGCCGCGTCGGACTCCGTCACGACCGCGAGCGGTTCCCCGTCAGGTGGGGCGTCGTCGGCGGGAGCATCGACGCGGCCGTCGGTGACCGTCGCACCACGACCGGTCGTCGCCCCTGCGGGGAGTGCCCTGGCCACGCTGGCGCGCCTCCCCGTCAAGGGGCGCGCGCCGCGGACCGGCTACAGCCGGGCGGAGTTCGGGCGCGCGTGGACCGACGTCGACCGCAACGGCTGCGACACCCGCAACGACATCCTGCGCCGGGACCTGCGGGGCGTCGTCCTCAAGCCGGGCACGCGAGGGTGTGTCGTGCTCGCAGGCTTCCTGCCCGATCCCTACACCGGTGCGACGATCCGCTTCGTGCGGGGCGTCGGCACCAGCAGCCTCGTGCAGATCGACCACGTCGTGGCCCTCGGCGACGCGTGGCAGAAGGGTGCGCAGCGACTGCCGCTCGCGCGACGCACCGCGTTCGCGAACGACCCGCTCAACCTCCTTGCCGTGGGGGGATCGGTCAACCAGCGCAAGGGCGACGGCGACGCCGCCACGTGGCTCCCGCCGAGGCACGCCTACCGATGTGCCTACGTGGCGCGGCAGGTCGCCGTGTCGGCGAAGTACGGGCTCTGGGTCACCCTCGCCGAGCGCGACGCCATGCGTCGCGTGCTCTCGACCTGCCCGGCGCAGCGGCTGCCCGCCGGTTGAGGGTCACCAGCCGTCGCGCAGCACCGTCTCGAGGCACTCGACGACGAAGTCCGCACTCTCGACGGTGAGGCACATCGGCGGCTTCATCTTCAGCACGTTGGCGCGTTCCCCGGTGGGCTGCACGACAACTCCGAGCTCGCGCAGCCGCTCGCAGATCGCGTAGCACTCCGCCGTCGCGGGCTCGAGCGTCTCGCGGTCGCGGACGAGCTCGATGCCCAGGTAGAGGCCCATACCGTGGATCGCGCCGACGATCGGGTAGCGGGCCATGAGCTCGTGGCACCGCGCGATGATCCGGTCGCCGACACGAGCGGCGTTGGCCTGGAGGCCTTCGTCCTCGATGACGTCGAGGACGGTGAGGCCGACCACGCACGACACCGGGCTGCCGCCGGCGGAGGAGAAGAACGCCCCCTGCGCGGCGAAGGCGTCGGCGATCGCGCGTGTGGTGATCACGGCGCCGAGCGGTTGGCCGTTGCCCATGGCCTTGGCGATCGTGATGATGTCGGGAACCACGCCGTCCATCTCGTGCGCCCACCAGTAGTGGCCGAGCCGGCCGTAGCCGACCTGCACCTCGTCGGCGATGCAGAGGCCGCCGGCGGCACGGACGGCGTCGTAGGCGGCCGCGAGATAGCCCTCGGGCAGAAGCACCCCGCCCGCGTTGCCGAAGACCGGCTCGGCGATGTACGCCGCCGGCGGTCGGCCGTCGGCCACCAGGCTCGCGACGAGCGCACGGATCTCCTCGGCGTAGCCGGCAGCGGCATCGGCGCCGCGGAAGGTGCCGCGATAGGAGTTCGGTGCCGACACGAGATGGACCCAGTCCGGACGTGTCGTGAGGGCGTGCGGGTTGTCATAGAGCGAGGTCGTGACGGCATCGGACAGCATCGTCCAGCCGTGGTAGGCCTCGCGGACCGCCACGACGTCGGGGCGGTCGGTGACCGCCTGTGCGATGCGCAGGGCGAGGTCGACGGCCTCCGACCCGCTGTTGACGAGGAACACCGTGTCGAGGCCGTCCGGGGCCAGCGCCGCGAGCCGCTCGGAGAACTCCGTGATCGCGCCGTAGTGGAACCGGGAGTTGGTGTTGAGCAGGCGCATCTGGCGGTCGACGGCGTCGGCGAGCCGCGGGTGCCCGTGGCCGACCGCGGCGACGTTGTTGACCATGTCGACGTAGGACCGCCCGGAGGTGTCGACGAGGTGGTGGCGCCAGCCTCGCTCGATGCGCATCGGCTCGACGTAGTAGTGCTCCTGCACACCGGCGAGGACGTCGTCGCGCCGGGACAGCAGCGCCGCGGCGTCGTCGCGCGCAGCGGCGACGTCGACACCGAGGAGCGGTGAGGGATCCGGGCACAGCACCGTCCAGCCGGCGGCCGTGGTGGCGGTGGCGAACCCCGGGGGGTCGATCGAGGGGTCGACGCAGAGGCCGAGCCGGACGTGGCCGCTGCCGACGACGCCGAGGGGTGCTCCGGCGCGCAGCGTCGACCCGACCGCGACCGTCAGGGCGAGGCCGTGGACGGTGAGGCGCCCGGCCGCGGAGTCGAGCCGGACTGTCGTGCCGTCGACGTCGGCCACGGTGGCGTCCCAGGGCGAGACGGCAGCAGTGCCGTGGGGGAGGACCAGCTCGACGCCGAGCGCGTTCGTCGCTGGCTCGTCGGGGGAGTCGAGCACGGTGCGGGTGAGTCGCGCCTCGGCCCAACGCGTCACGGCCCCGCCCCCGGTGGCAGCAGCGGCATCGCGCAGGATCTCGATCTCGACCGACCGGGCGAGGAAGCGGCCCGAGTGCAGCGCAGCGCTCGTGACCGACAGGTCGACCACGGCAGGGTCGTCCACCGACGGGAACAGGCGACGTGCCGACCGCACGGCGTCGTGGGCTGCGGCGTGGTGGGCAGCCGTCTCGCATCCGAGCGCCGCGCGGATGACCGCCTCCGCGATGGCGAAGGGGACCGACCGTGCGGTGTGGAAGATCCGCCACTCCGACTCCAGCGGCCCGGTTGCGGAGTCGTTGTCAGGGTCGAGCGCCGCCTGGTGCTCGCCGCTGGCCACCAGGACCGCGCCGCGCAGCACGACCAGCGGCCAGAGCGCCGCGACGTCGTCGTCGGTCAGCGGCACGACGTCGTGGAACGCGCGGATCGCGTGGACGACGGCGAAGGGGTCCGCGGGGCTGTGCCGCAGGATCGAGGCGCACGTCACGGCGAGGTCGCCGACGAGCCAGCTCCTTGTCAGGTCGCCGAAGTCGATGATGCCGCGGGGCCGGATGCGTCCGGCGTCGTCGCGGTCGCCGACGACGTTGTCGTCGGTCACGTCGCCGTGGATCGCTTGCACCCGTAGGCGATCGGCGATCGGCGCGAGCTGTTCGGCCGCGGCCGCCGCCCGATCGGCGACGAGGGCGCGCCTGTCCGGGTCGCCGATCGAGCCGAGCAGGCCGACGAGCACCTCGTCGGCCCGCATGAGGTCCCACTGCACGACACGTGTGAGACCCGGGTGCTCGAACCCGGCCAGCGCCGCCGATGCGCGTCCGGCAAGGCGGCCGAGGTCGGCGATGACGAGGGGCGAGAGGTGCCGCGTGTCGGAGAGGGGGAGTCCGTCGACGTAGGTCAGGAGGCGCAACGGCAGGACCGCGCCGTCGACGTCGGTGACGTCGTGGACGACACCGCCGTCGAGGCCGGCCAACGGGATCGGGGCGTCGAAGCCCGCGTCGAGCCCGGCGATGTGCAGCAGGGCGGAGTTCTGCGCCTCGACCGCGGCGCGTCCCCAGCCGCGGTTGGCCACCTTGAGGACACGTGCGCCGTCGGCAGTGTCGATGCGGAAGTTGCGGTCCTGGTGGCTGCCCAGCTCCGAGACGGCCCCCTCGACGCCGTACACCTCGCGCACGAGGTCGGTCGCACGCGCGACGTCGACCCCCGGGCGCGGCGAGACCTCGAAGGGGTTGTTCTCGAGCGGCATGGTCGGTCCTCGGTGGTCGGTCGGCGGTCGCATCGGTCCCCGGATCCCTACGACGGTCCAGCACAGACTAGGTGCTGTCTGCGGGACGGAGGCGTAGGCGGCGCGGATCACCGAACCGTTCGCGCAGATGGAGTTGTCGGCGTCACCAGCAAGGCGACGGCGCAACGGTTCGTCACGGCAGCCACACCGTGACGGGCTGGCGCGTGTGACGGGGCGCACAGTCCCCAGCCGTGAGTGGTGCATCCGCGGCGCACCTCGAGCCAGAAGAGGGAGTGACGCGCCCGACGGGGGCGACGCGGATCGAGGAGACGACACATGCGCCACACCAAGATCGCCGGCGCTGCGGCGGTAGCACTCGCAGCACTGACCCTGGCCGCGTGCGGCAGCTCGAGCACGACACCCACCACCAGCGCTCCTGCGGCAGCCAGCTCGGCCGCAGCGTCGACCCCGGCAGCAGCCGGCACGGTCGTCGACATCGCCGCGGCCAACCCCGACTTCACGACGCTGGTCGCGGCCATCAAGGCCGCTGGGCTGGACCAGACGCTGAGCGGACCTGGCCCGTTCACCGTCTTCGCGCCCACCAACGAGGCGTTCGCGGCTCTGCCGGCTGGTCTGGTGGACAAGCTGCTCAAGCCGGAGAACAAGGACGTGCTGGCGAAGATCCTGACCTACCACGTGCTCGCCGCGAAGGTCATGGCGGCTGACGTCAAGGACGGCAAGGTCGCGACCGTCGAAGGCGGCACCATCACCATCGACACGATGAGCGGCGTCAAGGTCAACGATGCCAAGGTCGTCTCGACCGACATCGTCGCGAGCAACGGCGTCATCCACGTCATCGACAAGGTGCTCGTGCCCGCCGACGTCGACGTCAGCAAGCTCTGACGGTCCCGCGAGTACCCGCTTGCCACGGTGCCAGCCCCGAGGGGCTGGCACCGTGGCTCGAGGGGGTCCCGCCCGTGCGGTCGCCTCAGGCGGCGAGCGACACCGCGAAGATCTGCCACGCCAGCGGGGACTTCGCTCCGAGGCTGGGCACCAGACAGGTCTTCTCGCCGAACGCGTCGTCGGCCCATCGGCCGACTTCCCGGTACTGGAGCCACTGGTTGAGGCCGAAGCAGAAGAAGAAGAGCCCCTGAACGACGAGGATGGCGTAGATCGCGCCGGGGACATCGCTGGAGAAGGTGAGATTCACGGCCACCGCCACCCACGGCGTGATCCCGACGAGCGACCCGAACCAGACGGGAAGCATCGTGGTCGAGGTTCGCCCGGGTGGGTTCATCCGCTCCTGCGACCAACCGAACAGGATCATCCCGACGTTGGCACCGGCAACGACGATCAGCGCATTGATCGAGGTGATGCCCCCGTACAAGCTGATCACGACGACCATGACGGTGGCGCTGAGGGAGTACCCGACCCATCGGAAGCGGTCGATGCCGCGCTGAAGGTCTCGTTCGTACACGGCACGGGCGAAGGTCGCGGTCAGCAGGTGATCGAGGCCCGCGAGGCCCAGAAAGAGCGCGACGGCCCAGCCGATCCGCAGGGCGAAGACTGTCGAGGTGGTCAGCCCTGTCGTTCCCGGCGGGCCATCGGGGAACGCTGAGATCACCGCGATGGCGAAGTCGCTGGTCAGGAAGAGAATCTGAACGGCCTGGCCAAGGTGCAGGACGGTGAGACCGAGGTTCCAGCGGGGCAGGTTGCTCAGCCGTTCGGTGGTCACCCAGTTGCGGTCGGCGCTGTCGCCGTGACGGACATGAAGCTCCTTCGAGGTGTGGGTAGCAGGGACAACAGGGGGAGGCGCACGACCTAGCCGTGTTCGGGGAAGTACACCTTGACGCAGATGCGACGACCGGCTCTGCGCCGAGATCGAACCGTGTCGACCTGTCGGAACACGGCGAAACCCAGGCCCACCCTGCGCCGACGGAGCGCCTCGACGTGGCCGACAGCCCCGAGGCTCTCCTCGATCGTTGCTCGCGCGGAGGCCCACTCGCCGGTGGTCTCGCCCATCCGCGCGCAGGGCGCACCCGTGACCGGCGGATTGCTGCGGATTCCCTTGACGTTGCCCGAGTTCACACCGGTCCACATCAGGACTACACCATCGACCTCGGCGAACCAGATCGGGGTCGTGACACCCACGCCGACGTTCCGGGAGGTCTCGAGACTCACGAGCTCCTCGTTCTCGGGCTGCGCCACGTTCGTCATCCTGGTCTCCTCGGTGATCCGGCAACCGGAATCCGGAGCGCGTTCGTCGTCGGACGGGCTGATCAGGCTCCGTCGCGGTGGATCCCGCTATGTCGCAGTGCGCAGTGCGTCGACGTAGACGTGGATGAGGCCGTCGAGGAATCGAGCCACTGTCGCTCGCTCAGGAGAGGTCAGGCTCGTGGCCAGCTGGTCGATGCCGTCGATGACGGGGGTGCCGCGCTCGTAGGCAGCCGCGAGGGACGCCGGCGACGGTGCCACGACGACCTTGCGCCGATCCGTCGGATGTGGCTGTCGAGAGATGTGGCCCGCTGCCTCGAGCCGATCGAGCACCAGTGAGGTGGCCGCCGTCGATGTCTCGAGAGTGTTGGCGATGGCCGTCGGGCTGTCCGTCCCGACCTCCGCCAGGTGGATCATCGTCATCAGCCCGGCCGTATCGACGCCGAGGCTCTCCTGCACGTGGCGACCGAAGCGCAGCTGCACGGTGAGAAGCTCCATCAAGGCGTCCCGCATGGCGGCACCCGTGCCGTTCTCGACCGAGCCCGGGGACCTGCCACGGTGGGCACCCGCAGGGTGGTGTGGTGTGTCGATGTCGTCCATCTGCGAGATGCCGTCAACGATTGGCAATAGTCAGAGCAATTGACTCAGGCAGGCGCAGGCACCTCGGTCCTGTCAGTCCGAGGAGCCGTACTCAGCCCTTGGCGAGATGGGCGACGCGGGGACCCATCGCCTCCGCCAGGGCGATCACGCCCGACAGCGGTCGCACCATGACGGTGAGCTCGCAGATCAGCCCGTCGGCGTCGAGGCGCAGGTGGTCGAGCCCCTGCAGCTCGCGGCCGGACACGGACGCGGTGAAGACGAGGGCGTGCGAGCCGGGGCCGTCGAGCTCGTCGACGTAGCGAAAGTCCTCGAAGACCTCCATCACCTGGCGGAGCACCTCGGCCACGGTGTCGCGGCCCACGAACGGGTGGAACGCGACGGGACTGTCGAACCGGACGTGGGGCGCGAGGCACGCCACGAGACCGGCATGGTCGCGCGACTCCACGGCAGTGCGGAAGGGATGCGTCATGGCGAGGGGCTCCGCAGGCTCAGCTCGTGTGGTCGGTGTGGTCGGCGTGGTCGGGTGAGCGCCAGGCGTAGTCTCCCTTGGCGGGTGCGTTGGTGCCTGTCCGTACCCCCGCCACGAGGTCGAACGCCGTCCGCCGGTCGGTGCGGACGAACGCCGGGGCCCAGAGCGCCGCAACCACCAGGACGCCGATCCAGAACTGGTGCGAGAGCGACGCGACGCCCAGGATCCCCAGGGGCACACCGGTTCTCAGCATCGTGCGCCACCGCGGCGGCGTCTCCCCGCTCGGGGTCTGCGTGGTCAGGCTCATGACGGCGTCGCCGGGGGTGCCGCGGCCGATCCGGCAGCTGGCGAGCCAGGTGGTCACGAGGACCAGCAGGAAGGAGACGGGAGCGAGCCAGCCTGGTGTCGCATCGGCGAGGGAGGACCAAGCCGAGCCGGACAGCGGCCCGGCCAGGCCACCGCCGTCGAGCGGGGACGGGGCGCCCGAGGCGGCGAGGCGCTGCCCGGTCGCGAGGACGACACCGAACAGGAGCAACCCGACCACCAGAGTCGCGCCGATCGCGACGATCACGGTCGCGACGACCGTGGCAGCGCCGGAGCGCACGCGTTCTGACAACGACGCGACGGGCAGTGGCTCTGACATTCTGCATCCCCCTGGTGCGACCGGGTCCTCGCGTCAGGATGGCACCTCTCCGTCGGCGGCGTCGGCACATCGGCGACGCGGTCCCGGCACGTCGGTGGCGTCGGCGTCGGCGGCCGCTCGCCCGACCGCAGGGGCCGGCCCCGGTGCGGGACGGGCGTTCAGCCTGCGGTGGGCGGGGTGAGCCCGGCGACGGCGCGCATGTCGGGGTAGCGGTCGCCGAGGAAGGAGCCGGGCGGAGCGAGCGCCTCGATCCGGGCGAGGGTGGCGTCGTCGAGCACGACGTCGTCGGCCGCGACGTTCTCCTCGAGGTAGTCGAGGCGGCGCGTGCCCGGGATGGGCACGACGGCATCGCCCTGGGCCAGCACCCACGCGAGGGCAAGCTGGCCACCGGTGAGGCCGAGCCCCTCGGCGAGGTCGAAGAGTGCGGACGCCGCCTCCAGGTTGCGCTCGAGGCTGTCCCCGGCGAACCGGGGGGAGAAGCGCCGGAAGTCGTCGGCCGACAGCTCCTCGACCGACCGGATCCGGCCGGTGAGGAACCCGCGACCGAGCGGGCTGTAGGGGACGACCCCGATGCCGAGCTCGCGGCACGTAGGGGCGACCTCGTCCTCGATGTCACGGGTCCACAGCGACCACTCGGTCTGCACGGCGGTGATGGGGTGGACGGCGTGCGCCCGGCGGATCGAGTCGGGCGCTGCCTCCGATAGGCCGAGATGCCGCACCTTGCCCGCCGAGACCAGCTCCCCCAGCGCTCCCACGGTCTCCTCGATCGGGACGGTGGGGTCGAGGCGGTGCACGTAGTAGAGGTCGATGTGGTCGATTCCCAGGCGGCTCAGAGATGCGTCGCACGCGGACCGGACGTACGCCGCGTCGCCGCGGATGCGCCGGACCGATGGGTCGTCCTTCGAGCGCTCGATGCCGAACTTGGTGGCCAGCACGACGCGGTCGCGTGTGCGGGTCAGCCAGCGGCCGAGGAGCTCCTCGTTGTCGCCGATGCCGTACATGTCGCTCGTGTCATAGAGCGTCACGCCGAGGTCGAGCGCCCGGTCGAGGACAGCGAGCGACTCGGTGTCGTCGTGGGGTCCGTAGAAGTCGCTCATGCCCATGCAGCCCAGCCCGATCGAGCCGACGGCAAGGTCCGTTCCCAGTGTCCGTGTCCGCATGGGAGGACTATCCCGCACTCGGCTCCAGCGGGCGAAGACGCAGCAGTCGGGGAGGCTCGGCGGTCAGCTCCGGGATGCGCGCGACGAAGCGGGTGATGTGATCGGTGAGGTCGTGCGCCGCATGGGCCTGCGGCGTCCGCCAGATCTCGTAGAACGCGAAGTGGCCCGGGTCGGCCGGGTCGTCGTGGAGGTCGTAGAGCAGGCAGCCGTCCTCGGCGCGGGTGGGGCCCACGATGCCCAGCAGGGCGGTCCGCAGGTCGTCGTCGCGACCGGCTGCCGCGTGGAACTCCACGACGAGCGCGATGCGGTCATCGGTCATCGGGACCTCCTGCGACGTGGTGGGGACCGGCGGATCAGGTGCCGGAGAGCTTGAGGGCGCGTGCTTCCTCACGAAGCTCGTCGCGGACGTCGGGGTGTGCTGCGTTCTCGATGAGGTTGGCGGCCTGGGCCCGCTCGTCGTTGCCCCAGATCTCCGCGGTGCCCTGCTCGGTCACGATCGCCGACGCCTGGAACGACGTCACCGGCTCGTCGATCATCGGCACGATCGTCGAGACGTTCGCACGCGGGTGCCAGGACCGCAGCGCAAGGATCGCCTGGCCGCCGGGGGAGTGCAGCGCGCCGACGATGAAGTCGGTCTGGCCGCCGAATCCGGAGTAGATCCGGCCGGCAACACGCGAGGCGTTGGCCTGTGCGTACAGGTCGACCTGCAGGGCAGTGTTGACCGAGGTCATCGACGGGTTGCGGGCGATGAGCGAGGGCTCGTTCGTCGTCTCCGTGCGCCGCATCGCGACCCGTGGGTTGCGGTCGACCCAGCGGTAGAGCTCGGGCGAGCCGAAGACGAACGACGACGTCAGCGGGGTCGCCTCGTCGAGGGCACCGGCGCGGTCGAGCTCGAGGATGCCGTCGCTGAACATCTCGCTCCAGAGTCGGAGCCCGCGCCGCGCGGTCAGCCCGGAGAGCACGGCGTCGGGCACGGCGCCGATGCCGAGCTGCAGCGTGGCGCCGTCGACGACGCGGGTCGCCACGCGGTCGCCGATCGCGGCGGAGAGGTCGTCGATCGTCGTGGTCGGCGGGGACACGAGCGCGACGTCGACCTCGATCGCGTAGTCGACCCACTCGACGGGGATCTCGCTGTCGCCGAACGTGTAGGGCATGTGCGGGTTGACCTGCGCGATGACCAGGCCGCCGCGCGCCCGGACGGCCTCGAGCGCCGCGGGGAGGATGTTGACCTCGATGCCGAGCGACACCTTGCCGTCGACCTCGGGCGAGGTGTGCACGAGGACGACGTCGGGCGGGCACGTCGTCGCGAACAGCCGGGGCACCAGGGACAGGCGCGAGGGGATGTAGACCAGCCGGGGGCTCTTGCGCATGCCCGGTCCGACGAAGGAGGTCTCGAGGTGCACGCCGTCGCGGTCGGGCAACCCGGGCTGCGCGTTGAGCGCGTGGAGCCGGTAGGTCGGCACCACGGCGTCGAGGGCCGCGAGCACGGCGTGAGGTGTGGCGAAGTTGCCGCTCACGACCACGCGAGGATCGGCCGGAAGTGCGGCGAGGACTCCGGGGAGCTCCTCGAGGGTGATCCTGCGCATGCGGTCCGGGTCCTGTCCTCGACGTCGCTGGGGTGACAGGTCCGACGCTACCGAGACGCGGAGCACCATGAGGGGACGTGGGCAAGAAGGGCCGTGTGATGTTGGGGACGCCGACGCGCAGCAGCGTCGGTGGCGATTGGCCGCGCTCGAGCGGCATCCGGCTGCCCGGGGTGTCAGAGTGAGCGATGACCGCCCGGCACAACCGTCGGAAAGGATGTCGAAGGTGACCACAGAGCGCCCCCAGGCACTCGTGATCGAGGACTCCCCGGAGATCACCCTGCTCGTGCGCAGCCTGCTGGAGAAGGAGGGCTACGCGGTCGTGGCGACGCCTCGCGGCCTCCAGGGCCTGGAGTGGGCGCGGAGCAAGCGGCCCGAGCTGGTCATCCTCGACCTGTCCCTCCCCGATCGGGACGGCGTCGAGGTCTGCCGCGAGCTGCGCAGCTTCAGCGACGCCTACGTCGTCATGGTCACCGCGCGTGACGACGAGGTCGACAAGATCGTGGGCCTCACCGTCGGCGCCGACGACTACGTCACCAAGCCGTTCTCGCCCCGTGAGCTCGCCGCGCGGATCCGGGCGATGCGGCGCAGGCCCCGCATCACCAGGCAGCAGGACGCGCGCGACTTCGGGCACCTCGTGGTCGACCCGGTCGCTCGTGAGGTCCTCGTCGACGGTGAGAACGTCGAGCTCACCAAGATCGAGTTCGACATCCTCGACCTCCTCTCAGGGAGCCCGCGGCGCACGTTCACCCGCGAGCAGCTGCTGGTGCAGGTCTGGGGCGAGTGGTTCGGTGACGACCACGTCATCGAGGTCCACATGGGCAAGCTGCGCAAGAAGCTGGGTGAGTCGGCGTCCCAGCCCCGGCACATCCGCACCTTGCGCGGCGTCGGCTACCGCTTCGAGCCGGCCTGACCCCGCGCGAGCTCCACGTCGCGCGCCCGGTGCTCGGGATCGGCAGGGGGCGATCGGCACCTCCGGTCGGTCGGACCCACCCCGTCCGGAAGGGATGCTCGTGCACGGGATGATCAACGAGGCGATGGGACGCCACCTGGGGGAGACCGCAGGCGACGTCGCCGGGTCCGACAGCGGTGCCTTCCGCCTCGGTCTCGAGAGGTAGGGACGTGGGCGTTCGGCTCGAGGACGACGACCTCGACCGCGTAGCCCCCTTCGGGGTGCTGTGCGACGAGGCCCTCGTCGTCACGCGGGTCGGGCCGTCCTGGCGACGGCTGACCGAGGACTTCGTGGGCCGCTCCCTGTTCGACGTCTTCGACGTGGTGCACCCGGCCGGGCTCGGCTCGGTGGAGTCGCTGCGCCGCCACCGCGACTCGATGCTCCTGCTCCGGCTCCTGCCGGGGGGGCCGCGGGTCCGGTTCCAGCTCGTCGATGTCTCCGAGCCGTCGGGCGTCATGCTCGTGGGGACGCCGGTGGTCTCCACCTCCGAAGAGCTCGACCGCCTCGGCCTCTCGGCCGCCGACTTCTCCCCGATCGACCAGACCCCGGACCTCCTCCTGCTGCGGCGCGGTCAGGAGCGCAGCCTCGCGGACCTGCGCACCCTCAACACCGAGCTCCAGCGCTCCGCGAGCGAGCTGCGCTGGGCCAACCGGATGCTCACCCGGGCCGAGGCCCAGTACCGGAGCCTCGTCGAGCTCCAGCCGCTCGTGATGTACATCGACAACCTCGGGTCGCTTCCCGTCGGCGACTTCGTCTCCCCACGAGTCGAGGCGTGGCTGGGCTACCCCGTGCAGCGCTGGCTGGACGAGCCCGGGTTCTTCTTCGACGTCGTCGTCCATCCCGACGACCGCGACCGCGCGTGGGCCGCGCACCTGCGCGCCGAACGCGACCACTCCTCCTTCGACGAGGAGTTCCGTCTGCGCACCGCGGACGGGCGCACGCTGTGGACGCGCGCCGTCGACAGCGTCGTCCGGGACGAGGAGGACGGCACCGCCCGGCGGATGGGATTCATGCTGGACACGACGTCGGCCAAGGCAGCCGAGCTCGACCTCCACGACACGATGACGCGACTGACGACCCTCCTGGCGCACATGCAGACAGGGGTGCTCGTCGAGGACGCGCAACGTCGGGTCGTCATCTCCAACGACATGCTGTGCGGCCTCTTCCGATCGCCGGCGCAGCCTCAGGACCTCGTGGGCCTCCCGGCCACGGCGGCGGTCTCCCTCCTCGTGTCGCAGTCCGGGGACCCCGTGGCGTTCCTGCGTCGCACCGAGGACCTCCTGCACCGGCGCTGGCCGGCGACGAACCAGTCGCTGACGCTCTCCGACGGTCGCGTCCTGGAGTTCGACTTCCAGCCGATCACGGCCGGGGGGCAGGACCTCGGGGCACTGTGGATGTTCCGCGACGCCACCGATCGCGTGCAGTACCAGGACGCACTGGCCCGTGCCCGCGACGAGGCGATCGCCGCGTCGGACGCCAAGACACAGTTCCTCGCCTCGATGAGCCACGAGATCAGGACGCCGATGCACGGCGTCCTCGCGACGCTGGACCTGCTGCGCACGACCTCGCTCGACCCCGAGCAGCGCGAGCTCCTCGGCGTCGTCAACTCCTCCGCCTCGACGCTCGTCGCGATCATCAACGACATCCTCGACCTGCAACGCGTGGAGGCCGGCCGGGTCGACCTCAGCGCCGAGCCGTTCTCGCCGGCCGACGTCGTCAAGGGTGTTGCCGACCTCATGGGGTCCCAGGCCCAGGCCAAGGGCCTCGAGCTCCGCGTCGTCGTCGACCCGGCGATGCCGCCGCTCGTGATCGGCGACCCGCTGCGCCTGCGACAGGTGCTGGTCAACCTCGCCGGCAACGCCGTCAAGTTCACGCCCAGCGGCTCGATCACCCTCAGCGCCAACGTCGTCCAGCGGCGCGGTGGCGCGGCGATGGTCGACTTCGAGGTGCGCGACACCGGCACCGGCATCCCGCAGGACCGGCTCTCGGCGATCTTCGACCCGTTCGTCCAGGCGCGTTCCGGCAACGAGGGCACGGGCCTCGGGCTCGCGATCTCCGACCGCCTCGTCACCTTGATGGGCGGGCACATCCACGTGTCGAGCGTCGTGGGGGAGGGTTCGGCGTTCCGCTTCCAGCTGCGGCTGCCCGAGACGAGCGGCGACGCCCAGGACCGTCCGGTCGAGGACGAGCCCACCACCGACACCCCGACCGTGCTCGTCGTCGACGACAGCCCCGCCAGCCGTAACCTCGTCGTCCGCCAGCTCACTCGGCTCGGTGTCGCGGCGATCGCGGTGGCGTCGGGCGAGGAGGCGATCGACGTCCTGGAGGACCGGCGGTCGGTCGGGCTCGTGCTGCTCGATGTCGACATGCCCGACCTCGACGGCCCGGCGACCACCGAGCGCGTCCGCGCCTATGACGACCGCCGGATCTCGCGGGTGCCGATCATCGCCCTCCTCGCCGGCGACGACGACGAGGTGCTCGACCGCTGCCGCACGAGCGGTATGGACGGGCACCTGAGCAAACCGGTCGACCTCGCGGAGCTGCGTCGCGTCGTCGAGGAGATGCTGGACAAGGACGGGCGATGAGCGGGCGCTGCGTGCCCGTGCGTCGCGATCCCGGGCGAGGAGGACGGTGAGGTGAAAGGCGTGATCTTCAACCTGGTCGACGCCGTCGTCAGGACCGAGCGCGGCGACGACGCCTGGGACGACATCATCGACGAGTCCGGCGTCTCGGGCGCGTACACCTCCCTCGGGAACTACCCCGACTCCGACCTCGTGGACATCGCGGCCACGGTCGCCCGGCACGTGGGCACCGACACGTCGGCGGTGATCCGGCACATCGGCCATGAGGGGATCGCGATCCTGGCGAAGCGCTACCCGGAGTTCTTCACCCCGCACAGCGACCTGAGGTCGTTCCTCCTGACGTTGAACGAGGTCATCCACCCCGACGTGCGCCTCCTCTACCCGGGGGCGCTCGTGCCGGAGTTCGAGTTCCGCATCCTCGGGCCGGACGTCATCGAGCTCGTCTACCGTTCCGAGCGCGGCCGCTGCGACCTCGCCGAGGGCCTCATCCTCGGTTCGGCCGACCACTATGGCGAGCGGGTCGAGGTGACGCAGCCCGAGTGCGTGCACCGCGACGACCGCTACTGCCTGCTGCGGGTGACGTCGTCATGACCGGCCCCGGCGGCGTCGACGCCGCCACCGTGGCACGGCTCGAGCGACGCGCCGCCCGCGAGCGTACGGCGCGTCTCGAGGCGGAGCTGATCGCCGAGCACCAGCTACGACGCTCGGCCGAGCGGGCCCGCGAGGTCGAGCTGTTCGGGGCGATCGCCGTCATCGTGAACGAGAGCCACGACGCGCTGTCCGCGCTCGGGGCGGCGGCCAAGGTGCTGCGACGCCACTGCGAGTTCGCCGTGTCCCACGTGCTGGTCCCCGACGAGGACGGCGCCTTCGTCACCTCCGACGTCTGGGACGCCGATCCCGCCCAGCTCGACTTCCTCGACCAGGTCATGTCAGCGACCGTCGACGAGCGGTTCCTCCCGCCCCGCGGGCTGCCCGGTGAGGTCGCCGCCTCGCACCTGGCGTTGTGGCTGCCCGATATCACGATGGCGGCCAACTACCCGCGCAACGCGACGATCGCGAAGGGTGCGACGTGGGCCTTCCCCGTCGTCACCGGTGTCGAGGTCGCGGCCGTGATCGAGTTCGTCCACCCCGCGCCTCGCGGCGCCGACGAGCGGCTCCTGCAGCTGGCACCGTCGATCGGCGGCCAGCTCGGACGCGCCTTCGACTGGGAGCGGTTACAGCTCCGGCAGGAGGCCGACCGGCGGCGCCTCGAGGACCTCCTGGCCCAGCGGACGGAGGACGTGCAGTCCCTCAAGCGCGAGACGCGCCGAGCCGACGAGTCCCGCTCGGCCTACCTGGCGTACCTCGTCCACCGGGCGAATGCCGCACTCGCCGTCCTGCGCGCCCGGATCCCCCTCCAGGAGGCCGACAGCGGCGACGAGACCGTCGTCGACTCCCTCGACGAGATCGTGGCCCGCCTCGTCGCCGTGGCCGACAGCTCCACCCGTCGTCCGGTCGGCGAACGCGTCCTGGTGGCGCCCGACGTCCTGGTGGAGGCGGTGGTCTCGCGGTACGCCGACGGAGACCCGCCGGTCGTGGCGGTGCGCACGGGGATCGACCCGGACTTCGTGACCGCGCTCAACACCGAGCTCGTCGAACGCGTGATCGCGGAGCTCATCGACAACGCGATCGCACACTCGGGTTCGACCCTGGTCGAGGTAGGCGCCGACGTGGGGGAGGACACGCTCATGATCGAGGTGCGCGACCACGGCGTCGGCTTCACGTGGGGGCAGAACCGCCTCCGTCCCCTCAGTGGTGGTGGGCTGGCTCAGGCGTCACGTCTGGCCACCGCGCTCGGCGGGTCGCTCGAAGTCGTCCCGGCCCAGGGCGGTGGCACGGTCGCCCGGCTGAAGGTGGTCGCCCGGTCCGGTGGCCCGGCGGCGTGGACGGTGCGCAGCACGCGTGTGCTGCTGGTCGACGACAACGAGATCAACCGTCGTCTCGCGGCGGCGATGCTGGCGCGGATCGGTCTGGTCACCGACGTCGTCGCCGGCGCGGGAGCCGCGCTGGACGCGATGCGGTCGACGCCCTACGGGCTGGTGTTCATGGACGTGCAGATGCCGGACATGGACGGTCGCGAGGCGACGCGGACGTGGCGCCGGGCGACGGGTGGCGCGACAGCGGCTGACGTCCCGATCGTGGCCCTCACCGCCCACGTCGGGCAGCAGGAGCGCGACGCCTGCATCGCCGCGGGGATGAACGACTATCTCAGCAAGCCGTTCGGCATCGACGCCCTCAGCGAGATGTCGCGCAAGTGGCTCGACCGGGATCAGGCCGAGGCCACCGAGCCGAGGTAGTTCCGCATCTCGGCCTCGGTGCGCTCCGTGCTCGCCTCGAGGTCGTCCACGAGCAGGGCGTACTCGGCGTCACGGTCTGCGGCCGCGGCCGCCTGCAGCGTCCGGGAGCTCGTGCTGACGGCGACGGCCCCGAGCATCGCGGCAGGGGATCCCAGGGCGTGGGCACTGGAGCGCAGCTCGTCGGGATCGCCCGAGGCCAGGGCGGAACGGATCGCTGCCAGGCGCGCCGGGATCTCCTCGAGGAAGCTCTGGACCGCCTGGCGGACGATGTCCTCGTCGCCGAGCTCGTCGATGAGCGTCGCCAGCCGTCCGGTGTCCAGGGCACTGCCGGGCATGTCGGTCATCGTGGTCCTTCCATGGGTCTGTGGCTCACAGTGTCCGGCCCGTTGTCGGCGAAAGTCGAGCCTGGAGCGCTTCGGGCGAGGTCCTGGTGAGCGGAGGTCGAGGTCGGAGCGGCGGCACGGAGCCCCGAGCCGGTCGCGACGGCCGGCGGGACGGGCCCGGCACCCGCGCTTACGATGTCTCGGTGTCCCCCTCCCCGGCCCCGTTCCGCGTCGCCCGCGGGTTGGCCGTGGCCACAGTCGGCGGTGCCGTCGCTGTGGGCGGGCACGTCGTCGCCGGCGGGACCCCTGACCTCGGCGTCGGCGTCGTGGCCGTCGGGCTGGCGGCGGCTGCCGGCTGCGTCATCGCGTCCGACCGCGCCTGGACGGCGCCCCGTCTCCTCGGCGCCCTGACCGCGATCCAGGTCGCCGTCCACGGCTCGCTCTGGCTGGGCGCGAGCGGTCGCAACGTCGATCCGCGGCTGGCCGGCCTCGCCGACGCCCACGCGGCACTGGCGTCTGCCCCCGCGCACGCGCACGCCTCGGCGGCCGGCCTGACGCCCGCGATGCTCCTCGGCCACGCCGTGGCGCTCGTCCTGGCCGCGATGTTGCTCTCCCGCACGGACTCGGTGGTGCTGGCGCTGTGGGAGCTCGGCCGTGCGGTGCTCGGCCGTCGCCCCGTGGTCCGCCTACCCCGTCGCGACGTCGCCGCAGCAAGCCGTGCCGACCTCGTCCCCGGCGTGCGCCGCCGTGCGCGCGCCCTCCTCGTCTCGCCGCGACGGGGGCCGCCGGCCGTGCTCGCGCCCTGCTGACCGGCCCCGATCGGGGCGGCAGCACCCGGTGCGCCGTGCCCGCCGCCGCCGACCCGAACAGGTCCCGCATGTCCTCCTCCCGTTCTTCCGCGTCCTTGCTGCTGCGCGCCGCCGCCGGCCTCCTGGCCGCGGGCGCCCTCGCCCTCGTGTCCCTGCTCGGCGCGCCCGCGGCCTGGGCGCACGACCGGCTCACCGGGTCCACGCCTGCCGCGGGGTCGACCGTCACCGCTGCCCCGACGCAGCTGCGGCTGACCTTCACCGACGAGGTCGCGAACCTCGGCCTGGCAGTGCTGGTCACCGCTCCCGACGGCACCAGCGTGGTGTCGGGAGGTCCCACGGCCGGCCCGGCGGGCGTCCTGCAGCCCTTGTTGCCCCTGACGCTCAACGGCACCTATCGCGTCGCCTACCGGGTCGTGTCCAGCGACGGACATCCCGTGTCGGGCTCGTTCACCTTCGCTGCGAGGTTCGCCGCGGCGTCCGTCCGGCCGTCGACGGAGGCGTCCGCGGGGTCGCCGTCCGCCGTACCTGGCCTGTCCGCCGTGGTCTCCCCGTCCACGGGCGGCACGATCTTCGACCCGGTTCGGTGGGCGCTCGGCGGTGCCGTCGTGGCCCTGGGCGGACTCGTCGTCGGGCTCCTGGTCATGGCACGTCGGAGGGCCTCGTGACGGCCTCGGTCACGGCGCCCCCCGACACCGGCAGCGTCGCGTCCCCGGTACGTCCGGCGCGACTGCTCGGCGGTGCGGTGCTGATCGCCGTCGTCGTGGCGGCCGTGTTCCTGTGGACCGGTGACGGGCGGCCGGTGGCCAGCCCCGACGGCCTCCCCGACCCGGGGGCGGGCACGTCGTGGGGGCTCCCTGTGGCGCGTGTGCTGGCGGACCTCACGGCGATCCTCACGGTCGGCCTCCTGCTCGCCGGGGCGGTCCTGGTGCCTGCGCGAGACGGCGCCCTCCGTGGTGCCCGGCTGCGCTGGACGCGGGCTGCGCGGTGGTCCGCCCTCGTCTGGGTCGCGGCGGTCCTCGCCGAGGTGGTGCTCACGCTCTCGGACGTCATCGCCCAGCCCGTGCCGGCCGTTCTCGACCCGACCCTGCTGTGGAGCTTCGTCAGCGACATCGATCTGGGCCGGTCCCTGCTCGTGCAGGCGAGCCTCGCTCTCGTCGTCGCCGGCTGCGCGTACTCCGTGCGGACGACGACCGGAGCCGCGCTCACCTGCCTGCTCGCCGTCGTCGCGGTGATCCCGCCGACCCTCACGGGTCACTCGGGCGCGTCGGCCGACCACACGGTCGCGGTCTCCAGCCTGATGGTGCACGTCGTCGCATTGAGCCTGTGGTGCGGAGGGATCACGGCGCTCGTGCTGCTCGGCACGTCCGACCGTCGTCCGTTCCCCGTCGCCGTGCCGAGGTTCAGCGCCCTCGCGCTGTGGTGCGCCGTCGCGGTCGGGCTGAGTGGCGTCGTCAACGCCTGGGTGCGCTTCACCGGGCCTGCGGACCTCGTCACCACGTCCTACGGCCGGCTCGTGCTGCTGAAGGTCGCGTTGATCGGCGTCCTTTCCGGCTTCGGGCTCTGGCACCGACGCCGGGTGATCCCGCTGCTGGAGTCCGACACGGGCCGACGGCTCTTCCTCCGCGTCGCCGCGGTCGAGGTCCTGGTCATGGCGGCGACAGTCGGTGTGGCCGTAGCACTGTCGCGCACACCCCCGCCGGTCGCGGGCGACGTCGCCCTCGAGTCGCTGTCACCGGCCCGGCTCCTGCTCGGCTTCGACCTCCCGCCGGCCCCCGACCTCGCCGGCCTGCTGTGGGGCCAGGCCCGGCTCGACGGCTTCTGGATCACCGTCGTCGTCCTTCTCGGCGCCCTCTACGCGACCGGCCTGCGCACCATGCGGCGCTCGGGGGACTCCTGGCCGGTCGGCCGCACGGTGGCGTGGTTCGTCGGTGTCGTCCTCCTGCTCGTCACGACGACGACGGGCCTCGGGACCTACAGCCACGTGATGTTCAGCGCGCACATGGTTCAGCACATGGCGCTGAGCATGATCGTGCCGATCTTCCTCGTGCTCGGCGCGCCCATCACGCTCGCGCTGCGGACCCTGCCACGCAACGCCGGTCAGCTCGGACCTCGGGAGTGGCTCAACGCCGTCGTGCACTCTCGGTTCGTGCGGTTCCTGTCCAACCCCATCGTCGCGTCGACGATCTTCGTAGGCGGCTTCTACGGCCTGTACTTCACCGGGCTCTTCCCCTGGCTGATGACCGGGCACTGGGGCCACGTCGCGATGGACGTGCACTTCCTGCTCGCCGGGTCGCTGTTCTTCTGGAGCCTGATCGGCGTCGACCCCGGGCCGAACCGACCGCCGTACCTGGTGCGCATGGTGATCATGCTCGTGGTGATGCCGCTGCACTCGTTCTTCTCGATCGCCATGATGGCGACGTCGACGGTGCTGGCCGAGGACTTCTACGGTGCTCTCCGGCGTCCCTACGCCGCGGACCTGCTGGCCGACCAGCACCTCGGCGCGGCCATCGGCTGGGCCACCGGCGAGATCCCGATGCTGCTGGTGATGGCAGCGATGTTCGTGCAGTGGATGCGCGCCGACGAGCGGGAGGCACGGCGGACCGACCGGCGTCAGGAGCGCGCCGCGACGACCGGGCACGGCACCGACGAGCTGGCTGACTACAACGCCTACCTGGCCTCGCTCCGACGTCCGGACCAGCACGACGACTGAACGGCTGTGACGCCCTCTCGAGCTGGTCACAACAGCAGGCACATCGCGTCGACGGCTGTTGCTGCCCCGACGGTGATCACGGCGATCGGCGAATCCGGGCAGGGCCGCACCTGACCGCCCCCCACCGGCTCCGAGGGCGGATGAGCCAGCGCCGTGCAGCGCCGGGGTGGCAATGACAGGGAGAACGCGCCGTCGTCGCCGACGATCACATCCCGCGAGCCCGCGTTGCCGGTGATGGTCACCTTGCCGGGCATCGGGACGGGGTCACCGATCTGGGGTCCGCCACTCCGGATCATGTGTCCGGACAAGGTCCCCCGACTCGGCTGGGGCATGCGGTCCGGGGCCGTCGACCAGGCCGCGACGGTCAGTGCTGCGCGGGCAACCGCGATGGCACACTTCCCCATCCCGCAGCGTGCACGAACCCACCACACACACCCCATCACCAACATCACCAACCACATCCACCGACAACGTCAACGTCAACGTCAACGTCAACGTCGTGTCGGCGGCGGCAGAGGGGGCGGGCAGAGCGCCCAGAGTGGCTGCAGACAGCGCGGTGCAGAACACTGCGGCCGGGTGCGGGTGACCTTCATGACGGCTCGCTCGCTCCGCGGAGCGAGTCCCGCTCTTCGAAGCCAAGCCTCGCAGCGCAGACCCTGCTATCAGGAAGGCGCCGGTGTCGCCATTCACTCCCCGAAGCCCAGGCGACCCGATACGGGCTCTCGGATCACACTGTCGCCTCGTGCGTTCACCGCAGCAGCCTGCCAGGCAACGTGTCTCGTCACTGCCACCACCGCAAGACCGACGGCCTCCTCGACATCACGCACAGCCGCTCCGACGGATCAGCCACCTTCACCACCGCCTAAGGCCACACTGGCGTTGGTCGCACCACAACGACGGTGTCCGTCGAAACGGCTCAACGCTCCATGCTGGACATCCTCTCCGGGGCTGAACCCCAGATCCGGGATGTCCGTCCGACCGGGTCAAGGCCACACTGAGCCGTGATGCTTCGGTCGTGCAGGTGTCAGCATGTGGCATGCAGATTCCTGTCCAGTCGTTCGAGATCCACGTCGAGGAGTCAGTCCTCCAGGACTTGTACGTGCGGCTTCGCGCCACGCGCTGGCCCGACCCCGCTCCCGGGTTGCCCTGGAGCCAGGGGACGGATCTCGACTACCTGCGAGCGCTGGTCGACTACTGGCTCGACGGCTTCGACTGGCGGGTCGAGGAGCGCAGGCTCAACAGCTACGCGCACTTCGTGGCCGAGATCGACGGGGTTCGGGTGCACTTCGTGCACCAGCGGTCGGGCAAGCCGCCTCTGGTGCTCACCCACGGGTGGCCGAGTTCCTTCGCCGAGATGCTGCCGCTCGTCGACCGCCTGTCCGACGACTTCGACCTGGTCGTCCCGTCACTTCCTGGCTACGCCTTCTCCTCGCGTCCGGAGCAGGTGGGGGTGGACCGCGCCTACACGGCGCGACTGTGGCACGGGCTGATGGAGGGGCTCGGCTACGGGACGTACGGCGCGTGTGGTGGTGACTTCGGCGCGGGCGTCGCGACGTCGATGGCGCTGACCGAGCCCGGTCGGATGACCGGCATCCATCTGAGCACCCCGGAGGTGAGTCCTTACCTCGGCCCGGGCTCGCCGCCGCTGTCGCTTGACGAGCAGGCGTACCTCGATCACGTGGCTCGGTGGGACGAGACCGAGCGGGGCTACAGCGCCATCCAGTCCACCCGGCCGCAGACTCTGGGTTACGGCCTCAACGACTCCCCGGTCGGGCTGGCCGCGTGGCTGGTGGAGAAATGGCGGGCTTGGAGTGACAGCGGCGGTGACGTCGACGCCCACATCGGCCGCGACAACCTGCTCACGACCATAACCCTCTATTGGGCGACCGGGTCGATCACCTCGTCGATGCGTGACTACGTCGACAACCGCTGGCACGGCATCAGCGTCGGCCCGAACGACCGAGTGCGGGTTCCCACGGCCATGGCGGTGTTCGCGAACGAGTTCGTCCCGGAAGGAGAGCCGCCTCGTTCGCTCTACGAGCGCCTTTACGACATCCATCGCTGGACCGTCTTCTCGCGGGGAGGGCACTTCGCCGCGACCGAGGAGCCAGACCTGCTCGCAGCCGACATCAGAGCGCACTTCAGCGGTGTCTAACCACGCAGATGGATCACGCTCGCGGTCACGCCCGTGACACGAACCTAAGAACCGTTCGCGCTCGCTGTCGCCGGCACGTGCAACCCGCAGCACCCTCTGAGCCGGGCGCGGGGTCGCGCGGGCCGGGAGGCGGGAGGTGCTGAGCTGCGTGAGGTGCTGAGCTGCGTGAGGTGCTGAGCGGTGGCTCAGGCCTCGTCGGAGTCGAGCGACCAGATCCAGAGCAGGCCCCAGATGGCCAGGAGCACCGTGACGGTGACGACTCCGGTGCTGACGCGGCCATCGTTCATCTTCGCGAAGAGCGCGGTGAAGATCGCGACGATCACGAGGGCCACGATGCTCGCGGGCAGCGGGTGGGTCTTGTGGGTGCCGTGGGTGTCGTGAGGGGTCGCTGAGTCGTCCATGGGCAGAGGCTAGCGGGTCGGGTCAGGCCGACGCTGGGCCTGGTGCCGAAGACGGCCCGGGTGCCGGCGTCGCCGTCCCGGCCCTGGTGTCGAGGAACTTGCCCACCACCCAGGCGGACGCCGCCGCCAGGACGGCAGCGGGGATCGCCGAGAGCCCGGCCGTGCCCACCAGCAGCAGGGCGAAGACAGTCGAGGAGAACAGCAGGCGGGTGAAGGACGCCATGCCGCAGGCGGTCCCGATGGCGACGACAGCCGTCGTCGACATCCCGAACGGCTCCCCGATGAGCAGCGCGACCGCCGTCCCGATGAAGATGGCGGGGAAGACGGGGCCACCGCGGAAGCCCGCCCCGAGGCAGATCGCATAGGCGAGCGCCTTGGACGCCACGACGGCCAGGACGAGGGTCTCCGACGTCATGCCGAGCAGGTGGGAGAGGTCGAACTGCCCGCTGAACAGGACGTCGTCGTCACTCCCGCCGAGACCCACGATGGCCTGGGCGAGCAGGCCTGTGGCCAGGCCGCCGAGCAGGAGCACCGGCCCCATCCCGAGCCGGGCGCTCGAGTCGGCGATGCGCGAGGCCACGATCCGCACCACGTGCACGAGCAGGCCCACGGCGACACCGACGACGACCGCGAGCAGCAGATCGACGATGCGAGTGTTGGGGTAGGCCGGCAGGTCCGGGACGGACAGGCCGGACATCGGGATGCCGCTCCAGCTGCCGACACCGACGATGATCGTGTAGCCGATCGCCGCGGCGACGGCCCCCGGCAGCAGCACCGGGATCAGGTTGCTGCCGAGGGCGATGCCCGCCTCGAGCAGCAAGGCGCCCGCGACGACGGGACCGCCGAACAGCGCCGAGACGGCGGAGAACGCGCCGGCCGTGGAGATGACCTGGCCGCCCGGCCCCGTGACCTTCCACCAGCGGACGCCGACCATGCCGACCACCGAGCCGAGGGCGATCAGGGGGGCCTCGGGGCCCAGGACGGCGCCGAAGGAGAGCGACGCGATCGCGGCGAGCGCGACGCCGGGTGCATAGGCGATCGGAGTCGGTGCCAGGCTGATCCCGCGAAGCGGGTCGTGGCCGCCGTCGCCGGGGAGCGACCGCCGTGCCAGCCAGACGAGCGCGGCCCCGACGACCGGAAGCCCCACGACCATCCACCACGGCGGCGTGGTGAGCCCCATCGACTCGGGCCAGGTCGTCCACAGCACCTGCTCGACCTCGTGGACGACGGCCAGGAACGCCACGGCTACGGCCGCTGCCGGGATGCCGATCGCGGCGCCGATCCCGATCAGCCGGAGGTACGCCGGCCCACCGAGCGGGGGTGCCGCGGGGGACGCCGCGCGTGCCGGTTGGTCAGTCACCGGAGATCACGCGGTCACGCTAGCGTCGACGGGGGTCCTGGAGAGGCAAGGTCACCATGCGCGCCGCGAGGTCCGCGAGCTCTACCGCGGCGTCGCCGCTGAGGCCGGTGTGGACCGGCGACGTCTGGACGACGGTGCTCCGCGGCGCCACCAGCCAGCGGAAGCGGTCGCCGGGGGAGCGGCGGCCGTTCTCGCCCGCCTCCGCGAGACCGGCGCACACGGCCGCGATCGTGTCGAGGTGGTGGCGGACGGCATCGACGTCGAGGCCGGGGTCGAGGGCCCGGGCCCGGGACAGGTCGCGCGTGATCGACGCCGCGAGGTAGTCCTGCGCCCGGCAGTAGACGACGACGCCGACGTTGACGAACTCGGAGCGCTCGACCCGGGGCACGACTCGGATCACGGCCCACTCATAGGTGTGCGGCACGGGCCACCTCCACGGCGTCGAGCCACTCCTGGGGCTGGGCGAGGCGCTGGGACAGGACCTCGGCGTACGCCGCCCGCACAGCGTCGGCGTCGGCGAAGCCCGGTTCGTCGGCGAGCCACTCGTCAGGGACCAGCGTGAGGACCTCGACGAGGAGGTCCGTGGTCGCCAGCGGCGCCAGCGCCTCGTGCGCCTCGAGCGCCGACGCCGCGACCGGCAGCAGCACGTGGTCGGACGCGGCCCGGTAGGGCTTGGTGGCCGCACTGGCCCGCGCAGGCCAGTTGTGGTGGAAGTAGAGCGATGCGCCGTGGTCGATGAGCCAAGGCTGCCCGTGCCAGCGCAGGAGGTTGGGGTTGCGCCAGGAGCGGTCGACGTTCTGGGTGAACGCGTCGAACCAGCGAACCCGCGCAGCGAGACCGGAGTCGACGCCGTCGGGCCGCTCGAGGCCGAGGGAACCGGGGAGGAAGTCCATGCCGAGGTTGGTGCCGTGGCTGGCGCGCAGGAGGTCCTGGACCTCCTCGTCGGGCTCGGCGCTCGCCATCGAGGAGTCCAGGTGGATGACGACGAGCTCCGGGACGGGCAGCCCGAGGCGGCGACCGAGCTCACCCACCACGACCTCGGCGACGAGGGCCTTGCGGCCCTGGCCGGCGCCGCAGAACTTCACGACGTAGGTGCCCAGGTCGTCGGCCTCGACGATCCCGGGCAGCGATCCGTCCTCGCGCAGCGCGAGGACGTAGCGGGTCGCCTGCACGTGTCTCAGGGTCCCGGTCACGGGCTGCACGCTATCGGCCGGGCCCGACCGCGTGGCCGGGGCACTGGGGCGGGGCGCGCCGTGGACCGGGGCCGGGAATACCTGACAGCGCGCTGTCGGTTGTCCCGGGCAGACTTAGCACAGGCTGTCCTTCATCCCCCTCCCGACCGGAGCGTTCCCCGCATGCCATCCACTTCCGATCCCACCTCCGGCTCCTCGGCCGGGTCCTCGGCCCAGGTGGAGGACTCCACCCGCGGGTGGGCCCTCTCCGACGCCGGCGTCCCGCTCGACCCGATGCGCTGGAAGGCGCTGATGGTCATCGCCATCGCCCAGCTCATGGTCGTGCTCGATGCCTCGATCGTGAACCTCGCCCTGCCCCACGCCAAGTCCGACCTCGGCATCTCCGACGCCGACCAGCAGTGGATCGTCACCGCCTACACCCTCGCCTTCGGCGGCCTGCTCCTGCTCGGCGGGCGCATCGCCGACTATGTCGGCCGCAAGCGGATGTTCATCATCGGCCTCCTCGGCTTCGCTGCGGCGTCCGCGCTCGGTGGCGTCGCCCCGACCGAGGCGCTGCTCTTCGCGGCCCGCGCCCTGCAGGGTGCCTTCGCCGCGATGCTCGCCCCGGCGGCCCTCTCGCTCATCACGGTCACCTTCCACGCGCCCAAGGAGCGCGCGCGGGCGTTCGGCGTCTACGGCGCCATCGCCGGCGGTGGCGCGGCTATCGGCCTGCTGCTCGGCGGCGTCCTGACCGAGTACGCCTCGTGGCGCTGGTGCCTGCTTGTCAACGTGCCCATCGCGATCATCGCGGTCGTCCTGGCCATCCCCTACGTCCGCGAGAGCCGCGCCAGCGGCGCCGCGCAGTACGACATCGCCGGTGCTGTCACGGTCACGACGGGCCTCGTGGCACTGGTCTACGGCTTCACCAAGGCGGCACCGCACTCCTACACCGAGTCCGCGCACTGGACCGAGCCCTCGACCCTCGTGTGGTTCGCCCTTGCGGTCGTGATGCTCGTGTCGTTCTTCGTGATCGAGACCCGCGTCCCGAACCCGCTCGTTCCCATGCGCGTGCTGCTCGACCGCAACCGCGGCACGTCCTACCTCGTCTCGCTCATCGTCGGCATCGGCCTGTTCGCGATGTTCCTGTTCCTGGGCCTCTACCTCCAGGTCGTCAAGGGGTACTCCCCGGTCACGGCCGGGTTCGCGTTCCTGCCGTTCAGCGTCGGGATCATCCTCGGTGCCGGCATCGCCAGCCAGCTCCTGCCGCGCGTCGGGCCCAAGCCGCTCATGGTCCCGGGTCTCATCGCCGGTTCGACCGGCCTGTTCCTGCTCTCCCGGCTGCACGCCGACTCCAGCTACGCCGCGCACATCCTGCCGGCGATGATGATCATCAGCCTCGGCATGGCGTTCACCTTCATCCCGGTCTCCACCACCGCGCTGCACGGCATCGGGCACGAGGACGCGGGCGTCGGCTCCGCGCTCATCAACACCTCCCAGCAGGTGGGTGGCGCGGTCGGCACGGCACTCCTCAACACCGTCGCGGTGGCGGCGACCACGGCGTACTTCGCCCTCAACGCGACGGGGGGCAAGCCGTTGCCCGAGACCACCGCGGCCGCGCTCACCGAGGGCTACACCCGGGCGTTCCTCTTCGGCAGCGGGTTCCTCGCCCTGGCCGCGATCCTCACGGCCACGCTGCTCACCATCGGCAAGGACGCGGCGGCGGAGTCCGACTCCGACGCCGAGGCGCCCGCCGTCCACCTGGGCTGATCGTCCGACGACGCGCGCAGCGAGAAGGCCGGTGACCCCTGGGGTCACCGGCCTTCTCCCATGCACGGCGGAGAGAGTCAGGCGACGCCCCGCGGCCGGAGCTGGATGCTGACGCGCGGGCCGACCGCACCGCTCGTCTTGGGCACGGCGTGCTCCCACGTGCGCTGGCACGACCCGCCCATCACGAGAAGGTCGCCGTGGCCGAGCCGGAAGGACAGGCTCGACCCTCCGGTGCGCGGGCGCAGCAGCAGCGATCGCGGTGACCCGAACGACACGATCGCGACCATGGTGTCCTCGGTGGCGGAGCGTCCGATCGTGTCGCCGTGCCACGCCACGGAGTCGCGGCCGTCGCGGTAGAGGCAGCAGCCCGCGGTGGTGAACGGCTCACCGAGCTCGGGCCGGTAGAAGGCCGACAGCGAGGCCCGGGCGTCGGTGAGCACCCGGTGGGGGAGCCTGGCCCCCTCGTCGTACCACGCGATCAGGCGGGGGACGTCGACCACCCGGTCATACATCTGCCGACGCTCGTGGCGCCAGGGGATGCCGCGCAGCAGGGAGTCCAGGACGGAGTCGGAGCCCTCGACCCAGCCGGGCCGGTGGTCGACCCACGCGTCGTGCGCGAGGTGGGTGCGGGTGACGGCGCCGGAGAGCCGCCCGAGCCGCACCTCGTCGGCGAGGTCGAGCAGCGATGCCTGCACAGCGATCGACATGGCCCGAGGATAGCAGCCAGATCGTACACGTGTTCGATGTGTGTCCCGCGTGTCCCGCCTGCCGGCAGGAGTCGCTCCCGACACACTGGACGGGTGACGATGACCCTGGCGATCGACTGCGGCGGCACCGGGCTCAAGGCCTCCGTGCTCGACGGGGCCGGCACCCCCCACGCCAAGGCGGTCCGGGTGCCGACGCCGTACCCGCTGCCGACCGAGCGGTTCCTCGACACCCTCGCAGAGCTCGCCTCCGGCCTGCCCCACGCCGACCGCGCCACCGTCGGAATCCCGGGGATGATCCGTCACGGCGTCGTGATCGTCACGCCGCACTACGTCACGGAGTCCGGCCCGCGCTCGCGCCCCGTACCGGCGCTCGTCGAGCAGTGGACCGGGTTCGACGCCGCCGCCGCGATCGGGAAGCGCCTCGGGATGCCGACCCTGGTGCTCAACGACGCCGAGGTGCACGGAGCCGGCGTCGTCACCGGCGCCGGTCTCGAGCTTGTCCTCACCCTCGGTACCGGGCTCGGCTGCGCGCTCTTCGACGGCGGTCGGCTCGCGCCACACCTCGAGCTGTCGCAGGCGCCGGTGAAGTGGGGCCTGACCTACGACACCTACATCGGTGACAAGGAGCGTCGCCGGCTCGGGCCGGCGTTCTGGTCGCGTCGGGTCCGGCGCGTCATCGACGCCCTGCGTCCGGTGTTCGTGTGGGACCGGCTCTACCTCGGCGGCGGGAACGCTCGCACGATCTCCCCGGAGATCGTCGCCGGGCTCGGCGACGACGTCGTGATCGTCCCGAACACCGCCGGCATCGTGGGCGGCGTGCGAGCCTGGGACCTGCACTGAACGTCCTCCGGTTCCCCGACATCTGTGCGTCCCTTCCGGATCCACGCGAAAGGCCCGCACCGGTGGCGGCGGTTTCCTAGGCTCTGGGCGATCGCGCCCCGACGATCCGCATGCGACCCGGAGGCAGGCATGGCTGGCAAGCTCGTCCTCAACAAAGCCAAGCAGGACAAGTACCGGTTCGCCGACTCCGCGGCCGACGACCAGATCTGACCTGCCGGTCATGGTCTCGTCGTCGGCGGAGACGCCGGAGGAGTACCTCCGCGAGCTCGAGCCGTCCCGCGCGGCCGAGCTCGTCGTCGTGCGCTCGGTGATCGAGAAGGCCATGCCCGACGGCTTCGTCGAGTGCATGGGCTTCGGCATGATCACCTGGGTCGTCCCGCTGGAGGTCTACCCGGCCACCTACAACAAGAAGCCGCTCATGTATGTCGCACTGGCGGCGCAGAAGAACTACAGCTCGGTCTACCTCATGCCCCTCTACAGCGGAGGTACTGTGGTGGAGAAGGAGTTTCGGGCTCGATGGGCCGGGTCCAAACGGCTGGACCTGGGCAAGGCCTGTGTCCGCTTCCGGGCGGCGTCCGACCTCGACCTCGATCTCATCGGCGACGTGATCTCCTCCTGCACGCTGGACGGCTTCGTCGACTTCGCGCGGTCCGTGACCCGGTCGCGCTGACGACCTGGGCCAGCGGCGCCTAGGGTGTCGCCGCCCGAGCCACCAGGAGATCTCATGACCGACGCCCTGCCCGCACCGCGACCGCTCCTCGTCGCATTCGTCGTGGTCGCCCTCGCCCAGGTCGTGTCCGTCGCGGCCGGCGTCGACTGGCTCGGCCATCTGACCAAGCCGTTCATCGTCGGCCTGCTGCTGGCCTGGGCCTGGGTCGCGTGCGACCGTCGGCCGCCCACCATGCTCGCGACCGGCCTGGTGTTCGCGCTGCTGGGCGACGAGCTGCTCGACCTGGACGGGACCGGGTGGTTCCTGGCGGGGATGGGCGCCTTCCTGGCCATGCAGGTCTGCTACGTCCGCGGGTTCGTCGGGCTCGGCGCGCTCGAGCGGCTGCGCCGCACGCCGTGGGCTCTCGTGGCCTGGGGTGCGCTCTGGCTCATGCTCAACGTCGTGCTCGGCCCGTCGCTGGGGGCGCTCCGCTGGCCCATCGCGGTGTACTCGCTGGCGCTCGTGACGATGGCGGCGATGGCCGCGGCGACCGGCGTGGGGAGGATCGCCGTCGGTGGCGCGGTCTTCCTGGTGTCCGACCTGCTGATCGGCCTCGACTCTGCCGACGTCGCCATCCCGGCGTCGGGAGTGCTCGTGATGTCGACGTACTCCCTCGCGCAGTACCTCATCGTGACCGGCTGGGTCTGTCGCGTGCGCGACTCGTCGCGCAGCCGGTCCGAGCGACCCGCTGCCATCGGCTGAGCGCCGGGTAGGTTCGGGTCGAGGATCCGAAGGGGAGTGCCGCCGTGGTCGATGTCGGTCCGTTCCGTGCGCTGCGACCCGCGCCCGGACGTGAGCGCAGGGTGGTGTCGCCGCCCTACGACGTCGTCGACGTCGAAGAGGCCCGCGCCTACGCAGGCGGCGACCCCGACTCCTTCCTGCGGATCTCCCGTCCCGAGATCGACCTGCCCGCCTCGGTCGAGCCGCACTCCGACGAGGTCTACGCGCTGGGCCGGCGCAACCTCGAGGAGTTCATCTCCCGTGGTGTCCTCGTCCGCGACGCCGCACCGACGTACTCCGTGTACCGCCAGGTGATGGGGTCGGTCGTGCAGACCGGCGTCGTCGCGGTCGTGGGTGTCGAGGACTACGACGCCGGTCGGGTACGGGTCCACGAGCTCACCCGGCCGGACAAGGAGCTCGACCGGGTGCGGCACATCGACGCGCTCGATGCCCAGGACGAGCCGGTGTTCCTGCTCTCCCGGCGGACGGCCGACGTCGACGAGATCGTCGCGCGGGCGACGGCACGCGTTCCTGACGTCGACCTCGTCACCCGGGACGGGATCTCCCACACCCTCTGGGTCCTCGGCGATCCCGCCGAGGTGGCTGACCTGCACCGCGCGTTCTCCGAGGCCGGCGACCTCTACCTCGCCGACGGCCACCACCGCAGTGCCGCCGCCTCACGGGTACATGCGCTGCGCGCCTCGGCGCCCGGCGAGCACGACAGCTTCCTCGCGGTCGTGTTCCCGCTCGATGACGTGCACGTGATGGCCTACAACCGCGTCGTCCGTGATCTGAACGGACTCGACGCCAGGCAGTTCCTCGACGCGTTGCAAGGCGACTTCGACGTCGTCCCCTCGTCGTCTGCGGTCTCGCCGTCACGTGTGCACGAGTTCGGCGTGCACGTCGACGGCCGCTGGTACCGGGCCACGTCGCGTGCGGGCGTGGTCGAGGAGTCCGACGTCCTCGCACGCCTCGACGTGTCGGTGCTGCAGGACCGCGTGCTCTCGCCCGTCCTGGGGATCGGGGATCCGCGCACGGATGACCGCATCGCTTTCGCCGGCGGGATCCGGGGGACGGCGGAGCTCGAGCGCCTCGTGTCCTCAGGTGCTGCGGCTGTCGGGTTCTCGCTGTTCCCGACGTCGACGGGCGACCTCGTCGCGGTCGCCGACGCCGGCCACGTGATGCCGCCGAAGTCGACGTGGTTCGAACCCAAGCTGGCCAGCGGCCTGGTCGTCCACCTGCTGTCCTGACGCTCGGCGGGCTTCGCCCCGGACCCGTGCGTACCGTGGGCTGCAGTGTTCGCTGGAACCTCGGGAGCTCCTATGGCCACCGTGCGCGGGCCGCGATCGGAGGACGGCGCGCCGATGCGTGCGCCCGCGGACGCTCACGACCCGGCTACGGAGGCCGCGGTGAGCGACATCCTCGACAACGTCGTCGACGTCGTCATCAGGTACGGCCGGGACGGCGCGGTCGTGTGGGCCTCCCCGTCCCTGCAGCGAGTCTTCGGCTATGACCCCGCCGATGTGGTGGGAACTCCGTTCCGACTGTCCCTTCCACACACCCGGGCGGACGTGGAGGACTCGGTCAGGGCAGCGCTGACCGACCACCCCGACGTCGTCCGGAGCCGGATCCGGGCCGTCCGGGCCGACGGGGCCGGCCGGTGGGTCGACGTCCTCACGCGGCCGGTCTGGGACGACGCAGGGAAGGTGGACTTCAGCGTCGCGGTGTTCCGTGATGTGACAGAGCAGGTACGGACCGAGCAGGCGCTCGCCGCCTCGGAGCAGCGCTACCGCCTGCTGGCGGAGAACGCCTCCGACGTCGTCATCGAGGTGAACGTCGACGGCGAGGTGATGTGGATGTCCCCGTCGGTCCGGGACGTCCTGGGCTGGGAGCCCTGCGACCTCGTCGGCTCGTCGGCCTGGGACCTCGTCCACCCTGACGACGTGTCTGTCCTGGGAGCCGGCCGGGACGAGTTCCACGCCTGGGCGTTGCCGAACGCGGCGACGGTCCGCTGGGCCAGGGCGTCCGGGGGCCACCGCTGGATGTCGGTGAGGGCCCGGCAGGTGCCAGGCGACAGCGGCATCGCGACGGGAGCCGTCCTCGGCCTGCGCGATGTCGAGGACGAGGTCCAGGCGCGCCAGGAGCTCGCCGCTGCCGAGGCCCTGTTCGACTCGGTGATGCAGTCCTCGACGGTGGGTGTGGTCACCGCGACCCCCGACGGCAGGTTCCGGACGGTCAACGAGGCGATGTGCCGGATGCTCGGGCGGGACGATGCCTGGTTCCTCGCGCACAAGCTGCCTGACGTCGTGCATCCCGACGACGTCCACAGCGTCCTGGGTGAGCGCACGAAGCTCCTCGACGGGAGCGTGGCGGAGAGCGCGCGGGTCATGCGGCTCGTGCACGCCGACGGCTCGACGGTCTGGGTCCGCCGTTCCGGCGTGGCCGTTCCTGGTAGGACCGGTCTGCCGGGACTGTTGCTGCTGCAGGTGGAGAACGTCACGCCCGCGCACGAGGCGCAGCAGGAGCTCGCCTACCGCGCCTTCCACGACCCGCTGACCGGGCTCGCCAACCGCGCGTGGATCGTCGAGATGCTCAACGCCGACCTGCGCGCCACGTCCCGGACCCAGGAGGACGTCGGCGTGCTCTTCATCGACCTCGACAACTTCAAGGTCGTCAATGACTCGCTCGGGCACAGCGCCGGCGACGAGGTGCTCGCCGCCATCGCGCATCGCATCTCCACCTCCCTGCGCTCTCAGGACCGGGTCGGCCGCTTCGGCGGCGACGAGTTCGTCGTGGTCGTCCCCGACGTCAACGACCCGCTCGACGTGGAGATCGTCGCCGAGCGGATCAGTGCGGCCGTCGCGCAGGAGCTCATCGTGGAGCAGCACCGCTTCGTCCCGACCGTGTCCATCGGTATCGCCGTGTCCACCGCCGAGTCGACGTCGGCGAGCCTCCTGCGCGACACGGACTCGGCGCTGTTCCGCGCCAAGTCCGCCGGCCGCGCGCGCTGGCAGTTCTTCGACGAGCTCATGCACGCGCAGGCCGTCGCCAGGGTCACCATCGAGGCCGAGCTGCGGCGGGCCATCGACGAGCACGAGTTCGTCGTCTACTACCAGCCCATCGTGTCCCTTGCCCAGATGAGGATCGTGGGGTACGAGGCACTTGTGCGCTGGAAGCATCCGGTCCGCGGGATCCTGCCGCCGGCCGAGTTCCTGCCCGTCGCCGAGGAGTCGGGACTCATCGTCGACATCGGGCACCAGGTGCTCGACCAGGTCTGCACCCTCCTCAGGTCGCGTCCGGACCTGCCCGGAGCAGTGAGCGTCAACACGTCACCGGTCCAGATCGCGCACCCAGGATGGCGGCCGGCGTTCCTCGCGACCCTCGACGCCCACGAGGTCGACCCCCACCGGATCGCGGTGGAGGTCACCGAGACAGCCGTCCTGTCCGTCCTGGACAAGACGCGCGAGGACCTCACCCACCTCCGAGACCTCGGCGTCGGCATCCACGTCGACGACTTCGGGACGGGCTACTCCTCCATCGCGCTGCTCCGCGACCTCCCGGTGACCGGACTGAAGCTCGATGCCTCCTTCACCTGGAACCTCACCGCCGACCGGACCGCGCGGGTGCTGGCCTCGGGGCTGTCGGGCCTGGCCGCGGGCCTCGGGCTGATGAGCATCGCCGAGGGCATCGAGACCCCGGAGCAGGCCGCCATCCTGGTCGAGCAGGGCTGGACCCACGGCCAGGGCTACCTCTTCGGCCGGCCCGGCCCGGAGCCGGCGTCGGAGATCCTCTAGCTCAGCAACGCCCGCGCGACGTGGGCGTGGAAGTCGCTCGAGAGAGCGATGTCGTCGACGTGGACGCGTTCGTCGGCGTTGTGGTAGCCGGCCTCGATGACCTCCGGCGGCGTCGTGGCGAACGGGCTGAAGCCGTAGGCGACCGTGCCGAACTCCCGACGCAGGTGGACCGAGTCGGTGAACCCGGAGCACAGGGTGGGGAACATCGTGGCGCCGAGCCGGTCCGCGGCGAAGGCGGACACGACGTCCCACAGCGGCCCAGAGGTGTCGGAGGAGTTGCCGTGCACCGCCGGCTCGGCGAGGGAGAGCTCATAGCGGACGTCGTCACCGAGGCGCCGGCGCACGGCGGCGAGCACCTCATCCTCGGTCGTCCCGGGCAGGATGCGGCAGTCGAGCTCGACGGCGGCGCGCGCCGGCATGACGTTGCGGGCCGTCGAGCCGTGCAGCAGAGTCGGAGCCATCGTCGTCCCCGCGACCGCCGGCAGGCTCGCGACCAGTGCCGGGTGCAGGGCAGCGGCGGCGAGCAGGGCCTCGGCCAGCCCGAGCCGGTCGACGGCCCCAGCACCGAGGAGCGACTCGAGCATCGAGCGCACCGCGGGGTGGTCGATCGGCTCCGCCTGGCCCTGCCCGAGCCGGGCGAGCAGCCGGCCGAGCATCGGCACCGCGTTGTCGCCGAGGGTCGGGGTCGAGGCGTGTCCGGCCTCGCCGACCGTCTCGACGCGGATGGGACAGGTGCCCTTCTCCCCGACCGAGATCTCGACGACGGAACGGCCGTCAAGGAGGGCCAAGGGGAAGCCGCCGCCCTCGTTGAGCGCGAAGTCGGTCGCGAGGTCGGGGCGCTCGCGCGCCAGCCAGTTCATCCCTACCCCGGCAGCGCCGTCCTCCTCGTCGGCCACGATCACGAGCAGGAGGTCGCCGCCGCCCCGCCAGCCGGACCGGGCGAGTGAGGCCATGGCGGCGGCGCGCGCCGCGACCTCGTTCTTCATGTCGACCGCACCGCGCCCCCAGAGGTAGCCGTCGTCGTCGATGACCGCGGCGAAAGGGGGATGGGTCCAGCCCCGCGGGTCCGCTGGGACGACGTCGCTGTGGCCGACGAAGGCCAGCGAGCGACCGCCCGACGTGCCGGGGATGCGGGCGACCAGGTTGGCGCGCGCGGCGTCCCGGGCCACGAGCTCGGTCTCCACGCCCGCCGAGGCGAGGTACGTCGCGAGCACCTCCGCCACGGCCGTCTCGTTGCCGTTGGTCGAGTCGACCCGGATGAGGTCGACCGCCAGGGCGATCGCCTCCGCGCGTCGACGAACGGCGTCGGCGGGAGCCTCGGCGGAATGTGAGATGCGTTGCCCGACTGGCGTGGAGTCCGTCACCGGGGCACCGTAGCGACTTGTAGGGCGCAGGAGCCCGACCGGGCCGGGACCCTGCGCGAGTCCTGTGGCCGATGTCACGACCCCAGGGCGCGCTCAGGGGTCGGCACGCGATAGGACTGACTGGCACACTCACCCACGGATCAGTGGACCGAAGAAGGACGGGTACGCCGAATGGCTACGACCGGCATCGAGGCACCAGGGCGCGCACAGATCGGCGCCAGGACCCTCCGCACTGACCGATGGTGGATCGAGCCGGCGCTGACGTTCCTGGCGCTGAGCGCGTTCGTCGTCTACTCGGCGTGGCGCGTCTTCAGCAACCAGTACTACTTCGCCGAGCCGTACATCTCCGTGTACTACTCGCCGTGCCTGACCACCACCTGCATCCCGGGCGCCGGCTTCGCCAACACCCCGATCTCGTGGTGGATGCTGTCACCCGCGCTGCTGACCGCCTGGATCCCGCTGGCCTTCCGCTTCACCTGCTACTACTACCGCAAGGCCTACTACCGGTCCTTCTGGCTCTCGCCGCCGGCCTGCGCCGTCGCCGAGCCGCACGGCAAGTACACCGGTGAGCGTCGCTTCCCGCTGCTGTTCCAGAACGTGCACCGCTACGCGTTCTACCTCGGCCTCGTGCTCAACGTGATCCTCACGTGGGACGCGATCCTGGCGTTCCGCAACTCCGAGGGCCAGTGGGGGCACGTCGGCCTCGGCACCGTGATCCTGACGACGAACGCCGTGTGCCTGTGGCTCTACAGCCTCTCGTGCCACTCGTGCCGCAACGCCGTCGGTGGCCGCATCACCCACTTCTCCAAGCACCCCGTGCGCTACCAGATGTGGACCGTGATCTCCAAGCTCAACGCCCACCACATGCGCTGGGCCTGGGTCTCCCTCGGCACCGTCGTGGCCGCGGACTTCTACGTCTACTGGATCGCCTCCCACAACCTGACCGGATCCTGGGTCTGAGCGACCCGCACGCATCGCCGAAAGGGCACCCATGACCGACCTCGAGCGCCACTCCTACGACGTCGTCGTGATCGGCGCAGGTGGTGCCGGACTCCGCGCGGCCATCGAGGCGCGCAGCCAGGGCAAGCGCACGGCCATCGTCTGCAAGTCGTTGTTCGGCAAGGCCCACACCGTCATGGCCGAAGGCGGTATCGCCGCAGCCATGGGCAACGTGAACAGCCACGACAACTGGCAGGTCCACTTCCGCGACACCATGCGCGGGGGCAAGTTCCTCAACTCCTGGCGGATGGCTGAGCTCCACGCCAAGGAGGCGCCGCTGCGGGTCTGGGAGCTCGAGACCTACGGCGCACTCTTCGACCGCACACCCGACGGCAAGATCAGCCAGCGCAACTTCGGTGGCCACGAGTACCCGCGTCTCGCCCACGTCGGCGACCGCACCGGTCTCGAGCTGATCCGTACTCTCCAGCAGAAGATCGTGTCGCTGCAGCAGGAGGACTTCCAGGCCACCGGCGACTACGAGTCGCACATCAAGGTCTTCGCCGAGTGCACGGTCACCCGGCTCCTCACCGACCCCGCCGGCGCCATCGCGGGTGCCTACGGCTACTTCCGTGAGACGGGCGACTTCGTCCTGTTCGAGGCGCCCGCGGTCGTCCTGGCCACCGGCGGCATCGGCAAGTCGTTCAAGGTCACCAGCAACTCCTGGGAGTACACCGGCGACGGGCACGCCCTCGCGATGCGTGCCGGCGGCACCACGCTGAACATGGAGTTCATCCAGTTCCACCCGACCGGCATGGTCTGGCCGCCGTCGGTCAAGGGGATCCTGGTCACGGAGTCGGTGCGTGGTGACGGCGGGATCCTCACCAACTCCGAGGGCACGCGCTTCATGTTCAACTACGTCCCCGACGTCTTCAAGGACATGTACGCGACCACTCCCGAGGAGGGCGACCGCTGGTACGCCGACCCGGAGCACAACCGCCGTCCCCCGGAGCTCCTGCCGCGCGACGAGGTCGCGCGGGCCATCAACTCCGAGGTGAAGGCCGGTCGCGGCACCCCGCACGGCGGCGTCTACCTCGACGTCTCCACCCGCCTCGCTGCCGACGTCATCCGCAAGAAGCTGCCGTCGATGTGGCACCAGTTCAAGGAGCTGGCCGACGTCGACATCACCAAGGTGGCCATGGAAGTCGGTCCGACCTGCCACTACGTCATGGGGGGCGTCGAGGTCGACCCCGACACCGGTGCGGCGAAGGTACCCGGCCTGTTCGCGGCAGGTGAGGTGTCGGGCGGGATGCACGGCTCCAACCGCCTCGGCGGCAACTCGCTCTCCGACCTCCTCGTCTTCGGCCGCCGCGCCGGACTCGGTGCGGCCGTCTACATCGACGAGCTCGGTGCCTCCCGTCCGCAGGTCACCGACGAGATGCTGGCCGACGCCGAGACCGAGGCTCTCGCGCCGTTCACGACCGAGGGCGGCGAGAACCCGTACACGATCCACGCCGAGCTGCAGCAGTCGATGAACGACCTCGTCGGCATCATCCGGACGGAGTCTGAGGTCCGTGAGGCGCTGACACGGCTCGTGGCCCTCACAGCGCGCGTCGAGCAGATCTCGGTGCAGGGCGGGCGCGCGTTCAACCCGGGCTGGCACCTCGCCCTCGACCTGAAGAACATGCTGCTCGTATCCCAGTGCGTCGCTCTCGCCGCCCTCGAGCGCGAGGAGAGCCGTGGCGGTCACACCCGCGAGGACCACCCGGGCATGAATCCCGAGTGGCGCAAGCTCAACATCGTGTGCAAGGTCGATGCTGACGGCGCCTCGATCGAGCGGCAGCCCCTCGTGCCCATGCGCGAGGACCTGCTCGAGCTGTTCGACGTCAACGAGCTGAAGAAGTACCTGACCGAGGCCGAGCTGCCGAAGGGCGAGCACTGATGTCCCACAACGCACACTTCCGAGTCTGGCGAGGAGATGACCAGGGCGGCGCCTTGGAGGACTTCTCGGTGGAGGTGAACGAGGGCGAGGTCGTCCTCGACATCGTTCACCGCCTCCAGGCCACCGAGGTGCCGGACCTCGCCGTCCGGTGGAACTGCAAGGCCGGCAAGTGCGGCTCCTGCAGTGCCGAGGTCAACGGCAAGCCGCGCCTCATGTGCATGACCCGGATGAGCACGTTCACCGAGGACGAGGTCATCACGATCACGCCGATGCGCACGTTCCCCGTGATCCGTGACCTCGTCACCGACGTCTCCTACAACTACGAGAAGGCTCGGACGGTGCCGGCGTTCGCGCCGCCTGCGGACCTCGAACCCGGTGACTACCGCATGGCGCAGGTCGACGTCGAGCGCTCGCAGGAGTTCCGCAAGTGCATCGAGTGCTTCATGTGCAACAACGTCTGCCACGCGGTGCGCGACCACGAGGACAACAAGGACACGTTCTCCGGACCGCGTTTCCTCATGCGCATCGCCGAGCTCGACATGCACCCGCTCGACACCGTCGACCGCCGTCAGGTCGCGGTCGAGGAGCACGGCCTCGGCTACTGCAACATCACCAAGTGCTGCACCGATGTGTGCCCTGAGCACATCCACATCACCGACAACGCGATCATCGCGCTCAAGGAGCGGGTCGCGGACAAGAAGTACGACCCGATGTTCACGGTGGCCTCGCTCTTCCGCAGGGGCAAGAAGGGGCGTACGCCGCCCCCCGGCAAGGACGCCTGACACACCGTCGACGACGACGGGACGGACCCCCTCCGGGGCCGTCCCGTCGTCGTCTGTGCTGGTGGAGGTGGCCCTCCGTTCGTCTGTCCTCGACCTGGTGTGCTCGCCGAGTCCGCCGAGGCCCCCGTACCGGTGCAGGACTGACTCAGCGAGTCCCCGGCCATCCTCGACCGGCTGCGCTGACTGGCTTGGCCCCGTCCCCTGTCGTGCGGGCGCCTGCGGTCGTCGTGTAGAACGGCAGCGTGGAGGACGACGCGATCCCGGCTGGCGGTGAGCCGGTCGACGACGACGTCCTCTGGGACTCCTGGCACCCCGAGGAGGCCGCGGAGCGACTTGCCGAGGTGTGGGCACCCTGGTGCGTCGTCGGCGGGTGGGCGCTCGACCTGTTCCTCGGCGAGCAGACACGCGAACACGACGACCTCGAGATCGCTGTTCCGGCCGATGCGTTCCTCCAGATCGTCGAGGAGCTTCCCGGCCTCGATTTCGACGTCGTCGGTGCCGGACGACGTTGGCCGTTGGAGAGCGAGGCGTTCGACGTCATGCACCAGACGTGGGGCCGCGAGACCGCATCGGGCGTCTACCGCCTCGACGTCTTCCGCGAGCCGCACGACGACGACATCTGGATCTGCCGTCGCGACGAGACGATCCGGCTGCCCTACTCCGAGGTCATCGAGCACTCGGAGTCCGGTGTGCCGTATCTGGTGCCGGAGATCGTGCTGCTGTTCAAGGCGAAGCAGGCCCGCGCGAAGGATCAGGCGGACTTCTCCGTCGTCCTGCCCCGGCTCGACGGCCCGCGACGCGAGTGGCTCTCCTCCGCGCTTGCCCGCGTCCATCCCGGCCACCCCTGGATCACCCGCCTCTGACGGCACAACGGTCGGGCGCGGCGCACGCGTCGGAAAGCCACACTCTCCCGTGACCTTTCGGGGTGGTCGACTGTCGGCGGTGTCGACCACATCTCGCCCTGTGTGTTCGACACCGCCATCGGGTCCCGGGAACCGGGGTGGCCTCCTGGCCGACCTGGTCGCCCGGTTCGACGCTGCCGCGGCGGCCTTGGCTACCGAGCTCGAGAACGGGCCGCCGTCCGACATCCCTGCGGCGGCGCTGCCCGAGCTGTCGGCTGCGGTGCACCGGTCTGCTGACCTCGGCCGGACCGGCGCGACCGAGATGACCGGGGCGGTCCATGCCTCGGGTGTGCTGGCCGTCGGCGGGTACGTCTCGACGACGACAGGGCTCAAGGCGGAGTGCAAGAAGTGCGACGCGACCTCGGGGGCGACGTGGGGTCGGGCCAGGGATCTTGCCGGGACGTTCGCGGTGACTGCCGCGGCGTTGTTGGCCGGGGAGATCAGTTCCGGGCACGCGTGGGAGTTCACCCACGGCATCACCCTGGTGGTGCAGGCTGTGCCGTCCGAGGATCGGGTCGCGGAGTCCGTGCACGCTGAGACCATCGTCCTCGAGGTCGCCAAGACCGGCACCGTCGAGGACGTGACGCGCGCGGTCGCCGGTCGCGGTTCATCGCCCACCCCGACGACGTCACCCAGGCCGCGATGGATGCTCATGACAATCAGTTCTTCCCGTGCCGCAAGGTCGGGGAGGTGATGGTCACCACTGCCCGTCTCACGACCGAGGCTGGACGAGCACTACGTGTTCTCGGGTGTCGGGTTCACGCGAACCGGACCCACGCCCACCACGTCCGCGAACGGGAACGGGAACGGGAACGGGAACACGGTGGTGAGAGGTCGCTCGGGAATCTGGTTCTTCTCTGCGTCCGCCATCACCACGTGGTCCACGAGGGCGGCGGGGTCATCACCTCACGTGCCTGATACGAGCCCCTGGCACCAGCGGGTACTGGGAGCCCGCCCCGTCTGACCGACGAACCCAGCCCTGAGTGCGGGGCCCACCATGCACCACCACAGACCGACTCGTCCCGCGAGCCCGGTCCCGGAGGCAGGCCGTCCGCGGGCTCCCTCAGGCTTGTCGTCGCTCGTGACGGGCAAGCGGTGTCGAGGATCGCCGAGTGTCCACCTGCTTCGGGCAACCTCGCGCGCGTCCACCGACGAGCAGGGAGTGTCGTGGTCGTGGACAGGGAGGCTCTCCCCGAGCGGGTTCGCGAGTCGGTGCCAGTCCTCCACCTCGCGCACTGACTGGACCCGCTCGCCACCCACGGTGGTCACCGAAGGTCCTCGAAACGATGTCGGGGATCGCGCCGTGCCTGGCACCATGTGCGGGTGTCGGCCTCAGCCTGGCTCGCGCGTCGCACTTCTTACGGAGGTTCCCCCATGCCTGCCATCACCCCGTGCCTGTGGTTCGACGGTCGTGTTCAGGAGGCACTCGACCTCTACACCGCCGTGTTCCCCGACGTCGAGGTGCTCGAGGTGAGCTCCTACCCCTCCGACGGATCCGGCCCCGGCGCCATCCTGATGGCCACCTTCCGACTCGGCACCCAGCACGTGCAGCTGCTCAACGGTGGGCCGCAGTACCCGCAGTCCGCGGCGTTCTCGTTCATGGTCTCCTGCGAGGACCAGGAGGAGGCGGACCGCTACTGGTACGCCCTCACCGCCGACGGCGGGGAGGAGGGTCAGTGCGGTTGGCTCAAGGACCCGTTCGGTGTCTCGTGGCAGATCGTTCCGCGACAGCTCGGCGGCCTGCTGGCCGATCCCGATCCCGCCCGCGCCGGCCGGGCCCTGCAGGCGATGCTCGGCCAGCGCCGCATCGTCATCGCCGAGATCGCGCGCGCGGCCGGCAGCGAGGAGTAGTCGTCGTCGGGTCCTGCTGAGCCGGCGATCTTCGCGTGCAGGACTGGCGGGACGTGGCGTTCTTCGGCAGAGTCGCACCCTGCTTCTGCTGCCCAGGACGGGGCCGTGTCCCCGTCGGAACAGGTAGGTCCTGACATGACGACAGTTGTGCTGTTCCCGTCCGTCCTCGGTGTCCGCGAAGGCGTCCTCGACGCCGCTCGGCGGTTGCGCCAGGACGGCCACGACGTCCTCGTGGCCGACCTCTACGAGGGCCGTACGTTCGACGACTACGCGCCCGCCATGTCCTACGCGGAGGAGGAGCTCGGTCACGAGGAGCTCATGCGCCGAGCGCGCGAGGCCGTGGCGGCCCTGCCGGACGGCTTCGTGGTCGCCGGCTTCTCCCTCGGCTGCGTCATGACGGTTCATGTCGCCACGCAACGCACCGTGTCCGGCGTCGTCATGATGGCGGGAGCGATCCCCCCATCCGCCCTCGGCGAGGGTGTCCGATGGCCCACGGGCGTGCCGGCACAGACGCACTCCACGCTCGGTGACCCGTGGCGCGAGCAGGAGATGCTGGAGCAGACGGTGCGCGACGTCGAGGCCGCCGGCGGCACCCTCGAGGTGTTCGACTATCCCGGGTCCGGCCATCTGTTCAGTGATCCGACCCTTGCCGCCGAGTACGACGCCGTCGCCACGGAGACGATGTGGAGCCGAGTCCTCCCGTTCATCGCCACCAGGGGCTGACGCCGCCGCCCACGGATCGGTGCGAGGAGCCCCGTCCCGGTGAGTCCGGGGAGCTGCCTGGTGGAGAATGCCTGCTAGCTAGCAGCTGGCTCAGGAGGTCATGGTGGAGAAGGAACACGAGGGCGAGAACGCGGGCGCCCCGGACGACGTGAAGGCCAAGTTCCGTGAGGCGTTGGAGCGCAAGGGCAAGGGCGGTGCCCGTCCCTCGTCGCAGGGCTCTGAGGGGAGTGAGCGCGCGCACGGCGAGCATGCCGCAGCGGGTGTGAAGCGGGAGTTCCGGCGCAAGTCCGGCTGACGGAGGCCCCAGTGGGCGGGATCGGCTGAGACCGCCCACGAGCATCCGCGCATCTGCGCTTCCGGGCGCGACCGGTCCTACGTCGGTGTGCCCACGGCGGCGAGGACCTCGCGCGCGGCGCGGGAGCCGCTCCGCAGCGCGCCCTCCATCAGTCCGCTCCACTCGCCGGCCGTGTGCTCGCCCGCGACGAACACCCGGCCCATCGGGGAGGCGACGGTCTCGGCGTCCTCGGGTCGGGCGGCGAGGCCGTCCGCGGAATAGGCGCCCCGCGACCACGGATCGTCGTGCCAGGTGGTCACCACGGCGGTGTCGAGGTCGAGGTCGAGGTCGTCGCGGACGGTGGCGAGCCGGGCCGCCCACGGCCCGGGCCCTTCGTCCGTCCGCAGCGCCGCGACGGCGCCCGGAGATCCGGTAAAACCGTTGAGAACGGGCAGCACGTCGCCGTCCGGGCCGGTGGCCGTCCAGCACCAGAACCGGTCCGGCACCGACAGGACAGCGCTCGTCGGCCCTGGCGCGCGAAGGCCGACGTGGATCTTCGCGGCGTCGCCCATCGTGAGTCGTCCCAAGGCCGCACGCCGGTCGAGGAACAGCGGCGGGACGAACTCGAAGTCACGCAGCAGGGACAGCGGCACGGTGACGACCACCGCATCGACGAACTCCGTCCCGAACGGCCCCGTGATCAGGACGCCGGCGTCGCTGTGCTCGATGCGCGTGACGGGTGAGCCGTGAGGTTCCCCGCGAAAAGTAGACATCCATGGATCGTGGGCGCGTGGTGCGTCCACTGGAAGGATGTCGACTATGTCGAACCGCAGGAAGTTCACGGCGGAGTTCAAGGTTCAGGCCGCGCATCGGGTGATCGATTCGGG
>JBBRAQ010000003.1:0-158466 GCA_038206635.1 Candidatus Nanopelagicales bacterium | reverse complement strand
GTCGGTGCTGCTGTCGAGTGCGTCGGTCCACCGCATCCTGTGCGACTCGACCATCACCCCCATCGACCCCACCACACCGCTGACCCTCGCAGGCGGTGTGGCCACGGCCGGAGGGTGCATCGGCGAGCCGCAGTGGTGGCGGGACCGGGCCCGGACGGTCCTCTACGTCGGGCGTGGCCTCCGCACCGTCACCCCGAGGCTGCGCCGCGCCCTCGAAGCCCGCGACGAGCACCACGCCTTCCCCGGGATGCCGGGTCCAGGTCGACCGGACCCACGCCCACCACCTCCGCGAACGAGAACACGGCCGCGACACCTCCCTGGCCAACCCGGTCCCGCTCCGCCTCCGCCACCACCACGTCGTCCACGACGACGGATGGGTCATCACCCCACCGGGCCGACACCAACCCAGGAACGACCGGGTACTGGGAGCTCACCCCACCCGACCGACAAACCCAGCCTGACCAGCACGGCCCAGCGCGTGCACCACCCCAGACCGGCTCGCCCACCGAGCCCGGTCACCAGGCGGGCCGGTATCCGCCTGGGGCGCGGATCCTTCTCGGGCACGGTGACCGGTGACGGATGCCTCGGCCAGCCGTGCTGGCACGCCGGGCACCAGCTGGGCCGTTGACCTCTCCGGCCGGCCACCGGTGACGACGTTCGTGGCGCGGGTCGACGGGTCGGCCTCGGCGGCGGCCACCTAGGTGCTAGGCCCGGGAGCCACCTTCGTCCAGCCTCAGCGCCAGACGGCGGGCGACGTCTGCGTTGGCCGATCTCGGCCGGCCTTCCGCGAGCGGCATGCTGGGCCGTTCACGTGCGCGGTCGGATCGTCAACATGCTCGGTGACGGCCGGCGCGTCGGTCCGGTGGTCACCTGCTCGGCCGTGACGCTCCCGCCGGGACGCGTGGTGCAGCAGCAGCGCACGCCGCCGAGACGTTCGTCACCGCCTGAGCCCGTCTTCGGACCCGACCGCCGCCGCGCGTCGCTGAAATCGCTTACATCTCAGGGTCCGGACAACTGGTGCCGGACGCCCCGGAGCGACCAAGATGACGATGTGAACACCGATCTGGTCGCCCTCGCCGCTGCATACGGAGTCGCCACCGAGTTCTGGGACCAGGCGGGCGAGCACCACGAGGTCTCGGAGGGGACGGTCGTCGCGGTGCTTGCCGCGCTCGGGGTGGCCGCTGATGACCCCGCTGCCATCTCCGCCTCGCTGGCCGAGCGCCGGATCCGCGACTGGCGCCGCACGCTCCCACCGGTGTTCGTGCAGCGGCAGGGTGACCCCGTCACGTGCTGGGTGCACCTTCCCCACGGTGACTCCGCGCGGCTGTGGATCGAGCTCGAGGACGGCGGCAGCAGGTCCGACGTCACGCAGGTCGACCGCTGGATCGAGCCGGTCGAGGTCGACTCCGTGCTCGTCGGCGAGGCGACGTTCGGCCTGCCCCCCGACCTGCCCACCGGCTGGCACCGGTTGCACGCCGAGGTCACGTCCGACTCGGGCACGCCGTCCCGGTCCTCGACGACCCTCGTCGTGACCCCGCGCCGGATCGAGCTCCCGGAGCGTCTCAGCGGGCGCCGCGGCTGGGGGTTCGCCGCGCAGCTCTACTCCGTGCGCTCGAGGCGGTCCTGGGGTCTCGGCGACGTCGCGGACCTCGCCGACCTCGCCGCGTGGAGCGGGCGGGAGCTCGGCGCCGACTTCGTCCTCATCAACCCGTTGCACGCGGCGTCGCCAGTGCCGCCGATGGCGCCCTCGCCCTACCTGCCGGTGACCCGTCGGTTCGCCAACCCGATCTACCTGCGCGTGGAGGGGATCGCGGAGACCGCGTACCTCTCCGACGCCGATCTGCTCCGTGTCTCGGCACTGGCGCGGGAACAGCGCCGTACCAACACCTCGCCCGAGCTGCTCGACCGCGACTCGGTCTGGGCCGCGAAGCGCATCGCGCTCGAGCTCGTGCACGCTGTGCCGCTGACGCCGGGCCGGGCCGCCGCCTACGGCGACTACCGCCGACGTGAGGGCGCGGGCCTCGAGGACTTCGCCCTGTGGTGCGCACTCGGTGACGAGCACGGCGAGCCGGCCGGCTGGCCGGTCGAGCTCGAGGACCCGCACGGGGCCGCGGCTCAGGCGGCCCGGGTCTCGCTCGCCGCGCACGTGGAGTTCCACCGGTGGTGCCAGTGGGTCCTCGACGAGCAGCTCGCTGCCGCCCAGGAGACCGCTCGGGAGTCCGGCATGGCCATCGGGATCATGCACGACCTCGCCGTAGGCGTGCACCCCGAAGGCGCCGATGCGTGGGCACTGCGCGATGTCCTTGCTACCGGGGTCTCGGTAGGCGCGCCGCCGGACATGTACAACCAGAAGGGGCAGGACTGGTCCCAGCCCCCGTGGCGCCCGGATGCCCTGGCGGAGCGGGCTTTCCTGCCCTACCGCGACATGCTGCGCACGGTGCTGCGGCACGCCGGTGGCATCCGTGTCGACCACGTTCTGGGGTTGTTCCGGCTCTGGTGGATCCCGCGCGGAACGCCCGCCGACCAGGGCACCTATGTCCGCTACGACCATGACGCCCTCGTCGGCATCCTGGCGCTCGAGGCGCAGCGCGCCGGCGCAGTCGTGATCGGTGAGGACCTCGGCACCGTCGAGGCCTGGGTGCAGGACACGCTGCGCGACCGAGGCATCCTCGGTACGTCGATCCTGTGGTTCGAGAGCGATGACGAGGGCAACCCGCTGCCCCCCGAGCGCTGGCGCGAGCTCACTCTCGCGAGCGTCACGACTCACGACCTCCCGCCGACTGCGGGCTTCGTCGAGGGCGAGCACGTCCGCCTGCGCCACGACCTCGGGCTGCTCGCCCGGCCCTACGCCGCGGAGCTGGCCGCTCACGAGCTCGACCTCGCGCAGTGGATGTCGGCGCTGCGCTCCGCCGGCCTGCTCCGCGACGACCCCTCGGCCGACGACGTCGTGGAGGCCCTGCACCGCTACCTGGCCAGGACGCCGGCGCGCCTGCTGGCGGTGTCGCTCGCGGATGCGGTCGGTGACCGCAAGGCGCAGAACCAGCCGGGCACCGACCAGGAGTACCCGAACTGGCGGGTGCCGCTCACCGACGCCGCCGGCCGACCGGTGCTGCTGGATGACCTGCCGTCGGTTGCCCTGCTCCGGCGGCTCGTCTCGACGCTCACCGGCTGACGGCCGGACGGCCAGACGTGGCGCATCGCCGCTCGCGCTCGCCGTAGGATCGCGGCATGGCTTCGAACCTGAGTCTCCGCACGCGCACGGCCGCTGTCGCGGCGCTCACCGCCGCCTCGGCGGTCGCCCTCGCCGGCCCGGCGCGCGCCGAGTCGACAGCGCCGATGCCCGGATCGGCGAGCGACTCCGTGATGACGACGGGTCAGGCGCTCGCCGTGTTCGTCGGCATCCCGCTCATCGTCATCGCGCTCGTCTACCTGCTCGTAGCGGCCCCGGGGTGGACGCGCAGTGGAAGGGCCGACTCCACGGCCGCGTGGACCGGCGACCCGGTCGTCATCGCCGGCAGCGGGGACGCCGCGCGCGCCGTCAGCGGCAGCGCCGATGGCGCGCCCCCCGCGCTCGGGTCCACCGGCGCCGGCACCGAGGCTGTCAGCGGCGAGGCAGGCGGTACGAGTGCAGCCTGGTGATGGATTCACCCGCTCCCAGCGCAGCCTGCTCGCGCAGTCGGTGGAATCCGCCGACCGTTCGACCGGGCTGTCCTTCCAGCTCGTCGTCGGATCCCTCGAGGGCGGACGCGCGGGCGCCGAAGCGCTCCTCGCCGCCCGCGGCGCATCCGCGACCGACACCGTGATCGTCGCTGTCGACCCGGTCGCGCGCTCGCTCGAGATCGTCACCGGCGTGCGGGCCTCCCGGCGGATCGACGACCGCACCTGTGCCCTGGCGGCTCTGGCGATGACCTCGTCGTTCTCAGCCGGCGACCTCGTCGGCGGGATCCGCAACGGACTCCAGGTGCTCTCCGACCACGGACGCAACTCCGTGCCGCGTCACATCGCCACGACCTGACCCGCCCGCCCGGCTCCAGCCGCTAGGCGTCCCGCGCCTGGCAGCGCATTGCACGCTCGACCCCGTCGCGGCCCTCGCGCACGAGACGCCTCGCGCCCGGGGGCACGTCGTCGCGAGCGAGGAACTCGTCGGTCTGATCGAGGACGGACTGCTCGACGATGGTCGACGGGTAGATCCCCAGGACGATCGTCTGCGACGTCTCGTTGGTACGGGAGTTCCAGACGTCGGTCACCGCGGCGAAGTAGCGGTCGAGGAACGCTCGGTGCAGGTCGCGCTGGTCGAACTGGGTGAACCCGGCCACCGTGGCGACGAGCATCGCGTTGGGCAGGTCGTCGTGGTCGACCGCCGCGGAGAACGCGACCTCCTTCGCCGCCATCGTGGGAACTGCGGCGCGAGCAGTGGCTGCCTGACGCAGCCCCGTGGCGGTGTTGTCCCGCGCGAGCTCGGCGTCGATCTCGGCCGGGTCTGCCTCGCCGATGGCGATGAGCCGCTGGAGCAGGGTCCACCGCAGGTCGGTGTCGACGGAGAGCCCTTCGGGCGCACGGCCTTCGAGCCACCCGCGAACGACGGCGGCATGCTCGGCCGTACGTGCGGCGGCCGCGTACGCGCGGGCGAACGCTAGCTGGTTGTCGCTCGCGGGCACAGCGTCCGAGGCGAGGCGCAGCGTGAGTGCGGCCCAGCGGTCGCGGTAGCCGATCCGCTTGCCGGGGTCGGCGAACAGCTCGATCGCGGTGCGGGTCTGGCTCAGCAGCGTCGTGATGACGCCGATGTCGGTCTCGGTGGGGAGACCGGACTCCACGAGGCTGAGGAAGTCGCCCATCGCCATCTCCGCGTCGCGGAGCATGTCCCAGGCAGCGGCCCAGATCAGCGCACGGGGGAGTGGCTCCCTCAGCGTGTCGAGGGAGTCGACCGCGGTTCGCAGCGAGCGCTCGTCGAGCCGGATCTTGGCGAAGGTGAGGTCGTCGTCGTTGAGCAGGATCAGGTCGGGCTGCGTGTGGCCCACGAGCTCGGTGACGACTGTGCGCTCGCCGACGACGTCGATCTCGATACGGCGGACACGCTCAAGGCCGTGCGGAGTGCGGTCGTAGAGCCCGATGGCGATGCGGTGCGGGCGCAGGACGTGCGCAACTCCCGGTGGCGACGACGGCGGTTCCTGGACGACGGTCAGGCGCTTGATCGAGCCGTCGGCTGCGAGCTCGATCTCGGGGCGGAGCAGCGTCACTCCCGAGGTCTCCAGCCAGGACGCCGACCAGCCCGAGAGGTCACGACCGCTCGAGCGCTCGAGCTCGCCGAGAAGGTCGGAGAGCCGGGTGTTGCCCCATGCGTTCGCCGCGAAGTACGACGTGAGGCCCTCGAGGAACTCCTTCTCGCCGACCCACGCCACGAGCTGGCGAAGGGCGGAAGCGCCCTGGGCGTATGTGATCCCGTCGAAGTTCACCTCGACGGCCTCGAGGTCGACCATGTCCGCCGCGATGGGGTGCGTCGAGGACAGCTGTGCCTGACGGTAGGCCCAGCCCTTGCGCTGGATGAGGAACGTCGTCCACGCGTCGCGGTAGCGGGTGGCACCGACGCTGGCGTAGTGCGCGGCCCACTCGGCGAAGGACTCGTTGAGCCAGAGGTCGTCCCACCACGTCATCGTGACGAGGTCACCGAACCACATGTGCGCGAGCTCGTGCAGCACGGTGTTGGCGCGCTGCTCGTAGGCGTACTCCGTGACGCGCGAGCGGAAGACGTAGTCCTCGAGGATCGTCACGCACCCGGCGTTCTCCATCGCTCCGGCGTTGAACTCCGGCACGAAGAGCTGGTCGTACTTCGCGAACGGGTACGCCGTCGCGAACGCCTGCTCGAAGAACTCGAAGCCCTGCTTGGTGACGGTGAACACCTCGTCGGCGTCGAGGTACTCCGCGAGGCTGGCGCGGCAGAAGACGCCGAGCGGGTAGGTGCCGTGCGGGCCGACGTACTCGTCGCGGACGACGTGGTACGGGCCGGCGACCAGAGCCGTGATGTACGGCGACAGCCGCGGGGTGGGCTCGAAGGTCCAGTGCGCGACCTCGTCGTCGACGGCTACCGGCTCCGAGCTCGGGGAGTTCGACACGACCTGCCAGCCGCTCGGCGCCGTGACCGACAGGGCGAAGGCCGCCTTGAGGTCGGGCTGGTCGAAGCAGGCGTAGACCCGTCGCGCGTCGGCGACCTCGAACTGGGTGTAGAGGTAGACGGAGTCATCGACCGGGTCGAGGAACCGGTGCAGACCCTCGCCGGTGCGCATGTAGGCGCACTCGGCCTCGACCGTGAGCACGTTGACCGCGGCCAGGCCGGGGAGGGGGAGGCGCGTGCCGGTGAAGCTCGAGACGTCGAGGTCGACGCCGTTGAGGACCGCGCGACGCAGGGCCGGAGCAACGAGGTCGATCCAGGTGTCGGAGCCGGGGTGGGCGCCGAAGCGCGTGGTCGTCGTGCTCGTGAACGTGGACCGCGACCCGTCCCGCACGTGGGTGAGGTCGACATGGACCTCATAGCTCTCGACGGTCAGCAGGGCGGACCTGCCGGCTGCCTCTGCGCGCGTGATGTTGGTGTCCGTCACCGGGGTCGACTCCTTCTGATCATCACCGCGCGCATGGGTGCGGCGATCGATCGACGCGGGAGGTCGTCCCGTCGTCGCAACCGGCACATCTTCTCATGCACGGCACTCGGGGCCACCGATCGTGGCCTCGTGGGGTGCCGGCGCGGCATTCCTTCCTGTTCGGGGTGCCAGCTGCTGGGCACGGTCCGTCCGGAGCGCCGACCGACCGGAGGCGTCGACGCGCACGCGGGACGGCAGCCGGCCGGCGAGGCGAGACGGTGCCACGGGCAGTGACGCCGGATGTACCTACCCCGACAGCGCCGGGGTGACGGTGATCACGGAGAGTGGTGCCACGTGTCGCTGGCGTGACTGTCATCCGCAGAGCGGGTGACCCTCCCCCCACGCCCCCTCCGCCGTCCCTATAGTCACGCTCATCGAGGGAATCCCAGGTTGGCGGGCACCTCGACCATGCGGTTCCGGGTGCGCGGCCATGGAGGGGTGTGTCGTGACGGACGTGGACGTGGACATGGGAGAGGTGTGGTCGTCGGGCGCCACGTCGATTCCGTCAGCGCCGTCGCTCGACGAGCATCTGAGCGTCGACCCCGCGTTCTGGCTCGACGACCGGATGGAAGCGACGGACACCACCGAGTGCGGGCAGGAGTGCTCGACGATCAACCTCGCGGTGCGACGTGACGCCAGGGACCGGGTGGACGGTTTCGACGAGACGTTCCACCACTGCTCCGACGTCGACGGGGGCGACCGTTGCCGGAAGACGCGTCGTTCGTTCGCTTTCGGGCGCGCGCGCGTCGATCTGTATCGCAAGCACCCGGACCGGATACTGAAGGGCGACCCGGTCGTCGTCATCGGGCCGGTCTCCCTGCTCGGGCTTCCCATCGCAGTACGCCGGACGCCGTGTTTGCTCCTGCTGGCAGTCCCCGCTTGGCGCAATCCTCACTCCGGCCCGGCGCAGGTCATCGCCGACCACGCCGTCCAAAGCGCGGGTGTCCTTCCTCAGCTGATGGCCCGATGACGCGAGCGGCCACTGCGCGAGCGGCCACTGCGCGAGCGGCCACTATCAGTGTCGGTGCGTTCCCCCGTGACCCGAACCCCTACCAACGGCTGCTGTACGCCGAGATGGCGGAGCTCGGAGTCGAGGTCACGTATCTGGGCGAGCTCACGCGGTCTCGGACGCTGAACCTCCTGCTCCTCCCCGGCGAGCTGCTGGTGCGACGTCGACGCGGGCTGGGGATCGTGCATCTGCACTGGGTCTTCGGGTTCCAGCTCCCTGGGCGGCGTCGCCTGCGCGCGGTGGGACTGATGTCCCAGGCGTGGTTCAGGGTCTTCCTGCGGACGGTCGTGGCGGCCGACCTGCGCCTGGTCTGGACGGCGCACAACGTGCTCCCGCACTCGCCCGTGTTCTGGAACGACGTGCGCGCTCGTCGAGACCTCGGAGAGGCGGTGGACCTTGTCATCGCGCACAGCTCGGCAACGCTGGACGCACTGGCAGAGCTGGGGATCCACCCGCGTGCCACCGCTATCGTGCCGCACGGTCCGTTCGCCACAGGCGCGGGGGATTCCCGTGAGAGCGACGACGCGAGGGTCGGGCCGCTGACCCTCACCTTCGTGGGCGCCGTCGAGCACTACAAGGGCGTCGACGACCTCGTGACCGCCTTCGCCGCGCTCGATGCGCCTCATGTCCGGCTGGTCGTCGCCGGTGGTTGTTCCGACCCGGACTTCGCCCGCAGGCTCGAAGGGCTGACCCGGCCGCTGGGTGACCGCGTGTCGATGTGCCTGAGACGACTGTCAGACGACGAGCTCGACGACGTGCTCCGGGGGGCGGATGTCCTGATCCTGCCCTACCGCAAGGTGACGACGAGCGGCTCCGCGGTCCTCGGGCTGGCTGCGGGACTGCCACTGGTCGTGCCGGACCTGCCCGGCCTGGCCGATCTGCCCGCGGAGGGCGTCTTTCGCTACCGCGGGCAGGAGGATCTCGCCGCCATGCTCGCGAGCGTGGTCGCCACACCGCGGGATCGGTTGCGCGCCATGGGCTCGGCGGGCAGGGCGTCCGCCGCTGAGGCCGGGGCTTCGTGGGAGGAGATCGCGCGGACGACGACCGGGCTCTTCGGCTGCCTCGAGCACCAACCGGCACCGGTCACATGATCGTGGTGCGCTGCACTCGGCAGCACGGACGTCGCTGGTGAGCCGACCGGACATCGACAGCTGGATCGTCGTGATCGCCCACAACGGGACCGGGTGTCGCTCGTCGGACCTGACGACGATCTGATGCAGCTGTGCTCCGCCGCGCTGACCGGATCAGGCTGGACGGTGACGCGGCAGGAGACCCTGCTGGGCGTCGTCCTCAACCTCCTCACCAGCCTTCTCACCCGACCTCCTCACCCGACCGCGATCGCCACCTGCTGACGTGGCCCGGGGGCGCGTCCACCGAGGGTGGGCCCCGCCCGCCCACCCGACCCCACGACGCCCGGGCTCACCGTGGCACGATCTGCCCATGCGGGTGCATCTGGGCAGTGACCATGCCGGGTTCGAGCTCAAGGCGGCCCTCACCGGCCACCTGAGGTCGCACGGCCACGAGGTGGTCGACCACGGCGCCCACGCCTACGACGCCCTCGATGACTATCCGCCGTTCTGCGTGGCTGCCGCGGAGGCCGTGGTCGCCGACCCGGGCAGTCTCGGGGTCGTCATCGGCGGCTCGGGCAACGGCGAGCAGATCGCGGCCAACAAGGTCGCTGGCGTGCGCGCCGCACTCGCCTGGTCGACCGAGACCGCCAGCCTGGCGCGCGAGCACAACGACGCCAACGTGATCGGGCTCGGTGCGCGCATGCACGCCGAGGTGACGTCGTTCGCGATCGTCGATGCATTCCTCGCGGCGCCGTTCAGCAACGACCCGCGCCACGTGCGGCGGATCGAGCTGGTCACGACGTATGAGGAGACCGGGTCGTTCTGATGGCCCCGGGGATCCTGTCGCTCAGGAGTCGAGCGGTTTCGCTCGCTTGAGGACAACAGTCCGCTGGGCCCGGATCAGGTGCCCGGCGGCGGGCCGCGAGACGTCCCGGGCGCGCATCGCGCCCTCGACACCGACTCGCGAGGGTCCGCGGTCGGCGAGACGGTCCATCGCACGGTCGTCAGGGTGCTCGTCGCCACCGGGGGCGGGAGTCTGGGTTCGGGCCACGTGAGGACCGTACGCCCCGGTCCACCCCTCGAGCCCCGCCCGCACCGCGTCAGTTCCGGCAGTCCGTCAGCCGCACTCGACCTCACTGAGCACCACGACCACCGACAGGAGCCCCGTGCCCGAGGGACACAGCGTCCACCGCCTCGCCAACGGTCTGCAGCGCGTGTTCGGGGGCGAGGCTATGGCCACGAGCAGCCCGCAGGGCCGCTTCGCCGCCGGCGCGGCTGTGATCGACGGCCGCGTTCTCGAGCTGGCGGAAGCCTGGGGCAAGCACCTGTTCCTCGACTTCGAGGACGACCTCGTCGTGCACGTCCACCTCGGCCTCTACGGCGACTTCCGGCGCACGCGCCTCCCCGTCCCCGAGCCGCGGGGAGCGGTCCGGCTCCGGCTCGTGGGCGCGCGGTGGTACGCCGACCTGCGCGGCCCGACGGCCTGCGACCTCGTGAGCCTGGACGGCCGCGCGGCGATCTTGGCGCGTCTCGGGCCCGACCCGCTGCGCCGCGACGCCGATCCCGCCGCAGTCCGACGCCGGATCGCCGGCAGCAGGGCACCCATCGGCGCCCTGCTGATGGACCAGAGCGTGCTGAGCGGGGTGGGCAACATCTACCGCGCGGAGCTGCTCTTCCGGCACGGCGTCTCGCCGTTCACCGAGGGCCGCCACGTCGGCGGCGACGTCGTCGACGCCCTGTGGCGAGACCTGGCGACCCTGATGCGCGACGGTGTCCGCCGCGGGCGCATCGTGACGGTGGACGACTCCGACGTCGCGGCCCTGGCCGCCATCGACACCGATCGCCTGTCCTCGGACGACCCCTCGCTCGACGGGGGCGAGGACACCCCCGCCCGGCGCAGGGCCCGACGCGCGACCGGCACCTACGTCTACGGGCGCGAGGGACGGCCCTGCGTGCGCTGCGGCACGCCCATCAGGGCGGCGGACTTCCACGGTCGCCGGCTGTACTGGTGCCCGGGCTGTCAGCGAGCGGAAGACTCCATCTGAGTGACGGATCGGCCCTGCCCGGCAGCCGGGTGGTCCGTTCGGTGGAGCAGCCCTGGATCGTTCGAGGGTCACGCGGTCACCCTCCGTCGTCATCTAATGGAGTCCGGGGACGGAGCGCGAGCAACAAGTTCGCCACCGCTTCTCGAGGTGGCACGCTGCCATCGGCTGATCGGCCGCAGACGCACGGTGTGTGGTGGAGGGGGAGCGGGCATGGACGGCGACCAGGACGGCTCGGGGGTGTTCTCGGGCCGGCACATCGCGGTCGTGGGGATGAACTACGCCCCGGAGTCGACGGGGATCGCGCCCTACACGGCCGGCCTCGCGGAGATGCTCGTCCACGACGGCGCGGCGGTCACCGTGCTCACCGGGGTCCCGCACTACCCGAGCTGGACGCTCGACCCCGAGTACCGCTGGCGCATGCGCAGCCACGAGGAGCGCAACGGTGTCACCGTGATCCGTGCCCGCCACTACGTCCCCGCCCGGCCCAACGTCGTCGCGCGCCTGTGGTGGGAGGCGAGCTTCCTCGGCAACGCGGGGCTCGTGCGGCTCCCCGAGCGTCCCGACGTGATCGTCGCCGCCAGCCCGAGCCTGTCCGGCCCGGTCGTCGCGCGTCGCCTCGCCCGCCGCCACGGCGTGCCCTACGGCGTCGTCGTCCAGGACCTCGTCGGCCAGGCCACGAAGAACGCCGGCATGTCCGGGGCGCGCACGATGACAGGTGCGGCGTCCGCCGTCGAGGGCGGTGTCCTTCGGTCCGCCGGATCGGTGGCGATCGTGAGCGAGGGCTTCCGCACCCACGTCCACTCCTACGGCGTCGACCCGGCAAGGGTTCGGCTGCTGCCCAACTGGGCGCACATCCCGGCCCCGTCGCGCGACTCCGCCGAGGTGCGCCGCCGGCTCGGCTGGCCCGACGACGCCTTCGTCGTGCTCCACACCGGCAACATGGGGCTCAAGCAGGACCTCGGCAACGTCGTCGAGGCCGCCCGCATCCTCGGCGACCGCCGCGAGGTCCTCGTCGTGCTCATGGGCGACGGAAACCAGCGGACCGCGCTCGAGGCCCAGGCGGCCGGTGTGCCGGGCCTGCGCTTCGCGGAGCCGTGCGACGGCGACCTCTACCCCGACGTCCTTCGGGCTGCCGACCTCCTCCTCGTCAACGAGCGCAGCAGCGTCGGTGACATGTCCCTCCCGAGCAAGCTGACGTCGTACTTCTCGACGGGCAGCGCGGTGCTCGCGGCCGTCGGCCCCGACGGCTCGTGCGCCCGGGAGATCGGCCGGACGGGTGGTGCCGGCGTCCGGGTCGACGCCGAGGACCCACGTGCCCTGGCCGACGTGATCCTGACTCTCGCAGCCGATCCCGAGGCACGGGCGCGTATGGGGGCCGCCGCGCAGGCCTACGCCGACCGCAATCTCGGCCGCGGGTCAGCCATCGAGTCGGTGCGCTCCTTCGTCGGTGCGCTGCTCGTCGACGCCCCAGCACCTGTCGCCGTGGGGGGCTGAGCGCGCCGCTCACGAGGTGCCGCACCGGGCCGACGCGTTAGCCTGACCCCTTCACCACCATCCCGAGAGGACCCCCATGGAGCTCGTCGACTACCTGCGCATGCTGCGCCGGCAGTGGGTCTGGGTCATCGTGACGGTGATCGTGGTGACCGGGATCGCGGCGGCCTACGTGACGACCGCGCCCAAGTCGTACAAGGCGACGACGGAGCTCTACATCGGGAGCTCGGTCTTCCCGAACTCCCAGAACCAGAACCAGGCGGCCCAGTCGGCGTCGCAGTACGTCTTCGACCGCATCATCACCTACGCCGCCCTCGCCGACTCCCCGGACGTCCTGCGCAAGGTCATCGCCGATGTCAACCTGTCGACGACGCCGGACGCGCTCGCCAAGCAGGTCAACGCCACGGTCGCGCCGAACTCCGTCCTGATCTCCATCGCCGCCACCGACGCCGACCCGGCCACGGCGGCACGTATCGCCGACTCGGCGGCACGCAACCTGCGCAACTACATCACCGCCCTCGATGTCCCGGTCGCGGCAGCATCGGCACCCCTCGCGATCAGCATCACGCGCCCGGCGACGACGCCGACCGCACCGGACTCCCCGAACCGCACCTTGTTCCTGGCCCTGGGAGTCCTGCTCGGCCTCACGCTCGGGCTGGTCATCGCCTCCCTCCGCGACCAGCTGCGCCGTTCGCGGCCGACGGGGCACTCCGGCGCGAGGGACGACTCCGACGGCACGGCGTCCCCAGCACCGGTGAAGGACGGTTCCGTGTCCCTCGAGCGAGCTCTGTCCTCCGCCGGCAACCCCTCAGCGGTGACGCCGCCGACGCACGTGGCACCGGTGGCCGGTGCCCCGGCGTCGGCCGGGTCCGTCTCAGGTGCGCGGACCACGACCGACACCACGCCGACGAGCCACTGATCGCGGCCGACACCCCAGTGGCGACATGAACGACACCCCGCAGGTCACGATCGTGATGCCCGTCCGCAACGGACAGGGCTACCTGCCGGCCGCGCGCGCCCAGATCGAGGCCCTCGTGGGGCCGGCGGTGGAGATCCTGGTGATCGACGACGCCTCCGACGACGACACCCCGGCGCTGCTCGCGGAGTGGGCGGACGTCGATCCACGGGTGACCGTCCTGCGCCAGGACCCACGCCAGGGTGTCGCGGCCGGGCGCAACCGTGCCGTCCTCGAGGCCCGGGGCGACTACCTCTGGTTCACCGACTGCGACGACGAGTGGTCCCCGTCGATCGTCCAACGGATGCTCGAGGTCGCGCAGGAACGGTCGAGCGACGTCGTGGTGTGCCAGGCGGACTCCCGGCGCGAGGGTGGCGGCCCCGGCGACGAGCTGCCGGAGAACCTCGGACTCCAGGACCTCGACGGAGATGCCGCCCTGCGCTTCCTCCTGCGCGGCCACATCCGCGGTCACCTCTGGAACAAGCTCTTCGCCCGCACGCTCTTCGACGACGTCCGGTTCCCCGCCACGTGGGCGCACTCCGACCTCGGAGCCATGGGCGACATCCTCGTCCGCGCCCGCCAGGTCACGCTCATCGACGACGTCCTCTACACCTACATCCTGCGGCCGGGCTCGATCATCAGCAGCGGCTCGGGGCGCTCTCGCGATCTCCTCGACGTCCTCGACCGGATCACCGGCGCCACCCATCTGATGGTCGACCGCTCGGGCGTCGAGCGCGACCTGTGCACGTTCGCCTACCTCGAGGTCTACCTCCCGACGCTGCACCGGCAGATCCGGCACTCCCAGGACTCCCCGGACGACGTCGCCGTGCGCAAGCAGATCCGGCGCGGTGTCTCGCTGCGGTCGGCGGCCTCCGTCGTGCGCGGCGGCCGTCCGATGACCGCGATCGCCGCTCTCTCGGCCAGCTATGCGACCCCCGTGCACACCCGCGCCTACCTCGCCTTCCGTCGCCGCAAGTGGGGCGAGGAGAAGGCGGGGCGGACATGACGCGCGCCCAGGACGACACCTCGTCCCCCGTCGTGCCGGCCGCGGGGGGTCGTTCGGTCTGGAGATCGCGCGCCGTGACCCTCGGCGACCAGGTGCTCTCGAGCGTGTCCAACGTGCTCGCCGTCGTCCTCGTCGCGAGGGCCGTGTCGGCCGACCAGTTCGGCACGTTCGCCCTCGGCTACTCGTTCATGACCGTCGTGCTCTCCCTGACCCGCGCGTACTTCGGCACGCGCGTGTCCCTCGTCGAGGAGTCCGGCGCCGCGCACGCTCTCACCCGTGACCTGCTCGGCTCCGTCGCGCTGATCGCGCCGGTCATGGCGATCGCGGTCTTCGCGCTGTCGAGCCTTGCCGCCGGCGGCAACTCCGTCGAGATCCTCCTCGTGGTCGCGCTTGCCACGCCCGTCGTCTGCCTCCAGGACGTCGCCCGCTACGGCGCCGTCGCCTCGGGTCGGCCGTGGGCGGCCGTGTGGTCCGACGGGGTCTGGGTCCTCCTCATGCTCGTGCCCTTCGTCCTGGGTGACCGGCTCCGGGCCGCGGTCATCCTGTGGTTGTGGTTCGGCGCGGCGGCCGTCGCCCTGCTGGTGGCACTGCTGGCACTGCGCGTCCGGCCCGACCTGCACGGCGGCCGGCGCGAGCTGCGCACCCGTCACGCGGTCGGCGAGGCGACGACGTGGGGCTCGGTCATCGGCAGCGTCGGCGCCCTGTGGATCCTGTTCATGGCGTCCGCGGCGATCTCGCCGGCGGCGAGCGGCAGCCTTCGTGGCGCTGCCACCGCCATGGGGCCGGTCAACGTCCTGCTCGCCTTCATCGGTCTTGGCCTGACGCCGATGCTCGTGCGTCGTGCCCGGGCCCGAGACCTCCGGTTCTGTGCCCTGACCGGACTCGTGATCGGGGGTGCAGCCGCGCTGTGGGGGATCGTCCTGCTGCTCCTGCCGACCTGGCTCGGTCAGGCGCTGTTCGGCGAGTCGTGGTCGGGGATCCGCACGGTCCTTCCGGTGACGCTCGTGGAGTACGTGATGCTGTGCGTGGCGTCCGCGGCGATGCTCGGGCTGCGCGTCAGGCACCAGGCACGAGACATCCTGCTGCAGCGCATCGTCGTCGGGACGGTCACGGTGGTCGGGGGAGCGGCCGTGGCCTTCGCGACGCGCTCGACGATCGCCATCGCGACGCTCACCGCGGCGGCGGGGGTCGTCTCGGCCGTGCTCGCCTGGTTCCTGCTCGCCCGCCGCCGCGGCGACCTCGGCCCACTCGCCGCTCCCGATGTCCTGACCGGGGGTGCGACATGACGGGGACCAAGCACGCACCAGTGATCGGCTACACCGCGGGGGTGTTCGACATGTTCCATATCGGGCACCTGAATCTGCTGCGCAACGCCCGACGCCAGTGCGACCACCTCATCGTGGGGGTCACGACCGACGACCTGGCGAAGCGGACGAAGGGCATGAGCCCGGTCATCCCGCTCCTGGAGCGGATGGAGATCGTGCAGAGCCTCCGCTACGTCGACAACGTCGTGCCGCAGGTGTCGATGGACAAGCTCGAGGCGCGTCGCAACCTGGGCTTCGACGTGCTGTTCGTGGGCGGCAACATGCAGGGGCCCGAGTGGCACATGTGGGAGGTCGAGCTCGCGCGGACCGGGGCCAAGGTCGTCTACCTCCCGCCGACCCTCGACGCCGACGGCGAGCTCCTCGAGCGCACGGCCGACGACGCCAGCAGGGGCGACTCATGAGCTCGTCGAACTCCGCGGCCTCTCCGAAGCGGACCGTCCGCGAGTCCGCTGCGCTGCTGCGCTCCTTCCAGAAGCCACCCCGCGGCGTGTCGGTCTACACGCTCCACGTCAACCGTCCGTGGGGCCGCGTGCTGGCGTCGGTCGCCGACGTCGCGGGTCTGACCCCCAACGGCGTCACGGTCCTCAGCGGGATCTCCTCGATGACCGCCATCGTGCTGCTCGCGACCAGGCCCGCGTCGGTCGGGCTCGGCATCGGCGTCGCGTTCCTGCTGATGCTCGGCTTCGCCCTCGACTCCGCCGATGGGCAGCTCGCGCGCCTGCGCGGCTCGGGGAGCCAGGCCGGGGAGTTCCTCGACCACATGCTCGACTGCCTCGTCAAGCTCACCCTGCACGCGGCCGTGCTCATCGCGTGGTGGTCCGCCGGGATCGGTTCGCGGTGGCTGCTGGTGCCACTGGGCTTCCAGGTGGCGGCGGTCCTGCTCTTCTTCGGCGGCACCCTTGTCGGCGTCATGCATGCGCGCCCGGCGTCCGAGGTCGCCTCGGCCCGCCGCGTCCGGTCCTGGCTGCTGTTGCCGGTCGACCACGGACTGCTGTGCCTCGTGTTCGTCCTGTGGGGGTTCCCGGCGGCGTTCGCCGCCGTGTACACGCTGCTCTTCCTCGCCTACCTGCTCGTGCTCGGCGCGCTCGGGCGACAGTGGTTCCGGGAGCTCTCATGACGGCGCCCGACTTCGTCTTCCCGGTGCCCCGGCCTCCGGCGCCGGCCCTCATCGGCTATGCGCCGGGGGTGTTCGACCTCTTCCATGTCGGGCACCTCAACCTGCTCCGACGCGCGCGGTTGGCCTGCGACCACCTCATCGCCGGAGTCGTGAGCGACGAGGTCGCCATGGCGCAGAAGGGGAAGCGTCCGGTCGTCCCCGAGGCGGAGCGGCTCGAGATCGTGTCGGCCGTGCGCTGCGTCGACGAGGTCTACCTCGAGCCCACGACCGACAAGCTCGCCACCTGGGACGTCGTCCGCTTCACCGTGATCTTCAAGGGCGATGACTGGGTGGGCTCACCGAAGTGGATCCGGCTCGGCGAGGAGTTCGCGGCTCGCGGCGTCGACCTGGTGTTCCTGCCCTACACCGACCACCTCTCGAGCACCCTCCTGCGCGACCAGGACGGCGTCCCCGAGGGCCGTCCCACCCGCCTGCGCCTGCCCTGACGCCGAAGGAACCGGCTCCGGTCGTCGACCACCGTCCAGCGGAGCGACCGCTCTGGCTGTGACCTGGCTGTGACGCTCCGTCACCGGATCGGGGGGAAATGACTCAATGGAGTCGCCCCCTCACCCGAACGGGCGAGGGGGCCCACCACTATCCCGCTTACGATCTGTGACGGGAGCCGCTGTGTCGTGCGGCTCGCGAGGGAGGACAGACGAATGCGTAGGCGTGCAGCGGCTCTGGTCGCGACGGGGGCCCTCATCACTGCGGGCCTCCCGGTGCTCGTGAGCGGTCCGGCAGCAGCAACCCAGGCGCCCATCGCGTTCACCTCGGCAGCGCTGTCGACCTACCAGACCAACGGCATCGCCTGGGCGGTCGCCTCGTCCGCGGGGAAGGTCTTCGTCGGCGGCACGTTCACCGCCGTCCGTCCCGCGGGGGCCGCGTCAGGCGTCAGCGAGACGCCGCGCCTGAACTTCGTCGTCCTCGACGCCGCCACGGGCGCACCGACCTCGTGCGCACCGGCCTTCGACCTCCCGACCGACCCCGCCTCCGCGACCGTCCGCGCGCTCGACGTCTCGCCCGACGGCAAGACCCTCTACGTCGGTGGCGCCTTCAGCAGCGCCGCGGGTCTCAACAAGCAGTACCTCGCCGCCCTCGACATCGCCACCTGCACGATCGTCCCGGGCTTCACCCCGCTCCCCAACGCTGTCGTCCGCGCCGTCCGCTCCACCTCGACCGCGGTCTTCTACGGCGGCGACATCAGCCTGGTCGGAGGCACGGCCCGCACCTACGCCGCCGCCGCCACGGCCGTCGGGCAGCCCGGCGCCGGCAGCCTGCTGCCCTGGGCCCCGGTCCTGGACAAGCCGGTCCGAGCCCTCGGCATCAAGGGCGACGGGTCGGCGGTCGTCATCTCGGGCGACTTCGACAACGTCAACGGTGCGGCATCGCACTCCCTCGCCGTCCTGGACCCCACAGCCGGCGCCACCCTCCACGCGTTCCCCGGCTTCATCCCGCCGACGTCGGTCACCAAGACGATCGCGATCGACGACACCGGGTTCTACCTCGGCAACGAGGGCACCGGGGGCGGCGTCTTCGACGGTCGCACGGCGGTCAACTGGGACTACACCCAGCGCTGGCGCGACACCTGCCTCGGCGCCACCCAGGCCGTGGTCGTCTACAAGTCGGTCGTCTACTCCGGGTCGCACGCCCACGACTGCAGCTCGATGGGCGCGTTCCCCGACGGCGCCCGCAACCACCTGCTCGCCCAGGGCGTCAACGACCCGACGCTCCTGCCATGGTTCCCGCAGACCAACGACGGCCTCGGCGAGTCGATCGGCCCGCGCGGCCTCGCCGTTGCGACGACCGGCTCCGGTGACTACCTCTACGTCATCGGTGAGTTCACGACCGTCAACGGCGTCGCCCAGCAGGGCGTCACCCGCTTCGGCCAGGGCGTCGACACCGTCGCGCCGTCGGTCCCGCTCCTGAGCCTCACAAGCTTCCGTCCCGGCGAGGTGCGCGTGTCGTGGCGCCCGAGCCTCGACACCGACGACGCCACGCTCACCTACCAGCTCTTCCGCGACGGCAGCTCCACGCCGCTGAGCACCACCACCGCGACCTCGTGGTGGTGGAACCGGCAGCAGCAGACCTTCGTCGATCCCGGACTGCAGTACGGCTCGTCGCACACCTACCGGGTCACAGTGTCCGACGGCACCTCGACGGTCACGAGCGTGACGCGCAGCGTGACTGTCGCCGGCACCGGATCGCCTTACGCGACACGGGTCCTGGCCGACAATCCGACCATGTACCTGCGGTACGACGAGCCCGCCGACGTCTTCGTCAGCGACAGCTCGCCGAACCGCAACAACGTCACACTCCAGGGCGTCGGTTCCTTCCAGGTGACCCCGGCCGCCGTCGCCGGCGACCCGAGCAAGGCGCTCACCCTCACGGGCACGTCGAGCTTCCTCTACGGCGACACCCGATTCGGCTCGATGTCGGCTCTCACCGTCGAGACGTGGTTCAGGACCACGACGACCGTGGGCGGCAAGCTCATCGGCTTCGGCAACCGTCAGAGCTACCCGAGCACGGCGTACGACAAGCACGTCTACATGACCAATGACGGTCGCCTCGTGTTCGGCGTCTACAACGGCACGACGTCGACGCTCACGAGCGCGAAGTCCTACAACGACGGTGCCTGGCACCACGTTGCGGCCACGCAGAACTCCGGTGGCATGGCGCTCTACCTCGACGGGGTCCGCGTCGGGCACAACGCGGTCACTGCCAACCAGAACTTCCTCGGCTACTGGCACGTCGGCGGCGACAGTCTGTCCGGCTCGTGGCCCAACAGGCCGACGTCGGCGTACTTCCAGGGCTCGCTCGACGAGACCGCCGTCTACGCGACGGCGCTGTCGGCCGCGACGATCGCCGAGCACTACACCCTCGGCACCGGTGCGGCTCCGGTCACCTCGCTCCCGACGGACTTCTACGCTCGCACGGTCAACGCATCCGACCCGCAGTTCTCCTGGCGGCTCGGCGAGGCCTCGGGCTCGACAGCCGCGGACTCCTCCGGCGGTGGCATCACCGCCACCTACGGCACCGGGGTGACCCTCGGCCAGCCCGGCGGCGTCAGCGGCACGACCGACACCTCGGCGGCCCTCAACGGCACCACGAGCGGTCGCCTCGCGTCCTCGGTCTCGGCGCCGTCGCTCCCGGTGTTCTCGGCCGAGGCGTGGTTCAAGACCACGACGGTCTCCGGCGGGAAGATCATCGGCTTCGGCAACCTCGCCGCCGGTGACAGCAGCAACTACGACAAGCACATCTACATGCGCAACGACGGACGCCTCGTGTTCGGCGTCTACACGAACACGACCGCGACGCTGGCCTCGGCCAACGCCTACAACGACGGCCTCTGGCACCATGTCGTGGGAACCGAGGGCCCGTCCGGCCTCGCGTTCTACGTCGACGGCGCCCTCGTCGGGTCCAACCCGGCGGTGACGACCAACCAGAACTACTCGGGCTACTGGCGCGTGGGTGGTGACAACATCAACGGCTGGCCCAACGTCCCCTCGAGCAAGTACTTCAACGGCTCGATCGACGAGGTCGCGGTCTACACCTCGGCGCTCTCGGCGTCCGACGTCGCTGCGCACTACAGCGCCGGCAACGCGAGCGCGCCGGACCTCGCTCCTCCGGTCGGCCCCACCACCGTGGGCGGCTCGTTCGCCGCCGGAAACACCACGTTGACCTGGTCCGGTGCGATCGACAACGTCGGCGTCGTCGGCTACCAGATCCACCGCTCGAAGACGCCGGGCTTCACCCCGTCGCCCTCGACGCTCGTGGCGACGACGGCCGCTTCCACCTACACCGACACCGCGGTGCTCGCCGGGGTCTGGTACTACCGCGTCCTGGCGACCGACGCCGCGGGCAACGTCGCCACCACGTCGACGCCCGTCGGCATCACGGTGACCGACACGACTGCGCCCTCGATGCCCGGCGGTCTTGCCGCGGTGCCCAACGCCCTGACGGTGTCGTTGTCCTGGACGGCGTCCACGGACGACTCCGCCGTGTCCGACTACGCGGTCTACCGCTCGGCCACGTCGGGCTTCTCCCCGTCGTCTGCAACTCTCCTCACCTCGGTGACAGGAACGTCCTTCGTCGACACCACACCGACGGTCGGCACCTGGTACTACCGCGTGGTCGCCCGCGACGGTGCGGGCAACCTCTCCGCGCCGTCGTCGGAGGCCTCGGCCACGCAGTCCGACACGCTGCCGCCGTCGATGCCGACCAACGTGACGAGCTCGGTCGTCGGTAGCTCGGTGCAGCTGTCGTGGACGGCGTCGACCGACGACATCGGGGTCGCGGCCTACGACATCTACCGCTCCTCGACCTCGGGCTTCACCCCGTCCGGACCCCCGCTCGCCTCCGCGTCGGGAGTCACCTACACCGACACCACGGCACCGGAGGGCACGAGCTACTACCGCATCGTGGCCCGCGACCTCGCCGGCAACACCAGCGACGCATCGGCACAGGTGACGGCGGTCATCACGCCTGCACCGGCCAGCGTCACGCTGAGCCCGACCGCAGACACCTTCGCCAACGCCGGCGCGCCGGCGGCCAACTACGGCACCGATGCCACGCTCGCGTCGCGCGGCACCGTGGGCGCGATCTCCTTCATCCGGTTCGTGGTCCCCGCTGCGCCGGCGGGCAAGGCCCTGTCGAGCGCGGTCCTCAGGTACCGCACGACGACCGACGCCAACTCCGGGTCGCTCGAGACGCACACGATCCGCGTCGCCCCCGACACGTGGGCGGAGTCGACCCTCACCTGGGCCACCAGGCCGGCCACCGGGACGACCGTCCTCGGCACGATCGCGGCCGGCTCCGCCGTGAACACGGCGTACACCACCTCGCTCGACGCCACGGCGTTCGGTGCGGCCGTCGGCAACCAGTCCGTCGGTGGTCCGGTGTCGGTCTCGGTGACGAACGCGGGGACCGACAGCCTGTACTTCTGGTCGCGCAACGCGGCGACGGTCGCCAACCGTCCCACGCTCGTCCTCACCTATGCGCCGTCCGACACCACCCCGCCGACCCAGCCGACGGCGCTGGTCGCCACCGCGGCGTCGCCGAACGTGTCGCTCTCGTGGGCGGCGTCCTCGGACCTGTTCGGCATCTCGACGTACCGCGTCTACCGCTCGTCGACCACGGGCTTCGTCCCCAGCCCGGCAACGCTGATCGGATCCACGTCGGCGACGTCCTACCTCGACACGACCGCCGGCGTGGGGACGTCGTACTACGTCGTCGTGGCCGTGGACACGTCGTCGAACCCCAGCACCCCGAGCGCTGAGTCCTCCGCCGTCGTGGCCGACGTGGTCGCACCGTCGGTGCCCGCCGGCCTCGCGGCCGCCATCAACGGCACCGACGTCACCGTGTCGTGGTCGGCGTCCGGCGACAACGTCGCCGTCACCGCGTACGACGTCTACCGCGGCACGTCGGCGGGGTTCGTGGCCGACGGCACCACGCTCATCGCGAGCGTCGCCGGCACGTCGTACACCGACCCGGCCCGTCCGCTCGCGACGGCGTTCTTCTACAAGGTCCTGGCACGCGACGCCGTGGGCAACGCCTCGGCGCCGTCAAGCTCCCTCGGCGTGACCGTCGGCGACTCGACACCTCCCAGCCAGCCGGCCGGTCTGGTGGCACCGGTGACCGGCTCGACCGTGTCGCTGTCGTGGACCGCGTCCAGCGACGACGTCGGCGTCTCGGGCTATGACGTCCACCGCTCGCAGGTGAACGGCTTCGTCCCGTCGGTGAGCACGCTCCTCGGCACCACCGTCAGCACGACGTTCGCCGACTCCTCGGTGCCCAATGGCACCTGGTACTACCGGGTCATCGCTCGTGACGCAGCGGGCAACTCCAGCGCGGCCTCCACGCAGGTGTCGGCCGTGGTGTCGAGCGCGCCGACCGTCGTCGCCATCAACCCGGTCGCCGACACCTATGCCAACGCGGGTGCGACGGCGACGAACTACGGCACGTCGTCCACCCTCGCGTCGCGCGGAAGCATCGGTGCGATCTCCTACCTGCGCTTCGTCCTTCCGGCGGCTCCCTCGGGCAAGACCCTGACCGGGGCCACGCTCACGATCCGCACCACGACCGACGTCAACGCCGGTTCGCTGGAGACGCACACGGTGGCGCTCGCGTCCGACGTCTGGGTGGAGAACACCCTGACGTGGGCGAACCGGCCCGCCATCACCGGCCCCGTGATCGGGACCATCGCCTCGGGCTCGGTGCCCAGCACCGTGTACGTCACGGCGCTCAATGCAGCTGGCCTCGCGGCGCTCGTGGGCGGCCAGGGCACGCTGTCAGTGACCAACACCGGCACGGACAGCCTGTACTTCTGGTCGGCGAACCAGCCGACCGTGAGCTACCGTCCGATCCTGACCCTCACCTATAGCTGACACAGACGGCCGCAGCACGACCTCCGGCTCCGTGGGACCGCATCGGCGGTCCCACGGAGCCGGAGGTCAGTCATAGGCCCTCACGGTTCCTCATCGGCCCCCCGCACTCCCCGTCTTGAACGGCTGCCGGGGGACCTCGCACGCACGGTCCGGTGACCGGACCGAAAAGTTGAACCTCGCGAGATCCCTCAAGCCGCAGGGTCTTTCGCGACGAAGTCTCCTGTCGCAAGGACCGAGACGCGGGTCGCTGTCACAGCGCTTCGTGCCCCCGCAGCAGAGCATCTGCTGACGGAGACACTCTCCGCGCCCGGTCCCTCGAGGACAGGGAGAGCGCCATGTGGATCCGTTCGGTGAGGACGATGCGGAGCGTCACTCCGCTGCGTCAGCGGGTCCTGCGGGCGGTAGCCTCGATCGGGGCAGTCGCGCTGGTCACCACCGGTGCCGTCGCTGTTGCACCCGCGATCACGGCCGGTGCCGCGACGACGTCGCTGCCCTTCGACCTCGTGACCGGCTCGTCGGCGTCGCGCCTGGTGTTCGCGCACTACTTCACGCCCTACCCCGTCTCGCTCGACAACGGGAACCCGACCACGGACTACTACGCCCGCAACTACCTTCAGCCCAACGGCGAGGGCGGAGCCCACGCGGCGTACGGCGGACTCCTGCGCGATCGGCCCGTTCCGCACGCTGCACGCACGGAGTCGAACTGGCTGACCCTCAACATCGAGGACGAGATCCGCCAGGCCAAGTCGATCGGCATCGACGGCTTCAGCCTGGATCTCATGGTGACCCCGACGAGCACCAACACCAACGTGCGCCTCGCCCAGGCGAACGTGATGACTGCAGCCGACAACGTCGGCGGATTCAAGATCATGATGATGCCTGACGTGAGTGGCGGGCTCGTCTCACTGACCGCCGCGCAGCTGGCGTCCCTCGTGGCGACCTACGGCTCGCACTCGAGCGCCTTCCGGCTCTCAGACGGCCGGCTCGTCGTGTCCCCGTTCAAGGCCGAGGCGCACAACGCCGCCTGGTGGGGCTCGTTCATGTCCGCAATGGAGACGACGTACAACATGCCCGTCGCGCTCGTCCCGCTGTTCGTCGGCGACATCAACACCTACGCCAGCTCCTTCGCGCCGATCAGCTACGGCATGTCGGTGTGGGGATCGCGCACGCCGGCGTGGAACGACCCCAACGCGACGGGATCCACCTCCGCCATCGGCCACGCCACCCTCGTGCACTCGCTGGGCAAGATCTGGATGCAGCCGGCGTCGGTCCAGGACGAGCGGCCGAACCAGTCGATCTACGACGAGGCGCTGAACACGACAAACCTGCGCAACACCTGGCAGATCGCCCGGGACTCGAAGGCCGAGTGGGTCCAGGCCGTCACGTGGAACGACTACTCCGAGGGTGCGCACATCGCACCGTCGGTCGAGCGCGGCTGGGCCTACACGGACCTGACTGCCTACTACGCGCAGTGGTACCGCACCGGCACCGCGCCGGCGATCGTCCGTGACGCGGTCTTCCTGACCCACCGCGACCAACCGGCTGCCGCGACGCCGTCGTTCCCCGAGACCAAGCTGATGAAGTGGCGGGGCGGGAGCCCGGCCCGCGACCTCGTCGAGTCGGTGAGCCTGCTCACCGCGCCTGCGACCGTCACCCTGACCGTCGCCGGGGTCTCGACCTCCTGCTCCGCTCCTGCGGGAGTCTCGGTCTGCACGGCGCCCCTGCGCAGCGGTCGCGCGGCCGTAGCCGTCCGACGCTCCGGCGCCCTGGTCGCCAGCGTGGCGACACGCCAGACGATCACCTCGACGCCGTACGTCCAGGACCTGCAGTACGTCGCCGCCGGCAGCCTGCGCGAGGGTCCTGCCGATGCGTCCCTCATCGGCGGTGCACCGACACCGACGCCGACCGTGACACCAACTCCCACACCGACTCCGACGGTCACGCCGCCGACCCCCACGTCGACCCCCACGCCCACCCCCACGCCGCCGACCCCCACGCCGACGGTCACGCCGCCGACCCCCACGCCCACGGACACGTCGGGCCAGCTCGTGACGACGGTCTCACCGGTCGGTGACACCTTCGGCAACGCCGGTGCGCCCACGACGAACTACGGCTCGGACTCCTCCCTGTCCTCTCGCGGCACCCCGGGTTCCTCGGCCTTCCTGCGGTTCGCCTTCCCGGCGACCCCGCAGGGTACGGAGCTGTCGGCGGCGACCCTGTCGTGGCGCACGACGAGCGACGCCGTAGCCACGTCGGCCGACACGCACACCGTGCGCCTCGGTAACGACTCATGGGAGGAGTCGACGCTCAACTGGAACAACGAGCCGGCTGTCGGCTCGGTCACGGTCGGCACGATCAGCGGTGCGGCGTCGCTCAACACGCCGTACACGACCAGTCTGAGTGCTCCGGCACTTCGCGCGACCGTCCCCGCCAGCGGTGGCAGCGAGACCTTGACGATCAGCTCGAGCGGATCCGACGGGCTCTATCTCTGGTCGCGCCACGCGGCTACCGCCACCTACCGCCCGACCCTCACGCTGGTGTACTCGCCGGTGGCGGTCGACCGTACCCCGCCGTCCGCGCCGGGCGGCCCGGCCGTCACCGTCACGCACGACGCAGTGTCGCTGTCCTGGGTCGCCGCCACCGACAACGTCGGTGTAACAGGCTATGAGGTGCACCGATCCTCGACGCCGTTCACGCCTGGTACCGCGACGCTCGTGGCGACCACCACCGCGCTGTCCTACGCCGATGCGGCGCGTCCTGCCGGCACCTGGTACTACGCGGTCCTCGCCGTCGACGCCGCCGACAACCACTCGTCCGCGTCGACCGTGCAGGCAACGGTGCTCGATTCGACTCCGCCGTCGACGCCCGTCATCAGCGCCATCGCATCCGGTCACGACGTGGCCGTGGGCTGGCCGGCCTCGACCGACGACGTCGGGGTCCTCAGCTATGAGATCTACCGTGGTTCCACGGCTTCCGCGCCGGACGCCTCGAGCCTGGTTGCCACGGTGTCCGTGCCCGGGTACGTCGACGCCGCCCGTCCCGTGGGGACGTGGGTCTACACCGTCGTCGCCCTCGACGCGGCCGGAAACCGTTCAGCCGCAGCCGCTTCGGCGTCGGCGACCGTGCTCGACACCACGCCCCCGACGGCCCCGAGCGTCACAGCCGTAGCGAACCAGGACGCGGTGACGGTGTCCTGGACCGGCTCGACCGACGACGTCGCGGTCGCGGCGTACGAGGTCTATCGCGCGGCGTCGGCCATCGCACCGGTGTCCTGGAGCCTCATCGCGACGACGACGTCGAGCTCGACCGTGGACCCGGGCCGCCCGGTGGGCACCGGGTACTACGCCGTCGTCGCCCTCGACGCGGCGGGCAACCGGTCGATCCAGTCGGCCGTCGCCTCCGCGCAGGTCCTGGACGTCGCGCCGCCGAGCGTCCCCGTCGTCACCGCCGTGGCATCCGGTAGCACCGTGACCCTCACCTGGCCGGCGGTGTCGGACAACGTCGGGGTCGTGGGATATGACGTGTCCCGTCTCGCGGGCACGGTCATGGCCTCGCTGGGCACCGTCGCGGGCACGACGTACGTCAACCTGCCCGTCGGCGACGGCTCGTGGCTCTACCTGGTGCGGGCACGTGACGCGGCGGGCAACGTGAGCGCTGCCGGTTCGGTCACCGTGGTCGTCTCCACACCTGTCGTGCGGACCTTGACCCCGGTCGCGGACACGTGGGCGAACGCCGGCAGTACCACCACGAGCTACGGGACCACCACGAGCATCCAGACGCGGGGAACTGTCGCAGCGGTCTCCTACCTGCGGTTCTCCATCCCCGCGACGCCCGCCGGTCACACGCTCGCGAGCGCGACGCTGACGGTACGGACGACGACGGCGACCTCGGCCGGCTCCGGCTACACGCAGTCGTTCCGCATCACCTCCGACAGCTGGACCGAGAAGGGTCTGACCTGGGCCAACCGGCCGACGACGACCGGGACCGTCCTGGGGACTCTGACCGGGGCGACCACGATCAATCGGGCGTACGCCGTGACCCTCAACGGCACAGCCCTCGCCGGCGCTCGGTCGGCCACGGGCACCGTGTCCTTGGCCGTGACGTGCGGCGGCAACGACGTCCTCACGCTGTGGTCCGCGCAGTCGGCCACAGCCAGCTACCGGCCGACCCTGGTGCTCAGGTACATCTGACCGCGCCTCTCCCTGATGGTTCGACGCGTTGCCGCAGGGTGGCCTGTAGTGTCCGAGGCATGGTGCTGGACGTCGTCCTCAGCGTCGGGTCGGTGCTCGTCGGGCTGCTCGTCCTCGGATCCTCCGGCGACGTCCTCACCACGGGGTTCGGGCTGCTGATGATCGGGCTCGGCGCGACCCTCGTGTACGGGTCGTTCGTCACCGCTCGCAGCTGACGCCCCCCCACCACGACCAGATCGAGTCGCCGCCGGGGGGAGGGCTCGATCGCCTCTCCCCGCAAGGCTCTCAGCTGCGGGACAGCTCCGCGGCGACCCGCGAGGCCGGCACCCGCCGCCCGACCAGGGCCGCGCACACGATGAGGACGGTGAACCCGGCCATCGACTGGAGCAGCGAGCCTCGCAGCATGATGACGAGGTAGAACGGGAGGGTGCCGCTGAGGACCCCGGGTGCCGGAAAGATGCGGAACGAGGCAAGAGCGGCGTCGTCCCAGCGGCGCAGGACATAGCCGAGCAGCAGCATCCCGACGCCGAGCCCCACCCACGCGAAGTCGATGAACAGCTCGGTCCACACCGGCGCGGACAGGTTGGTCACCTTGTAGCCGCGGTAGCTCGCGAGCAGGACGCCGGTGTCGTCGGCCTTGCTCGACCACACGGTGCGCGGGACGAAGAAGAAGACGGCTCCCAGGAGCTGCTTGCCACCGGTCGACCCGTTGACCTGCACGAAGGACACCGTGTTGTTGATCTGGTCGATCGCGTCGAAGTCGGCGGTCACGAGGGTCTCGGAGAACGACTGCGGCGAGGTCTGGCCCGGGTCGGTGCTGTAGCGGAAGAGGTCCAGCAGCGGGAACACGATGACGAGCCCGAGGACCAGGCTCACGGCCAGGATCCGGAGGCGCCCGGCGCGGCTCGCCGCGCCGAGGGCGACGGCGACGCCCAGCAGTGCCGTCCCCGTGACGTACCGCGGAGTCGAGACGGGGTTGTCGATGAGCACGACGAGCACGAGCATCACCCACGCCCACACGACCGGGTAGTGCTCGCCGACCGCGCGACGCTGACGTCGCAGGCGCAGGACGGCCGCGAACGCGATCACGGGTGCCAGCGTGACGAACGCCTTGATGACCGCCTCGACCGTGCTGTTGGACCACGAGGCGCTCTCGATGGCGCTGCGGCCGACGCGGCTCAGGACGAGCGACTTCGGGGAGATCTTCGCGATGTAGTAGCCGCACACGACGAGCGTGAGCAGGCAGAAGATGTACAGGCGGTGGGGGACGACGAGGGATACCCGTTGCCGCGACGCCGGACGCGCCGGACGGATCGTGGCGATCGAGACGCCGATGAGGAACGCGGCGACGCCGATCCACACGACTCCCATGGCGGTCGCGTTGAGCGAGGTGTCGACCTGCGGTGTCGTCTGGGGGTAGCGGTCGCTGCGCATCTGCGACATCGGCGCAAGACCGAGGAAGACATAGGTGAACAGCCAGAACACGATCTCGAAGAGCCGTGCCGATCCCTGGGCGACGAGCCAGGCGTATCTCGTCCCGGCGACGACGACGAGCAGCAGGGCCCAGATCCACGCGGTCGACTCGTGCCCGTCGATCGGCGTCGATGCCATGAGCGCCGCGGGGACCACACCGGCGAGGCCGACGCCGATGACGGCGAACCACACCGACGGCGACAGCGGGATCCGCGATGCCGGAGGTGGCGGCGCGGCATCGGAGGCGATGGCCTCGGCTCCCGCATCGACCGTCATCTGGGCTCCATGTGGCGGTCGTTCAGAGCCGCGTCGAGCGGGTGTCGCCGTGCATCTCGGCCTCGGTCATGAGGCGCGCGAGCTCCGGCGTCAGCACGAGCGGCTTCCACCCGAGGGCGCGCTCGGCCTTGCCGGGGTCGCCGATCAGGGCGTCGACCTCGGTGGGCCGCAGGTAGCGCTCGTCGAAACGCACGTACTTCTCCCAGTCGAGGTCGACGGCCTCGAAGCAGAACTGGACGAAGTCGCGCACCGAGTAGCCGACGCCGGTGGCCAGGACGTAGTCGTCGGCGTGGTCGTGCTGCAGCATCCGCCACATGCCCTCGACGTACTCCTTGGCGTAGCCCCAGTCGCGCACGGCGTCGAGGTTGCCCAGGAACAGCTCGGACTGCCGGCCCTGGGCGATCCGGGCCGCGGCGATGGCGATCTTGCGCGTCACGAACGTCTCGCCGCGGCGCGGGGACTCGTGGTTGAACAGGATGCCGTTGACCGCGAACATGCCGTAGGCCTCGCGGTAGTTGCGCGTCATCCAGTAGCTGTAGACCTTCGCCGCGCCATAGGGCGAGCGCGGGTAGAACGGGGTGCTCTCGTCCTGCGGCGGGGGAGTGGCGCCGAACATCTCCGAGCTCGAGGCCTGGTAGAAGCGGCACTGCAGGCCGACCATGCGCAGGGCCTCGAGGAGCCGCGTCGTGCCGAGACCGGTGGTGATACCGGTGAACTCGGGTTCGTCGAAGGAGACGCGCACGTGCTACTGAGCCGCGAGGTTGTAGACCTCGTCGGGCCGGATCCGCTCCAGCAGGGTGACCAGGCGCGAGCCGTCGGTGAGGTCGCCGTAGTGGAGGAACATCCGAGCGTCGGGGTCGTGCGGGTCTTTGTAGAGGTGGTCGATGCGCGTCGTGTTGAACGTCGAGGCGCGCCGGATCAGGCCATGGACGATGTAACCCTTCTCGAGCAGCAGCTCGGCCAGGTAGGACCCGTCCTGTCCGGTGATGCCGGTGATGAAGGCGGTACGACTCACAGCGCTGACCTCTCGCTCCCCGTGTGCCAGCCCCTCGCGGACACCCTTGAATGATAGCGAGCGCAGGCGGTCACCCTCCGCGTCCATCAGGGTGACGTACGTTCGGCTGATCGGGCGATGCCGAGCCGCCGTGTAACGTGGAATTCGTGCTGGACGACGACACCGCCTCCCCTGTCCGTGCTCTCGACCGCGACGCGGTCGTCTACGTCGCGGGCCACCGTGGTCTCGTGGGTTCGGCGATCTGGCGCCATCTGGAGTCGCAGGGATTCACCCGCCTGGTGGGTCGGACCTCCTCCCAGCTCGATCTGCGCGACCGCGCGTCGGTCTTCGCGTTCTTCGCCGAGACCCGGCCGCAGGCGGTCTTCCTCGCAGCGGCGAAGGTGGGCGGGATCCTGGCCAACTCGACCTACCCGGCGGACTTCCTCAGCGACAACCTGCAGATCCAGGTCAACTCGCTCGACGCGGCCTTGGCCTCCGGCGTCGAACGGCTCCTGTTCCTCGGATCGAGCTGCATCTACCCGAAGTTCGCATCCCAGCCGATCCACGAGGACTCCCTGCTGACCGGTGCCCTCGAGCCGACGAACGACGCCTACGCCATCGCGAAGATCGCGGGCATCATGCAGGTGCAGTCACTGCGCCGTCAGCACGGTGTGCACTACATCTCCGCGATGCCGACCAACCTCTACGGGCCCGGCGACAACTTCGACCTCACGAGCTCGCACGTCCTCCCGGCGATGCTCCGTCGCTTCCACGAGGCCACCCAGTCCGGTGCGGCGTCCGTCACGTGCTGGGGCTCTGGATCGCCCCGGCGCGAGTTCCTCCACGTCGACGACCTCGCCGCGGCCTGCCTGTTCCTCGTGGAGCACTACGACTCCGGGACGACGATCAACGTCGGCACCGGCACCGATGTCAGCATCCGCGAGCTCGCCGAGCTGGTGGCGTCCACGGTGGGGTACTCCGGCGAGATCCACTGGGACACCAGCAAACCCGACGGCACGCCGCGCAAGCTGCTCGACGTCAGCCGGCTCTCGACGCTGGGCTGGTCGTCGTCCATCACCCTCGAGGGCGGTCTTCGCTCGACGTATGACTGGTACGTCGAGCACCACGCCGACGCACGCGGGTGACGCCCGTGCCTCGTCACTCCCTCGCGGGTTTCACCGGTGCCGGCTACGACAAGGGCCGTTCCGCTCCCGTCCAGGTCGCGTGGCTGTTCCTGTCCGGCATCCTCGTCACGCGGTGGTGGTGCCCGATGCGCGTCCGGCTCGGCGTGCTGCGCATGTTCGGCGCACGCATCGGACACGGCGTCGTGCTGCGCCACCACGTTCGCGTCCACTGGCCGTGGAAGCTGACCATCGGCGACGACACCTGGATCGGTGAGGACACCTGGATCCTCAACCTGGAGCCCGTGACGATCGGCAGCGACGTGTGCGTGTCCCAGGGCGTCCTGCTCTGCACCGGTAGCCACGACCGCCGCTCCCCGACCTTCGAGTACGACAACGCGCCGATCGTCGTGGGCGACGGCGCCTGGATCGCGGCGCGTGCGACCATCCTTCGCGGCGTCACCGTCGGCGCCGACTCGGTCGTCGGCGCCTGCGCGCTCGTCGCCCGGGACATCCCCCCCGGTGCAACCGTTCTCGCACCCGCCGGCGTCACCCGGGAGCCGTGACGTGCGGATCCTGCACGTCGTCACCCTCGTGTCGCCGGACGGTGCGTTCGGCGGCCCGGTCCGCGTCGCGGAAAACCTGTCCCGTGAGCTGACCCGTCGTGGCCACGACGTCAGCGTCGCCGCTGCGTCGAGCGGCTACCCCGAAGGGGAGACGCCCACCGAGCTCGGCGGTGCGCCGCTGCTCACCTTCCCAGCGCGCCGGATCGCCCCCGGCGGCTTCAGCGGGCTCACGGCGCCGGGCCTCCAGTCCTGGTTGCGCAGCAACGCCACTGGTCTCGACGTCGCCCATGTCCACCTGGCGCGCGACCTCGTGGCCCTTCCCGCGGCGCGGTCGCTCCAGCGGCACAGGGTCCCGTTCGTCGTTCAGCCGCACGGGATGGTCGTGCGGTCGAGTCACCCGCTCGCGCGTCCGCTCGATGCCCTGATGACCCGTCGCGTCCTCGATGGTGCCGGCTCGGTCCTCTACCTCACACCGGCGGAGCGCACCGGGCTCCTCGTCGTGGGAGCGCCCGAGTCCCGGCTCCAGCCTCTGGGCAACGGCGTCCCCGACGTCGAGGTCGAGACGCCGCTGCCGGTTCGCGCCGAGGTCCTGTTCCTCGCCCGGCTGCAGCAGCGCAAGCGCCCACTCGCCTTCACCCGCATGGCCCGCACGCTGCTCGAGTCCGGGATCGACGCCTCGTTCGTCCTCGTCGGCCCCGATGAGGGGGAGGGGGACGCGGTCCGTGCGGAGGTCGCGGCCGTCGGCGACGAGTCCCGGCTCCGCTGGGAGGGGCCGCTCGCCCCCACCCGCACCCTGGAACGTCTCGCGGCGTCCAGCCTGGTCGTGCTGCCGAGCGTCGACGAGCCCTATCCCATGTCGGTGCTCGAGGCCATGTCCGTGGGGCGCGGCGTCGTCATCACCGACACGTGCGGGCTCGCCCCGGCTGTCGCCGAGCATGGCGGTGGCGTCGTCGTCGACGCGTCCCAGGCGGCCCTCGACGACGCGGTCCGTGGTCTGCTGACCCGTCCGGGCGCCCTGGCCGAGGTGGGGGCCCGGGCGCGGGCCGCTTCCCTCGGGCACTTCGGGATGCGCTCCATCGTTGACCGGCTGGAAGTCCTCTACGCCGACGCCGTCACGCGTCGCCGCTGAGGCAGCCGCGCCGGGCCGCGATCACCCGGCCCGCCGACCTAGGATCGGTGTGGAAGCGCACTGGTGCGCCTGAACGGGAGGTGGAGCGTGCCGACGCGGCCGAGGTTAGGGCACGCCCGCCGCTCCTCCCTCACGTCCCTCGCGATTCTCGTCGCGGGATCGGCCCTTCTCGTCGCTGCCTGTTCGTCCCCGGCACCGGTCCGAGCCTCGCCCGACCCCTCGGCCAAGGCCACGGGCTCCCAGCTCCCGTCGTCCCCGCCGCCGACCGCGACGGGCAGCGCCACCGCGGTGCTGCCCGCCGCGAACCTTGCGCTGCCCTTCGACCCGCCGACCTCGCTGCCGACCTTGGGCAGACTGGTGTTCGCGCACTACTTCCCGCCGTTCACCCAGTCCATCGACAACAAGCCGCCCGCGTCGGACTACTACACCCAGCAGTTCCTCGACCCGGGAGGGGAGAACGGCAAGCACAAGGCGTACGGCGGGTTCCTGCGGGACCGGCCCGTGCCGCGCCCGCCGCGGCCGCAGAAGGCGTGGCAGCTGGTCGACCAGATCGGTGAGGTGACGCAGGCCTCGCGCGCGGGCATCGACGGGTTCGTCCTCGACCTCGTCGAGGTCCCAGGTGACCCGGACCTCCGGGTCCTCGACGTCCAGCGCACGCTCCTCGACGCGGCCCAGACCGCCGACCCGCGGTTCCGCATCATGCTCATGCCGGACATGAGTGGCGGCATGCGGTTCAAGAGCGTCGACGTCGTGGCCGCCTACGTCGCGAAGCTCGGTGCGCTTCCGTCGGCGTTCCACCTCTCCGACGGCCGTCTCGTCGTGGCCCCGTTCAACGCCGAGAACCACTCGGTGGACTGGTGGAAGCAGTTCATGTCTCTGATGCACTCGGCGTACGGCACCGAGGTCGCGCTCGTGCCGTTGTTCCAGGACGAGCGGGTCTGGACCAGGAAGTTCGCCCCCATCAGCTACGGCATCTCCACGTGGGGCTCGCGCAACCCGGAGAAGAACACCACCGACACCGGCGCTGACACCCCGATCGCCCGGGCCGAGGCGGTCCACCGCCTCGGCAAGGTCTGGATGCAGACCGTCTCCGTGCAGGACGAGCGGCCCAGCCAGGGGATCTACGACGAGGCCGAGAACACCCAGAACCTGCGCAACACCTGGCAGATCGCCCGTGACTCCCAGACGGAGTGGGTGCAGATAGCGACGTGGAACGACTTCGCCGAAGGAACCGCGGTCGAGCCATCGGTCCGGCACGGGTGGACCTACCTCGACCTCATGTCCTACTACGCGACGTGGTTCAAGACGGGGGAAGCGCCCTCGATCGTCCGCGACACCGTCTACGTCACGCACCGCCAGCAGCCCGCCGCCGCCCTCCCGTCCTACCCGGAGACGTCGCTCATGACGATCCGGCCGGGTAGCCAGGCACGCGACCAGATCGAGGCGCTCGCGCTCCTCACCGCCCCGGGCGCCATGGCCATCTCTGTCGGTGGTGTCACAACCACCTGCCAGGCCGGTGCCGGGGTCACGGCGTGCACTGCCCCGCTGCGCCCGGGCACCGTGTCCGTGACCGTCTCGCGCGGTGGTGCCCCCGTTCTCACGGTCGTGTCGCCGTTCCCGGTGACCGCCACGCCCTACGTCCAGGACCTGCAGTACGTCGCAGCCTCCTCGGCACGGCGCACCGCCCGCTGACACATGTTCGGGTGACTCTGCGTCCACCTGTCGGAGCGTCGTGTGACACCCGGCCGTCACCCGTTCGGCCCAGTGCCGAACGTCACCCGCCGTGCACCGGGAGTTCACCTGGCTCTGTGAGGGTCCCTCGAAGGAGGACCAGCACCGAAGGAGTGGCTCGTGGTGGGTGGACGACATGTGCGTGGGCACCGAACCCATGTCGCGGCGAGAGGTGTCCGTGCTCGTCTCGGCCTCGGGATCGCCGTCCCGGCGCTGCTGCTCGGGCTGGTGTGGGGCTCGGGTGTCGCCACGGCGTCACTCGGATCGGGCTCGACGAAGGCGAGGACGGCGGCGGTCGAGACCAGCGCGTCCCTCCCGTTCGACCGTCCGGCCGCAGGGTCGTCGTCGCCGAAGCGGGTCTTCGCGCACTATGTGCCGTGGTTCCCCATCTCCCTGGACAACAAGCCGACCGCCACGGACTACTACACCGCCGGCTACCTCACGACCTATGGCGAGCGCGGTGCCCACGTGGCCTACGGGGGCTACCTGCGCGACCGCCCGCTCGGCCGACCGGTCAGCGCGAGCGTGGACTGGCGCATCCTGGACATGGAGACCGACGTCCGGGAAGCGATCTCGGCCGGAATCGACGGCTTCGCCGTAGACCTGGTGACCTCGAAGACCACCAGCCAGGTGTGGAAGAACATCACCCTGCTGCTGCAGGCCGCGCACAACGTGAGCCCGAGCTTCACCGTTCTGCTCCAGCCGGACATGAGCGCCTACGCCGCACTCGACGCCCCGACCGTCGCGCACCTCACGTCGTTGCTGACGGACTACCCGGCCGCCTACCGACTCGCGGACGGGCGGCTGGTGATCTCGCCTTTCCTCGCGGAGCGCAAGTCCATCGACTGGTGGACCTCCTACGCCACGATCATGGCGACGACCTACGGGGAGACGATCGCGCTGTTCCCGGTGCTCCTCAACGACCGTGCCTACGCCGCGTCCTTCGAGCCCATCAGCATCGGCATCGGCAACTGGGGCAACCGAAACCCGTCATGGAACGACCCGGCCTCGACGTCGCCCACGGGGCTGCCCGCGCGCATCGCGGCAGTGCACGCGGTCGGCGACATGTGGATGCAGCCGGTCTCGGTCCAGGACGAACGGCCCAATCAGGGGGTCTTCGACGAGGCGTCGAACACCGCCAACCTGCGTGACACCTGGCAGATGGCACGCGACTCCGGTGCCGAGTGGGTGCTCCTCCCGACGTGGAACGACTACGCCGAGGGCACCTCCATCGCGCCATCGGTCAAGCACGGATATGCATTCGTGGACCTGATGGCGTACTACATCGCCTGGTGGAAGTCCGGGGCTGCGCCACGGATCGTCCGCGACGGTGTCTACGTGACACACCGCGCACAGCCGTGGGCCGCCCGCCCGAGCTACCCCGAGACCAAGCTGATGAGCCTGCGTGGCGGGACGCCGGCACAGGACACGATCGAGGTGCTCGCGTTCCTCACAGCACCCGCAACCATCACCGTGTCCAACGGGTCGAACAGCTGGACGTGCTACCGGAGGGCCGGCACGTCGAGCTGCCTCACACCCGTCATGGACGGCGACGTCACGGTGACGGTGCAACGCGCGGACGGCTCGGTCATCACCGTCACCACCCCGGTCTCCATCGACTCGAGCCCCGTCGTGCAGGACCTGCAGTACGTGGCGGCGAGCAGCCTGCGAACGGGCACGACCTCGGCGCCGCTCCCGGGCTCCTCCACGGCCCCGGTGAGCTCGCTGACCCCCACACCGACACCGACGCGTAGCTCGACGCCGACGCCGATGCCGACAACGCCGGCGCCGCTGCCGACGTCGTCGTCACCTCCTCCTCCTCCTCCTCCTCCTCCTCCTCCTGCCCCCTCCTCGACGCCACCGTCGGCGCCGTCCAGCGGCGTCGTCACCACGACGTCGATCGCCCTCACCTCGACCAGGGTCTCCACGACCAGTGAGACCCGATTCCGGGTCTCCGTCGTGTCGCCGACGGCGGTGGGCACGGTGCAGCTGCGGGTGGACGGTGCCCTCGTCGGGGCGCCGTGGCCGTTGGTCAGCGGCGCCTACAACCTCGGGGCCGGCCTGCTGGCGGCGGGATCGCACACGGTTGTGGCGGTCTTCACGCCGGCCGACCCGGCCGCCTATCGGGCCTCGGTGTCGACGTCGTACCCGCTCGAGGTCGCCTAGCAGTGTCGACCAAGGTCGCCCAGCGGTGTCGACCGACCCGGGAACCGGTCTCGCTCACGTGAGTGCGCTGCGCGTGCAGTACGTCGGCGCGAGCAGTCGTCGCAGCGGGACCCTCACGACCCCCTGACCCCACGAACCCCGGGAGTACCGCGCGACACGCCGAGCGGGATCCCTGTGACCTGCGGAGACACCTGCTACAGCAGCTTCTGTCGGAACCTCCGCCCCACGAATGTGGTGCCCGTCACCATCCGCCGGAGACGTCTCGCCTATCGGACACAGGCTTCCCTCGCTGGGCCGAATGGGTGACAGACTCCCCGCATTGCCAGCGGTTGCCCGCTCTTCCCCAGGGTGAACCGACCGGGTGAGAGGGACTCAAGCCCTCAGCCCGCGAGGACGACGTTCACGGTGTTGCGACGCGTGATGCGCGTTCGTGACGGCGTGACTGATGACGGGGAAAAGGAGCGGCACGTGATTTCAGGACGACACAGCTTTGCCGGGATACGTCTGACTCGACGCGGCGTCTCAAGCATCGGGCTCGCACTCGCGATCCCCTCCCTTGCCGTAGGGCTCCTGGTGACGGCCGGTGTGGCCAAGGCCCCCGTCGCATCAGCCGCGAGCACCCCACGACTCCCGTTCGACATGCCAGCACTGTCGACCTCGTCGAAGCTCGTCTTCGCCCACTACCTGCCCTCGCTCGTGCTGTCGCTCGACAACAAGACGCCGGCGTCGGACTACTACACCGTGAACTACCTCGCCCCTCGTGGTGAGGGCGGCGCCCACGCCGCCTACGGCGGCTTCATCCGTGACCGTCCCGTCGGTCGCGCGGTCAGTGCCAGCGCGTCGTGGCGCCTGCTCGACATGGAGACCGAGGTCCGCCAGGCGATGGCGGCCGGCATCGACGGGTTCGCCCTCGACCTGCTCACGGTCAACACGAGCGCCCAGGTGTGGACCAACATGAAGCTGCTCCTGCAGGCCGCACGCAACGTCAGCCCGACGTTCAAGATCATGCTGCAGCCGGACATGAGCGCGCTCGCGTCGAAGGACGCGGCGACCGTCGCGAAGGCGACCGCCCTGCTCGCCGCGTACCCGTCGGCCTACAACCTCAACGACGGCCGCCTGGTGGTGGCGCCCTTCTACGCCGAGAACAAGTCGATCGCGTGGTGGACCTCCTACAAGTCGATCATGGCCTCGACCTACGGCCAGACCGTCGCGCTGTTCCCGGTCGTGCAGAACGACCAGGTCTACGCCAAGGCCTTCGCGCCGATCAGCATCGGCATCGGTAACTGGGGTTCACGCAACCCGCAGTGGAACCCGCCGAACGCCACCTACTCCACCTCGCCGCGTGGTCGTGTCGCCGCCGTCCACGCGATGGGCAAGATGTGGATGCAGCCGGTCTCGGTTCAGGACGAGCGTCCCAACCAGGGTGTGTTCGAAGAGCCCCTGAACACCCAGAACATGCGCGACACCTGGCAGATCGCTCGCGACTCCTCCGCCGAGTGGGTGCTGCTGCCGACGTGGAACGACTACACCGAGGGCACCTCGATCGAGCCGTCAGCCAAGCACGGCTGGGCCTTCCTCGACCTGATGTCGTACTACATCACCTGGTTCAAGACCGGCCGCGCCCCGACGATCGTTCGCGACGCCGCCTACCTCACGCACCGCAGTCAGCCTTGGCGCGCGGCGCAGAGCTTCCCCCAGACCAGGCTGATGAGGCTGCGCGGCGGCTCACCCGCTCGTGACACCGTCGAATCGCTGAACTTTCTCACCGGTCCGGCCACCGTGTCAGTCACGGTCGGGGGAGTGACGACGACCTGCTCGGAGCCCGCGGGCGTGAGTTCGTGCCTCGCCCCGCTCCGGCCAGGCACGGTGTCGGTGCGGGTCACGCGGTCCGGAGCCACCGTCGCGGCGGTGACGTCACCGGTCGTCGTCTCCGCGAGGCCGTACGTGCAGGACCTCCAGTACATCGCCACGAGCAGTCTGCGCTCCGGCTCGACGGCGGTCCAGAGCCCGACGACCCCGCCCGCTCCGGCCCCCGCGCCGAGCACCGGTGCGGCCGGGACGACTACCCGGATCACGCCCAGCTCGGTCGACGTCGCAGTCCACGGCACCGTCACCTTCAACGCCACGGTCAGCCCGGCCGCGGCGGGGCAGGTGCAGTTCTCCGTCGGAGGCCAGCACTACGGCGCGGTCCACCGGCTCGCCAGTGGGAGGGTGTCGGCCTCGCTGAACTTCCCGTCGTCGGGCAACCGCGTCGTCACGGCGGCGTTCACCCCTGACAACGCCGCGTCGTTCACCCGCTCGGCATCGGCCCCGGTGACCATCGCGGTCGGTGTGGCTCCCACCGTGACGCGGGCGGCAGCCGTCGCGGGTGCGGTCAGGGTCGGCTCCGTCGCCACCTGCTCCGCGGCCGTCACCGGCGGTACCGCTGCCTACCGCTGGACCCTCAACGGAGCGAGGATCGCGAGCACGAAGCGCGCTCTGGTCGTCCCGGCGAGCTACCTGGGGCGTCGCATCGCCTGCAAGGTGACGGTCCACAACCGGGTCGGCACCACGTCGACGTCGTCGCCCTCCGTCCTGGTCCGCGTCGGTGTTGCGCCGGTGGCCCGGGTCCGCCCGGCGATCCGCGGAGCGGCCGTCGTCGGTCGGGTCGTGACGGTCGCGGCAGTGCCATGGACGGTGCACCCCGCGTACTACCGGTACGTGTACCGGGTCGACGGCAAGGTCGTGGCGCTCATGTCCAGGTCGTCGCTGAGGCTGTCTTCGGCCTGGCGCGGCAAGTCCCTCGTGATCGAGGTCCGGGCCTACGCCGCAGGCCACGTGATGGGCGTGGCACGCACCAGCGCTGTCCGCATCCGCTGACGCGACACCACACCCGGCAACGCGAGCGAGGCCCGGCCCCCACGGGGGCCGGGCCTCGCTGGCTGTCCGGGGGCGCCGTCAGCGGTTGGCGCCGGGGACCCACAGCACGTCGCCGCCGACGCCGAGGTTGGCGTGGCGGGCGAGGATGAACATGAGGTCGGAGAGCCGGTTGAGGTAGTGCGCGGTCAGGGGGTTCATCGACTCGCCGTGGTGCTCGAGGGCCGCCCAGGTCGAGCGCTCGGCCCGCCGGACGACCGTGCGGGCCACGTGGAGCAGCGCGGAGCCGGCCGTGCCGCCGGGGAGCACGAAGGAGCGCAGCGGCGTCAGAAGGGCGTTGTACTCGTCGCACGCGGCCTCGAGGAGGTCGACGTAGGCCTGCTCGACCCGCAAGGGCGGGTACTGCGGGTCAGCGACGATCGGCGTGCAGAGATCGGCGCCGACGTCGAAGAGGTCGTTCTGGATGCGCGTGAGCAGGGCGTCGACATCCTCGCCGAGGCCGCCGAGCGCGATCGCGACGCCGATGGAGGAGTTGGCCTCGTCGGTGTCGGCGTAGGCATGCAGCCTCGGGTCGTTCTTGGTCACCCTCGAGAGGTCGCCGAGCGCCGTGGTGCCGTCGTCGCCGGTTCGGGTGTAGATGCGCGTGAGATTGACCATGCGCAGGAGCCTACGACCTGGTGCCCCCGCCCGCTTCCCCGCGCGCGAGCGCTGAGGGCGGTCCGAGCGGGTACGGTGCACGTCCGCCCGGTCGGCTGAGACACCGGCCGGAGTCGCCTATCCTCAGGCTCCGTGGAGGCCTTTCGGATCGTGGGGGGCGCCCGGCTGGCCGGCGAGGTGCGGGTCACGGGCGCGAAGAACAGCGTCCTCAAGCTGATGGCGGCATCGCTGCTCGCCGAGGGCACGACTGTGCTGCGCGAGGTGCCGGACATCCTCGACGTCGAGTACATGTCCGAGCTGCTGCGCAGGCTGGGCTGCGAGGTGACCCGCGATACCGCCACGCGCACGGTCTCGATCACCGTCCCCGAAGTGCCCTCGCACAAGGCGGACTACGACCTCGTGCGCAAGCTTCGCGCCTCCATCAACGTCCTGGGCCCGCTCCTGGCCCGCTGCGGCGAGGCCGACGTCGCACTTCCCGGCGGTGACAACATCGGCAGCCGGGGCCTGGACATGCACGTCGCCGGCCTCGAGCGACTCGGCGCCACGGTGCGCAGCGAGCACGGCTTCCTCATCGCCACCCGCGACGACCGGTTGCACGGCGCGGCCGTCTGGCTGGACTTCCCGAGCGTCGGCGCCACCGAGAACCTGCTCATGGCTGCCGTGCTCGCCAAGGGCACGACGGTCATCGACAACGCGGCCCGTGAGCCCGAGATCGTCGACATCTGCGCGATGCTCCAGGCGATGGGCGCGCAGATCGGCGGCATCGGCACCTCGACCCTCGAGATCGAGGGCGTCGACTCCCTCTCGCCCACCGAGCACGTCACCGTGCCCGACCGTCTCGTCGCGGGGACCTGGGCCGTGGCGGCGACCATGACCCAGGGCGAGCTCACCATCCGCAACGCCCGTGCCGACCATCTCGACATCGCCCTCGACAAGCTCGTGTGCGCGGGGGCTCTCGTCGACGAGGTCGACGACGGCTTCCGCGTCCGCTGCTATGACCGTCCGCGCGCGGTCGACGTCGTCACGCTTCCCTATCCCGGCTTCCCGACCGACCTTCAGCCGCAGTTCATCGCGCTGAACTCCATCGCACGCGGCGCGGCGATGGTGACGGAGAATCTCTTCGAGGCGCGGTTCCGGTTCGTCAACGAGATGGTCCGCCTCGGCGCAGACGTCCGCACCGACGGCCATCACGCCATGGTGCGCGGCAAGGAGTCGTTGTCGGGTGCTCCTGTCGAGGCCGCCGACATCCGTGCGGGCGCCGGACTCGTCCTGGCGGGTCTCGTCGCCGACGGAGTCACCACCATCTACGAGCCGCACCACATCGATCGCGGCTACGAGGGCTTCGTCGAGGACCTCGTCCGGCTCGGCGCCGACGTCTCGCGTGTGACGGTCAACCAGCTGGACTGAGGGTCATCCCGTACGTGTCCGGCCCGGGAGTGCAGGTACGGACCGACGCCGGGATCCCGCTGGTGCCAATCGTCAGTGCCGTTCCACCACGGCGCGGGCCCGCTCGAGGTCGTGTGGGAAGACCATGAGCCTCGGGCCGTCGAGCGTCTCGGCCAGGTTCGCCCTGATACCGGAGTCTTCGAGCGTGCGGCGCAGGATCTCGCCCTCGATGTAGGTCGAGGGGCTCGCGACCGGCACGAGCAGGCCGTACTCGTCCTCGCCGCCGGACCGTGGGCGCCGGGCGACGACCGAACCACCCGTCGCGAACGCCCAGCGCAGCAGCAGCGCCAGGAGCCCCACCACGCCGAACGCGATGAGCGGCCCCACGAGGAACGAGGCGCTGGTGTACTGCACCAGCCCATGGTCGACCCGATCGGGCATCGGGGCCACCCGCTGAATAGAGTCGCAGCGAGGGTCGCTCCCATGGTGCGGAGACGGTCCGTGACAGGGGAGGCAGCAGTGGCACAGCAGATCGCGGTCATCGGAGCAGGACTCATGGGCGCGGGCATCGCCCAGGTCGCCGCCGTCGCCGGATACGACGTGTACCTCCGCGACGTCACCCCCGAGGCCCTCGACCGGGGCATGGGTGCCATCCGTGCGTCGTACGCGAAGTTCGTCGAGAAGGGCCGGATGGACGCGGCCGACGCCGACGCCGCCCTCGGTCGCATCACGACCACCACCGAGCTCGAGGCCGCCGGTGACGCCGACCTCGTCATCGAGGCGGTCTTCGAGAAGCTCGAGGTGAAGGCCGAGGTCTTCCGCGCCCTCGACACGATCTGCAAGGACGGCGCGATCCTCGGCTCGAACACCTCGGCCATCCCGATCACCTCCATCGCCGCCGTCACCTCGCGGCCGGAGGCGGTCGTGGGCATGCACTTCTTCTCGCCCGTGCCGCTGATGAAGCTGTGCGAGGTGGTGCGCGGCTACAAGACCTCCGACGCTGCCGTCGAGACGGCCCGGGAGTTCGCGGAGAACGTCGGGAAGACCGTCGTCGTGGTCAACCGTGACGTCGCCGGCTTCGTCACCACCCGGCTGATCTCCGCCCTCGCGATGGAGGCCATCCGCCTCGTCGAGTCCGGGGTCGCGAGCGCCGCCGACATCGACACGGCCTGCCGGCTCGGCTTCGGCCACCCGATGGGTCCGCTGGAGACCGCCGACATGACCGGCGTCGACATCATGCTCAACGCCAGCAGCAACATCTACGCCGACACGCAGGACGAGACCTTCGCGCCGCCAGAGCTGCTGCGCCGCATGGTCGCTGCGGGCGACCTCGGGCGCAAGACGGGCCGCGGCTTCTACGACCACTCCTGACCGGGCGACGAGCGGAGGAACGGCGATGCGAGACAAGCCCTGGTTGATGCGGACCTACGCCGGCCACAGCTCGGCGACGGAGTCCAACGCGCTCTACCGGCGCAACCTGGAGAAGGGCCAGACCGGTCTCTCCGTGGCGTTCGACCTGCCGACGCAGACGGGGTATGACCCAGGCGACGTCCTGGCGCGTGGCGAGGTGGGGAAGGTCGGCGTCCCGGTCACCCACCTCGGTGACATGCGGGCGCTGTTCGACGGCATCCCGCTCGAGACGATGAACACCTCGATGACCATCAACTCCACGGCGATGTGGCTCCTCGCGCTCTACGCCACCGCAGCGCAGGAGCAGGGCGCGCCGCTCGCGTCGCTACAGGGAACGACGCAGAACGACATCATCAAGGAGTACCTCTCCCGCGGGACTTACGTGTTCCCGCCGGCACCGTCGATGCGGCTGATCACCGACATGATCTGCTGGACCGTCCTCGAGGTCCCGAAGTGGAACCCCATCAACATCTGCAGCTACCACCTGCAGGAGGCGGGAGCCACTCCCGAGCAGGAGATCGCGTACTCGCTGTCGACGGCGATCGCCGTTCTTGACGGCGTACGCGAGTCCGGCCAGGTGCCGCCCGAGCTGTTCGGCGACGTCGTCGCCCGGATCTCCTTCTTCGTCAACGCTGGCGTGCGCTTCGTCGAGGAGATGTGCAAGATGCGGGCGTTCGTCCAGCTCTGGGACGAGCTCACGGGTGACCGCTACGGCGTCGTCTCCGACAAGCAGCGCCGCTTCCGCTACGGGGTGCAGGTCAACTCCCTCGGGCTCACCGAGGCGCAGCCGGAGAACAACGTCCAGCGCATCGTGCTCGAGATGCTCGGAGTCACCCTGTCCAAGGACGCCCGGGCGCGCGCCGTGCAGCTCCCGGCGTGGAACGAGGCGCTCGGCCTGCCGCGCCCGTGGGACCAGCAGTGGTCGCTTCGGATCCAGCAGGTGCTCGCGTTCGAGTCCGACCTGCTCGAGTACGACGACATCTTCACCGGCTCCGTCGTCGTGGAGAAGAAGGTCGCCGACCTCGTGTCCAGGTCTCGCGCCGAGATCGACCGCGTGCAGAAGATGGGTGGCGCCGTCGCCGCCGTGGAGTCCGGGTACATGAAGGGCCAGCTCGTCTTCGCCCACGCGGCGCGACGCGCCCGCGTCGAGTCCGGTGAGGAGACCGTCGTCGGCGTCAACGCCTTCAGCTCCACCGAGGAGAGCCCCCTGACCGGTGCGGGGATCGAGTCGGTGCAGTCGGTCGACCCCGCCGTGGAGGCAGAGGCCATGGCCCGTCTGGACGCGTGGAAGGCCCAGCGCGACCAGGGGGCCGTCGACGCCGCCCTCGACGACCTCAAGGCCGTGGCCGCCACGACGGCGAACCTCGTCCCCGCCACCCTCGTCTGTGCGAGCTCGGGCGTGACCACGGGGGAGTGGGCCGACGCCTTGCGGGAGGTGTTCGGCGAGTATCGCGCGCCCACGGGTGTCAGCGGTGTCGTCGGCGTCGCGCCGGCCACCGTCGAGCTCACGACCGTCCGCGCGGCCGTTGCCTCGACCGGTTCCGAGCTCGGGAAGCGGCTGCGCATGCTGGTCGGAAAGCCCGGGCTCGACGGCCACAGCAACGGTGCCGAGCAGATCGCGGTGCGGGCGCGCGACGCCGGATTCGAGGTCGTCTACCAGGGGATCCGGCTGACGCCCGCCCAGATCGTGGCGGCGGCGGTCGAGGAGGACGTCGACGTCGTCGGCATCTCGATCCTGTCCGGCTCGCACCTCGAGCTCGTCCCGATGATCCTCGACGGTCTCCGTGCGGCCGGCCTGGAGGACGTTCCCGTCGTCGTCGGCGGAATCATCCCCGACGCCGACGCCGAGACCCTGCGGGCAGCAGGCGTCGCCGCCGTGTTCACGCCCAAGGACTACGACGCGACCGCGATCATGGCGAAGGTGCTCGACGAGATCCGCGCCGCGCACGCGCTGCCGCGTCTCGTCGGCGCCTGACCTCGGCGGATGCTCAGTCGACGACACCGAGTCGTAGATGGGCCGTTCTCGACACCGGCGGCCGCGAGGTCCGGCGCCTCCCCACGCTCGGCGCGGGCGTGCTGTGCGGCCGGTTCCCAGCGACGCTCGACGTTGCCGAACTTCCAGAACCCGATCGCTGCCACCCAGACGGCCACGACCAGGCCGACGGCCAAGAACCCCGCCTGGTTCAGGTCGCAGGCGCCGGCGTAGTCCCAGAACGGTCCGGACAGGTCGAGCGGGTGGCGACGACCTGGGCGAGCTCGAGGGTGCCGCTGAGGAACGCCACGGTGATCGAGAGGCCGGTGATCGTGATGGTGTAGCACACCTTGCGGACGAGCTGGGAGAACGCCCAGCCATGGGCGAAGCTCATGAACGAGCCGTCGATCGTGTCGAGCAGGCGCATCTCGGCCGCGAACAGGATCGGCAGGCTCAGGATCGCCCAGAACAGCATCCCGCCGCGATCGAGGTATCAGCGAGGATGAGGAACGCGATCTCCGTAGCGGTGTCCAAGCAGAGGCCGACGAGGAGCCCGAGCGGGTACAGCTTCCAGGGGCGGTCGATGGACCGGGCGCTTGGCCCGAAGAAACGCATCATGAAACCGCGTGAGTTCAGGTGCTTCTCGAGCTCGGCGTCGTCATGCTGCGCGCGGCGCATCTCCAGGAGCACCTTGACGATGCCGACCAGCGCGATCGTGTTCAGGATCGCGATGACGTCGAGAAAGCTCCCGGGCAGGTGGCCGCCGTACTTGATCAGCGCGGAGCTGTCGTCGGTCAGCCGGGTGCCGAGGGTACGCACGCCGAGAACGAGCAGGACGACGAGGGTGAACACGACCTGGAGTGGCCCAGGGAGAAGAAGAACCCGACCGAGAGGGACGCTGCTCCTCGGCCACGAGCTTGCGGGTCGTGTTGTCGATCGCGCAAGCGGGGCTTCTCGCCCGCCTCGACGCTCTCGATGACTGCCATATGCTTGTCCCCTCGACCGTTGGTCGCTCAGAACGGTTGTCGCGAACGCTTCGGACAAGATGTCCTGCGATCCGGCGTCGCGCATCCGCGGGTTCCCTCTCTCCGCCGCTACCAGCGCAGCCGGGTGTCCGGTTTCAGGACGGAAGGTGGCCCGCCAGTGACCAGCACGCGTGTGTCCCTCGTGCGCCACGGCCAGAGCGAGGGCAACGTCGCGCACGTGTGGACCAGCCGCCGCGACGGCTACCCGCTGACCCTGCTCGGTCACGAGCAGGCGCAGGCAGTCGGTACGGTGCTGACGGGACGAGGCGTCACGGCGCTGTATGCCTCCTCCATCCTGCGGGCCGTGGAGACCGCCGGTGAGATCGGTCAGGTGCTCGGACTTCCGGTGCAGCACCTCGACGGTGTCGAGGAGCTCCACGTCGGCGTCCACGAGGGTGCCGGCAACACCGAGGTCGAGCCGATCGCGATCGAGGTCTTCGGCCGCTGGTGGCGCGACGGCGACCTCTCCGAGGGCTTCGAGGGCGGCGAGACCGGTCGCGAGATCGCCGACCGAATGGCCGCGGCCTTGCATCGCGTCGCGACGGCGAATGCGGGCGGGACCGTCGTCGTCGTCTCGCACGGGGGTGCGATGGCCGTGGGCCTGACCGACCTGTGCGGCAACCTCAGCGCCGCGTTCGTCTCCGAGCACCTCCTCGCCAACTGCGACGTCGTCGACCTCGTGCGCGACGACCACGGCTGGCGCTGCGAGTCCTGGGCCGGACTCCCACCGACCTGATCCGCGCACACAAGCACGAGGGCGACCGGGAGATATCCCGGCTGCTGTCGGGCGCGGGCTCCGCGGAGCAGGCACTGTCGACGGCTCCGTGGCCTCACGTGGCTTTGCTGCGACCTGCGACCTCGCGCTTCCCGGCCGGCGGATGCTGGGGAGCCGGTCGTCGTCTGACGTCCCACCGGGCGCAGTGAGTTGCATGGCTGACCGTTAGCACGCCGACCCACGAATCGGACTCCACATCCGAGCGATTTCCGGCTACGCGCTCGCCCGCTCGAGTGCCCTTCCGCCGCTGCGTCATCGAACGTCGGGCAGGATCGACCTCAGCGGTCCAACGCCGAACTGAACCGGGCGGATGTCACCAGAAGGGTGCCAGGACAGTTCACCACCCAAGACCAACTGATGAGGCTCACAACCCGATGGCAGGAACTGGGCGCACCGACGTCGTCGCTTCGCACAGGCCTGGCTCCGGCAATCGCGGCATCGACGCTTGAGCGCAACGGCGTGTCGGCTCACCCCGACTTGTTGTCGTGGTCCTCCTGGCGCAACGGGACATCGGAGCTGTACTGGTACGCGGTGCCTACGTCCGTCGGCCCGTTCTCGCTTGAGCAGGCCGTGGTGCATCGCGACTCGTATCAACCTCAGGATGACTCTGAGCCCCCGTATCCCTCTTCGTGGTCGCCGATCCCCTCGGAGGACCGAGCACCGGCCACAGAGCCGTGGATGCGGATACCGGAGAGCTTGTAGGAGTGGATACGTGGGACGCTGAGTCGCCGGCACGTCGAAGCGGACACGATCTCGCTTCTGCCGTTGAGTTCTTTCTGTCGGTCCTGGAGGCGGTGCCCTTGGACTCTTCGTCAGGGCAGGCTCAGGTTCGCTGTGGGGATTGGCCCGCTGAGCTTCGAGCGTCGGCGCTTCTGTAGACCGCCGTGCGCCCTGCCGACAGCGTGCCGCTTCGCGCCGCGCGGATGTGCAGACCTGCATCGCTTCTGGATCGGCGAACCGGCATGCTGGGAGGGTGAACCGCATCCTGCGCGCCGGAGCCATCGCAGTGGTATCCGTCGCCGCGCTGCAGACTGTGCTCGACGCCGCGACCTCGCTGTTGTCGATGGCCTCGTTCGTGCTGACGACGGTCACACTCGCGGCCGTGCTCGTCCGTAGGACACCGCTCGCGATCATGTGGCTCGTGCTGGCGGCTGATCTCGTCCAGGTCATCTGGTACGCAAGCCGGTTCGACAATCCTCTCGGTGGCCTGCTCTACGGAACGCTGCTTCTGCCTTTCGTCTTCCGAACCGTGGCGATGATTCTTGCCCTTCTGGAGCGGCGCAGCAGCAGAGGGCACACGACGAACCACCGAGCGCCAGAGTCATTGTTCGCAGCAGGTCGCTAGGACCGAGCCGCAGACGATGCCGTTCGGCACCGCCTGACTGACGGTGATCAGGTGTCGGTGCGGGGCAGTTCCGCCGGGATGACAGCGAGGATGGCAGTCGCGATCGGGCCGAAGAACAGCGAGATGAACCACCAGAGCATGCCGCTGCGGTTCTTCGACTGCGCGATGGCCGAGTTGATGAAGGCCAGCGTGAACCAGCCGATCGCATAGCCTCCGTCGTTCATGTCCTGACCATAGCGACAACCTGGCTAGGCCGTCCCTGCCGATCTCGCTCGCCTCGTCCGGCAGGATGACGAGGCGTGGAGTCTCCGTGAGTTCCCGTGTGAGGGGTGGCTTGTTCGGCTCACGCCCGAGCGGGGTGGGGGTGGGAGTGGGAGTGGGACAGCTGAGCCACGCGACACCTGGCCGCACTGCGCGGACAACGCCTTCGTGCCACCAGAGGACCCGACGCCACGGAGTCCTTCGTCCTCCGAGGGCCCGAGGCAGGAGCGTGGAGGTCCCGGGCTCTCGCATGCCGGCTGATCCCGGACGATCCCGATCTGCCGTGGGTCGGGCACGGCTCCGTGATCGTTGTGACGGAGGGACCGAAGCCGGTCGCGTCCGTCACCCTCGTCACGATCGGCCCAGAGAACCAACCGCGCTGAGGGGAACCGAGATCTGCGGGGTGGAAGACCCAGCACAGTGACACCCTTCGTGGTGGCCGAACCGTTGCCGGCCGGGGGAGGCGAGGGTCACTCGTGAGGCCCACCGGGTTCAGGCCTCCCTAACGCGCTACACCCGGTCAGAGATCGCCGCGCCTGGTCCACCGGAAGAACAGCAGGCTCAGTGCGAGACCGAGGACGCACCAGGTACCCAGCACTGCCGCGCACTTCGCGAGCTCGAAGGACTTGGCTACCTCGAGCGACGCGGCCTCGGGCGGCAGGAACACGCTGCGCATCGCCTGGGTCAGCCACTTGAGGGGGAACAGCGCGGAGAACTGCTGCATCCACTGCGGAAGCTGGTCGTAGGGGAAGAAGACGCCCGAGGTGAACTGGAGCACCAGCACGATGGGGCTGACGATGGCCGCGGCACCCTTGCCGTTCTTGGGGACGACGCTGAAGGCGATGCCGAGCAGCGTGCACGACACGAGCCCGAGCACCGACGCCCACACGAAGGTGAACCACTGCTCGCTGCTCGGAAGCTGCAGCTGGTAGAAGGTGGTGCCGACCGCGATGAGCAGGGTGACCTGCGCGACGTAGGCGACGACGACGAGCCCGATCTTGCCCACGAAGTAGGCGATCTTCGGCATCGGTGTGCCCTGGAGGCGCTTCAGGGTCCCGTCGTCTCGTTCCAGCGGGATGGTCATTGCGAGGTTCTGAAAGCTTGTGTAGAGAACGCCGGAGGCGATCATCCCGGCGACGAAGTACTGCGCGAACGTGATCTGGGATCCGGGCGCGAGGCGCTGCCCGCCGAAGACCGACCCGAACACCGCGAGCAGCAGCACCGGCAGCAGGAACGTGAACACGGCGGACTGCCGGTCGCGGAAGAACTGCTCGAGCTCGATCCGGATCCGGCGCGCGCCGAGGGAGAACGACCCGGGCGGTGTCTGCCAGGACCTGCGGGGGAAGTCCGTCATGACGGTCATCGGTGGGCCACCGTCCCGGTGAGCGAGAGGTACACCTCTTCGAGACTGGGGCGGTGGATCTGCAGTCCCTGGATCTCCCCGCCGAACCGGAGCGAGAGCTGCTGAACCGTGCGCGTCGGTTGTTGCGACCGCATCGAGCGGACGGCGCCGCCTTCGTTCCACGTCACCGTCGCGGAGGACTGGTCCCGGCCGCCGAGCCGCGACGGGACGTCGCAGGCGATGACGCGTCCCCGTGCGATCACCGCGACGCGGTCGGCGAGGGCCTCGGCCTCCTCGAGGTAGTGGGTCGTGAGCAGGATCGTCGTGCCCTCGGCGCGCAGCCGCACGATCAGCTCCCAGAACTCTCGTCGCGCCTCGGGGTCGAAGCCGGTCGTGGGCTCGTCCAGGAACAGGATGTCGGGACGCCCGAGGATCCCCAGCGCGACGTCGAGGCGCCGTCGCTGCCCGCCGGACAGGTGCGATCCACGCGTCCGCCGCTCGCGGGTCAGTCCGACGGCGTCGATCACGTCGTCGACGGGCCTCGGCTCGGGGTAGTAGCCGGAGAAGTGGCGCACCGCCTGCTCGACGGTGAGGTCGCGGAGGTCCGTGGTGGACTGCAGCACGATGCCGATGCGGCTGCGCCAGCGTGAGCCCGCGGTCTCGGGATCCATGCCGAGCACCGTGACCTCGCCGGCGTCGCGCTTGCGGTAGCCCTCGAGGATCTCGGTCGTCGTCGTCTTCCCGGCGCCGTTGGGACCGAGGAGGGCGAGGACCTCGCCGCGGTTCACGTCGAGGTCGAGGCGGTCGACGGCCACGGTCGCGCCGTACGTCTTCACCAGCCCGCGCACCCGGACCGCGACAGGGGAGTCGTACCGCTGCGGGAGGACGACCGCGCTGCTGGACCTGTGCCTGGCCATGCATCCATCGTGACTGCTGGCGCAGGTCGATGCAGCAGGCGAGAGCCAATCGAGAGCCTTCGCGCCGTCAGCCGCCCGGCGAGGCAAGGATGCCGCGTTCCATCGCCACGGTCACGGCTCGCGTGCGGTCATCGACGCCGAGCTTGTCGAACACGTGCAGCAGGTGCGTCTTCACCGTCGCCTCGCCGATGAACAGCTCACGGGCGATATCCCCGTTGGACCTGCCGCGGGCGACGAGCCCGAGCACCTCGACCTCCCGCGACGTCAGCTGGCCCGTCCCGCGCACCTGCCGCATCAGCTTCGCGGCGAGCGGCGGTGCGAGCACCGTCTCGCCGCGCGCAGCAGCACGCACGGCCTCGACGAGCTGGTCGCGGGGCGTGTCCTTGAGCAGGTACCCGGTGGCGCCGGCCTCGACCGCGCGCAGGATGTCGGCGTCGGTGTCGTACGTGGTGAGCACGAGGACGCGAGGACCTCCCGCGGCGGTGATGGCGGCCGTCGCCGCGGCGCCGTCCATCACGGGCATCCGCAGGTCCATCAGGACGAGGTCCGGTCCGAGGGCGAGCGCCATCTCGACGCCGGCCCGACCGTCGCCGGCCTCACCCACGACCTCGATGTCGGGCTCGCTGCCGAGCAGCCCGGCGAGCCCGGATCGCACGACGGGATGGTCGTCGACGAGCAGCACGCGGATCACGGGACCCTCACCCGCACTCGGGTTCCTGCGCCGGGGGTCGAGTCGACCTGGGCGAGACCGCCGACGGACTCGGCACGGGACACGAGCCCGTCGAGGCCGTAGCCGGACCGAAGGGCCTCGACGTCGAAACCGACGCCGTCGTCGGACACCGTCACCGTGGCGCCGTCCTCGTCGTAGGCGAGCACGACGTCGACGGCTGTCGCTCCGGCGTGCCTGCGCGCGTTGGCCAGGGACTCCTGCGTCGCTCGCAGCGCCACCACCTCGCTGCTGGGCGCAAGGCCGCGCGGCTGCCCGACGACGTCGAACCGCACCGGCACCCCGGTCTCGGTGGCGTGGCGAGCGGTGATCCGCCCGAGCGCATCGACGAGCCCGCCTCCCGCCAGCAGGGGCGGCGACATCGCGGCGACGAGGGCGCGAGCCTCGGCAAGGTTGTCGCGTGCGGTGTCTCGGATCTCCGCCAGACGCCGCGCAGTCGTCGCGACGTCGCCCTCGGCCGTCGCTGCCTCCCCAGCCTGGGCGAGCACCACGATGCTGGTGAACCCCTGGGCGAGCGTGTCGTGGATGTCGCGCGCGAGACGCTCGCGCTCGGCGACCGCGCCGCCCTCGCGCTCGACGGCGGCCAGCTCGTGCTGGGTGGCGCGCAGCTCGGTGAGCAGCTCACGGCTGCGCCTGCTCTCGCGGATGATGCCGTCGATGAACAGGCCGATGATCAGGGCGAAGGCGACATTGCCGACGGCGGCGAGCCCGTGCCACGCCCACGACGACGCCGTCCAGCCGTCGTAGGCGACCAGGACGAGGGAGAATGCGAGGGTGAGGATGACCGTCGCGATGATCGCCCCCGTGCGGGGCAGCAGGACGAACCCCTGCGGATACAACGCGAACAGAAGGACGAGGGCGCTGGGGTCGTGCCACTCGAGCACGAGCAGGCAGGTGTAGGCGATCGCCAGGTAGGCGATGGACAGCCGGATGCTCTGTCGACGTGCGGCACCCAGGCCCAGGGTCAGATAGGCCGCCACGAGGACGCCGAGGACCGGGACCGCGATCGCGGCGGACCCACCCACGACGAGCAGGATGAGCGTCGCCACGACCATGAGGCCGAAGAGCAGGTGCCAGCCGAGAAGGGTGCGCTCGGCGAACCCGGGCTCCTCGCAGTCCGGCCCGACCTCCAGTGCTGCCACGGGATCAGGTGTCCCCACGCTTGTTCCACCGGAAGAACACCAGGCTCAGGACGAGTGCGCCGACGCACCACGCGAACAGGACGAGGGCGCACTTGCCGAGCTCGAAGGACCCGGCGACCTCCATGCTCCCCGCCTCGGCCGGGAGGAAGACGCTGCGCATCGCCTGGGTCAGCCACTTGAGCGGGAACAGGGCAGAGAACTGCTGCATCCAGTGGGGGAGCTGGTCGTACTGGAAGAACACGCCCGAGGTGAACTGGAGCACCAGCACGATCGGGCTGACGATCGCCGCGGCGCCCTTGCCGTTCTTGGGGACCACGCTGAACGCGATACCCAGCAGCGTGCACGACACCAGCCCCAGGACCGACGCCCACGCGAAGGTGAACCACTGGTCACCACTGGGCAGCCGCAGCTTGTAGAAGAGCGTCCCGACGATGATGAGCAGCGTCACCTGGGCGACGTAGGCAACGCAGACGAGGCCGATCTTCCCGATGAAGTAGGCCAGCTTCGGCATCGGCGTGCCCTGGATCCGCTTGAGGGTCCCGTCGTCGCGCTCGAGGGGGATCGCGATCGCGAGGTTCTGGAAGCTCGTGTAGAGCACACCGGAGGCGATCATCCCCGCGACGAAGTACTGCGCGAAGGTGATCTCGGAACCTGGCGCGAGCACCTGGTTGCCGAACACGGAGCCGAAGATGACGAGCAGCAGGACGGGCAGCAGGAAGTTGAAGACGGCCGACTGCCGGTCGCGGAAGAACTGCTTGAGCTCGATGCGCACCCGGCGCACCCCGAGCTCCATCGCACCAGGGGGAGCGATCGGTGCTTGTCTCGGGTGGGTCGATGTGGTGGCCATCAGGCGTCCTTGGTGTCGTGACCGATGAGGGACAGGTAGATGTCCTCGAGGCTGGGCCGGAGGATCGCGAGCGCGGGGACCTCGTCCCCGAGCCGGGCGTAGAGGTCGGACACCAGGCGGGCCGGCTCCTGGGTCTGCAGCGTGCGGTCCACGTCGCCCTCACGCCAGGTGACCGTCGCGACGGACTCGTCGCGACCGCCGAGCCGGGACGGGACGTCGCACGCGATGACCCGGCCGCGCGCGATCACGGCGACACGGTCGGCGAGCACCTCCGCCTCCTCGAGGTAGTGCGTGGTGAGAAGGATCGTCGTGCCCTCCGCCTTCAGCATCCGGACGAGGCCCCAGAACTCCCGGCGCGCCTCGGGATCGAAGCCGGTCGTGGGCTCGTCGAGGAACAGAAGCTCGGGGCGCCCGATGATGCCGAGCGCGACATCGAGCCGGCGGCGCTGCCCGCCTGACAGGTTGGCTCCGCGGGTGGCGCGCTTGTCGGTGAGGCCGACGGCGTCGATCACCTCGCCCACGTCGCGCGGCGAGTGGAAGTAGCCGGCGAAGTGGGAGACCGACTCCTCGACGGTGAGGTCGCCGAGGTCTCCCGCCGTCTGCAGAACGATCCCGATGCGGCTGCGCCACATCGCGTCAGCGTGCGCCGGGTCCTTGGACAGCACCTCGACGTCGCCACCGTCACGGTGGCGGTAGCCCTCGAGCACCTCGGTGGTCGTCGTCTTGCCGGCACCGTTGGGCCCGAGGAGCGCGAAGACCTCGCCGCGCACGACATCGAGGTCGACGCCGTCGGCCGCGCGGGTCTCGCCGTAGGACTTGCGCAGTCCGCGTACGCGCACGGCGAGGTCGGCACCTTCCGGTGCCGGTACCACGAGGGAGGGATCCGGAGTCGTTGTCGTCATGGCTCCACCCTGCCTCACTCGCGGCCGGGACAGTAGTGAACGCCCGACGGCTCTTCACCTCCACCACCCGGTGGATGCGGGCGTACGCCGTGCCGCCTCAGAACAGGCGGGAGTCGACGTCGTCGAGGCCGCGGAGCGCGTCGTAGTCGAGCACCACGCAGTCGATGCCGCGGTCGCCGGCGAGCACCCGCGCCTGCGGCTTGATCTCCTGCGCGGCGAAGATGCCGCGAACGGGAGCGAGCAGCGGGTCGCGGTTGAGCAGCTCGAGGTAGCGGGTGAGCTGCTCGACGCCGTCGATGTCGCCGCGGCGCTTGATCTCGACGGCCACCGAGAGCCCGTCGGCGTCGCGGCACATGATGTCGACGGGGCCGATCGCGGTGGGGAACTCGCGTCGGACGAGCCGCCATCCCTCGCCGAGGGTCTCGATCTGCGCCGCGAGCAGCGCCTGGAGGTGCGCCTCGACGCCGTCCTTGACGAGCCCGGGGTCGATGCCGAGCTCGTGGGCGCTGTCGTGCTGCACCTCGTGGAGGGTGATGACGAGCTTCTCGCCGGCCTTGTTCGCGACCGTCCACGTACCGGCACCGGCGTCGTCGACGTCGACCGTGAGGTGGCACGGCGGGCTCATCCAGTTCAACGGCTTGTAGGAACCGCCGTCGGAGTGCACCAGCACCGACCCGTCGGCCTTGACCAGCAGCAGCCGCGTGGCGGTGGGCAGGTGGGCCGTGAGCCGACCTGCATAGTCGACGGAGCACGAGGCGATGACGAGGCGCACGCGGTGACGGTAGCCGGGCGGGTTCTCAGGCTGTGGGGGTGGGTCCGGAAGGTGCACGCGGACGGGCGGGCTGGTGTGGGTCGCGGGAGCCCGACCTGGGAGACTGGGTCGGGTCTTGGACGCGTCGGCCCTGGTGCCGCGCGTCCCGGGATCGGGTCAGGACAGCAGCCACGGTCGGTACTTCTGCGTAAAGGGGAAGCCATGTCGCGCGAGATCACCCGGGTCGGCATCGTCGGACTGGGCACCATGGGTGCCGGTATCGCTGAGGTGTTCGCCCGCAGCGGCTACGACGTGATCGGTCTGGACGCCAACGACGCCGCCATCGAGCGCGGCCGCGGGCACGTCGAGGGGTCCACGGGTCGCGCCGTGAAGCGCGGGAAGCTCACCGAGGAGGAGCGCACCGCGATCCTCGGTCGCATCCGCTTCACGAGCGACTTCGCCGACCTCGCCGACCGGCACCTCGTCATCGAGGCCGTGCCCGAGCAGCTCGAGCTCAAGCGCGAGATCTTCCAGAAGCTCGACAAGGTCGTTCCCGCCGAGTCGATCCTGGCCACCAACACCTCGTCCCTGTCGGTCACCGACATCGCCGTCGCCACGTCGCGACCGGCCCAGGTCGTCGGCCTGCACTTCTTCAACCCGGCGCCGGTGCTGAAGTTCGTCGAGATCGTGCGCACCGTCGTGTCGGCGCCCGACGTCGTCGACGAGGTCAAGGCCGTGGCTGAGCGCCTCGGCAAGATGCCCGTCGTCGTGGGCGACAAGGCCGGCTTCATCGCCAATGCGCTGCTCTTCGGCTACCTCAACCACGCGGCGTCGATGTTCGAGACGAAGTACGCGACCCGCGAGGACATCGACGCGTCGATGAAGCTCGGCTGCGGGCTCCCGATGGGGCCGCTCGCCCTGCTCGACCTCATCGGTCTCGACACCGCCTATGAAATCCTCGACACGATGTACAAGCAGGGTCGCGACCGCCTCCACGCGCCGTCGCCGGTGCTCAAGCAGATGGTGACCGCCGGCCTGCGCGGTCGCAAGAGCGGTCGCGGCTTCTACACCTACGAGGCGCCGAACTCACCAGTCGTGGTCACCGACGCTCTGACCCCCGTGGACGTCGCCGGCGCCAGCAGCCCGACTCGCGTGGTCGAGAAGGTCGGCGTCGCAGGCTCCGGCACCATGGCCACCGGGATCGTCGAGGTCTTCGCCAAGGCTGGCTACGACGTCCTGTTCGTCGCGCGCACCGAGGCCGCCATCGCGAAGGTGCACGCCAACATCGCCCGCTCGCTCGAGAAGGGCGTCCTGCGCGGCAAGCTGTCCGAGGCCGACCGCGACGCCGCGGTCGCCCGCGTCACCGGCAGCACGCGTCTCGACGACCTCTCCGACCGGCAGCTCGTGGTCGAGGCCGTCGTCGAGGACATCTCGGTGAAGGCGGCGCTGTTCGAGGCGTTCGACGAGATCTGCAAGCCGGGGACGATCCTGGCCACGACGACGTCGAGCCTTCCCGTCGTCGACCTCGCGGCCGTCACGAAGCGCCCGTCCGACGTCGTCGGCCTGCACTTCTTCAACCCGGCTCCGATCATGAGGCTCGTCGAGGTCGTGTCCACGGTCGCCACCGCCCCCGACGTGGCTGCCACCGCTGTCGAGGTGTGCACCCGCCTCGGCAAGCACCCGGTGTCCTGCGATGACCGCGCCGGCTTCATCGTCAACGCGCTGCTGTTCCCCTACCTCAACGACGCCGTGAAGATGCTCGAGGCCAACTACGCCTCGGCCGACGACATCGACACCGCGATGAAGACCGGCTGCGGCTACCCGATGGGCCCCTTCGAGCTCCTCGACGTCGTCGGGCTCGACGTCTCGAGCGCGATCCAGCGCACCCTGTACCTCGAGTTCCGCGAGCCCGGCTTCGCGCCGGCACCGCGCCTCGAGCACCTCGTCACAGCCGGCTACCTCGGTCGCAAGACCGGCCGCGGCTTCCGCAGCTACGACGCCTGAGCGAGCCGGTGAGCCGTCACAACAGGCGGGCCGCCTCCGACGGGCCGCGTCCGCTCGGAGGGGCGGCGCACGAGGACGTCGAGGAACACCCCGACGGCGACTGGGTCGTGCGCCGGCTCACTGGCTCGGGCGCGGGGAAGTCCTACCGCTGTCCTGGTTGCGACCAGGAGATCCGGCCGGGCACGCCGCACGTCGTCGCCTGGCCCGCCGACCGGCAGGCAGGTGAGGAGGACCGCCGTCACTGGCACACCGCATGCTGGAGCGCGAGGGGCCGGCGGGGGCCGGTCACGCAGCGCGGTCGCGGTCCGCGACACTAGGTCGTCCAGCGCACCATCGAGCCGCGTCGCCGGCGGACCCACCGGAAGGAACGACGTGCCCGAGATCGTCGCGAACAGCGTGCTGCCGGCACGACGCGCGCCGATCACGATCACGACGTCGGATGGGCTCCGTCTCGTGGGCGAGCTCGCGACGCCGCTGGACCGCGATCCCGTCGCCACGATGGTGTGCCTCCACCCGCTGCCGACCCACGGCGGGATGATGGACAGCCACATCCTGCGCAAGGCGGCGTGGCGGCTCCCGGCCATGGCGGGCATCGCCGTCCTGCGCTTCAACACCCGCGGCACCACCAGTGCAGCCGGCACGAGCGAGGGCGAGTTCGACGGGGGTGACGCCGAGGGCCGCGACCTCCTCGCCGCGGTCGGGGACGCCGTCGAGCTCGGCCTCCCCGACCCGTGGCTCGTCGGGTGGTCCTTCGGCACCGACGTCGTGCTGCGCCACGGTGACGTCGACCCGGTCGTCGGGGCGATCCTGCTCTCGCCGCCCCTGCGCTTCTCGACCGACGCCGACCTCGACCACTGGGCGGTGTCCGGGCGGCGACTCACCGCCCTCGTCCCCGAGCTCGACGACTACCTGCGTCCGGACGAGGCACGGGCTCGGTTCGCCCGCATCCCGCAGGCCGAGGTCGTCGGGGTCGACGGCGCAAAGCACCTGTGGGTGGGGGAGAAGTACGTCAAGATCGTGCTGGGCTCGATCGTCTCGCACCTGGCACCCGGAGCGGCGCCTCTGCCCGACGACGTCGACGGACCGATGGAGAGGTGGAACGACCTGTGAGCGGATTCGGGCTCGACGGCAGGACGGCACTCGTGACGGGAGCATCGCGCGGTATCGGCCGCGCGATCGCCCTGGCGTACGCCCAGGCAGGAGCCGACGTCGCACTGATGGCGCGCGACGCCGCGACGCTCGCCGAGGTGGCCGCCCTCGTGGAGGCACAGGGCCGGCGCGCCGTGGTGCTCCCGTGCGACGTCACCGACGCAGAGGCGGTCTCGGCCGCGGTCGCGACAGGGATCGAGTCGCTCGGGCACATCGACGTCCTGGTCAACAACGCCGGGGGCAACTCCTTCTCGATGCCGCTCTCGGGCATGCGCTTCTCGGGCTGGGAGAAGACGATGCGCCTCAACCTCGACTCGGTCGTCCACGTCACGCAGGCGGTGCTCCCGCAGATGCTCGAGCGCAAGACCGGCTCGGTCATCAACGTCTCGTCGGTGGCCGGGCTCCGCGGTGCGCCGCTCATGTCGCACTACGGCGCGGCCAAGGCTGCGGTCATCTCGCTGACGCAGTCGCTCGCGGTCGAGACCGCGTGGGCCGGCGTCCGCGTCAACGCCCTCGTGCCGGGGTGGATCGAGACCGACCTCACCGGCTTCCTTCGTGCCACCGACGACTCCGAGGCGGCGCTGCTGTCGCGCGTGCCGATGTCGCGCTGGGGTCGTGCCGAGGAGATCGCTGAGCCCGCTCTCTTCCTCGCATCCGACGCCTCGTCGTTCATGACAGGGCAGGTGCTCGTCGTCGACGGTGGCCTGTCGGCGATGCCGTGAGCGCCCGCTGATGGCTCCCACAGTCGTTCTCCTGCATGCGTTCCCGCTCGACAAGAGGCTCTGGGACGACGTCGTCGACGCCGTGGCCGAGGCCGACTGGGACGTCGTCATCCCGGATCTTCGTGGCTTCGGAGAGTCGGCGTTCAACGAGGACGGGCCGGACGAGGATCCCGCTCTGTCGTGGATGGCGCGGGACGTGCTCGACATACTCGACCGCATCGGCGTCAACGCCGCGGTCGTCGTAGGGCTCTCCCTCGGTGGCTACGTCGCGATGGAGATCGCGCGACAGGACGCCTCGCGCATCGCGGGCCTCGTCCTGGTCGACACCAAGGCCTCCGCCGACCACGAGGAGGCGCGGGCCAACCGGCTGCGGGTGGCCGAGCAGGTGCTCGAGGCGGGCTCGACCGCTGCGCTCGCCCGCGCGATGATCCCGGCGCTGCTCGGCCCGACGACGCAGTCTCGACGCCCTGAGGTCGTGGCGCGCGTCCGCGACTGGATCGAGGAGGCCGACCCGGTCGGTGTGGCCTGGGCCCAGCGGGCCATGGCCGCACGTCCTGACTCCCACGCCGACCTCGCCGCCCTCAACGTCCCCGCCCTCGTGGTGTGGGGCGACGAGGACGCCCTGAGCCCCCGGGCCGAGCAGGACTCCATGCTGGAGTCGCTGCACGATGCGAGGTTCGTGGAGATCGCCGGCTCTGGCCACCTCAGTGCGGTCGAGGCCCCCGACGCCGTGTCCGCGGCGCTCGTCTCGTTCCTCCACGACGTACGCCGCCTGCCGCACGCGACGTAGGGCTGCGGATAGTCCGCTTCGGCGGCGCAGCGGGGCGGCGACGGGATCAGATGTCGCGGAAGCGGTTGATGGCCTCGAGGTGCTCGGCCCGGAGCTCGCCGTCGCGGACGCCGAGGCCCTCCTCGGGGGCCAGCGCCAGGACGCCGACCTTGCCCTGGTGCAGGTTTCGTTGGACGTCGTACGCCGCCTGGGCAGTGTCGTCGAGGGTGTAGGTCTTCGACAGGGTGGGGTGCACCTTGGCGCGGGCGATGAGGCGGTTGGCCTCCCACGCCTCCCGGTAGTTGGCGAAGTGCGAGCCGATGATGCGCTTGAGGTTCATCCACAGGAAGCGGTTGTCGAACTCGTGCATGTAGCCCGACGTCGAGGCGCAAGTGACGATCGTGCCGCCCTTGCGCGCAACGTAGACCGACGCGCCGAAGGTCTCGCGTCCCGGGTGCTCGAAGACGATATCGACGTCGTCGCCACCGGTCAGGGCGCGGATGTCGCCGCCGAGGCGGCGCCACTCCTTGGGGTCCTGGTTGTGCTCGTCCTTCCAGAACTTGTAGCCGTTGGCGCTGCGATCGATGATCAGCTCGGCGCCCATGCGACGGCAGATCTCGGCCTTCTCCGGGCTCGAGACGACGCAGACGGGGGTAGCGCCACCGTTCAGCGCCATCTGCGTGGCGTAGGACCCCAGGCCGCCGGACGCACCCCAGATCAGGACGAGGTCACCCTGCTTCATCCCGGCGCCGTTGCGCGAGACGAGCTGGCGGTAGGCGGTGGAGTTCACCAGGCCGGGGACCGCCGCCTCCTCCCACGTCAGGTGCGACGGCTTGTGCAGGAGCTGGTTGGCCTTGACGAGCGCGATCTGGGCAAGCCCGCCGAAGTTGGTCTCGAAGCCCCAGATCCGCTGCTCGGGGTCGAGCATCGTGTCGTTGTGCCCCAGCGGGCTCTCCAGCTCGACCGACAGGCAGTGCGCGACGACCTGTTCGCCGGGCTTCCAGGTGTGGACGCCGGGGCCCGTGCGCAGCACGACGCCGGAGAGGTCGGACCCGACCACGTGGTAGGGAAGGTCGTGGCGCTTGGCGAGGGGGTTGGTGCGGCCGTAGCGCTCGAGGAAGCCGAACGTCGAGACCGGCTCGAAGATCGAGGTCCACACGGTGTTGTAGTTGATCGAGCTGGCCATGACGGCGACGAGGGCCTCACCTGGGCCGAGCTCGGGGAGCGGGACGTCCTCGATGTGCAGGGACTTGCGCGGGTCCTTGTCGCGTGCGGCCATGCCGTCGAACATGTGCTCCTCGTCCTTGTGCACCGTGACGGCGCGGTAGGACGTGGGGATGTCGAGGGCGGCGAAGTCCTCCGATGTCGAGGAGTCGGAAAGGATCGCGTCGAGGATCTGCTTCATCTCGGCCTCCAGCGCTGGGCGCAGGGTTGGTGCGGTACGCGGCGGTCGCGTCCGTCTCCGACGCTACCCACCACGGCGCCCCGTCGCAGGCGAGGGGGTACCTCGCTCGCGGACGGGTGGACATCGGCCTCAGTGCTCGGCGGGACCGGGCTCGACAAGCTCCACGAGGACGCCGCCGCAGTCCTTGGGGTGCACGAAGTTGACCCTCGAGCCTGCGGTGCCGCGCTTGGGGACGTCGTAGAGCAGGCGCAGGCCGGCATCGCGCAGGCGCTGCCCGGCGACGTCGACGTCGACGACCCGGAAGGCCACCTGCTGGATGCCCTCGCCGTTGCGCTCGAGGAACTTCCCGATGGGGGAGTCCGGCCGCAGCGGCGCGAGCAGCTGGATGCAGGAGTCGCCGATGGCGACCATGGCCTCGCGGACGCCCTGCTCCTCGTTGCTCTCCTCGTGCACGAGAGGAAGGCCGAACGTGCGCGCGTAGAACGCGATGGCTGCATCGAGGTCACGGACGGCGAATCCGACGTGGTCGATGGCGGTGACGACGGGTCCGAGGACCTCGGCGGGGGTTGGGGTGCTCACAGCAGTATCGTGGCAAGCACACGTCCTTGTGTCTCAGGAGGGGTTCTATGAGCACCGGTCCGACCGTCATCGTCGCAGGCGCACGCACTCCCATGGGCCGGCTCCTCGGCTCCCTCAGAGGCTTCTCGGGGGCCGACCTCGGGGGTGTCGCCATCAAGGCCGCGCTCGAGCGCTCCGGCGTCTCGCCCGACCAGGTCGACTACGTGATCATGGGCCAGGTCATCCAGGCGGGTGCCGGCCAGATCACCGCCCGCCAGGCCGCCGTCAAGGGCGGAATCTCCATGGACGTCCCCGCGCTCACCATCAACAAGGTCTGCCTCTCCGGCCTCGACGCGATCGCGCTGGCCGACCAGCTCATCCGCGCAGGCGAGTTCGAGATCGTCGTCGCGGGCGGCATGGAGTCGATGACCCAGGCGCCGCACCTGCTGCCGAAGTCGCGCGAGGGCTACAAGTACGGCGACGTCACCCTCGTCGACGCGATGGCCTACGACGCGCTGTTCTGCGCGTTCGACCAGGTGGCGATGGGCGTCTCCACCGAGAGCCACAACGCGCGCTACCCGATCGCCTCGCGCGAGGCGCAGGACGAGTTCTCCGCACGGTCGCACCGCCTCGCGGCCATCGCCCAGAAGAACGGCATCTTCGCCGAGGAGATCGCACCGGTCGAGATCCCGCAGCGCAAGGGCGACCCGATCGTCTTCTCCGAGGACGAGGGCATCCGTGCCGACACCACCGCGGAGTCGCTGTCGAAGCTGCGTCCGGCGTTCACCAAGGACGGCACCATCACTGCCGGCTCGTCCTCGCAGATCTCTGACGGCGCTGCCGCCGTCGTCGTCATGAGCAAGGCGAAGGCCGAGGAGCTCGGACTCACCTGGCTCGCGGAGATCGGCGCGCACGGAGTCGTCGCCGGTCCGGACGCCTCGCTCCAGGAGCAGCCAGCCAACGCGATCCTCAAGGCGCTGGCCCGGGAGAACCTCACCGTCGCCGACCTCGACCTCATCGAGATCAACGAGGCGTTCGCCGCAGTCGGCATCGTCTCGACCGACAAGCTCGGCGCCGACCCCGAGAAGGTCAACGTCAACGGCGGTGCCATCGCGCTCGGCCACCCCGTCGGCATGAGCGGCGCACGCGTCGTGCTGCACCTTGCGCTCGAGCTCAAGCGTCGCGGCGGTGGCGTCGGCGCTGCCGCGCTCTGCGGCGGTGGCGGTCAGGGCGACGCCCTCATCGTCCGCGTCCCCACGGCCTAGCCGGCGTGGCCGAGATAGACGTCGCGGACCTCGTCAGCCGGGCCCGCGGCGGGCACGCGCGCGCCGTCGCCCGGTTGATCTCCTTCGTCGAGGACGCCGCCCCGGTGATGCGCGAGGTCACGGCGGCGCTCGCGCCGTATGCCGGGCGGGCGCACGTCATCGGCCTGACGGGTGCTCCGGGCGTGGGCAAGTCGACCACCACCTCGGCGCTCGTCGGTGACTACCGGGCCCGCGGGCTCCGGGTCGGCGTCCTCGCCGTCGACCCGTCGTCACCCTTCTCCGGCGGTGCGCTGCTCGGCGACCGCGTGCGCATGCAGGAGCACGCCACCGACAGCGGCGTGTTCATCCGCTCGATGGCCTCGCGCGGGCACCTCGGCGGTCTGTCCTGGGCCACGCCCCAGGCGATCCGGGTGCTCGACGCCGCGGGCTTCGATGTCGTGCTCGTCGAGACCGTGGGCGTGGGGCAGAGCGAGGTCGAGGTGGCGGGTGCCGCCGACACCACGGTCGTTCTGCTGGCTCCGGGCATGGGCGACGGCGTCCAGGCTGCAAAGGCCGGCATCCTCGAGATCGGCGACCTGTTCGTGGTCAACAAGGCCGACCGAGACGGAGCCGACGCCACCCTGCGCGAGCTGCGGCACATGATCACCCTCGGCTCCGGCCCGCGCTCGGGCTCGGCTGATGACCCGTGGACGCCGCCGGTGCTCAAGACGGTCGCCGCTCGCGGCGAGGGGATCGCTGAGGTCGTCGAGGCCATCGGCGGCCACCGCAGATGGCTCGAGCGCACCGGCGCACTTGCCGCACGCCGGCGGGTGCGCGCTGAGTCGGAGATCGAGGCGATCGCGTTCGGCCTGCTGCGCTCGCGCATCGGCGACCTGCACGGCGACGCACGCCTCTCCACCCTCGCCACCCGAGTCGTCGACGGTGACCTCGACCCCTACGCCGCAGCCGACACCCTCCTAGCCGGCCTCACCACCTGACCAACGAACACCCACCCACCCACCACCCACCCACGAACGTCAGTTCTCTTCCCTTTGGGAAGGAAAGCGCAGTTCAACTACGTTCTGGCTCCTCAATTCGTGATCTTGGGGCCGCGCGGGCGATGACGGGCCCCCACGACATTGCTCACCCTGTGACCGAGGGCGGCGACCTTCGTCGGAGAAGGCGTACGTCGTCCACCAGTTGCCGCCGGACACCGCACCGACGGGCGTCTCCACCGACGTCGTTCCACCCACCGCACTCGATGGTCCGGGCGCCGTCATCGAGCGTGGCCCGCGCGCCCTGGTACGACGCAGTGCGTACCTCCGCTCGATGGCCGCCCACTCATCGCACCCGTACCTCGGCGAGGTGAGCCGTGCGCACAGGGGTGGCTACCGTCCGAGGGCAGGGTCCTTCGGCGTCAGCCCGTCGTCGAGGGAATCGGTGTCGCACCACGCCTTGTCGGGCGTCCCGGACTGGCCGCGCCGGACGTCCACGAACAGTCGGGCGCCAGCACGGCGGTGAGCTCGTCGATGTCCGCGTAGACGGGGTGCGGGCTGCTCGACGGGTGTGTGCAGGGCGCTGCCGGCGAGGCACTGCCACCGTTCCGCTCCGAGCCGCAGGCCGGGACGAGGGCGACGCCGACCATCCCGGCGAGGCCGCGGCGGATCGTCCTGGACCTGGCACACCCTCCGCGGCGCGCCGCTGCAGCTCATCGGGTCCGGAGCACGTCACCGCTCGCCGCTGCCCCACGAGCGACGCTGGACCGGGCGACGACGGCGATGCGGAACGAGGAGGTCCTCAGACGTCGACGGCTGCACGCTCGACGGTGAGCAGGCTCTCCTCGGCGTGCTCGGCGTGGTAGGCCGCGCCGCCGCCGCGCAGGCCGAAGAGCCGCTTGCTGTAGAGCAGCCAGATGACGGCGGCCACGTTGACGAGGAACGCGAGCAGCCGCAGCACGGTCACCCGGTTGAGCAGCTCGTGGATCTCCAAGGGGAGGAACACGCTCGTCGCCACCACGGCGAGGTACTCGCCCCAGCGCTTCACCATCCACAGCCCGACCGCCTCCGCAGCCTGGAGCGCGGAGTAGGCGAAGACAGCGACGGCGATCCACACGAGCGCCGTCTGGGACAGACCGAGCGCCTCCTCGATCCACCGGGTGAGGAACGAGCCGTCGATGTTCCACCCGATCTGCTCGGCGAAGGGCCGCAGCAGCGGGAGATCGAGCTGGTAGGCGTTCTCCAGCGCGTCCTTCTGGCCGCGGAAGCGCAGGATGCCCAGGCCGAGCAGGAGCAGCAGCACCGCCTTGAACCCGCGCTCGGTGGCGAGGAGACGCATGATCACGCGGTCGCGCAGCAGCCTCCCCCGCGGCACCTCGGGGGCCGCGTCGGCCGGGCCGCTGCCCGCTGGGTCGCCGACGGCGTAGGCGCCGCACCGCAGGCAGCGCCACGCCTCACCGGCCGGGGTCGACACGTGCAGCCGCTCACGCAGGGCCGGCTCGTCGGGGGCGTACGTCGCATGGCCGTGCCGTGAGCAGCTGCGCAGGTTCCAGTCCACGAGGGACGACCCTAGGCGGCCCGTTCCCGCGCAGGACCACCGCTACCAGCGACTCGGTGACGACCGTCAGCCAACTGCACGTAGAGCCGGGACGCGCCACGCCGCACGGCCGCGCGGCGGCTGCGCTGCTGCCAGGATGGGCCGCGTGCAACTCACCCCCTCCGAGCGTGACCGGCTCCTGCTGTTCACGGTCGCCGAGCTCGCCCGCGCCCGGCGCGCGCGCGGACTGCGGCTCAACGTCCCCGAGGCGACCGCCCTCATCGCCGACGCCGTCGCGGAGGCGGCGCGCGACGGGCTGCGCCATCACGAGGCGCTCGAGATCGGCCGCTCGGTCCTCGGCCCGGACGACGTGCTTCCCGGCGTCGCCGACGTGCTGGTCGACGTCAAGGTCGAAGCACTCTTCGATGACGGCACCCGCCTCGTCGTCGTCCCGGACCCGATCGGCGGTGGGTCCCTCGGCTCACGGGCGCCCGGCGCGATCGAGGTGGCGGCCGATCCCGATGCCGACCCCTCGGACGACGGCGCCCGCAGCATGCGCCTCGGCGTCCTCGAGATCGAGGTCACCAACACCGCGAGCGTCCCGATCGCGGTGACCAGCCACTTCCACTTCCTCGAAGCCAACCCGCGCCTCGCCTTCGACCGGGAGGCCGCCTACGGCCGGCACCTCGACATCCCGGCCGGAGCGAGCACCACGTTCGCACCCGGTGAGAGCCGGCGGGTGCGCGTGGTCCCGATCCGCGGGAGGCGCGTGGTCATCGGTGTCGCCGGCCTCGTCGACGGCCCGCTCGACGCGCCTGGCGCGAAGGTGCGGGCGCTGGAGCTCCTGCGCGCCACCGGCTTTCTCGACACGCGGGCACCCGCAACCGACGACGTCGTTCCCGATCCTGAGCGCGCGGTCACCCGCGTGCGCGAGTACCTCGCCGCCCACCCTGAGGTGCAGTCATGACGCGCAACCCTGCCGCCCAGCCCGACGTCTACGGTCCCCGCACCGGCGACCGGGTGCACCTCGGTGACACCGGTCTCGTCGTCCAGGTCGAGGCGCACAGCCAGCCCGACGACGACGAGTTCCTCCTCGGCTTCGGCAAGACCGGCCGCGACGGCATCGGCCTGCGTGCCGTCACGACACGCGAGTCGTGTGACGTCGTCATCACGAACGTGCTCGTGCTCGACGCCGTGCTCGGGATCCGCACGGCCAGCATCGGCATCAGCGGCGGTCGCATCGCGGGGGTCGGCCGGGCGGGCAACCCCGACACCACCGACGACGTCGACCTCGTCATCGGCACCGGCACGATCGTCATCAACGGCGAGGGGCTCATCGCCACAGCCGGCGCGGTCGACACCCACGTGCACCTGCTGTCGCCGCGCGTGATGGAGGCGGCGCTGTCCTCGGGCGTCACGACCGTCATCGGCCAGGAGTTCGGGCCGTTCTGGGGCGTCGGTGTCAACGCCGCGGGGCCGCTGCGATCGGCCTACGCCGCCTTCGACGCCTACCCCATCAACGTCGGTCTGCTCGGGCGCGGCTCGGCGTCGCGTCGCGGCACCATGGTCGAGGGGCTCGAGGCCGGGGTGTGCGGCTTCAAGGTCCACGAGGACACCGGCGCGCACCTGCGCTCGCTCGACACCTGCCTCACCGTGGCGGAGGAGCACGACGTCCAGGTGGCGGTCCACACCGACGGGCTCAACGAAGGGCTGTCCGTCGACGACACCCTGGCGGTGTCCGACGGGCGCGTGTTCCACGCGTACCACGTCGAGGGCTGCGGCGGCGGGCACACCCCCGACGTCCTGCGCCTCGCCGGGGTGCCACACGTGCTGGCGTCCTCGACGAACCCGACCCTGCCCTTCGGCCGGGACGCCGTCGCCGAGCACTTCGCCATGATCATGAGCGTCCACGCACTCAAGGCGGATCTGCCCAGCGACGCCGAGATAGTCCGCGCGAGGGTCCGCGCGGCCACGATGGCGGCCGAGAACGTCCTGCACGACCGCGGCGTCATCCCGATCACCTCGAGCGACGCGCAGGGCATGGGACGTGCGGGGGAGACCGTGCGCCGCACCTTCCAGCTCGCGTCGGTCCTCAAGCCCGTCGACGACGACGCGCCGCACGACAACGACCGCGTGCTGCGCTACCTGGCCAAGCTCACGATCAACCCCGCCCTGGCGCACGGGCTCTCCCACGAGGTCGGGTCGCTGCAGCCGGGCCGGCTGGCCGACATCGTCCTGTGGTCCCCGGCCACGTTCGGTGCCAAGCCCTACCTCGTCCTGAAGTCGGGGCTCCCTGCCTGGGGCACCGTCGGTGATCCCAACTCCGTCATCGACGTGGCGGAGCCCCGGCAGATCTCGGCGCAGTTCGGCGGCATCGGGGGAGCGGCGGTCGACCTTGCCGTGCTGTTCACCAGCTCCGCGGCGGTCGACGCCGGTGCCGACGTCTTCCCGACCCGGCGCCGTCGGGTAGCCGTACGGGGCTGCCGCGACGTCGGGCTCGCGGCCATGGTGCGGCATCGCGCGTCGGCGAGCGTCGTCGTCGACCCGACGGGCGACGGCGTCCGCCTCGACGGGGAACGGCTCGCGATGGACCCCGTCGACAACGTCCCGCTCAGCCGCCTCTACTTCCTCTGAGGGGGCTCCGGCGAGGCGGGGGCGGCGTCAGGCCTGGTCGGTTCCGGGCCCGAGACGTTGAGCGCCACGAGGACCGCGCGCGTCAGGGTCTCGATGAAGTCGTCGTCGACCTCGGCCTCGCGCACGAGCACCCGGTGGATCAGTGCTCCGGCGAGGACGTCGTAGAGCAGGTCGGTGCGGGCGTCTGCGAGCTCGCGGGTGATCTCCCCGCGCTCGACGGCGCGGCTGAGCCCGTCGGCGACGATCTGCCGCGCCGGCTGGATCACCTGGCGTTCCACCGCCTCGCGCAGCACCGGGTCGCGTCCGGCCTCGGCGACGACGGCGAGGTAGGCAGCGCGCGCGGCCGGCCGCCCATAGACGTCGGCGCAGGCGGTGATCGCGTTCCGGATGTCCTCCGACGCCCCGCTGCCAGGCGCGGTGCGGGCGGCCGCGACGAGCTGGGCGACGGCGGCGACCGCGAGGTCCGCGCGTGAGGCGAAGCGGCGGTAGACGGTCGTCTTGGCCACCCCGGCGCGGGCCGCGACGCCTTCGACGGTGAGGGCGGCCCAGCCGTCCTCGGCGAGCACGGCGCGGGTGGCGTCGAGGATCGCCTCGTCCGCGACCGTGGACCGCGGACGTCCGCGCCCGCGGCGGCGTGGGGCGCCGACGTCGGCACGTGGGGTGAGGAGGCTCATCGCACCGGCAACTCTCCCACGCTGCCCCGGATATCGGGGGTAGGTGGCGCCCTGGTTGGACTTCACCGGGGTCGTCAAATACGATACGGAGCGTAGAGTAATTCTTTCGAAGGAGAGCCGTCATGGCAGCCACCGCACCGATCCGCACCCATCACGCCGTCTCCGAGACCGCCGACTCCGGTTCGGCAGCCGTCCGCCGGATCGACTACGCCCCGTTCCTCGCCGGTGGGGTCGGCGCTCTTGCCGCCCTCGGCGTCACCGCGATCGTGGTCGCGACCCAGACGCTCCAGATGAGCTTCTGAGCCCCGACTCTCGCCCGCTGCACCCGCGGGACGTGGGAGACCGGCGGGAGCCGGCTCCCACGGTGGGTGTGAGAATGACACCGTGAGCACATCGATCCCCTCGTCCCCCGTCCCGCTGCGCGGGGCTGTCGACCTCGCCGCCGTCGCCGCGGCCCGTGAGGCCCAGGCGGCCGCTGAGCAGCGGCTTGCGTCAGGCGCCGTCCCGCCGCCCGTGTCCCTCGTCGTCGAGGTCACCGAGGCCGGCTTCCAGGCCGAGGTGCTCGATCGTTCGTTCCAGGTGCCCGTCGTCCTCGACCTCGGTGCCCCCACCCACGAGGCCTCCGTCAGCGTCTCCGTCGTCCTTGAGGCGCTCGCCACCGAGGACGCCGGAACCTGGCTGCTGGCCAGGGTCGACGTCGATACGTCTCCTCGTATCGCCCAGGCGCTCCAGGCCACCGCGATCCCGACCGTCTTCGCCGTCATCAAGGGTCAGCCGATGGCACTGTTCGAGGGTCCTGTGCCGGAGGCGCAGATGCGCCAGCTCCTCGACGAGGTGTTGCGTGTTGCCGCCGCGAACGGGGTCAGCGGACGCGTCGACCTCGACGCGACAGCCGTGCCGACGCAGCCCGAGCCCGAGGTCGACCCGAACTACGACGCCGCCTACGACGCGATCGAGGCGGGTGACTGGGACGCCGCCGAGGCCGCCTACCGCGCCGTCCTCGTCACCTCGCCGACCGACCTCGATGCGACCGCCGGCCTCGCCCAGGTCGACCTCCTGCGACGTACCGACGGAGTCGACGACACCGCTGCCTTCACCGCCGCTGAGGCCGAGCCGGATTCGCTTGAAGCACAAGCGCTCGCAGCTGACGTCGAACTGCTGAGCGGTCGCGCCGACGAGGCCTTCGCCCGCATCATCGAGCTCGTGCGCCACACGTCCGGTGACGAGCGCGCGGCCGCCCGTGACCGGCTGGTCGAGATGTTCGCCCTGGTCGGCGAGGCCGATCCGCGCGTCGGCAAGGCACGAACCGCGCTCGCCAACGCACTGTTCTGAGCCCGCTGGCCCGCTGGTCGACGCCGATCCGCCGCCGCTCCGCTCCGCTCGGTGCCGCGCCGCTCGCTCAGGCCTCGTTCGACGGCGTGCTGTCGTAGGTGAAGTCCTGGTAGGACCTCTCGTCCTCACGCGGCTCGATGTGCGTGGTGACGAGCACCCCCTCGAGGGCGGACCGAACGTCGGCCTCGACGAGCTCGACGAGGTCGTGGGCCCGCGTCACCGACCACGCGCCCGGCACGAGCACGTGGAAGGACACGAAGCGCGTCCGCCCGCTCTCTCGTGTCTGCAGGCCGTGGAACGCGACGTCGTCGCTGCGGTACTTGTCCAGGACGGCGGTCAGCAGGGCGACGTCCGCGGGGGAGAGCGCTGCGTCGAGCAGCGACGACGTCGACGAGGCGACCAGGCGCCCGCCCATCACCAGGATGTTGAGGGCCACAGCGATGGCCACGATCGCGTCGAGCGGTAGCCACCCGGTGACGGCCACGAGGAGGACGCCGACAACCACGCCGACGGAGGTCCACACGTCGGTCATGAGGTGCTTGCCGTCGGCGATGAGCGTCGCGGAGCGGTACTGCCGCCCGGTGCGGATCAGGAGCCAGCCGACGCCGCCGTTGATGGCCGTGGCCAGGATCGACACCGCGAGGCCCAGTCCGAGGTGCTCGAGCTCCTGGGGGTTGAGCAGCCGCTGGACGGCGGTCACGAGGATGAACGCCGCGGCCACGAAGATCATCAGGCCTTCGATGCCCGCGGAGAAGTACTCCGCCTTGCCGTGCCCGTAGTGGTGCTTGTCATCGGCCGGCCTGGCAGCGACGGTCAGCGCGACGAGCGCGATGATCGCGGCGACGAGGTTCACGACGGACTCGGCAGCGTCTGACAGCAGCCCGACCGAACCGGTCAGCAGGTAGGCGCCGGTCTTGAGGCCGATCGTGAGGATGGCCGCGGCGATGGACAGCCACGCGAACCGAGTCAGGGGAGGATGTGACGGAGTCGCGATGGTCGGCGTCGCTTCAGTCATCAGAGAACCACCTGTCGGATCGACCCCGATCCTCTCACCGCGCTATCCCTCGACGCCCGGCGGCACCCCGAGTGCGCGAACCGTCCGAGCCTTCGATCCGCAGTCGGGCTAGCGGCCGCTGGGGACCTGCTGGGTGATGCAGTGCACGTTGCCGCCGCCGAGCAGGATCTCGCGTCCGGGGACGGTCAGGACGCGGCGGCCGGGGAACAGCCGCTCGTAGGTCGCGATCGCGGCCGCGTCGTGCGGGTCGTCGAAGACCGGCAGCACCACGATGCCGTTGCCGATGTAGGAGTTCACGTAGGACCCGGCGAGGCGCTCACCGGCGACGCGCGGCTGCGAGCCGGGGACGGAGTCGACGCCGGCAGCCTCGGCCTCGGTGAAGGTGAGCGGCCCGGGCTGGTGGATCTTCACGATCTCCAGCGGGCGGCCGGTCGCATCGGTCTCGGACTCCAGGATCACGAGCGCCTCGGCGGACCGCTCGTACTGCGGGTCGTCGACGTCGTCGGTCCAGGTCAGCATCACGACGCCGGGGGAGGCGAAGCGGGCAAAGTTGTCGATGTGCCCGTCCGTCTCGTCGAGGAAGACCCCGCGCGGCAGCCAGATGACCTTCGAAGCACCGAGGTGCGCGTGCAGCAGGCTCTCGATCTGCCCGCGGTCGAGGTCGGGGTTTCGGTTGGGGTTGAGCAGGCACTCCTCGGTCGTGAGGACGGTGCCCAACCCGTCGATGTCGATCGAGCCGCCCTCGAGCACCAGCTCCGGGCGATAGACCGGTAAGCGCTCGAGGTCGCAGATCTTCGGACCGACGAGATCGTCCGCGTCCCACGGGAAGTAGAGGCCGCCGCGCAGGCCGCCCCAGGCGTTGAACGACCAAGAGACACCGCGTACGTCACCGGCGTCGTTCACGACGAAGCTCGGGCCGGTGTCGCGGATCCACGCGTCGTTGGTGCTGGTCTCGACGAGGCGCACGTGGTCGGGGAGCAGCCCCCGGGCGACGGCGTACTGCCTGGCGGAGACGAGGACGGTGACGTCCTCGGCTGTGGCGATCGTCTCTATCAGCGTGCGCCAGGTGCGCTGTGCGGGCTTGGCGCCGTCGCGCCAGTTGTCGGTGCGCTCGGGCCAGGCGAGGAAGCAGCCAGCGTGGTCGTCCCACTCCGCGGGCATGCGGTAGCCGTCGGCAGCGGGCGTGGTGCTGAGCGTCGCAGACATGGGCGACAGCGTGCCATGTCCGGCTGCCCGTCCACTGTCGGTCGGGCAGATCCCGAGACGTGGCGTCAGCAACGGCCCAGGGCCGTGCTGACGTCACGTCTCGGGGTGGCCGAGCGTCCGCCGGGGTTGGCTGCCCGCGGTTGGCGATGGGCCGCTGTCAGATCAGTCGCTGGGTCCAGACGAGCCCCGCGACAGCGGCACCGATGGCGATGAGCAGACCGACTCCGGCGAACGCGGCCGTGACCTCGTGGGTCGTGACCTCGTAGGCGACATCGCGGCCGATCTGGTCATAGATCGAGCCGAGCTGGTCGGAGGTCGCCGCGGTGAACGAACGGCCCCCGCTCTCACGTGCGATCGACTCCATGGCGGCCGAGTCGATGGGCACGGGCACGTCCTGGCCCTGGACCGAGACGGTTCCCGCGTCGGTGCCGAACGCGATCGTGTCGATCGGGACGCCGGCGTCCTTGGCCTTCGCGGCGGCCGCCGTGGCGGCCTCGGTGGGCGTCCCCGAGCCGTCGCTCACAGTCGGTGTCCCGTCACTCATGAGCACGATGGCGGCCGGTGTCGGCGTGCCGCTGTCGCCTTGGGGCACTCCGGCTATCGCCGACAGCGACGTCGTGATCCCGTCCGCCGTGGCCGTGCCAGGACCGACCGGGAGGTTGCCCAGGGCTGCGAGCAGGGCCGCGTGGTCCTTCGTCGGAGGCACGAGCAGCCGCGCCGACCGGTCGAACGTCACGAGCCCGACCTGCACGCCGTCGGGCAGGCCGGAGATGAACGACCTCGCCTCCTTCTCCGCGGCCTCGAGCCGCGAGGGGGAGACGTCGGTCGCGGACATCGACGCCGAGGTGTCGAGCGCGAGCACGATCGTGGCGCGGTCGCGCGGCGTCGCCGTCGCCATCGCCGGCTGGGCGAACGCGAGCGTCATGACGACGAGCGAGCCCAGCACCGCGGCGGGTGCGACGTGGCGCTGCCAACCGGAGCGACGAGGAGCGATGGAGTCGAGCATCGCGACGCTCGTGAACCGAACGACCTGCTCGTGGCGACGTCGCTGGATGGCGATGTACGCGACGAGCAGGGCGATCGGCGCCACCAGCAGCAGCAGGCGCCAGGAGGACAGGAAGCTCATCTCGGAACCAACTCCGGTTGGGATGCGGACGTCGCGCGGAGCGGCGCGACGGAGGGAGTGCGGACGGCGTTCGGCGATGGCGCGCGCAGGGTGCGGCGTCGCGAGGCGAACGTGACGGTGTCGGCCAGCCAGTCTCGGTCGGTCGAGAGGGCGAGGTACTCCGCACCGGCGCCGTGGACCGACGCGCTGATCGCGGCAGTGCGCTCCCGCGCCGCCGTGGCGAAGCGCTCGCGCAGGGCCGACGAGCTCGTGCTGACGTAGCGCTGACGCCCGGTCTCCGCGTCGACGACGCCGAGGATCCCGACGTCGGCGAGCTCGAGCTCGCGCGGATCGGTGACGTGCACGGCGACGACCTCATGGCGCAGCGCCAGCAGGCGCATCTCACGCTGCCACCGGTCGCCGTCGAGGAAGTCGCTGATCACGACGACCTGCGCGCGGCGTCGTGCGGCACCGAGGAGCCACCGGCACCCCGCACCGAGGTCGGCGGCGTCGGACGGACCACGGTCCTGGCGGGGAGTGTCGTAGAGGGTGGCGAGCGCGGCCATCAGCGCAGCGCGGCCCTGCCTGGCCGGCCGGTGCTGGAGCCGGTCGGTGCCGGAGATGACGAGGCCGATCCGGTTCCCGCCGCCGAGGCGCAGCATGCCGAACGCAGCGGCGGCGGCGAGGACGACATCGCGCTTCTCCGAGTTCGCCGTGCCGAAGTCCAGGCTCGCGGAACGGTCCGCGACGATCCAGAGCTCGGCCTCGCGATCAGCCTCGGTCTGGCGGACGAACGTCTCCGACGACCGCGCCGTGAGGTTCCAGTCGATGAGCCGTGCGTCGTCGCCTGGCCCGTAGGCACGGGCTCCGGCACGTTCGCTCCCCGGTCCCACGGCGAGGGTCGCATGGTCACCGCTCGCTCGTCCCTCGATCCTGCGCCGCACGTCGAGCTCAAGACGTCGCAGGACGTCGGAGCGGGACGCGACCTCAGGGACCAGGACGGAGACGACGGTGGCGTACCCGCTCATCCCGCGATCCGGTAGGGCGTGGTCTCCGACGTCGCACCGTCGACCAGGACGGCTGCCGTCGGGCCAGGACGCGACGTGACCCTCGGCGCCGCGACGCGTGACAGGATCGTGCGGATGACGTCGTCGGCCTGCACACCCTCTGCCAGCGCGTCGTAGGAGAGAGTCACTCGGTGGCGCAGCACCTCGGGTGCCACGTCGAACACGTCCTGCGGCACGATGAAGCGCCGTCCGCGGAGAACCGCGATCGCGCGAGCAGCGGCGAGCAGACCGATCGTCCCGCGTGGGCTCGCGCCGAGGGCGATGTGCGGCACGAGGTCCTCGAAGCCCCAGCGGGCCGGGTCGCGCGTCGCCATGACGAGCCGGACGGCGTAGTCCTGCACGGCGTCGTGCATGAAGACCTCGGACACCAGCACCTGCAGCTCGAGGAGCTGCTCGGTCGTGAGCACCTGCTCGCCCTGCGGCGCGGCGACGCTCATGCGGGACGCGATCGCTGTCTCCTCCTCATACGTCGGGTGGGGGACGACGACGTGCATGAGGAAGCGGTCCCGCTGCGCCTCGGGCAGCGCGTACACGCCCTCGGACTCGAGCGGGTTCTGCGTCGCGAGCACGACGAAGGGGGACGGGAGCGGCCGGGTGTGGCCGCCGATGCTGACCTGGCGCTCGGCCATCGCCTCGAGCAGCGCCGACTGCACCTTGGCGGGCGCCCGGTTGATCTCGTCGGCGAGGACGAGGTTGGCGAAGATCGGACCCCACTCGATGTCGAAGTCCTCGGTCGAGGGTCGCCAGATGCGCGTGCCCACGAGGTCGGCCGGGACGAGGTCTGGAGTGAACTGGATGCGCGTCATCGATCCGCCGACGACCCGCGACATGGTCGAGACCGTGAGTGTCTTGGCCAATCCGGGGAAGCCCTCGATGAGGCAGTGGCCGTTGGCGAGTAGGCACACCATCACCCGCTCGACGAGCCGGTCCTGGCCGACGACGACGCGACGGACCTGGGTCAGTGCGTCCTCGAGGAGAACAGCGGTCTCGGTGGCGGTCGGTGCCGGTGCGGCGTACTGCTGGCCGAGGGACGGGTCGAGCGACTGGTCGAGGGTCAGGTCGGGCAGGGGCCGGTCGACGGAGGCGGTCACGGGGGTCTCCAGTGGTGCGGGGTCGGGGTGCGACGGCTCGCCGTAGCGGGTGCCGTTGTCGTGCGGGCTGCTGCTGGTCTCGGCGACGTGCTCCTCGTGGCCGGTCATGCGACCGGCCCTTGGCCGAAGGTGACGTCGTGCGTCTGTGCCCGGCCGGTCGTGTCGGTCCAGCTGACGGACACGGTGTCGCCCGGGTGGTGCGGGGCGATGGCAGCGCGCAGGGCGGTGTTCGACGCGACCTTCGCGCCGTCGATCGCCGTGATGGTGTCGCCGGCGGCGAGACCCGCCTTCGCGGCGGCCGAGCCGGTGACGACGCCGCTGATCGTGACGCCGGCCGCGGTCGTGGTGCGACCGGTGGAGGTGACCGAGACGCCGAGGAAGGCGCTGGCGCCGATGTGGACGGTGCTGGAGGCCTTGCCGTCGCGGATGTCCTGGCCGATCGCCAGGGCCTCGTTGATCGGGATCGCGTAGCCGTCGGTGGTCGTGGTCGCCTGCGACCGCGACGACGACGGTGCCACCGAGCCGGCAGTCACGATGCCGATGACCTTGCCCTCGGAGCTGACGAGCGCGCCACCGGAGTCACCGGGCTGGATGTCGGCGTCGGTCTCGATGAGGCCGGTGAGCTGCTCGGACGTGCCGTTCTCCGCGTCGAGGGCCGTGATCGACTTGCCGAGCCCGGTCACGGACCCGGCCGCGGCGATCGGCGAGCCGCCGGCTCCGCCGGCATTGCCGAGACCGATGACGGCGTCGCCCTCGTTCACGGTGGAGGAGTCGCCCAGCGGTGCCGTCGTGAGTCCGGAGGCGTCACGGAGCTTGATGACGCCGATGTCGTGCGTCGCGTCGTAGCCGAGGACATCAGCGGTGTAGGACTTCGTCGTCCCGGCGACCGCTACCCGGATGGCGGTCGCGCCGGCGATGACGTGGTGGTTGGTGAGGATGACGCCGTCGCTGGTGAGGGCGACGCCGGTGCCTGCGGCCTGGGCGCCGTCGTAGCCGACGGTCGTCGTGATGTTCACGAGGCCGGGTGCTACGGCCGCGGCCGCGGGGTCGAGGGTGGTGGGGGACACGGACGGCGCGCTCTGGCCCGGGAGCTGGTCGGGGAGCTGGTCCTGGCCCGTGCCGGGCAGGACGCCCTGGCCGAGGCCGGGGTCCTCGGTCACGCCCGGCAGCGGGTTCGCCGGGGGCGGCGGGGGCGACGGTGTGGCCGACGCGGACGAGGACGACGGCAAGGCCACCGAGGTGTCACTGCCGCTGGGCAGCGCCCGCACGACGCCGACGCCGACGAGCACAGCTGCCAGCATGGCTGCGGCGCCCATGAGCAGTCGCGACCGGTTGCTCCGGCGTCGCGGCGGACGCAGGGGGAGCGGGGGAGCGAACGTCGGGGCGGGGGAGTCGGGGGTGTCGTTCCAGACCCCGCCGACGGTGTGCGGGTCTCCCCAGAGGGGGGAGCTCCAGGCGTCGAGACGCGACGGGTCCTCGCCCGAGGGCGACGTCCCGTACGGGTCGTGGGTGTTCGAGTCCGTGCTGGCCATGTCGTGCCTCCCGGTCTGACGGCGTCCCTTGACCGCCCTACCCACGATGTGACGCCCGAATCCTGTGCGCATCATGAGAAATCAACGACAGTCGGCACAGAAATCGAGGCGATGGGTCACGATCGGGTCACTGGTCCGGGAGTTCCCGGACGACGGGTGAGGGCCGTCACAACGAGCCCTGACTCGGTACGGTCTCCCTGTGCGACGGCGTCCTCGCTGCGCGGTGAGTCCCCGGCGCGACAAGGAGATCTATGACCAACAGGGCGACGCTGGCCACCTGGCTCGAGCCCGAGCACGTGCGCTGGTCCTTCCGGCACGTGCGCGAGCTCGTCCCGACCGAGCGCATCGCCCGTGGCCCGGTCGTTCGCGAGCTGCCCGTGCGTCCGGTACCCGAGCTGCTCGACGTCGTCCTTGAGGCGCACGACGGCGCGACCCGCGTGGAGGACCTGCTGGTGCGGCAGGAACGAGACTCGCTGGTGGTGCTCCACCGCGGCGACGTCGTCCTGGAGTGGCAGGGCGACGGGATCGGCGACACCGAGCCGCACCTCAACTTCAGCGTCACGAAGTCGGTCACCGGGCTGCTTGCCGGTGCCCTGTCAGGAGCAGGCCTGCTCGACCTGTCGGCTCAGGTCGTCGACTACGTGCCTGAGGTGGCGCCGAGCGGCTTCGGCAACGCGACCTTGCGTCACCTCCTCGACATGGAGGCGTCGTATGCGTTCGTGGAGGACTACTCGCCCGGCCCTGATGTCACGGCCTACCGGAACGCGGCGGGCTGGTGCCCCGCTCCGGCGGATGCGCCTGCGCTGCAGGCGTTCTTGGCGTCGCGTGCGCCAGACGGGGAGCACGGTCGACGCTTCCGCTATCTCTCGCCGACGACCGACATGCTCGGCTGGGTGTGCGCCCGCGCCGCCGGAACGACCTGGGCGCAAGCGGTGTCGACGTACCTCTGGATACCGCTAGGCGCGGAGGCCGACGCCGAGGTGACCGTCGATCGCGAGGGCACGCCTCGGGCGGCCGGCGGCATGTCGACGATCCCCCGCGACCTCGCGCGGCTCGGGCTGATCGTGGCCGAGGGAGGTGCAGGGATCGTCCCGGCCGCGTTCGTCGTGGACCTCCTGCACGGCGGCGTCCACGAGCACTGGGCGGCCGGCGACTTCGCCGAGATGTTCCCGAACGGTGCCTACCGCTCGTTCTGGTACCGGCCGGGGATCGACCCGGACGTCGTGTGCGGCATCGGGATCCACGGCCAGATGCTCTACGTCGACGTCCCGCGCCAGGTGGTCGTCGCGGTGCAGTCGTCCTGGTCGATGCCCGACAACGAGGACTGGCACCTCGACAACCACGCCGTCTGCCGAGCCCTTGCCCAGGCCCTCGAGGGCGGTGAGGGCGACGCACCCCACTGAGTTCCACGGCCGGAACGACGTGGACGTAGATCTGGTGCCGGCGTCCCGGGAACTCTGCCTGAGCCGCACGCGCGCAAGGGCGTCGAAGCCGCGCAGGGGCTCGGGAGCGAGGATCTCGATGGTGGTAGCGGGTGCTGTCCTGCTCACAGCGTGCTCGGCTGCGCCGTCGGGTTCGGCACCGTCGCAGATCGAGCCGACGAACGCCCAGCAGTCCGGGAGCACCGGCCAGGACGTCGCGCCGATGTGCGCCCTCGCGCTCGGGGCCGGGAACGTGGTGTCGGCTGGGCCGCTGACCACCGTCGGCGAGCTTCGGGCGATGAAGCAGGGCCCGGGCTTCGAGCCGGCGAGGGACGCGTTCCCCGGCGTCGCTGCCTCAGCCCCTGCTGGCTTCTGCTGGACGAAGGGCAACGGCGACCTGTACTTGAGCTTCGGGGTCACCTCCGACGGGCAGAAGGTCCACCTCGCGGGCATCGCTGGCACGGGGAGTGTCCCCAGCGGCCCGCCGGTGATCCCCTGACTGGTGCGGTGCGGTGCGGTGCGGTTGGCCTACCCCAGCAGTGGGGCGAGCAGCTCATGCACGTCAGGAACGGGCGAGTGGGCGGAGCGGCCAGTCGGCCAGAACTCCGCCTTGTCGTCGGGCCAGCACGGCACCACGTGGAAGTGGAGGTGGGCCACCGACTGCCCCGAGTACGGACCGCTCGCATTGAGCACGACGACTCCCGTCGCCCCGAGTGCTTCCGACATCGCGCGGGACACCCGCTGAACCAGCCTCATCGTTGCCGCGAGCGAGTCGACGCTCGCATCCAGCACGCCGACGCAGTGCTCCCTCGGGACGACGAGTGTGTGCCCAGGGGCAAGCGAGGCGTCAGGGAGCGGCAGGAAGGCCACCGCATCACCGTCGCGCGAGACCCAGCGCGCCGCGCCGGTCTCCATCAGGTCGCAGAACACACAGTCGTCGGTCACGTTGCTTTCGGGGCTTTCGTTGCTCACGTTGCTCACCCCCTGTTCCAGGCCGCGTCACGCGACACAGTGGAGTGTGCCAGCGCTACGCCCAAGCGTACTCAACGTCGAGGGCACCGTCGAGTTGCCGTGGCGCGTGCTGGAGCGACGTCGGTGCTGGCCTTCTCGGCGTTCCTCGGCGGTCAGTCCGTGAGGCTGCGTCGCGCAACGACTTCCTGGCCCTCGGTCTCGCCGGACTCGACGAAACCGAGGCTCGCGTACAGCGTGCGTGCGACCGTGTTGGCGGGTTCGTAGGACAGTGCTGCCCCGGCGTGGCTACCTGAGCGTGCTCGTCGGAGCAGGGCCTCGACGGTGGCGCGGCCGAGACCGCGGTGCTGATGGGCGGCGTCGATGAGGAGGCCGCCGATCCAGTACGTGTCGTCAGCCGGATCCACTGCTTCCATGGCGAATCCGACGACCGTGCCTTCGGTGGCGATCCCCAGGGCGTGCCACGGGCCGTCGTCATAGGCACAGAGCGCGAGGTAGCGCGTCACCGGCGCGACGAACTCGTGCTGGCTGCCCTCGACGTCGAGAGCGGCACAGTCGCGCCAGTTGCTGGCGTCGACGGGAGCCACCGAGACGGTGGGCGCGACCCGACCGCGACCGTCGCCGTCTGATGCCCGCGCACCCTGACCGGCCGCCGGGGTGCCCTCTGCCTCCGTCATGAGCTCGGTACCGCAGCCGCGAGTCGTGCGGGCCGGAGCCAGAGAGCGCCGAGCGGAGGAACGCGGACGAGCGCCGAGAACGGCAGCCCGTGCCACGGGACGTCCTCGGCCACGACCGCGCCGAGGTTGCCGACACCCGAGCCGCCGTAGATCACGGCGTCGGTATTGACCACCTCGTCCCAGGTGCCGCCGTAGGGGAGCCCGACGCGGTAGTTCTCGTGCGGCCCGCCGGAGAAGTTGGCGAGACAGGCGAGCACCTGCCCCTCGTTGCCCCACCGCAGCCACGAGAGGGTGTTCCCAGCCGAGTCGTCCGCGTCGATCCACTCGAAGCCGCCGGGATCGTTGTCGCGGCTCCACAACGCGGGGGTGTCCCGGTAGACGCGGTTGAGATCGGCGAGGCACTTCTGGACGCCGCGGTGGTCGGCGTTGTCGAGCAGCCACCAGTCGAGGCCGCGGTCCTCGTTCCACTCGGCGTACTGCGCGAGCTCCGAGCCCATGAAGACCAGCTGCTTGCCTGGGTGCGCCCACATGAAGGCGAGGTAGGCCCGCACGCCGGCAAGCTGCTGCCAGCGGTCGCCCGGCATCTTGCTCACCAGCGATCCCTTGCCGTGCACGACCTCGTCGTGGCTGATGGGCAGGCAGAACTGCTCGCTCCACGCGTACATCAGCGCGAAGGTCATCTCGCTGTGGTGCCACTGCCGGTGGACCGGCTCACGCTCGACGTAGTGCAGCGTGTCGTTCATCCAGCCCATGTTCCACTTCAGGCCGAAACCAAGTCCGCCGAGGTGTGTGGGCCTCGTGACACCCGGCCACGCCGTCGACTCCTCGGCGATCAGGACGACACCGGGAGACCGCTTGTACGCCGTCGCGTTGGCCTCCTGGATGAAGGAGACCGCCTCGAGGTTCTCCCGTCCGCCGTAGACGTTCGGGCTCCACTCGCCGTCCTTGCGGGAGTAGTCCAGGTAGAGCATCGAGGCGACGGCGTCGACGCGGAGGCCGTCGACGTGGAACTCCTCGAGCCAGTAGGTGGCGTTGGCGACCAGGAAGTTGCGCACCTCGCGACGTCCGAAGTCGAAGACGTAGGTGCCCCAGTCGGGCTGCTCGCCACGTCGCGGATCGGCGTGCTCGTACAACGGCGTCCCGTCGAAGCGGGCGAGGGCCCAGTCGTCCTTGGGGAAGTGCGCGGGCACCCAGTCGAGGATGACGCCGATGCCGGCCTGGTGGAGACGGTCCACGAGATGACGGAACTCGTCGGGCGACCCGAATCGCGACGTGGGTGCGTAGTAGGACGTGACCTGGTAACCCCAGCTCGGCGCGTACGGGTGCTCCATCACCGGCATGAGCTCGATGTGGGTGAAGCCCATCTCGACGACGTAGGCGGTGAGCTCCTCGGCGAGCTGGCTGTAGCTCAGGCCGGGGCGCCACGAGCCCAGGTGGACCTCGTAGGTCGACATCGCGGAGTTGTACGGGTCCTTGGCGGGACGCGCCGTCATCCACTCGGAGTCGGCCCAGTCATACGTCGAGGTGTAGACGACCGACGCAGTCGCCGGCGGGTGCTCGGTGTGCTGCGCAAGCGGATCGGCCTTCGTGCGCCACACTCCGTCGCGCCCGAGGACGGCGAACTTGTAGCGCGTGCCGGACCCGACATCAGGGACGAAGAGCTCCCACACGCCGCTCGAGCCGAGCGACCGCATCGGTGTTCCCGTGCCGTCCCAGTGATTGTGGTCGCCGACGACGCGGACGCCGATGGCCGACGGTGCCCACACCGCGAACGCCGTGCCGTGGACGTCACCGAGGGAGGAGCCGTACACGTGCTCGTGGGCGCCGAGCACGGTCCAGAGGGTCTCGTGGCGGCCCTCTCCGATGAGGTGGAGGTCCATCTCCCCGAGGGTGGGCAGGAAGCGGTACGGATCGTCGACCACCGCGGTGTCGTCGCCGTAGGACACCTCGAGCCGGTAGTCGGGGACCTCCGTGACAGCGAGGATCCCGGTGAACACGCCGCCGTGCTCGTGTCCGAGCGCGACCCGGGTCTCGCCCTCGGCGCCGCGTGCGATGACCGTCACGGAGGTCGCCCACGGGCGGAGCGTGCGGATCGTGACGACGCCGTCGGCCGGGTGCGGACCGAGGATCGAGTGTGGGTCGTGGTGGCGGCCCTCGATCACCCGCTGGAGGTCGCCCGTGCTCACCGGGACGGGTCGCGGCGGACCGGCCTTCGCGGGCTTCCCCTTGCTCTTGGCTGCCTTCGCCGGCTTCTCGGTCTTGTCCGCCTTCGCGGGCTTGGCGGCCTTCGCCGGCTTCACGGTCCTCGTCTCCGTCGCCGGAGCGACTGGCTCCGCCGGCTCGGTCGGCGCGACCGCCGTCGTGGGCGCGGGCGTCTCGACCGCCTTGGCCGGAACCGCTGTGCCCACGGCCGTCGTGGGCGCGGGCGTCTCGACCGCCTTGGCGGGAGCGGACCGGGTCACTGCCTTGGCCGGGGTGGACCGGCTCACCGCCTTGGCGGTCCGGGCAGGCCCGATGGCCTTGGCCGGCTGCTCGGGAACGCCGGGCTGCTCGGGAACGCCGGGCTGCTCGGGAACGCTGGGCTGCTCGGGAACGCTGGGCTGCGCGGGAACGCTGGGCTGCGCGGGGGTGCTGGGCTGGTCTGAGGTGCTGGGCATGTCACACGGCTCCGGCTCGGACGTGCACGACGTGGGCGACCTGGACGTGCGGGTCGAGCCGGACGTAGGGGTACTGACCCCAGACCCAGGTCTCGCCGCTCACGAGGTCGCGAGCAGCGAAGTTGTCACCGTGGTGCAGGCCGAGAGCCGCGAGGTCGAGGTCGAGGACCCCTTCTCGCGCACCGTGCGGGTCGAGCACGCAGACCACGAGCACGACGTCGTCGCCCTCGCGCTTGCTGTAGGCGATGATCTTGTCGTTGCTGCTGCCGTGGAAGGTCAGGTTGCGCAGCCGACGCAGCGCGGGGTGCGCGGTACGCCACGCGTTGAGCGCCGTGAGGTAGGGCGCAAGCGACGTGCCGGCCTCGTCGGCGGCAGCCCAGTCGCGCGGGCGGTACTGGAACTTCTCCGTGTCGAGGTACTCCTCGCTGCCGGGGCGCACGGCGACGTGCTCGAAGAGCTCGAAGCCGGAGTAGACGCCCCAGCTCGGCGACAGCGTCGCGGCGAGGGTCGCGCGGATCGCGAAGGCGGCCGGGCCGCCGTACTGGAGGTAGGCATGGAGGATGTCGGGGGTGTTGACGAAGGCGTTGGGTCGCATCGACGCCGACAGCGGGCCGGAGAGCTCGCGGAAGTACTCGGTGATGTCCCACGCGTCGTTGCGCCAGGTGAAGTAGGTGTAGGACTGCTGGAACCCGACCTCGCCGAGCAGCTTCATCATCGACGGCCGGGTGAACGCCTCGGCAAGGAACACGACGTCGGGATCGCTGGTGTTGATCGCCCCGATCAGTCGCTCCCAGAACGCGACCGGCTTCGTGTGCGGGTTGTCGACGCGGAAGATCCGGACACCGCAGTCCATCCAGTGATGGACGACGCGCAGCACCTCGAGGAACAGGCCGTCGGGGTCGGCGTCGAAGTAGACCGGGTAGATGTCCTGGTACTTCTTCGGCGGGTTCTCCGCGTAGGCGATGGTCCCGTCGGCCCGGTGCACGAACCAGTCGGGGTGCTCGGTGACCCACGGGTGGTCGGGCGCGCACTGCAGAGCGAGGTCGAGGGCCACCTCGAGCCCGAGCTCGCCGGCCCGGGACACGAAGGCCCGGAAGTCCTCGAGGGTGCCCAGATCGGGGTGGACGGCGTCGTGCCCGCCATCCGCCGACCCGATCGCCCACGGTGACCCGGGGTCGTCGGGCCCGGGGTTGAGCGTGTTGTTCGGACCCTTGCGGTTCACCCGGCCGATGGGGTGGATCGGGGGGAGGTAGACGACGTCGAAGCCCATCGCGGCGATCGCCGGGAGCCGTTCGGCCGCAGTCGCGAACGTCCCCGACCGCGGCGGGTCGAGCGTCGCACCCTCCGACCGCGGGAAGAACTCATACCAGCTGCCGACGAGGGCGCGCTCGCGTTCCACCGCGACCGGTACGGCAGCGGACTCGGTGACGTGCTCACGGAGCGGGTGCAGGGTCAGCAGCCGCGTGACGGCCGGATCGAGTGCGACGGCCAGCCGTGCGGGGCCCGGTCGCGCCGTGTCGCGCAGCGCGTGGACGGCCACCTTGAGCGGGTCGCGCAGCTTGCCCCGGGGCAGGCCCGTGAGGGCCTCGTCGAGGATGGCCGCGCCCTCGAGCAGCTCGAGCTCGACGTCGAGGCCCGCGGGGACCTTGATCTCCGCGCGGTGCCGCCAGGTCTCGACGGGGTCGCCCCACGCCTCGATCGTGAAGGTCCAGTCACCGACCGCGACCGGTGTGACCTCGGCGACCCATCGGTCGAGGGGTCCGGCAGGGCGCATGGGGGTGGAGTGCTCGAGGCCACCGGGACCGCGGAGGACCACGGTCGCGGCGACGGCGTCGTGCCCCTCACGGAACACAGTGGCGCCCACGGTGAACGTCTCCCCGACGACGGCCTTGACCGGTCGGGTGCCGTGGGCCACGAGCGGGGAGACGTCCTCGATCGCGTAGCGCCCGGTGCTCGGCGGCCGGCGAGGCTCCGCCGCAGGACCGACGGTGATCGGATGAGCTTGTGCCGCATCGGGTGCGGGTCGCGCGCGCGTAGCGCGGGCAGCCGCGGGCGTGGCGGTACCGGGAAGGGCTGGGGATGACGTCGAGGGGCCCGAGGCGTCCTGCGACGTGCGTCGGCGAGGCGGCATCGTGCGTCAGCCTATCGACGTAACGGCCTGACGTGCGGCGTGTAACCCATGGAACTCATGTAACCGACGGGTGCGCGCTGCCCCGGTGATTCACCGGCCCCTAGGGTGGTGGGGTGAGAGCGATCCGACGGTTCACCGTCCGAACAGTCCTGCCCACGTCTCTGGAGCCGTTGGCCTCCGTCGTCACCAACCTGAGGTGGTCCTGGCACCCCGAGACGCAAGACCTGTTCGCGCGCATCGACCGCGAGCTGTGGGACCAGGTCGCGCACGACCCGGTCCGGCTGCTGGGCGAGGTGACCTCGAAGCGCTGGACCGAGCTCGCCGCCGACGCCGACTTCGTCGGTCACCTCCGCTGGATCGCCGACGGCCTGCAGGAGTACCTCACCGGCGACCGCTGGTACCAGTCCCTCGGCGAGGACGCTCCGGCGTCGATCGCCTACTTCTCACCCGAGTTCGGCATCACCGAGGTCCTCCCGCAGTACTCGGGCGGCCTGGGGATCCTCGCAGGCGACCACCTCAAGTCCGCCAGCGACCTCGGCGTCCCGATCGTCGGCGTCGGGCTGTTCTACCGCGCCGGCTACTTCCGCCAGTCGCTGTCCCTGGACGGCTGGCAGCAGGAGACCTACCCCGTGCTCGACCCCGACGGCCTTCCGCTGTCGCTGCTGCGCGAGGCCGACGGCTCGCCCGTCGTCATCGACGTCGCGCTTCCGGGCGGACGCACGCTGCGCGCCCACGTGTGGCGCGCCGACGTCGGCCGTGTCCCGCTGCTGATGCTCGACTCCGACGTCGAGGAGAACGAGCCCGCGGAGCGCGATGTCACCGATCGGCTCTATGGCGGCGGCGGCGAGCACCGGCTCCAGCAGGAGCTGCTCCTCGGTGTCGGCGGCGTCCGCGCTCTGCGCGCGTTCAGCCGCATCACCGGCGCACCCGAGCCCGAGGTGTTCCACACCAACGAGGGCCACGCCGGCTTCCTCGGCCTCGAGCGGATCCGCGAGCTCGTGCTGACCGAGGACCTCACGTTCGACGAGGCACTGCAGGCCACCCGCGCGGGCACCGTCTTCACGACGCACACGCCCGTTCCCGCCGGAATCGACCGCTTCCCGCGCGACATGGTGACGCAGTACTTCGGTGGCGACAACGCGGTCGCCGGCGTCCCCGTCGAGCGCATCCTGGCCCTCGGCGCCGAGGACTACGAAGGTGGCGACCCCACCGTCTACAACATGGCCGTGATGGGGCTGCGCCTCGGGCAGCGCGCCAACGGGGTGAGCGTCCTGCACGGCGAGGTCAGCCGCGGGATGTTCGCCGGTCTCTGGCCGGGGTTCGACATCGACGAAGTGCCGATCGCCTCCATCACCAACGGAGTCCATGCCGCGACGTGGGTGGCGCGGGAGATCCGCGACCTCCTCGCGGCCCAGGTCGGGACCGAGCTGGCCGAGGAGACCGAGGGCTGGGAGTCCGCACGGTCGATCCCGGCCGGCGAGCTGTGGAGCACCAAGCGGGTGCTGCGCAAACGTCTCGTCCTCGACGTCCGCCGTCGTCTGCGCCAGTCGTGGGTCCAGCGCGGTGCGTCCGACGCCGAGCTCGGCTGGATCGACGAGGTCCTCGACCCCGACATCCTCACTATCGGCTTCGCTCGTCGTGTCCCGTCCTACAAGCGACTCACCCTCATGCTCCGCGATCCCAAGCGGCTCAAGGCGATGCTGCTTCACCCCGACCGTCCTATCCAGCTCGTCATCGCGGGCAAGTCCCACCCCGCCGACGACGGTGGCAAGAAGCTCATCCAGCAGCTCGTGCATTTCGCGGACGACCCCGAGGTGCGTCACCGCATCGTCTTCCTCCCGGACTACGACATCGGGATGGCACGCGTGCTCTACCCGGGCTGCGACGTGTGGCTCAACAACCCGCTGCGCCCACTCGAGGCCTGCGGAACGTCGGGCATGAAGGCCGCACTCAACGGCGGGCTCAACCTCTCCATCCTCGACGGCTGGTGGGACGAGTGGTACGACGGCGAGAACGGCTGGGCGATCCCCACCGCCGACGGCGTCGCGGACCCCGACCGACGAGACGACCTCGAGGCGTCCGCTCTCTACGACCTCATCGAGAAGAGCGTGGCCTCGCGGTACTACGACGTCGACACCACCGGGCTCCCGACTCGCTGGATCACCATGCTCCAGCACACCCTGGCGACCCTCGGACCGAAGGTCCTGGCGTCGCGGATGGTGCGCGACTACGTCCGGAAGCTCTACGCACCGGCGACCACGTCCTCCCGGGCCATGTTCGCCGACGACGCTGCGCTCGCACGCGAGCTGTCGACGTACGCCGCGCACGTCAAGGCCTCCTGGTCTGAGGTGCGCGTCGAGCACGTCGAGGTCTCGGGCGTGGGTGACTCGCCCGAACGCGGGTCCGACCTCACGGTGCGTGCCTTCGTCGCCCTCGGCGACCTCGAGACCATCGACGTCCTCGTCGAGCTGGTCAGCGGTCAGGTCGACCACAACGACCGGATCGTGCATCCCACGTTCACGGCACTGGCGCCTGCGGAGTCCTACGAGGGCAACCGCTGGCGGTACGAGACGACCCTGAGCCTCACCGACACCGGTCCGTTCGGGTACACCATCCGCGTGCTGCCCCAGCACGGTGGGCTGCACGACCCGGCCGAGCTCGGTCTCCAGGCTCTGCCGGTCGTGCCGACGACGGAAGGTGACATCTCCCCGACGTTCGCGCCGACCTACTAGGGCGGTGGGTGGCCAGGCACACGACGGAGCGCCCGGCCCGATCACTCGGGCCGGGCGCTCCTGCGTGTCTCTGACCAGCGGACCCGCCTACGTGCTGCTGTGCTCCACGCGGAAGAGCGCGACGGAGCGAGGGGCGATGGGAGTGACGCCGCCGACGGGAGCCGTCGGCCCTTCCGTCGCCGGGCGGGCGAGCTCGGTGTCGAGCAGACGCCGGTACCGGTTGCCGTAGGGCGTCGCGGGCAGGGTGAGATCGATCGGCGCCGCTGCCCGGTTGAGCACCAGGAGGAATGCCGAGTCCCGAAGCGGATGCCCCTCGGCGTCGCGGGTGGACAGCTCACCGGACAGGGCCATCACGAGCATCTCGGTGCCGGGGTCGTGCCACTCAGCGTCGGACATCGGGCTGCCGTCGGGTCGCAGCCACACGAGGTCGGCAGGGTGCCCCTCGGCGACCGTCCGTCCGTCGAAGAACTCCGTCTGGCGCAGGGCCGGGTGGACGCGCCGGGTGTTGAGCAGGGCTGTCGTCCACCGGACGAGGTCGGCCTCCCACGGCGTGAGGTTCCAGTCGAGCCAGGAGATCTCGTTGTCCTGGTTGTACGGGTTGTTGTTGCCGCCCTGGGAGCGGCCCATCTCATCGCCCATCACGATCATCGGCGTGCCGGTCGAGAGCAGCAGGGTCGCCAGCAGTGCCCGGAGGGTCTTGAGCCGCTGGGTCTCGATCTCGGGGTCGTCGGTCGGGCCCTCGACGCCGTGGTTCCACGACCGGTTGTTGTCGGTGCCGTCGCGGTTCTCCTCGCCGTTCGCCTCGTTGTGCTTGGAGTCATAGCTGACGAGGTCGCGCAACGTGAAGCCGTCGTGGGCGGTGAGGAAGTTCAGCGACGCCGCGGGGGAGCGGCCATGGAAGACGTCCTGGGAGCCGGTGAGCCGCCAGCCCATCTCCGCGGGGGCCTCCCGCTCGGCCCGGCCGCCGCGCCAGAACGAGCGGACGTCGTCGCGGAACGCGTCGTTCCACTCGGCCCAGGGGGATCCGAACATCCCGAGGCGGTAACCGCCGGGCCCCACGTCCCACGGCTCGGCGATGAGCTTCACCTGGCGCAGCACCGGGTCCTGGTGGACTGCCGCGAGGAACGGTGAGCGCTCGTCGACGTCGGTGCGCTCGCGGGTGAGAGCCGTTGCGAGGTCGAAGCGGAAGCCGTCGACATGCATCTCGGTGACCCAGTAGCGCAACGAGTCCAGGACCAGCCGCAGGACGTCGAGGTCGCCGACGTCGAAGGTGTTGCCGCAGCCGGTCGTGTCGAAGTACGACCCGCTGTGCGGCATGAGCTTGTAGTGGTCGCGCTCGCCGAGGCCGCGAAACATCAAGGACGGTCCGTCGCCTCCACCTTCGGCCGTGTGGTTGTAGACGACATCGAGGATCACCTCGAGGCCGGCCGCGTGCAGCGTCTTGACCATCGACTTGAACTCGTCCACCTGCGCCCCGGAGCGGCGGTCGGCGGCATAGGCGGCGTGCGGCGCGAAGAAGCCGAGAGTGCTGTAGCCCCAGTAGTTCCTGACGCCCCGCTCGGCGAGCGGCGGCTCGGCGACCGACTGGTGGATGGGCAGCAGCTCGACCGCCGTGACGCCGAGGGAGAGGAGATGCTCCACGGCGGCCGGGTGCGCGAGGCCGGCATAGGTGCCGCGAAGGTTGTTGGGGACGTAGGGGTGGCGAGCCGTGTAGCCCTTCACGTGCATCTCATAGATGACGGTCTCGCCCCACGAGGTCGCGGGTGCCTCGTCGTCGCCCCAGTCGAAGGCGTCGTCGACGACGATTCCGCGGGGCACGAACGCGGCCGAGTCGCGGCCGTCGGGGGTCCGAGGAGCGCCGGGAGCGCCGGGCCGCAGGATGTCCGACCAGACGACGTCGCCCGCGATGGCGCGGGCGTACGGGTCGATCAGCAGCTTGGCCGGGTTGAGCCGCAGTCCGGCGTCGGGGTCCCAGGGGCCGTGCGCGCGGAGGCCGTAGGCCGTGCCCACCTCGACACCGGGCAGGAAGCCGTGGTGGACGCCGTGGCTGCGTGCCTCGAGCGGGACCCGCACCTCGTCGCCGTCGATGTACAGGCAGGCCTCGACGAGGTCCGCGCTAGGGGCCCTGACAGCGAGGTTGAGGCCCTCGGGGACCCAGCTCGCTCCCAAGGGGGAGGGGGCTCCGGGGGGTCGGACGACGCCCTCGGAGGGCAGACCCGGTGGGGACGTCGTCATCGCGACGGTTCCTCCTCGACCACGACCGCCACCTGCGGGCGACCACATCCCCGACGCCGCAGGACCGTGGCGCAGGGACATTGTGCCGCCACTTGTCGCGGGCGGTCCCACGAGGGTGACTGCTGACGGCGACGGGGCGCGCGCGCGGGCCGTGGTCGACAGCGGCACGGACGTATGCGGTGAGCAGGGGGACCTCGCCGTTAGGCTTCCCGTTCGCGGGCCTCCGAGGGGGGGCCCCGGCATCGAGGAGGTCACCGTGAGCGAGTTCGTGCGCTTCGAGGTCGAGGACGGGGTGGGGACCATCCACCTCGACCGCCCCCCCATGAATGCCCTGTCGGCCCAAGTCCAGCAGGAGATCCGGGGCGCTGCCTATGAGGCCACGACGCGCGCCGACGTGCGCGCCGTCGTGGTCTACGGCGGCCCCAAGGTGTTCGCCGCCGGGGCCGACGTCAAAGAGATGGCCGCCTGGTCCTACCAGGAGATGGTCGACCGCTCCGCGGCGCTGCAGGCCGCGTTCACCGCCGTCGCGCGTATCCCCAAGCCGACCATCGCCGCCATCACGGGCTACGCGCTCGGCGGCGGTTGCGAGCTCGCGCTGTGCTGCGACCTGCGCATCGCGGGCGACAACGCCAAGCTCGGCCAGCCCGAGATCCTGCTCGGGATCATCCCGGGCGCGGGCGGCACCCAGCGGCTGACCCGGCTCGTCGGGCCGTCGCGCGCCAAGGAGCTCATCTTCACCGGGCGCTTCGTCAAGGCCGACGAGGCCCTGCGCATCGGTCTCGTCGACCGTGTCGTCGCTCCCGATGACGTGTACGCCGAGGCCGTGGCGCTGGCCCAGACACTCGCAGCCGGGCCGGCGTACGCCCTGCGCGCGGCGAAGGAGGCCATCGACCGCGGACTCGAGGTCGACCTCGTGACCGGCCTGGAGATCGAGCGCGTGCAGTTCGCGGCGCTGTTCGCCACCACCGATCGCGAGATCGGGATGGCGTCGTTCATCGAGCACGGGCCGGGTAAGGCCACGTTCAGCGGCCGCTGAACGGAGGCCGGTCGCGGTCGACCGGGAGCGGTCGGTGGGCGGGCCAGCGCGGTCGTGGCACACTCCCGCCATGAGCTCAGATCCGGCTGTCCCCACGGGCGTAGGGCCGGTGACGGCCGAGCAGCTGGCGGCGGCGCGCACGGACCCGAAGCTGGCCAACGTGCTCTATCACGACTGGGAAGCGGCCACCTACGACGAGAAGTGGTCGATCTCCTACGACGACCGCTGCATCGACTACGCGCGTGGTCGGTTCGAGCATGTGGCCGGACGCGACGGCTGGCCGTACGCCAACGCCCTCGAGCTCGGGTGCGGCACCGGGTTCTTCCTGCTCAACCTCAAGCAGGCCGGCGTCCTCGACCACGGGCACGTGACCGACCTGTCCCCGGGGATGGTCGAGGTTGCCGTCCGCAACGCCGAGGGTCTCGGGTTCAGCGTCGAGGGTCGGGTCGCGGACGCCGAGTCGATCCCGTACGACGAGGACACGTTCGACCTCGTCGTGGGCCACGCGGTGCTGCACCACATCCCCGACCTCGACGTCGCCCTGCGCGAGGTGCTGCGCGTGCTCAAGCCGGGTGGCCGTTTCGTGTTCGCCGGCGAGCCGACCTCCCGGGGCGACCGAATCGCTCGCCGCCTGTCGCAGCTGACGTGGTGGGCGGCGTCGCGAGTCACCCGGCTCCCTCCCTTGCGGGAGCGATGGGCTCGGCCCAAGGCCGAGCTCGATGAGTCCTCGCGCGCCGCCGCACTGGAGTCCGTCGTCGACATCCACACCTTCGATCCTGACAGTCTCGCCGCCCTGTGCTCCGACGCCGGTGCGCTCGACGTGCGGACCGTGACCGAGGAGCTCACAGCGTCGTGGTTCGGCTGGCCGGTGCGCACCATCGAGGCTGCGGTACGACCCGGCGCCCTCGGCTGGGGCTGGGCAACGTTCGCCTACCAGGGCTGGATCCGGCTGTCGTGGCTGGATGAGAACGTCCTGTCGCGGTTCGTCCCCGACGAGCTGTTCTACAACGTGTGCGTCACAGGCACCAAGCCGCTACGCCCGCACCGCTAGGATCGGCGCATGTTGTTGGAGGCGTTGGGATCCACGGGGCGTGCCGTCCGTCGCCTCCCGCCTCGCGACCCGCGGCAGGCGAAGTTCGTCACGGCCGCCTCGCTTCGCTGGATGTGGCGCAACCGGACGTTCGACCTCTGGTACCTCCTGCGATTCTGGCGCCTGTTCGTGCTGCGTCTGCGCCATCCCGACGTCGTCACCGAGGGCATGGTGTTCATCGGGAGACGCGTCGAGCTCTACGCGCGCACCGGGTACGGCCGGCTCGTGCTCGGGCGCTGGGTTCACGTCGGGGCGGAGAACCGGCTGCGCGTCCACGAGGGCACGCTCCGCGTCGGCGACAAGTGCGTGTTCGGACGTGACAACACCATCAACTGCTACCTCGACATCGAGTTCGGCGCCGGCACGATCGTCGCCGACTGGGTCTACATCTGCGACTTCGACCACGTCTACGACGACATCACCGTGCCGATCAAGGACCAGGGCATCGTGAAGAGCCCCGTCCGCATCGGTCCCGACTGCTGGGTGGGAGCGAAGGTAACGGTGCTACGCGGTACGACGATCGGGCACGGCTGTGTGCTCGCCGCACACGCCGTCGTGCGGGGCGACGTCCCCGCGATGTCGATCGTGGGCGGCGTGCCGGGGAGAGTCCTCAAGGACCGTCGCGAGGTGTATGAGGCCAAGGCCGCCACGCGCGCCGCCCTCGAGGACATCGCCCGCAAGACCGCACGCGCGGCTGGATCGGCTGCGACGACGCCGGGGGCGTGACGCCCGGGGTTGTGACTGCAGGGGCTGTGACGCCTGGGGTTGTGACGCTGGGGCAGTAGCGTCTGCCCATGCGCAGACTCGGCCTGCTCGGCGGCACGTCCTGGGAGTCGACCGGCGTCTACTACGCGATGCTCAACCGCGGCACCGCTGAGCGCCTCGGACCGCTGCGCCAGCCCCGGATCCTACTGCACTCCGTGGACTTCGCCGAGGTGGCGGCACTGCAGGCGGAGGGCCGCTGGGACGTGCTGGCTCGGCAGTACGCCGACGCCACGCGCGCGCTCGTCGCATCGGGCGCAGAGGTCCTGGGCATCTGCGCCAACACGATGCACCTCGTCGCCGACGACGTGCGCGCTGCGGCGGGCGGCGCCGAGCTCGTGCACGTCATCGATGCCGTCGCCGACGGGGCTCGGCGCGAGGGGGTCACGACCGTCGCCCTCCTGGGAACGGCGTACACGATGGAGAAGCCGTTCTACGCCGACGGCCTGCGCGAACGTGGGATGGTCGTCGTCGTGCCCGAGGCCGACGACCGCACCGTGCTGCAGCGGATCGTGTACGAGGAGCTCACCCGCGGCATCGTCACCGAAGACTCACGGCGGGCGTTGCTCGCCATCGTGTCCCGGTGTGCCGATCGCGGTGCCGACGCCGCGCTGCTCGCGTGCACGGAGTTCCAGATGCTCGCGGAACCGGGAGATCCCGAGGCCGCGATCCCGCTGATCGACACCACGCGCGAGCACTGCCACGCCCTCCTCGACGCCGTCCTGCTCTGAGGTCGGTGTCACGAGTTGCACTGGCTGACGGGTAGCACGCCGACCCAGGGGTCGCACGACACACCCGAGCAGCACCGACGACTCGGTCCTGGGCGTGTTGGCGTCACGGCTTGACGGCCGATCGCACTCAGAGAGTCGTGCTGGAGAACCGGCTTCTCCGGCCTCGTCGTCGACATAGCCCTCGGCCGACCTGACGTCCTGCCGGTCGGCTGCTTCCGCGAGTTCCCCGTGAGCCTGGAAGAGCCGCCGTCACTTGCCGTCGCGCCGAGGGAACATCGCAAGACGAGGCAGTCGCCCCCTTGGCCGACGAGCCTTGCTGCTTGCCGTGGATGCCACCTACGCGGGCCCGCTGTCATCGAGCGCACAGTTCGACCCGCTGAGCATCGTGACTGACGGCGTCCCTCTCTGGCCCAGCTAGCTCGAACACCTCGCACTCGGGCACGGCATTCAGGTAGCTGGTCCCCTCGCGGAGGTGGCTACCAGAGGCGCGTGTCGACGTCCGAGCCGCGTCGGACCTGCTGCACTCGCGTCGCTTGCCGAGCAGCGGTTGACCAGTCGGTGAGCCGTGAGCGTGATGCGATAGGCCCGGCTGTGGGATGTTCCGGTCTGGCCCGCGCAACCCGTGAGACCCGGTGAGGTCTCGCTGATCGTTGCTGGACCACGTGGCCACTGGCGGTGAACGACGCAGGACGTGGACGACGCGGTCACGCATCCGCCCCCGCGCGGAGGTCGACGGGCGGAGATCGACGGGCATGTTCTTGACCGAAACCCTAATGCTCGCAACGGTTTTCGGGGTTGACTGGGAAGACGACAAACGTACTGTTGACCTATGACCCAGCCACCCGTGCCGGTGCCGTCGTGCGTCGAGCCACGGATGCGGGCCGCGGTCGGCGCAAGGCGGGCTCGTGAGCTGTGGCTCGGTCGGTCCGTCCGGGTGAGCCGGCCCGTGGTTCCGGCCTTCCCGATCGCGCTCAGCTGGACCGTTCGGGACGTCGACCGCGGTCGCGTGCCACGGCTGGCGGCTCGGGCGTCGGCCGTGACGCTGCTCGACAAGGCGTCGGAGGGCGCGGTCGGTGCGGGGACGGCGAGGTGCGGATCGGCGACGCCGCCCTTAGTGGCACCTGCGTCTCGAGGTGCGGATCGGCGACGCCGCCCGGGAGCGGCACCTGCGTCTCGAGGTGCGGATCGCCCGCACCTGCAGCGACGACGCCGCCAGGCGTGACATCGACGTCGCACGCAGCCTGGCCGGCTCCCTCGCTCCCGTCCGGGAGATGTGGGCGAGAGGTGAGATCTCGGGCCGCCACGTACACGCCGCCCTCCACCGCGCCGGCGCAGCTGCGCCGGACGTCGTCGACGCTGTCCTGGTGCGGGTGCTCCCACGACTGCCGCGAACGGCGTCCAACCACGTGGGCCGGATGGTGAATCGGGCACTGGCCGCGATCGACCCGGCCGGCCAGGCAGCCCGCGCACACGTCGCCCGCCGTCACGACGTGGGAGTCCGGTTCCGTTCGCTGCCCGACGGTCTCGCCCAGGTGGTCGCCACGCACAAGGGGGAGGACGCCCGCGCGATCATGGAGTGCCTCGACAGCCGGGCCGACCAGTTCCTCGCCCACCGCCGGGCGTGTAGGCCCTGTGCCGACGCCGTGGCCGGGGTGATCGGTCCGGCCCGTGCGCCCGTCCACGTCGCGCTCGTCCTGGGGGCCGACCGGGAGCCGCCGACCGGTCACGAGTCTGCGCAGTCCGTCCTGCCGGTCGATCGTCTCGCCCCCTCGGCCGGCTCCTGCGGATCGACGCGGCGAATGGTGACCGACCCCGTCACCGGTCACCTGCTCGACTACGGCACCCGGGTCTACCTCCCCGGACCGCTCAGGCGATTCGTCGCCGCTCGCGACGGCACCTGCCGCACCCGGTCGCGCGGACAGCCGGCCGCGCGGTCACAGCTCGACCACGTCGTCCCGCTCCCCGTAGGTCCCGGCAGTGCGACCCATGGTCGCGCCGCTCGCACGCGCGACCACGACTCGAAGATCGACGGCGACATCGTCATCACCGACTGCGGCGCCGACGGATCCAGCCGGTGGCGCACTCGCGACGGGCAGGTCGCCGCGCCGCGGCCGCGCCCCTACCTCAACGACCCGCGGACATCCCACCGTTCCAGGTGGCGCACGCGGGATCCCCTGCAACACCAGGGGCTACGCGACGCCGAGGTCTTTCAGCTCGTCGCGGACCTCGTGCGTGACGAGGATCGGCAGGTAGATCGCGACCTTGGCCGGCGTGAGCCTCTCGTAGGACTCCGCGACGAGGTTGTGGATCAGGTCCACGTCGACGTCGGGGTAGCGGCCCCCGAGCTCGTTCTCGATCGACTCGAGCTGCGGTTCCTGAGATTCCTCACGTACCAGCGATGTGGTCACTTCTCGACTCTTGCATACCAAGATGAACGGACCGGGTGACGGGCCTACAGGGCGGACAGCAGAACGAGCCCGGTGGGCACCGCGGCCGCTAACGCGATCAACCCCAGCCGCTGTGCGAACCGGTAGGTGATCGCCTGATCCGGCGCGCGGTCGGGGACCATGAACAGGCCGAACCACGGTACGAGCATCACCAGGGCCGCCCAGGCGATGCAGATGCGGCTGAGCCAGCTGAGCAGAGACGAGCCGATGCCCACATAGGCCAGGATCCCCCCGGCGAGCGCAAGTGGCACCAGGTAGGCCAGGCATCCCCCGGCGACGAGGGAGCCGATGAACACCCAGGACTCACGGCCCCCGGTCATCCGGCCCGCCTCGAGCTCGTCGTAGTCGGCGTCCCGGCGCCGCACCGCCCGGGCGATCCATTGCCGGGCCCACCAGACGGGTCCACCGAGCAGCAGTCGCAGCATCCGCTCATGCTCTCATCGCGCGGGCGACAGGGGTCCCAGGAGTCATGTGGCGTCGCGCAGGAGGTTCCCGTCGCGTACGACGACGCTCAGCTCCGGGCGCGTCGCGCGGCCCGCGAGGAGCGCCCGCTCCTCCCGTTCGGCGCGCTCGTAGGTGGCGACCGTTCGTTGCGCGATGGTCGGCCAGGCGTAGTCGCGGCTGAGCACGTCGCGCGCCGCGCGGACGATGCGCCGTGCCAGGACCTCGTCGCGCAGCACCTGGGTCACGGCGTCGGCGAGGGCGGGTACATCGAGGGCCGGGAAGACCAGGCCGGTCTCGCCGTGCTCCACGATCTCGGCGAGGCCACCCGTGTCGGCAACCACCAGCGGCGTCCCCAGCGAGGCCGCCTCGAGCGCGACCATGCCGAATGGCTCGTACACGCTGGGGACCACCGCGACGTCGGCGGCCGCGGAAACGGCGGTGAGCTCGGACTCCGTGAGCCACCCCGTGAACGTCACGGCACGCGAGACACGCAGCCGCCTGGCGAGGGTCTCGAGCATCTCCAGCTGCGTGCCGCGCCCGACGACGACGAGGCGGATCCCGGGGAACCGACGCCGCAGTCGTGCCATCGCCTCGATCAGTGTGTGCACGCCTTTCTCCCACTCGAGCCGGCCGCTGAACAGGACGAGCGGCCCCTCCCCGGCGTAGCGGGCGCGCGCCGCGGCCACGTCGTCCGGCGTCGAGGTCCATCTGGCGAGGTCGATGCCGTTGGGGATCACGTCGACCTTGTCGGCGGGGAGGTCGAAGAGCCGGGTGACCTCCCAGCGCATGTGCTGCGAGCAGGTGATGACACGCCGCGCCTCGAAGGTGAGCCACCACTCCGTCGTGTGGATGGCCTTGCTCAGGTCGTTGGGCAGCCAGCCCTGGTGTCGTCCCGCCTCGGTCGCGTGGACGGTCGCGACGAGTGGTACGCCGAACTCCTGCCGTAGCGTCGCCCCGGCGTGCGCCACCACCCAGTCGTGGCCGTGGACCACCTCGGGCGTCCAGGTGTGCCCGAGGCGAAGTGCGGCCCGGGCCAGCGCGTGGTTGAGCGAGAGCACCCACGCGAGAAGGTCCGACATGGGGATGGCCGGCGGGTCCCGTGGCACACGCACCACGCGCACGCCGTTCAGCCGCTCCTCGAACGGGATCGCAGCGTCGCCCTGCTCGCCTGCACCCGGGTGCTGGGTGACGACGACCACGTCGTGGCCCGCCGCCGCCTGCGCCTCCGCGAGTGCGTGCACGTGGCGTCCGAGACCGCCGTAGACCAGAGGGGGGTACTCCCAGGACAGATGCAGGACGCGCACGGCTCGAGGCTAGACCGTCGGCAGGAGCCGGGCGTCGAGGTGGCCGAAGGGGCCGTCGACGCCGCGGAGGAACGTGGCCAGCGAGTCGGCCTCGGCGGTGTCGCCGCGCTCGACGAGGTCCGCGAGGGCGCGCGCCTCGAGGTGGTGCCGCTCGTGCCGGTCGCGGGCGTAGCCGGCGGCGCTGTCCTTGGTCACCATGAACGCCCAGTCGCTGGTGAGGGCCAGCAGGGTCGAGCGGGCCAGCTGGTCGCGGGCGAGGTCGCGGCCCGCTGTCGGGAACGCCAGCACCTTCGCGACCCGGTCGCGAAGCGTGAGGTTGTCCTCGACGAGGTCCGCGACGGCCGCGCCGTCCCACACCCGCCAGTCCTTGCCCGAGCCCCACGACCCCTCGCCGAGGTGGCGTGCGCCCGCGACGTGCCCCGCGGCAGCCGCACCCTCGAGCGTCGTCACCCGGACACCTGCCGCGGGCAGCAGCCGCAGCACCGCCTCGAGCCACTGCGGACCCTCGTGCCACCAGTGCCCGAACAGCTCGGTGTCGTAGGCCGCGACGACGAGTCCGGGGCGGCCGTCGCGCTGCGCGGCGAGGTCGAGAAGGCGTCGGCGTACGACCTCGACGAAGTCGGCGGCGTCGGCGGCCACCGCTGCGGAGGCACGGTCCGGGTCGTACGGCGCCTTGTCCTTCGACTCGGTGGTGGTGCTCGTGACGCGGGAGAGGTGGAACCCGGAATCGTGGTCGTAGGAGTGGAAGTCGCGGTACCACCGGCCGCCGGGATAGCCCTTGCGCGGGGACCAGACGCGGTAGGTGACCTCGAGGTCGCGCGCGAACGCGACGACGTCGCTGTCGCCCACGGTGATCGCCTCGGCAGTCGAGCCGCCGGCCGCGAGGAGCGTCGGGCCGTCGACCAGGAAACGGCGCACGCCCAGGGCGGCGTAGTCGTCCTCGAGGCCGGGCCGGTAGCCGCACTCAGGGGCCCAGATCCCGTCGGGGCGTCGGCCCAGGCGCTGCTCGGTGTCGTCGAGACCGGTGCGGAGGGAGAACCGTTGCCACTGCTGGTCGAGAAGCGGCTGGAACGGGTGCGTGGCCGGCCCGCCCAGGAGCTCGATCGCACCGGAGTCCAGGAGAGGTCGCAGCACGGGTGACGCACCGCCCGCCCAGCTGCCCTCGGCGGACGCGAGGGCTCGCTGCGACGCGACGAACTCGCGTGACGCGAGATCGCGAACCACCGGATCACGATGCGTGCCAAGGCCTTCTGCGCGTGTCTGCCAGAAGCCCAGCCAGGTGTGAAACTCCCGAAGGCAGTAGGTGTCATCGAGCTGCGCGGCGAGCACCGGTGTCAGCCCGAGTGTCAGGAGGTCGCGCCGACCCTCGGCTGCCAGACGGTCCAGGACGTCGAGGACGGGCAGGTAGCTGGCAGCCCACGCCTGGTGCAGCCATTCCTCGCCGACCGGCCACGCGCCGTGGTGGGCGAGCCACGGCAGGTGCGTGTGCAGGACGAGGCAGAACGTGCCGACGGGTTCGCGCGTCATGGTCGCACCGCGATCGCGACGAGGTCCTGGGCGTCGGACGTGAGGTCGCCGATGGTGAAGTCGGAGCAGGTGATCGAGGAGACGAACGCCCCGAGACCGTCGGGCACCGGGCCCGCGCCGGTGACGGCGGCGATCTGGGCCGCGACGATCCCGGCCCCGGTCTGCCGCTCCCAGGCCACGATCCGCGCGCCGTGGCGCAGGCCGAGGACGTCGACGTCGGCGAGGCCCGAGCCGGTGAGCAGCGACGCGAGCTGCTCGGCGTCGAGCTCCTCGACGTGGAAGGGGTTGGTGGGCCGCTCGCCGCGGCCGAGCCCGGGGGAGAACACCGGCCGGTTCGGCGTCGTGACGACGACGAGACCGCCCGGTCGAACGGCGGCCGCGCAGTCGAGGAGGAAGGCGGGCAGGTCCCACAGGTGCTCGATCACCTGAAGGCTCACCAGGACGTCGGCCGATCCGGGGGCCAGCGGCATGGCGGCGAGGTTGGCCCGCGTCGTCGTGACGCCGGTGTACGTCGAACCGGCATGCGAGGCAGCAGCCTCGTCGAGCTCGAGCGCCACGACGAGCCGCGCACCCGCCTCGCGCAGGATCGCAGCGCCGTACCCCTCGCCGCTGCCCGCCTCGACGACGACACCGCCGCGCAGCAGGTCACCGTGGGCGGCGGCGACCCAGCGGTAGGCGGCCTCGTGGCGGGCGAACCAGTACTCCTCGCCCGGCACTCCCGGCAGCGTGCGCTCGCCGGTGAGCGGCAGGGGGTGGTCCACGTCGTCAACCCTAGGTGCCGCGGCGGGTCCCGCTCGCCGGCATCAGCGGCCGCCCGACCCCGCCGGCACCGATGCGGCCCGGCATGGACTGCCGGTACCGCGGTGTCAGCTACTCCCGGCAGGATCGCCGCATGACGGGGACAGACGACGACCGCGGCGACCTCGACCGCGACGAGGCACGCGAGGCCGAGACCCGTGCCGAGTGGGACCTCGAGGCCGGGACCTTCGACGACGAGCCGCACCACTCGCTGCTCGACCCGGCGATGCGCGCAGCGTGGTGGGAGCTCCTGACCCGCCTGCTCCCTGGCCCGCCTGCGGCGGTCGCCGACCTCGGCTGCGGCACGGGCTCGCTGTCGGTGCTGCTCGCCGAGCACGGCTACGACGTCACCGGGGTCGACCTCTCGCCCCGGATGGTCGCTCTGGCCCTGGCCAAGGCCGCGGCCCACGAGGTACCCGTGCGGTTCGCTGTCGGCAACGCCGCCGAGCCGGAGCTGGGAGGGCGCCGGTTCGAGGTGGTCCTGGCGCGCCATGTCGTCTGGGCCCTGCCCGATCCCGCAGCCGCACTCGGCCGCTGGACCCGGATGCTCGAGCCCGGCGGGAGGCTGGTGCTGATCGAGGGGATGTGGTCCACCGGCGCGGGGATCGGGGCCGACGACCTCGTCGCGCTCGTCGGGGCGGGCGGCGCGCGGATCGACGTCGAGGCCCTCACCGATCCGGCGCTGTGGGGGCACCCGCTCTCCGACGAGCGCTATGCGCTGACCGTCCGCCCCTGACTCTCCGCACCTGACCGTCAGCACCTGACCGTCGGCGGTCGGTGAGGTGGGTGGCAGCATGAGGACAGGTGCTCCCGCAGGGGCGCGCGAGTCGCACGACCGACACGGAAGCAGGGACGGCCTGTGGCCACCAGGACGCCAGCACCGCAGGACTGGGTCTCGGCGCTGCGAGCGTCGCACGAGCGGCTGGCCGGGCTCGTGTCGGGCCTCGACGCCGACGTGGTGACCAGCCAGTCCTACGACACCGGGTGGAGCATCGGTCAGGTGCTGTCCCACCTCGGCAGCGGCGCGGTGATCTTCGGCCTCTTCCTCGACGTCGCCCTCGACGGCGCTGACACACCCGGCCAGGAGACGCTGCAGCCGATCTGGGGCGAGTGGAACGCCAAGGGTCCCCTCGCCTGGCGCGACGAGGCCCTGGCCGCCGATGCCGCCCTCGTCGAGCGCATCGAGGCCCTCGACGCCGCTGCGGTCGAATCCTTCACGCTGCCCCTGTTCGGCTCCGAGTACGACCTCTCGGGCTTCGTGCGGATGAGGCTGTCCGAGCACGCCTTCCACACCTGGGACGTCGCAGTGTCCCTCGACGCGTCGGCCACGCTCGGCGCCGACGCCGTCGCCCTCCTGATCGACGGCCTCGAGCCGATGGTGAGCCGTGCCGGGAAGGCCCACGGTGAGGCGTTCCGGGTGCGGGTCGGCACCTCCGACCCGCACCGCGACCTCATCGTGGCCGTGGGGGAATCGGTGACGCTGATCGCGGCCGAGGCCGAGGCCGAGGATTCCTATGACGGAGCGGTCGACCTCACCTCCGAGGCGTTCCTGCGGCTGGTCGTCGGCCGCCTCGACCCCGACCACACGACGCCGCACACCGAGGTCGGCTCCCGCGGCCTGGCCGACCTTCGTTCGGTGTTCCCGGGGTTCTGAGCCCCCGGTTAGCGCCCGCGGTTACTCGCGGGTAACATCTGTCCGCGGAAGCCTGGCTCGACCCCCTGATCGCCTGCGGAGTCGGCGTCGGGCATCCTGACCTGGAGAACCACATCGGAGTGGCGATGGCGGCGACGTCGTCCCACGAGTAGGGGAGGTCGGTTCCCGACCATGAAGATCGTCGTGTTGGTCAAGCACGTTCCGGACGCCGCGAGCGACCGGTCCTTTGCCGATGACCTGACCAGTGACCGCGCGGCCGTCGACGGCCGCCTCAGCGAGCTCGACGAGTACGCCGTCGAGCAGGCGCTCCAGACCGTGGAAAAGGCCGGTGAGGGTGAGATCACCTACCTCACCATGGGCCCGGCCTCCGCGGCAGAGGCGTTGCGCAAGGCGTTGTCGATGGGCGGTGACGCCGGCGTCCACGTCGTCGACGACGCACTCCACGGCTCGGACGCCCTGGCGACCTCCCTCGTCCTCGCTGAGGCGCTGAAGAAGCTCGAGTGGGACGTCGTGATCTGCGGGATGGCCTCGACCGACGGCACGATGTCCGTCGTCCCGGCCATGATCTCCGAGCGCCTGGGCGTCCCGGGGCTCACCCTCGCCTCCTCGCTCATCATCGAAGGCTCGACCGTGACCATCCGCCGCGATGGTGACGACGCCTCCACCACGATCACGGGCTCGCTGCCCGCGCTGGTGTCGGTGACCGACCAGACCGGTGAGGCCCGCTACCCCTCGTTCAAGGGGATCATGGCGGCGAAGAAGAAGCCCGTGACCACCTGGACGCTGGGCGATCTGGGCCTCGAGCCCGCCGCCGTGGGGCTCTCCGCCGCATGGTCCGCGGTTGCCTCGGTGACCAAGCGCCCGCCGCGTGTCGCGGGTGTCATCGTGGCCGACGAGGGTGACGGCGGCGTCAAGCTCGCCGACTTCCTCGCTTCCGGCAAGTTCATCTGAGAGGCGTGGCAGACATGGCTGAGATCCTGGTTCTGGTCGACCACGTCGACGGTGTCGTGCGCAAGACCACGACCGAGCTGCTGACGATCGCTCGCCGCCTCGGCGAGCCGTCGGCGGTCTACTTCGGCACCGGCGTCGAGGGGGCGACCGAGACCCTCGGACGCTTCGGCGCCGTCAAGGTCTACGTCGTCGACGACTCCGACATCAACGGTCACCTCGTGACCCCGAAGTCCGAGGCACTCGTCGCGATCGCCGAGAAGGTCGCACCCGGCGCGATCCTGGTGACCTCGAGCTCGGAGGGCAAGGAGATCGCCGCCCGTGCGGCGGTGCGCCTCGGCTCCGGTCTCATCACCGACGCCGTCGACGTCGACGCCGACGGCGTCGCGACCCAGTCGGTGTTCGCGGCGTCCTACGTCGTCACGGCGAAGGTCACCCACGGCACGCCGATCTTCACGGTGAAGCCGAACGCAGCGACCCCCGAGCCCGCCGAGGTCACGCCCTCGGTCGAGAGGGTCACGGTCTCCTACAGCGCCGCGGCCACGGCCACGACGATCACCGACGTGTCGCCGCGGGCCAAGTCGGGCCGTCCCGAGCTGACCGAGGCCGCGATCGTGGTCTCGGGCGGTCGCGGGGTCGGTGGCGCGGAGGGCTTCGGCGTGATCGAGGCGCTCGCGGACTCCCTCGGTGCGGCGGTCGGCGCCTCGCGTGCCGCCACCGACGCCGGCTGGTACCCGCACGCGTTCCAGGTCGGGCAGACCGGCAAGACGGTGAGCCCCACGCTCTACCTCGCCAGCGGTATCTCCGGTGCGATCCAGCACCGCGCCGGCATGCAGACGTCGAAGACGATCGTCGCCGTCAACAAGGACGCCGAGGCACCGATCTTCGAGCTGTCGGACTTCGGCGTCGTCGGCGACCTGTTCGCCGTCGTGCCTCAGCTGACCGACGAGGTGCTCAAGCGCAAGCACTGAGCCACCTGCACGACAGGTCCGACCGGTTCGACCAAGACCGTCGTTGTCGGGGGCGGGTGCGATCGTGCGCCCACCTCGGACGGCCTTCCGGGGCAGACGATTCGGGACCCTCGGACGGGTGGACGCGGCCGCCGTCCCTCGCCGTGCGTCGCCGCTCACGCCGCTGACCTAGACTCACAGGGTGGCGACGACTCCGGTGTATCTCGACCACGCGGCGACGTCGCCTCTGCGTCCTGAGGCACTGGCCGCGATGACCGCCGAGCTGTCGGCGGTCGGCAACCCCTCGTCGCTGCACGCATCCGGACGTCGCGCCCGCCGGGTCGTGGAGGAGTCCCGCGAGAGCATCGCCGACGCCCTCGGGGTGTCGGCCGGCGACGTCGTGTTCACCTCTGGCGGCACCGAGGCCGACAACCTCGCCGTGAAGGGTCTCTACCGGGCCCGTCGCAACGCCGACCCGCGACGCACGCGCGTCCTCGCCTCCGCCGTCGAGCACCATGCGGTCCTCGATCCGGTCGGCTGGCTCGGGACGTCCGAGGGCGCGGACGTCCACTGGCTCGAAGTCGACGAGCTCGGCCGGCTGCGGCTCGACCTGCTCGAGGCCGAGCTGGCCGCCGACCCCGCGACGTTGGCCCTCGTGTCGGTGATGTGGGCCAACAACGAGGTCGGCACCAGCGAGCCGATCGCCGAGGTCTCGGCCCTGTGTGCGCTGTACGGCGTCCCCTTGCACAGCGACGCCGTGCAGGCCGTCGGCCAGCTCGACGTCGATGCCTCGACCGTCGACTCGCTCGCACTCTCCGGCCACAAGGTCGGCGGCCCGCACGGGGTCGGGGCGCTCGTCCTGCGGCGCGGGGTGGCCCTCGAGCCGCTGATGCACGGCGGTGGTCAGGAGCGCGACGTCCGCTCCGGCACGCTCGACGCCCCGGCGATCGCCGGGTTCGCAGCCGCGATCACGGCCTCCGCGGTCGACCGCGACGGGTGGACCGAGCGGGTCCGCGGCCTGCGCGACGCCCTCGTGGCCGACGTCGGCGCCGCGGTCACCGGCGTCACGCGCAACGGCGACCCTGTCGACTGCCTGCCCGGCATCGCCCACCTCTCGTTCGAGGGGTGCGAGGGCGACGCCCTGCTCCTGCTCCTCGACGCCGCCGGGATCGAGTGCTCGCGCGGCTCGGCCTGCTCGGCCGGGGTGCCGCAGCCGAGTCACGTCCTGACGGCCATGGGTCTCGACGCCGGGGCCGCGAGGAGCTCGCTGCGGTTCTCCCTCGGCCACACCTCGACGCGTACCGACGTCGACCGCCTTCTCGAGGTGCTCCCCGGTGCCGTGGCGCGCGCGCGTCGCGCCGGGGCGCCGCGGTGAAGGTCGTCGCCGCACTGTCGGGGGGAGTCGACTCCGCCGTCGCGGCAGCTCGTGCCGTCGACGCCGGGCATGACGTCACCGGGATCCATCTCGCGCTCGCCCGATCACCGCAGAGCCACCGCACCGGGGCTCGCGGGTGCTGCACGCTCGAGGACGCCCGCGACGCGCGCCGGGTCGCCGACATCCTCGGGATCCCTTTCTACGTCTGGGATCTCTCCGAGCGCTTCGCCGAGGACGTCATCGACGACTTCGTCGCCGAGTACGCCGCCGGGCGAACGCCGAACCCTTGTCTGCGCTGCAACGAGAAGATCAAGTTCACCGCCGTGCTGGACCGGTCGCTCGCCCTCGGGTTCGACGCCGTCAGCACCGGCCACTACGCCCGCATCGTCGATGCCCCCACGGGCCGCGAGATGCATCGCGCGGTCGATCCGGCGAAGGACCAGTCCTACGTCCTCGGCGTCCTGGACTCCCGTCAGCTCGCCGGGGCGATGTTCCCGCTCGGTGACTCACTCAAGACCGACGTCCGCATCGAGGCGGCGAGCCGGGGGCTGCTCGTCGCCGAGAAGCCCGACAGCCACGACATCTGCTTCATCCCCGGCGGCGACACCGGCGGTTGGCTCCGCGACCGGCTGGGCGAGTCACCGGGGGACATCGTCGACGCCGAGTCCGGCGAGCAGATCGGGCACCACGACGGCGCTTTCGCGTTCACCGTCGGCCAGCGCCGGGGCCTGGGGCTCGGCCGTCCGGCTGCGGACGGTGCCCGTCGCTACGTCGTCGGGGTCGACACGACGTCGTCCACCGTCCTGGTCGGGCCGCCCGTGCTCCTCGAGGTCGATCGCATCCACGCCGAACGGCCGCGCTGGTGCGGTCCGGAGCCCGCGGGCGCGGTCGAGGGCCAGGTGCAGCTGCGCGCCCATGGTGACCCCATCGACGCGGTCGTCGAGGTCGTCACCGGTGTGGACGCGGACGACGCGAGCGGCGCGGTCGTCGCGCACCTGCGCACCAGCGTTCGCGGGGTGGCGCCGGGCCAGGCCCTCGTGGTCTATGACGGCACGCGGGTCGTCGGCAGCGCCACGATCACCCGTTCCACCCGCGCGCACCGGGAGCAGACGTCCGGCTAGCGCCACGCGTCAGGGACGTGCAGCACGGCTGCCCCGCTGAAGGCACCCGAGGCGAGATCGGCCAGCGCGCGGTCCGCGTCGGCCATCGAGTACGGCACCGTCGTCGCCCGGACGCCGAGCCGTTGGGCCAGACGCAGGAACTCCTCGCCGTCGGCCCTCGTGTTGGCGGTGACGCTGCGGAGGACCCGCTCCTGGAACAGCTCGCGCCGGTAGTCCAGCGGCGGGACTTCCGAGAGCCAGATCCCCGCGACCGCCAGAGTGCCGCCACGGTCGAGGGCCCTCAGCGCCACCGGGACCAGGTCACCGGCCGGTGCGAACAGGATGGCGCCGTCCAAGGGCTCGGGTGGCTCGTCGTGCGACCCACCCACCGAGTCGCATCCGAGCTCGAGGGCCAGCCGCTGGTTGCTCTCCCCGCGCGTCAGGACGTGCACCCGCATGCCTTGGGCCAGAGCCACTTGCGCGGTGAGGTGCGCGGATCCGCCGAACCCGTAGATCCCGAGCCGCCCGCCCGGAGGGACCGACGCGGTCCGCAGTGAGCGGTAGCCGATGATGCCCGCGCACAGGAGCGGTGCGGCCTGCTCGTCGTCGATGCCGTCGGGCAGGACGTAGGCGAAGCGTTCGTCGGCCAGGCACCACTCGGCGTACCCGCCGTCGACCTGCCATCCGGTGAAGGCGGGAACGGTGCAGAGGTTCTCCCGCCCCGAGCGGCAGTAGCGGCAGGTGCCGTCGGTGCCGGCCAGCCAAGGGACGCCGACCCGCTGACCCTCGGTGAGGCGTGAGACGCCCGGCCCGAGGAGGTCGACGACACCGACGACCTCATGCCCCGGCGTCACGCCGTCGCGATGCGGAGCGAGGTCACCCTCGGCGAGGTGGAGGTCGGTGCGGCAGACGCCGCAGCAGTGCACGCGGACGCGCACCTGGCCCGGTCCGGGGACCGGCTCCGGTCGGTCGAGGAGGACCAGCGGCCCGGACGACACCGGCCCCGGGCTCCCGACGATCCACGCGCGCATGCCCTCAGCCTGGCACGGTCATCCCTACGCCGTCGGGCCGGGCCGGGTGCCTAGGACCTCGACGGTTCTCGGGGTTCGAGGACGACGACAGCGGTCTCCTCGGGGCGCAGAGCGGCATACTCGTCGAGCTTCTTGTCGATGACCTGCCACTGCCGCCAGAGCCGCTCCCGCTCCTCGCCCACGGCTGCGTGCCCGCGCACCTCGCGTCGCTCGCCGCGGAGGTCGACGACCGCGTCAGGGTCATCCTGCAGGTTGAGCCACCAGGCGGGTTCGCCCGCACCCCATCCGTTCATGGCCATCGAGACCAGGTTCGGCCCGTCCACGAAGTAGCCGATCATCACGCGTCGCGATCTCCCGGTGCGGCGACCGGTCGTCGTGAGCCTCAGCACACCCCAGCGCCCCGGGCGAGCCGACCAGAGCCCCAGATGCCCGCGTGTGGCGCGATAGACCGCCCGGTGCGCGTGCCAGAAGGTCGTCACGAACCATCGGGGTGGCAGGCGGGGCGCCTGAGCCGGGTCGTTCGCCATGACTCACCCTTCGTGAGGTGATGACCCGATACTACCGATCGGGTCGGTGGCCGTCGGCGGATCACGCCGTTCCTGGAGTACCTCGCGGCCCTCGCTCACCGCGCGGTCAGCCAGAACACGGGGCTCGCGGTGCCGAAGTGCAGCGGCGTCCCCAGAACTGAGACGCGGTAGCTCCAGGTGCCCCTGACGGGCGTCACGACCAGCCGGTAGGTGCAGTGCTGCGGGGTGAGGCCAGACGGTCCGAGACAGGACGCCGGCTTCACCGACGCGACGGCGCGCCACGTCCCGGCGACGAGGCGATCGAGCCGCACGGTCGCGGACGGGCGCACGGTGCCGGTGATCGTCTCGCTCGAACCGATGCGGACCACGGCGGCGCTCGCGCGCGCGGTGACCGTCGCAGTCACGTTGCGTCCCACGACCAGGGCCTGCTGCACCGGGACGCCCAGCTGGTCGGGACCGTAGCTCACGCACCACGAGTCCGACATCAGCGTCGTCACGATCGACCGCGCCCCGGTGCTGCTGGTGCGGGCAGCTGCTTCTCCGCTCTGGCGTGAGAACGGGTGGCAGCCCACGATGTAGTTGCTCCCGACGACGACTCTCGCGCCGGTGACCGGGCGATGACTGGTGCTGAGCACCATCGTGCCGCGCACGAGGAACGGCGTGCCGGCCGGCGTCCGGGCCGGCGGGCCGATCGACAGCACGGGCCAGTCGGGACCGGTGATGGACAGATGGGTCGCGGCGACGACAGCGGTGTGAACGGCCGCGAAGTCGCCCATCCCGACATCGTTCACGAGCGTGCCGGAGTGCAGGGCGCCTGCCAGGCTGGTGTCCCCAGCGGTGAGAGTGAACCCGGCGATGTGGGTCCCGGAGGGCACGGCTGACGCCGGTCCTGGCGCGATGCCCAGCACGCCGGCCACCAGAGCCAGGGCCGAACCGCCGATGGCGACCTCGCGGAACCGGAGGGGCCGGCGACCCGGCCGACCCTGCGGAACCTGAGGGTGCTGAGGGCACCGGGACGATGGGTTCGGATTCGTCGTGATATGGCCGTCATCACCGATCAACCGGTTCGCACGGCACGGCCGCCGCACACCATCACCGTAGGCGCGGGGCTTCGGCGGACGCCTGCTGTGCCGGAACCGGGTGACAGCACGGTGAGATCGGTGACAGGCTCGATGCCGGTTGGCGGAAGGAGATCGGGTCGTGGTGGCATCCGACGTGGACGACTACATCGCCTCGTTCCCCCCCGACGTGCGGGACATGCTGCAGGAGATCCGGCGACGCATCCACGCGGTCGTCCCCGACACGCAGGAGACGATCAGCTACCGGATGCCGACCTTCACGGTCGGGGCCAGGTCTCTGATCCACCTCGCAGCCTGGGAGAGCCACGTGAGCATCTACCCCGTCCCGGCCGCCGACGCCGCGCTCGAGGCCGAGCTCGCGCCCTATCGAGGGGCGAGGAGCACGGCGAAGTTCCCGCTGGCACAGCCGATCCCCTATGACCTCGTGGAACGGGTCGTGGCACTGCTGGCGGCCCAGCGCACGGGCGTCACGACCGCATGACCGCGGAGACGCGGTGGGGGAGGACGCCTCGCGCCAGCATCGAGCGCGAGTGCGCACGGCGGGGCAAGCCGGCCGTCGTCGAGGGTTGCCGGCGCCTCGTCGGGGGCGACGACGTCGATCCGGGGCTGCTCGAAGCGCTCGCTGGCCCTGGGGCCCGGGTGTTCAGCTCTGGCCCACGACGTGAGGACGTCTACTGGCTCCGGGTATGGGGCACTCGCGGCCTGCTGTGGGTCTGGGACGACAGTGCGACGCCGACCATCGTCCTGGCGCTCGGCGACGTGTCGTGGCGGGTCCGGGAGATGGCCCTCAAGGTCGTGGCCCGGCATCTCCTCGGCGACCTGTTGCCCGCCGTCGTCGAACTGCGCACGGACCCGGTTCCGCGCGTCCGGGCAGCGGCCGCTCGCGCCGTCGCCGTGCTGACGGCGGCATCCGCCTGATCGGCGAGCTGGCGTGTGAGGGGCGGGCTCGTCGGGACCGGCCGCGGCGGCTGGCGGCCTCAGTCGTGGCGTCGGGCGCGCTCGTCCGCAGCCTGCCGCACCGACTCCAGACCCGCGCTGACCCGAGCCTCGAGGTCGCCCCAGAGGTCGTACGCCGTCGGCGTCCGCCAGCCGAAGCGGAGCGACCCGGATCGCAGGCCTGCGGCTGCGAGGATCGTGACGTACTGCGCGATCTCGACCGACACGCCCGACTGCACGAGGACCACGAAGACGACGGCTGCGGCGATCGCGGCAGCGGCGTACCACTGGCCCGGCATGATCACCACGGGCACCTCATGGCAGAGCAGGTCTCGCACGAGGCCACCGCCGGTCGCGGTGACGACGCCGAGGAACGCCGCCGCCGAGTAGGTGAGGTCGACAAGCAGGGCACGCTCCGCGCCGAGGACCACCCAGACGCCGATGAGCAGCGTGTCGACGACGTTCATCACCGGGAGCGCGGCACCCACGGCCCGCGCGAACACGACGCCGACGACGGAGGCCAGTGCGGCACTGGCCAGGTAGGCCGGGCTCACGAGGAACAGCGGAGTTCCCTGCTGCAGCAGGACATCGCGGATCGCGCCGCCGCCGACCGCGCAGAGGACCGCGATCGTGAAGACGCCGATCGGGTCCAGGCCCTTGCGGGTCGCGTGCAGCGCACCCGAGAGCGCCCCGAAGGTCACGGCCGTCATCTCCACGGCGTAGGGGAGCGTGAGCACGCTCTCGACCGGGCTGCTCACGGCTCGTCCACCTTGGCGCGAGACCAGAAGCCCCAGACCCGCTCGCTCATGTCGCTCGCCGCGCGCGTGCTCCACGACAGCCTCACGGCCAGCAGCCGCAAGGCGAACACCACGACGATCGCGATGATCTGCGCCTGTCCGCGCTCCAGGGACGTCCCACCGACCAGCGCGACGTAGGTGAGGGCGCCGACGAAGGCTGCGGCGCCGGTGAACACTCCCGGTCGCAGCACCCGCGGCGCCACGCCGGCGAGCAGGTCGCGCAGCACGAGCCCCCCGACGGCGGTAGCGGTGCCGATGAAGACGGCCGCGATCGGTGAGAGCTGCTGGCTCAGCGCGGCCTGGGCGCCGACGGTGCAGAAGAAGCCGAGAGCAATGGCGTCGAGGACCACGACGAGCGCCTCGAGCCGGTCGATCAGCCCGGCGAAGAAGAAGCCCAGGACTGCGGCGCCGACCGCCACGATCAGGTAGCGGCCGTCGATGAAGACGATCGATGTCCCGGTCTGCAGCAAGGTGTCGCGCAGCAGCAGCCCACCGAGACCCTCGGCGACCGCGAGGAGAAGGACGCCGACCACGTCGAACCCGCGACGCGCGGCGTACGCGGCGCCGCTCACGGCCCCGACGCCGACGGCGGCCAGCTGTGTCCAGGCCGGAAGAGCAAGGGGGATGCCCTCGATCACGGCGGCCGGCGTGAGGATGCCCACGCCCGCCAACCTAGGGGGTGCGGCGGCATCGGGCCGATCCGGCGTGAACGGCCGCACCAGCCGCAACGGCGGGAGCCGTTGCCCGGCGCCGCTCGGGAGCAACTAGCCTCCAGAGGTGCTCGACCACCTCGTACCCGCCGCCGTCACGACCATCGGATCGATGCCCGGGACCTCGGTGCGCGACGCCGTCGCCCAGGTGGTCGCCGCCACCACCTCCGGCGACGGGGTGCCGCACCTGCCCGAGCTCCCAGGGCGCGGCCCCGGTGGCGACCTGGTGGGACGCACGTCGGGCACCCTGGCCGCTGTCGCCCCGGACCTCGCCACCGAGACGACGCCGACCGGCTGGCGTTTCGCCGACGCAGCGGGGCGTGAGTCCCGCCGCGCGAGGTCCTGGCTCGCCGAGGACCTCGACGCGTTCGAGGAGGCGCTCTCGGGGTTCGAGGGGACCATCGCCGTCTCGCTCGCCGGTCCGTGGACGTTGGCGGCGTCCATCGAGCTGCGCCAGGGCGAGCGCGCCGTCCGCGACGCCGGGGCGTGCCGCGACCTCGTCGCCGCGCTGACGCACGCCGCGGTCGACCATGTCGCCGACGTACGCCGGCGGGTGCCGTCGGCCCGCGTCTCCCTGTGGCTCGACGAGCCGGCGCTGCCTGCGGTGCTGCTCGGCGCGATCCCGTCGCAGAGCGGCATGAGCCGCTACGCCGCTGTCGACGAGCCGGTCGTCGAGGCCGCCTTCCGCCAGGTCGTCGACGCGGTCCACGCGGTGGACGTGCCCGTCGTCGTGCACTGCTGCGGCAGCCGTCCGCCCTACTCCCTGTTTCGGCGAGCGGGGTTCGACGCCGTGTCCAGCGACCTCCTGCTCCACGACCTGCACGACGACGACGCCATCGGTGAGCTGCTCGAGTCGGGCGGCCGCCTCGTGGCCGGGGTCCTGCCCTCGACCGGCTCGGAGATGTCAGGGGTGAGCGCTACCGTCGCCCTCGTGCGCGACCTCGGGCACCGGCTCGGCCACAGCCCCGAGGTCATCGCACGGTCGGTGCTCGTGTCGCCGACGTGCGGGCTCGCGGGAGCGTCGCCCCACCATGTCCGTGCTGTGCTCGACGGTCTGCGCGCCGTCGGTCGTGGCCTGCGCGAGGAGGAGGTCGTCGGTGACGAAGGCTGACGCCGCGAGCGATCCGGCGGCCCGGTGGCGTGAGCTCGCCGAGATCATCGACGACGCTCGCCGGCGCTACTACGTGCAGGACGCCGCGACTCTGTCCGACCTCGAGTACGACGTCCTGTTCCGGGAGCTGGAGGCGCTCGAGGCGGCTCATCCCGAGCTCGTGTCGGCCGACTCCCCGACGCAGGCGGTCGGCGGCGAGCGCTCGGAGATGTTCGAGCCGGTCGATCACCTGCAGCGGATGCTGAGCCTCGACAACGCCTTCAGCACCGACGAGCTCGCGGCCTGGGCCGCACGCCTGGAGAAGGATCTCGGGTCGCTCCCGGCGATGCTGTGCGAGCTGAAGGTCGATGGCCTCGCCGTCGACATCGTCTACGAGACGGGCCGGCTGCGGTCGCTGGCCACCCGCGGTGACGGCCGCACCGGCGAGGATGTCACCTACAACGTGCGGTTCATGCCCTCGATCCCGCGCACCCTCACCGCCACGCCGGGCCACCCCGTCCCCGACCTCGTCGAGGTCCGCGGCGAGATGTACTTCCCGGTGGCCGACTTCGACGCGCTCAACAACGAGATGCTCGCGCTGGGCAGGTCTCCCTTCGCCAACGCGCGCAACGCCGCTGCGGGCACCCTGCGCCAGCGCGTCGACCGTCGGGAGCAGGAGCTCGCCGCCGCCTCGGCCCGTGGTGGCTCCACCGTCCCCCGGCTACAGGCCGACCTCGACCGCGCGACCCGCCGCCTCGAGCTCCTCCAGCTCGTCGTCCACGGTATCGGCGTCTGGCAGGGGCACGAGCCGGCGCGGCAGTCCGAGGCCTACGACGCCCTGCGCGGCTGGGGCCTCCCCACGAGCGACCGCGCGAAGGTCGTCGACGACCTCGCCGGGGTGCAGGCCTTCGTCGACCACTACGGCATCCACCGCCACGACGTGGAGCACGAGATCGACGGCGTCGTCGTCAAGGTCGACGACCTCGCCACCCAGGGACGCCTGGGCTCCACCTCGCGGGCACCGCGCTGGGCCATCGCCTACAAGTACCCCCCGGAGGTGGTGCGCACCCGCCTGCTCGACATCGAGGTCAACGTCGGGCGCACCGGCCGGGTCACCCCGTTCGCGGTGATGGCGCCGGTGAAGGTGGCCGGGTCCACCGTTGCGATGGCGACCCTGCACAACCAGGAGGAGGTCATCCGTAAGGGCGTCCTCATCGGCGACCTCGTGTTCCTGCGCAAGGCCGGCGATGTCATCCCGGAGGTCCTCGGCCCGGTGGTCGAGGAGCGCACGGGCGCCGAGCGTGCGTTCGTCATGCCCACCCACTGCCCCTCCTGCGGCACGGCTCTCGCGCCGTCGAAGGAGGGCGACATCGACATCCGCTGCCCCAACACGCGGTCGTGCCCGTCCCAGCTGCGCGAGCGCGTGTTCCACGTCGCATCCCGCGGCGCCCTCGACATCGAGGGGCTCGGCTACAAGGCGGCCGTGGCGCTGCTCGACGAGGGCATCGTCGCCGACGAGGGCGACGTCCTGGCTCTGTCGGCCGACCACCTGCGCCGCAGCACGTTCTTCACCCGCGACGGCGGCGACGGCGAGCGCCCGCTCACCGCCAACGCCGAGAAGCTCCTCGCGGAGCTCGAGACCGCGAAGTCCCGACCGCTGTGGCGGGTGATCGTCGCCCTGTCGATCCGCCACGTGGGCCCCACCGCCGCTCAGGCGCTGGCACGTGAGTTCGGCGACCTCGACCGCATCGCCGCTGCCTCGGTCGAGGAGCTGTCCGGCACCGACGGCGTCGGCCCGATCATCGCCGAGGCCGTCCTCGACTGGTTCGCGGTCGACTGGCACCGTGAGGTCGTCGAGAAGTGGCGCCGCGCGGGCGTCCGCCTCGTCGAGGACCGCGTCGACGCTGGCCCGCGGCCGCTCGACGGGCTCACCGTCGTCATCACCGGCACCATCGAGGGATGGACCCGTGACGGCGCGACCGCGGCGGTCCAGGAGCTCGGCGGCAAGGTCAGCGGCTCGGTGTCGAAGAAGACGGCGTTCGTCGTCGTGGGGGACAACCCCGGCTCGAAGTACGACAAGGCCGTCGACCTCGGCCGCCCCGTGCTCGACGCCACCGGTTTCGCGGTGCTCCTCGAGCACGGCCCCGGCGCCGCCCTCGCGGCCGCCGTCCCGCCGCCTGCCTGACCCCTGGTCTGCCGGATCGGTAGGTCCGTGAAGGTCAAGGACACCTCCTTTCGGGTCGAGACGTGAGGGGACGGGACGCGCTCCGCCGCCGTGGCGGACCTCCACCCGTCGACCCTGACCCGGAGGGACGGCACCATGGGGGCGCGCGAGAGGCCATCGCTGTGGCGGTGGTCGCTGTTCGCCGCCACGTGGCAGGCGTCCGTATGGGTCGGCTGGGGTCTCGTGCTGCTCGCGGTCCACGTGCTGCAGACCGAGGACATCACGCCGATCGGGTGGCCCCTGATGATGGTGGCGGCCCTCGTCTTCTTCGGCGAGCTGCGCCCGGTCATCGCCTCGGACAGCTATGCGATGGACGGCGTCCCGATCTCCTCGGCCTTCGTGTTCGCCTCGCTCTACCTGTGGGGCTTCGCCCCCGCGGTGGCGCTGCAGGCAGCCGCGATCCTGATGAGCGAGATCATCCAGCGCAAGGACATCTGGAAGCTGCTGTTCAACGTCGGCCAGTACGTCATGAGCGTGGCTGCCGCCTGGGGCGTGCTCTACGCGGCGGGGGTCCTCAACAGCCCCGAGAGCTCGCGGCACGTGTTCGTGGCGACCGACATCATCTGGATCCTGTTGTCGTGGTTGGCCTACCACCTCGTCAACCTCACGATGGTGGCCGGCCTCGCCGGCGCCAGCGGCCAGTCCTTCTGGGAGTCCTTCACCGACGACTTCTGGTACTACACGTTCTCCACGCTCTCCGTGCTCGCGGTGTCACCGTTCATCGTGGTCATGGTCGCGACCTCGCCGGCGCTCGTCCCGCTGCTGCTGGTGCCGCTGTTCGCGGTCTACAAGACGGCGGCGGTCTCACGGGCCAGCCAGCGCCAGGCTCTGCACGACGCCCTCACCGACCTCCCGAACCGCACCCTGCTCCAGCAGCGAGTGGTGTCCGCCCTCGAGGACGCGGTCCGCGACGGCACCGGGATCGGCCTGTTCATCCTCGACCTCGACCGGTTCAAGGAGGTCAACGACACCCTCGGCCACCCCGCCGGTGACGCCCTGCTGGAAGTCGTGGCCCGCCGGCTGGTCAGCGCCGTCCGCCCGGGCGACACCGTGGCGAGGCTCGGCGGCGACGAGTTTGCCGTGCTGCTGCCCGAGATCGAGCACCCCAACGACGCGATCGAGGTCGCCGGCCGGATCAAGATGGCGCTCGCGGAGCCCTTCCGCCTCGAAGGACTCCTCATGGACGTCGATGTCAGCATCGGGATCGCCCTGAGTCCGCAGCACGGCGAGGACGTCGAGGTGCTCATGCGCCGGGCCGACGTCGCGATGTACGTCGCCAAGGGCGAGCAGACCGGGATCGAGGTCTACGACGTCGCCCGTGACCCCAACTCGCCGACGCGGCTCGGCACCGTCACCGCACTGCGCGAGGCGCTCGATCTCGGCCAGCTCGAGCTGCACTACCAGCCCAAGGTCGGGCTCGACGACGGCAGCGTGGTCGGCGTCGAGGCGCTCGTCCGCTGGCGGCACCCCCTGCGCGGCCTCGTGCCGCCGGACGAGTTCGTGCCTCTCGCCGAGCGCACCGGCCTCATCCACCGCCTCACGGCCTTCGTCCTGCGCGCGGCGCTCGACCAGGTGTCGGAGTGGTGGGAACGCGGCATCCACGTGCCGGTCGCCGTCAACGTGAGCATGCGCGACCTGCAGGAGTCCGACCTCGCCGGGCTCGTCGTCGCCGAGCTCGACGCCCACGGCCTGCCGTCGAGCGCGCTCGTGCTCGAGGTCACCGAGAGCGTGTTCGCCCAGGACCCGGGTCGCGCCGTCGCCACCTTGCGCGAGCTCGCCGACCTCGGCGTCCTGAGCTCGCTGGACGATTTCGGCACCGGCTACTCCTCGCTGCTGCTGCTCGAGCGTCTCCCGGTGGCCGAGATCAAGATCGACCGTTCGTTCGTCCGTCGCCTCGACGAGGCCGGGGGCGACCCCGCGATGGTCCGTTCGATCGTCGGCTTCGCCCACGGCCTCGGCCTGTCCGTGGTCGCCGAGGGCGTCGAGACGTCCTTGGCCTGGAAGTCGTTGCGCGAGATGGGCTGCGACATCGCCCAGGGCTACCGCGTGGCACGGCCGATGCCGTCGGTCCAGGCCACGCAGTGGCTCGTCGAGCGGGTCGTGCGCGGCCCGGCTGAGCGCGCGGGGCTCCGCGTTGTCGGCGACACGGACAACGTCCACCGCCTCTGACCGACCACGGGCCGTGCAACCGGCCAGAGGTCGTGCCGGGTGGGCCTACCGCGGCCTGTGTCCGGCGGCCTCGCGCCACATCGTGACGAACTCGGGACCGCCGTCGGGCAGACGTACGGTGTCCTTCGCGACGAAGCCGTAGCGGGCGTAGAGCGCGACGTTGCCGACGTTGCTGGCCTCGAGGTACGCGGGGACGCCGAGCGCATCGACGGCTCGGAGGTTCTCCTCGAGCAGGCCGAGGCCGTAGCCGTGGCCGAGGTGGGCGGGGTCGGTCCCGAGGAGGCTCAGATGCACGTGCGGGACGTCGTGCGGGTGCGCCGTCTCGAACACCTCGAACACCGTGAGCACGCGGTCGGCACCCGAGCCGAGGAGCTTGCGCAGCGTCGGCGCGAGCTGCCTTACCTGCTCGTCGGTCATCTCCGTGCCGCCCGGCGGGATCCACAGCGACGTCGCGGTGTCACCTGATGTCAGGAACGTCCAGGGGTAGCGCCGGGCGCCCTCGACGAACATCCGCCACAGCACGCGGTGCTGGTCGCGTCGTCGGTCGTCGTCGGGGAAGGCCCAGCCCCAGACCGGGTCGGAGTAGAACGAGCCGACCAGGATGTCGACGACGGTCTCGACCTCGTCGGTGGAGATGACGCGGGACGTGAGGACGCCGGGTGTGGGGACGTGCTGGTCCACGGAAGCACTCGATTCTCGGTGACGGACGCCCAGCATGCCACCCGTCGGACAGCGTCCGAGCAGCTCGCCGGCGCAGGCGTAGCGTGGGGGTCGGCGCCTGTTGGTGACCCCCACGCGAGGGTCGCGCACTCAGGAGCGCCACCGATGTCGTGAGGATGCTCCGTCATGTCCGGTCTCTTCGCACCCACCCGCATGTCGACGAGCTCGGAGCTCCTCTCCGGGGTAGCGATCCTCGTCGTCTCCCTGGCGCTCGGGATGTTCGCGAACTCTCGCCCGGTCGGTGACCTGTACGGCATCCCCGGGTACTCCTCCGTGCTGCTGCTGGTCGCCGGGCTGTTCGTCGTCGCGGTCGGCCTCGTGCACGCGGTCTCGCGACGGGGTTCGACGAAGGGGTCGTGAGGGTTGCCTCGTCGCGTCCGTAGGATGGCGGCCATGGCCGACACCCCCTCGATCACGCGGGACGACGTGGCGCACCTCGCCCGGCTCGCCCGGATCGACCTCCCGCCCGACTCCCTCGACCACTACGCCGAGCAGCTGGACGTGATCCTGGGCGCGGTCGCGCAGGTGTCCGAGGTCGCCGCCGACGACGTCCCGGCGATGAGCCACCCGCTCCCGCTCGTCAACGTCTTCCGCGCGGACGTCGTCCGCCCGTCGCTGTCCAACGCCGAGGCGCTCTCCGGTGCTCCGTCGGTCGAGTCCGAGCGGTTCCGCGTCCCGCGGATCCTCGACGAGGAGTGACGGCCGCCATGGGCACCTCGACCGACCTGACCCGGCTCACCGCCGCCGAGACCGCCGCCGCCGTCGCCGGTGGCGAGGTCTCTGCCGTCGAGGTGGCGCAGGCGCACCTCGACCGCATCACCGCCGTCGATGGGCGCGTGCACGCGTTCCTCCACGTCGACACCGAGGGTGCGCTCGCCGCCGCCACCGCCGTCGACAGCGCCCGCGCTTCCGGTGCAGCGCTGTCGCCCTTGGCCGGCGTCCCCCTCGCGCTGAAGGACGTCCTGACCCAGCGCGGCATCCCGACCACGTGCGGCTCGCGCATCCTCGAGGGCTGGCGCCCGCCCTACGACGCGACGGTCACCGCGCGGCTCAAGGCCGCCGGCGTCGTCATCCTGGGCAAGACCAACATGGACGAGTTCGCCATGGGCTCCTCCACCGAGCACTCGGCATACGGTGCGACGCACAACCCGTGGGACCTCGAGCGCATCCCCGGCGGCTCGGGCGGCGGCTCTGCCGCGGCCGTGGCCTCCTACGAGGCGCCGCTGGCGATCGGCACCGATACCGGTGGCTCGATCCGTCAGCCCGCGGCCGTCACCGGCACGGTCGGCGTCAAGCCGACGTACGGCGCGGTCTCCCGGTACGGCCTCGTGGCACTCGCCTCCTCGCTCGACCAGGCGGGTCCCTGCGCACGCACCGTGCTCGACGCCGCGCTGCTCCACGCCACGATCGCCGGGCACGACCCGCTCGACTCCACCTCCGCGGACGTGCCCGTGCCCGACGTCGTGGCTGCGGCCCTGCGCGCCGACGTCCGCGGCCTGCGCATCGGCGTCGTCAAGGAGCTCGGCGGCGAGGGCTACCAGGCCGGTGTGCGTCAGCGGTTCGACGAGACGGTGGAGCTGCTCACCGGGCTCGGGGCCGAGGTCGTCGAGGTCTCCTGCCCCAACTTCCCCTACGCCCTCGCGGCGTACTACCTGATCCTGCCGAGCGAGGCCTCCAGCAACATCGCGAAGTTCGACGGCATGCGCTTCGGCATCCGGGTCGGCGAGGATGACGGCAGCCCGTCGGTCGAGCAGGTCATGGGCCGCACGCGCGCCGCAGGCTTCGGCCCCGAGGTGATCCGCCGGATCATGCTCGGCACCTACGCCCTCTCGGCCGGCTACTACGACGCCTACTACGGCCAGGCGCAGAAGGTGCGCACCCTCATCGCCCGCGACTTCGCCGCTGCGTTCGACACGTGCGACGTCCTCGTCTCGCCGACCGCGCCCACCACGGCGTTCAAGCTCGGCGAGAAGCTCGACGACCCGCTGGCCATGTACCTCCACGACATCGCGACGATCCCGGCCAACCTCGCCGGCACGCCGGGGATGTCTCTGCCGATCGGGCTCGCGCCCGAGGACGGGCTTCCGGTGGGCATGCAGATCATGGCACCGGCGATGGCCGACGACCGGCTCTACAACGTCGGTGCCGCTGTCGAGGCCGCACTGCTCGAACGATGGGGTCGTCCGATCCTCGAGGAGGCTCCGTCGCTGTGAGCACCGCATCCACGGCCGAGGACGTCCTGCCCTACGACGTCGTCATCGCGAACTTCGACCCGGTCCTCGGGCTCGAGGTCCACGTCGAGCTGGGCACCGCCACGAAGATGTTCTGCGGCTGTCGCACCGAGTTCGGTGCCGACCCCAACACCCAGGTGTGCCCGACCTGCCTGGGGCTCCCGGGATCGCTGCCGGTCGTCAACGCGGTCGCCGTCGAGTCCGCGATCCGCATCGGCCTGGCGCTGAACTGCCAGATCGCGGACTGGTGCCGCTACGCCCGGAAGAACTACTTCTACCCGGACATGCCCAAGAACTTCCAGACCTCGCAGTACGACGAGCCGATCTGCTTCGACGGCTACCTCGACGTCGACGTCGAGACCGACGAGGGCGTCCGCACGTTCCGAGTCGCCATCGAGCGCGCACACATGGAGGAGGACACCGGGAAGACGTCGCACCAGGGCGGCGCCACCGGTCGCATCCATGGCGCCGAGTACTCCCTCGTCGACTACAACCGGGCCGGCATCCCGCTCATCGAGATCGTGACCAAGCCGCTCGAAGGCACCGGGAAGTACGCGCCGGAGGTCGCCAAGGCCTACGTCGCCGCACTCCGCGAGGTGCTGCGCGGGCTGGGCGTGTCCGATGTCAAGATGGAGCAGGGATCGCTGCGCTGCGACGCCAACATCTCCCTGCGTCCCACGCCGGAGTCGCCGCTGGGCACCCGTACCGAGACCAAGAACGTCAACTCCTTGCGCTCGGTCGAGCGGGCGATCCGCTATGAGATGACGCGTCAGGCCGCGGTGCTCATGTCCGGCGCCACCGTGACGCAGGAGACGCGACACTGGCACGAGGACACCGGCGTCACGACGTCCGGCCGCGAGAAGTCCGACGCCGAGGACTACCGCTACTTCCCCGAGCCCGACCTCGTCCCGATCGCGCCTTCGCGCGAGTGGGTCGAGGAGCTCCGTGCGGCACTCCCGGAGAACCCCGCCGTCCGCCACAAGAGGCTCCAGAACGACTGGGGCATCAGCGATTTTGACATGATGGCCGTCGTCAACGCGGGCGCTGTGGATCTCGTCGAGGAGACCGTCGCCCTCGGCGCGGACCAGGCTGCTGCGCGCAAGTGGTGGCTCGGCGAGCTCGCCCGCATCGCCAACGAGCGCACCCTCGACCTCGCCGACCTGCCGATCACGTCCGCCGACGTCGCGCGGGTCGTCGTCCTCGTCGCCGAGGGTGCGCTCAACGACAAGCTCGCGCGTCAGGTGATCGACGGCATCCTGGCAGGGGAGGGCACCGCCGACGAGGTGGTCGCGGCCCGTGGGCTCGCGGTCGTCAGCGACGACGCTCCGCTGCTCGCGGCGATCGAAGAGGCCCTCGCAGCCCAGCCCGACGTCGCGGAGAAGATCCGCGGTGGCAAGGTCGCTGCTTCCGGTGCCATCGTCGGAGCGGTCATGAAGTCGACCCGTGGGCAGGCCGACGCCGGTCGCGTCCGTGCTCTGCTGCTCGAACGCCTCGGCGTCACCGAGGACTAGGGGCTCGTCGGGCTACGGCGACGGCAGACCCGGTCCTAGTGGTCCTCGACCTCACCGAGGGCCTCGAGGCACCGAGGGCACCGCTTCACCTCCGGGGATCCGCTCCAGGGTGCGTCGGTCTCGACGAGCACCTCGGTCTCCAGCGGGTGGGCGATCTCGCCGTCGTCGAGGTTGAAGGCGTGGGCGACCCGGACGACCTCGCTGGGCCCGCTCAGCGGGTGCGTCAGGAAGGACTCGTAGGCAATGACCCAGTTCGACATGCCCACGACACTATCCGGCGGCCGGCGGTGCCCTGTCGTGGCCGGGTTCGGTGGCCCGATGTCCTCGGCGCTCGGGCATGCTCGGCGTCATGACCCCGGCCGACGCTCCCGACCCGACGTCGGTGCTCACCGCGTTCGGGCTGCCGGGAAGCCCCGTGTCGCTGGTGGAGGTCGATGGCGCCTGGTCGAACAGGGTGTTCCGGCTGACGACGTCCACGGGCGTCTACGCCGTGAAGGAGCTGCGCAACCACTGGGGTGAGCCACGCTGGCTCGACTGGCTCGCGGAGAGCTGGCGCCTCGAGCTGGCAGTCGTGGCGGCCGGGGTGGGAGTCCCGTCGCCGGTCGCACCGGTGGCCAGCTCTGGCTGCGTCGCCTTCGCCGACCGGGCGGATCTCAGCTCGCAGGTGCCCGTGCGGGTGCACCACTGGGTCACCGGCAGCCGGCCCGGCCCGGGTGCCGTCGACCGCGAGGTGGCCGCCTCGGTGGGTATGACCCTGGCCACGGTGCATGGGCTCGCGCTGCGGCCCCTCGACCCGTCGCTGTTCCCGGTGGCCGCAGCCTCCACGGCGGAGTCCTGGCCCGAGCTGGTGGAGCGTGCGGGGTCGACCGGGGTCGACTGGGCCGGACAGATGAGGTCGGCGCTGCCGTGGGTCCACCGTGCGGCCGCTCTGCTCGGCCCGGACGGGCTCGGGGAGGACCGCTCACGGGCGGTGATGTGCCACGGCGACCTCGACAAGCGGAATCTCCTCCTCACCGACGCCGGACCGGTGGTGTGCGACTGGGACGTCGCCATGCCGGCCGAGCCGGAGCACGACCTGGCCGACGTTGCGCTGTCCCTGGCGTCCTGGCGCGATCGCGACGTCGCCCGGGCCGTGGTCCGCGCCTACTGCGACGCCGGCGGCTCCGTGCGGTCGCTGCGCCCCACGGACCTGGGCCCGTCGCTGATGGTGCGGCTCGACTTCATCTCCCACTGCGTGCGCCGGGCCCTGGGCGCCCCTGGAGTCCTTGCGGGTCTGTCGTCGGAGGCGGCCGAGCGCGTCCCAGTCCTGCTGGCCGAGCTGGAGGTCCGGGTGGTTCTCGCCGAGAGTGTGGGCGACTGGTTGTCCTGAGTGGCGCGCGACGTTGGGGCGGGGCGTGTGACTGCTGGGGACGGAACGTTCCTAGCCCTCCGGCACGATGGTGTGGTGAGGGGCCGCTACGACGGCCTGGCGACGGGCAGGGGACGGATCGTGATGGTGGAGGCAGGCGCACCTGTGCGCAGCGGTCCGAGGGCCGACGACGCCGGGTTCCGGGAGTGGATGGCGGTGCGGGCTCCGGCTCTGCGTCGCAAGGCCTTCCTGCTCTGTGGCGACTGGCACTCCGCGGACGACCTCGTGCAGGACACCCTTCTCGCGATGTACCCCAGGTGGGCCCGTATCGCTCGCGGCACCAACGTCGACGGCTACGCCGGCAAGGTACTGGTGGGCAAGTACGTCGATGCCCAGCGCCGCCCCTGGCGACGGGAGCGGGCGGTGGAGACCGTGCCGGAAGCGCCGGACGCGATCGCCGACCGGGCCTTTCGCGCCGTCGACGACGGCGACGGGCCGCTGACCGCTGCTCTGGCGTCCCTCCCGGTCGGCCAGCGGGCCGTCCTGATCCTGCGTTTCACCGATGACCTCTCGGTCGACGAGATCGCCCGGGTGATGGGCCTCCCTCCGGGCACGGTCAAGAGCCGGCTCTCGCGCGGCACCGACGCCGTGCGGGCCCACCTCGGCGCCCAGGGCATCGCGGGCCCCACCCACCGGATCGACCAGCTCGCTCCCGCTATGGAGGACCCCTCATGACCACGGACCTGCAGGAGCTCTTCGACCGCACCGGCCGGTCCGCGCCGGCGTCGCCGCTGGATCCCGCCCGGCTCATCGCCCGGGCACGCCGGACGAGGACGCGTCAGCGCGTGCTCGTCGGTGCCGGAGCGCTGGCCGGAATCGGCGTCGTCGCGATCGGCGGGCCCGTGCTGCTGCGCGGCACACCGCCCGGCGACCTCGGGGCGGCTGCCGCCGTGACCAGCACGCCGCCGGGCTCGCCGTCGATGGCGCCGTCCACCGTTCCCTCGGCGACCCTGATCCCGACCGCGACGCCCATCCCGAGGAACGCCAGGGTCAGCTACTGCGTGGGCGTGTCCCCGGAGCACAAAGCTGGATCGCGGGTTCTGGTCACGTTCGTGCGGGGTCGCACCCAGCTTGACGGCGTCGAGCTCTCGGTGCCGATGCGGTTCGACATTGGCCTGACCCCCGGGCCGTTCTCGGTGGTCGTCGACGGGAGGACCCAGATGTCGGGGTCGGCCCACGTGGGCTTCCAGGACGCCGGATCCGTGGGGTCCCGCTGCCCGGATGCGGCACTCCTGCCCTGACCAGCGGAGGAAGGCTGCCCGGTCAGGGGCGGGGGCCGGTCGGACCCCTCTACGCTTGGCTCGTGTACCTGCCACCGCAGTTCGCCGTCGACGACCTCGAGGAGGTCGCTGCGATGGTCGACGCCGTCGGCTCGGCCGATCTCGTGACGGTCGGCCCGGACGGGGATCTCGTCTCGACGCTCCTCCCGGTTCTCTGGGACCGCAGGACCGGCGACGTCGGGCCCGCCCGTCTCGGTCGCCTGGTCGCGCACGCCGCGGTCCTGAACGACCAGTGGCGCGACGCCGCGAGCGGTGCCCGGGTCCTGGCGATCGTGCGCGGTCCGCAGGCCTACGTGTCGCCGTCGTGGTACGCCACCAAGGCCACGCACGGTCGCGTCGTACCGACGTGGAACTACTCCGCCGTGCACCTGTCCGGCGTCCTCGAGATGGTCGACGCGACAGATGCCCTGCGCGACATGGTCGGGCGCCTGACCGATCGTCACGAGTCGGGTCGGCCCGCTCCCTGGGCGGTGAAGGACGCTCCCTCGGCGTACATCACCGGTCAGCTCAAGGCGATCCGCGGGATCGTCGTGCACCTCGACGGGGTCGAGGCCAAGGCCAAGCTGAGCCAGAACCGCAGCACCGCCGACCGGGCCGGTGTGGTGGCGGGTCTGCGTTGCGAGGGCCAGGGCGGGGGCCAGGGGGCCGTCGTCGCCGATGCCATGGCCCTGACGCTGGGTGAGGACCACGAGGGCTGAGCCTCCGGTCCCAGCCCCTCCCGGCACCTCCCGGCACCGGGGGAGCCGTCAGTTCTCGGCCGGGTACCTGGCGCCGACCGGGGCGGGGAGGCTGTCCAGCGTGGCGAGGTCCTCGGCGCTCAGGACGAGCTGCGACGCGGCGACGTTCTCCTCGATGCGCGAGGCCCGCTTCGTGCCGGGGATCGGAACGATGTGATCGCCCTGGGCGAGGATCCACGCGATCGCGACCTGTGCGGCCGTAGCCTCGTGACGGGAGGCGATCTCGCGCACGCGCTCGACGATCCGCCGGTTGTGCGCCTGCGCCTCGGGGGCGAAGCGCGGCATGGATGCGCGAAAGTCGTCGGCGCCCAGCGAGGCGGTGTCCACCGCACCGGTCAGGAAGCCGCGACCGAGCGGGGAGAAGGCGAGGAAGCCGACGCCGTTCTCGCCGCACCAAGGCACGACGTCGTCGGCCCACTCGCGGGTCCACAGCGAGAACTCGCTCTGGACGGTGGTGACCGGGTGCAGGGCGTGGCAGCGCCGCACCTGATCGAGCGTGACCTCGGAGAGGCCGATCGCGCGGACCTTCCCGGCCTCGACCAGCCCGGCGAAGGCCCCCCACGTCTCGTCGATCGGCACGTCGGGGTCGACCCGGTGCAGCTGGTAGAGGTCGATGACGTCGATGCCCAGTCGCACGAGTGAGGCATCGCAGGACGCGCGCACGTAGCCAGGGGTCCCGCAGCGCCCGTGGTTGTCGTCGGGGGAGTGGACGATGCCGCACTTCGTCGCGATGACGGCGGTGTCGCGGTGCCCGCGCAGCGCACGCCCCACGAGCTCCTCGTTCGTGTGCGGGCCGTAGACGTCCGCCGTGTCGACCAGGGTGACGCCGAGCTCGAGGGCCCGATGGATGGCGGCCACCGACCCGTCGTCGTCGCGGTGGCCCGGGTCGTAGGCGAAGGACATGCCCATGCACCCGAGGCCGATCGCGCCGACCTCGATGCCACTGCTGCCCAGGTTGCGTGTCCTCATGATCGGAGGCTAGACGTGACGGGGCGAGCCCGGCCGGGCGGCAGGGACCTAGGGGCGGGGACCTAGGGGCAGGGACCTGCTGCGGGGACTAGCGTCGCGGCCATGACGCACGGACTGGTGCTCCTGCCCTGGGACGACTACGAGTGGGCTCTCGGGACGGCGGTGGAGGGGCTCGACGCCGCGGTGTACGACGGCAGCGTCGACCCTCCCGAGGAGGTGCTCGGTCGCACCACGATGTACGTCCCGCCGTACCTGGGCTCCGCGCGCGACCTCGAGCTCATGGCGCGCATGCCGCGCCTGCGCGTGGTGCAGACGCTGACGGCCGGCGTGGACGGGGTGTGGCCCCACCTGCCCGACGGGGTGACCCTGTGCAACGCGGCGGGGGTCCACGACGCGAGCACGGCCGAGCTCGCCGTCGGGCTCATCCTCGCCAGCCTCCGGCACATCGACGACTTCGCCCGGGCGCAGGAGAGCGGAGCCTGGCTGCACGGGGAGTTCGAGTCGCTGGCCGACAAGCAGGTGCTCGTGATCGGGCACGGGCACGTGGGGCAGGCACTCGTCCGGCGGCTGCTGCCGTTCGAGGTCGACGTCGTCCGCGTGGCGCACCGGGCGCGCGTGCTCGACGGCGGAACGGTCGTGCACGGCGTCGACGAGCTTCCGACGCTGCTGCCCGACGCGGACGTCGTCGTCCTCATCGTCCCGCAGACGCCGGAGACCATCGGCCTCGTCGATGCGAGGTTCCTCGGCGCGATGCGGCGCGGTGCCCTCCTGGTGAACGTCGCCCGGGGTCGGGTCGTCGTCACCGACGACCTCGTCGTCGCCGTGCGAGCCGGTCAGGTGCGCGCCGCCCTCGACGTCACCGACCCGGAGCCGCCGCCGGCCGACCATCCGCTGTGGCGGACGCCGGGCATCCTGATCAGCCCGCACGTGGGGGGCAACACGTCCGCTTTCCTCCCTCGCGCCCACCGGCTGGTCGCCGCGCAGCTGCGTCACTGGCGCTCCGGCGAGCCGCTCGACAACGTGGTGACCCGCACCTAGCGTCGGCAGCGACACACTCGACCAACCGGGGGCCCCACATGACCGACAATCCGTTCGACACCGTGCCCGACTCCGGGATCCCGGGGATCATGGTCGCGTTGTTCGTCCTGTTCGGCGTGTTCTTCCTGTCCGTCGTCGTGGTCATGATCGTGACGGCGTCGCGCCGGTACCGGGTCGCCAAGGAGTCGGGCCTCGACCCGTTCGCCGGCGACATCCAGATGATGGGGCGGGTGGCGAACTCCCAGGCCCTCGCACCCGAGCGGTCCGTGCAGGACCGGCTCGCCGAGGTCGATGCCCTCCGAGCCGCCGGCACGATCAGCGAGGGCGAGCACAGTGCCGCGCGCGCCCGAATCCTCGGCGGAATCTGACCTCGGCGCCTTCGGATCGCGAGTCCGCAGCTCCCGCACGCGGACCGCCCGACCGCGGGGAGATGGCCACCTCGTACGCTCGTCCCTGTGAGCAACGAGACGCCCGACATCAAGCCCCGCTCCCGCATGGTGACCGACGGACTGGAGCGCGCCGCCGCCCGCGGCATGCTGCGCGCCGTCGGGATGGGGGACGACGACTGGGTCAAGCCCCAGATCGGCATCGCATCGTCGTGGAACGAGATCACGCCGTGCAACCTCTCCCTCGACCGTCTCGCCAAGGCGGCCAAGGTCGGCGTCCACGCCGCAGGCGGCTTCCCGCTGGAGTTCGGCACGATCTCGGTCTCCGACGGCATCTCCATGGGCCACGTCGGCATGCACTACTCCCTCGTGAGCCGGGAGGTCATCGCCGACTCCGTGGAGACGGTGTTCGAGGCCGAGCGGCTCGACGGCGCCGTGCTCCTGGCCGGGTGCGACAAGTCCCTGCCGGCCATGCTCATGGCTGCCGCGCGACTCGACGTCTCCGCGGTCTTCCTCTACGCCGGGTCCACCCTTCCCGGCAGCGTCGACGGCAAGGACGTCACGATCATCGACGCGTTCGAGGCGGTCGGTGCCTGCGCCCGCGGCCTCATCACACGTGACCAGGTCGACGCCATCGAGCGGGCGATCTGTCCCGGCGAGGGTGCCTGCGGCGGCATGTACACCGCCAACACCATGGCGTCGGCCGCCGAGGCCATGGGCATGTCCCTGCCGGGCTCGGCCGCACCGCCTGCCGTCGACCGTCGCCGCGACGGTGACGCGCACCGCTCCGGTGAGGCCGTCGTCGAGCTGCTGCGCCGGGGCATCCGCACGCGCGACATCATCACGCGGGAGTCCCTGCAGAATGCCATCGCTGTCGTCGTGGCTCTCGGTGGCTCCACCAACGCGGTCCTCCACCTGCTCGCGATCGCCCACGAGGCGCACGTCGACCTCGAGATCGAGGACTTCAACCGCATCGCCGACCGGGTTCCGCACCTGGCCAACGTGAAGCCGTTCGGCCAGTACGTCATGAGCGACGTCGACAAGATCGGCGGCGTCCCCGTCGTCATGAAGGCGCTGCTCGACGCCGGCCTGCTCAACGGTGAGTGCATGACGGTGACCGGCAAGACGATGGCGGAGAACCTCGCCGACATCGCTCCGCCGGACCCCGACGGCAAGATCCTCCGCTCGCTCAGCAACCCGATCCACACGACAGGTGGCTTGGCGATCCTGCACGGGTCCCTCGCCCTCGAAGGGGCCGTCGTGAAGACGGCCGGCTTCGACGCCGACGTCTTCGAGGGCAACGCCCGCGTGTTCGACGGCGAGGCCGGTGCCATGCAGGCAGTGGAGGACGGCACGCTGCTCAAGGACGACGTCGTCGTCATCCGGTACGAGGGGCCCAAGGGAGGCCCCGGCATGCGCGAGATGCTCGCCGTCACCGGCGCCATCAAGGGCGCCGGCCTCGGCAAGGACGTCCTGCTCATCACCGACGGCCGGTTCTCCGGGGGCACCACCGGGCTCTGCGTGGGCCACGTCGCGCCCGAGGCCGTCGACGGCGGGCCTATTGCCTTCGTCCGCGACGGCGACCGGATCCGCCTCGACGTCGCGTCGCGCACCCTCGACCTGCTGGTGGACGACACCGAGCTCGAGGCTCGCCGTGAGGGCTGGGTCCCGCCCGAGCCCAAGCACACCCGGGGCGTCCTCGCGAAGTACGCCAAGCTCGTCGGCTCCGCTCGCTACGGCGCCGTCTGCGACTGATCGGAGCGGTGTCCCTGCGGCACCGATCCGGCCGCGCCGGGCGACGGGCCCCGATTCCTTGAGGTGATCGAGAGGTTCGGCTGCTTCGTGGCCCCGTACGGGTGGCACGGCAAGTCGAATCCTCAAGATCAACGCGCGATCGCCGATGGCCACAGGGTGAGATCCCAACGACCGGTCGAGTCGACCGACGCCGCACGCCGGGCATCGCGTCGTCTGTTGGCCGTGGTCGTGCTGGCGGTCCTGGTCGCTGCGGTGCCCGCCTACGCCAGCGAGCCGGGCACCGAGGCCCGATGGCCCTTCGCCTGGCTCACCGTCGTCACCGTTGCCGCGGCCGTCGCGATGGCGCTGGCCGGGCTCCGGTCCGCCGGACGGCTGCGCCTGTCCTGGTCGATGCTGGCCGCGGCGGCGGCGGTTGCCGCGTACCTCCACGCCTCGCTGGGCGCGGGCAGCGACTCCGCAGGCAGCGTCGGCCTCCGTCTGCTCGGGGCTGTGCTGACCGCCACCGCGATCGTGACGTTCCCCGGCACCGTCCGCTCCGGCCGCGCGTGGCTGATGCTCGGTCTCGACGGCTGGCTCCTCGGCGGCTCGCTCTTCCTGGGGCTGTGGCTCCTCACCGTCACCCCGGAGCGGCTCCTGGACCCGCCCCCCGGTTTCGTGGTGGAGTCCGCGTGGGTCCTCGTCGATTTTGCGCTCGCCAGCGTGGTGTTCGCTCTCACCCGGCGGCTCCCCGCGGGAGGTCGGGCCGGTGGGCTCGCGCTCTCCATCGCGGCGGCGCTCCTGGCCAACGGGGACCTCTACCGCGCGTTCTTCACCACCTCGGGGTGGGGGACGACGGGTCGGGCCGCCTTCCTCGGCTCCTGGACCGCGGCCATGGTGATCGTCGCCTTCACCCCGTCCATCAGCAGGAGCCCCTTCGAGCGCGTCGTCGATATCACTCCTCAGCGTCGCCCGGTGCGCGTCCCCTACGTCGCCGCCTGCGTGGCCATCGCCGCGGCGGCGTTCGTCTGGGCCATCGGTCGCCCGCCGGACCTCATGCTCTCGGCCGTCGTGGTCACCCTGCTGCTCTCGATCGTCACGAGCCAGGCGCTGCTCGGCGTCCAGCACGCTCGGCTCGTGGAGCAGGCGTCCCGCCAGGCCGACCTGTTCCGCGAGCGCGCCACCAAGGACGTGCTCACCGGCCTCCCCAACCGCGGCGAGTTCACCGGACGGGTCGAGCTCGCGCTCACGGGACCGCTGCGGGGCAAGGTCGCCGTGCTGTTCGTCGACCTCGACGGGTTCAAGGACGTCAACGACTCCTTCGGGCACGCGGCCGGGGACGACCTGCTCGTCGAGGCAGCCACGCGCCTCTCCAGCGAGGTGCGCCACCGGGACATCGTGGCCCGCTTCGGCGGCGACGAGTTCGTCGCGCTGCTGACCGACTGCACCGACGACGTCGCCCTCGAGGTGGCCGAACGGCTGCGGGAGTCGCTGTCTCGGCCCTACCAGGTCGCGGGTCGCGAGGTCGTGGTCTCGGCCAGCATCGGGCTGGCCCGCCCCGAGCTCGACGACGACGCCGAGTCGGCGTTGCGTAACGCCGACCTCGCGCTCTACCGGGCCAAGGCGTCCGGACGAGACCGGGTCACGGTCTATGAGCCCGCGATGCACGCCAGCGCCCTGCGCCGGCTGGACGGGGCGGCGCGGCTGCGGCAGGCGCTCGCCCAGGGCCGGCTCTCCCTGGCCTACCAGCCGATCGTCGACCTGCGCACCGGTGCCGTCTACGGCATGGAGGCGCTGCTGCGCTTCGATGGCGCCGACCTCCCGGGGTGGACGGTCGCGGAGGCGATCGCGGCGGCGGAGGAGAGCGGGCTCATCGTGCCCATCGGCCGCTGGGTCCTGGAGGCCGCCGCGTTCCAGCTCGGGTGCTGGCATGCCGCCGGGCTCGACACCAGGCTCGCCATCAACGTCTCCGGGCGCCAGCTCGAGTCCGGCAGCCTCGTGAGCGAGGTTGCCGGGGTGCTCGAGGCGCACCGGATCCCCGGGTCGTCGCTGTCGCTGGAGATCACCGAGCACCAGCTCGTGCGCGACCTCGACCACTCGACCTCCGAGCTCGGCCGGCTCCGTGCGCTCGGTGTCCGCATCGCGCTGGACGACTTCGGCACCGGGTACTCCTCGCTGTCCTACCTGCCGCGGCTGCCGCTCGACGCGCTGAAGATGGACCGCGACCTCGTCCACCGGGTCGGGGGAGCGCGCGACACGGTCCCTGCGGTGCTGCGGCTGGGCCGGGACCTGGCCCTCACGGTGGTCGCCGAGGGAGTCGAGACCGTCGACCAGCTGGTGCTGCTGAGGGCCGCCGGCTGCACCCTGGGCCAGGGCTACCTGCTCTCGCGCCCGCTCGACCTGGCAGCAGCGACGCGGGTGCTCGAGACGGGCCGGATCGCCCTCCCGATCGAGTCGGTCTCGCAGGGCAGGATCTTCGTCTCGGATGATGAGATCGGCCGCATCACGGCTTGACACGGCCCGGCCCCCGCGCGACGGTAGTCCGGTGTTCCGAACCTCCATTCTCGTAGTTCGCAGGCGCGCAGCCTGACGAACCCTCGTCATCTGCGCGCACCCCTCGCCGCCCACGCCGGGCCGGGGGGTTTTTCGTTGCCCGACCAGCACCCGACCGACCAGCACCCGACCGCGAGCTGCACGCCCTGGCCCGAGCCCCGCACCACCGACCACGACGAGGACGCCATGACCGACACGATCACCGGAGCCCAGAGCCTTGTCCGCTCGCTGGAGCACGCCGGAGTCGAGGTCGTATTCGGGATTCCCGGCGGCGCGATCCTGCCGGCGTACGACCCGTTGATGGACTCCTCGACGGTGCGCCACATCCTCGTGCGCCACGAGCAGGGTGCCGGGCACGCGGCCGAGGGCTATGCGCAGGCGACCGGCCGGGTCGGCGTGTGCATGGCGACCTCCGGCCCCGGGGCCACCAACCTCGTGACACCGATCGCCGACGCCTACATGGACTCCGTCCCGCTCGTGGCCATCACCGGCCAGGTGCCCAGCGCGGCGATCGGCACGGATGCCTTCCAGGAGGCGGACATCCGCGGCATCACGATGCCGATCACCAAGCACAGCTACCTCATCACCGATCCCGCGCAGATCCCGCGCGCCATCGCCGAGGCGTTCCACATCGCTGGCACCGGACGTCCCGGTCCGGTCCTCGTCGACATCGCCAAGGACGCCCTCCAGGCGATGACGACGTTCGACTGGCCCGGCCAGATCGACCTGCCCGGCTACCGACCCGTGACCCGCCCGCATGCCAAGCAGGTGCGCGAGGCGGCCCGGATGATCGTGGAGTCCAAGCGTCCGGTCCTCTACGTCGGCGGCGGCATCATCAAGTCGCGGGCGCATGCCGAGCTGTTGCGTCTCGCCGAGCTCACCGGCATCCCCGTCACCACCACACTGATGGCGCGCGGGGCGTTCCCCGACAGCCATCCGCTGCACCTGGGCATGCCCGGTATGCACGGCAGCGTGTCAGCGGTCGGCGCGCTGCAGAAGAGCGACCTGCTCATCACCCTCGGCGCTAGGTTCGACGACCGGGTCACCGGTCGCCTCGACTCCTTCGCACCTGACGCCCTGGTGATCCACGCCGACATCGACCCGGCTGAGATCTCCAAGAACCGCACCGCCGACGTCCCGATCGTGGGCGACGCGCGGGAGGTCATCGTCGACCTGCTGGTGGCAATCGCCGCCGAGCACGCGGCGGGACACGTCGGCGACTACGCCGAGTGGGTCGAGCTGCTCGACCACATGAAGGAGACGTACCCGCTCGGCTACGACGTGCCGACGGACGGCTCGCTCTCACCGCAGTACGTCATCGAACGGCTCGGCCTCATCGCCGGACCCGAGGCGATCTACGCCGCCGGTGTCGGGCAGCACCAGATGTGGGCGGCGCAGTTCGTGAAGTATGAGATCCCGGGTACGTGGCTCAACTCCGGCGGCGCCGGGACGATGGGCTACGCCGTCCCCGCAGCCATGGGTGCGAAGGTCGGCCGCCCCGACGCCACGGTCTGGGCGATCGACGGCGACGGCTGCTTCCAGATGACCAACCAGGAGCTCGCGACCTGCACGATCAACGACATCCCGATCAAGGTCGCGCTGATCAACAACTCCTCGCTGGGCATGGTGCGCCAGTGGCAGACCCTGTTCTATGAGTCGCGGTACTCCAACACCGACCTGCACAGCCATCGCATCCCCGACTTCGTGAAGCTCGCGGACGCCTACGGCGCGCACGGTCTGCGCTGCGAGAGCCCGGACGACGTCGACGCCACGATCGAGAAGGCGATGGGCATGAACGACGCACCCGTCGTCGTCGACTTCGTCGTCAACAAGGACGCCATGGTGTGGCCGATGGTCGCCGCCGGCACGAGCAACGACGACATCAAGGTCGCGCGCGACCTTGCCCCCCGTTGGGACCGCGAGGAATGAGCAACGCCATGAGCCGTCACACCCTGTCCGTCCTGGTCGAGGACCAGCCCGGTGTCCTCGCGCGCATCTCGGCGCTGTTCTCCCGTCGCGGGTTCAACATCGAGTCGCTCGCGGTCGGCCCCACCGAGCTGTCCGGGATCTCGCGGATGACCATTGTGGTCAACGTCGACGAGCTCCCGCTCGAGCAGGTCACCAAGCAGCTCAACAAGCTCGTGAACGTGCTGAAGATCGTCGAGCTCGAGCCGGAGTCCGCCGTCCAGCGTGAGCTTCTGCTCGTCAAGGTGAAGGTCGACCTCGATACCCGGTCGCACGTCCTGGAGACCGTCCAGCTCTTCCGCGCCAAGGTCGTCGACGTCGCCTCCGACTCCGTGACCGTCGAGGCGACCGGGAGCCACGACAAGCTCGACGCGCTCCTGCGCATGCTCGAGCCGTTCGGCGTCAAGGAGCTCGTGCAGTCCGGGATGGTCGCGGTCGGTCGTGGTTCGCGATCGATCTCCGACCGCAGCCTGCGCCCGCTCGACCGTCCCGCCTGACCGTCGGCCCCGTCCACCATGGGCCGAGCCCCCACCGAGTTCCCCAGACCCACCCCCAGTCCGGTCGAGAAGCCCTGTCAGAGTTCGACCAGCATCCAACACGCAAGGAGAGAGCCCACCGTGGCCCAGCTTTTCTACGACAACGACGCCGACCTCTCGATCATCGCCGGCCGCAAGGTGGCAGTGCTCGGGTACGGCAGCCAGGGGCACGCCCACAGCCTGAACCTGCGTGACTCGGGGATCGACGTGCGCGTCGGCCTGCTCGAGGGCAGCGCCTCGCGCGCCAAGGCCGAGGCCGAGGGCCTGCGCGTCCTCACGCCGGGCGAGGCATGCGCCGAGGCGGACGTCATCATGATCCTGGCGCCAGACCACAAGCAGCGCCACCTCTACACCGAGTCCGTCGAGCCCCACCTCACCGCCGGCAAGGCGCTGTTCTTCGGCCACGGCTTCAACATCCGCTTCGGCTACATCAAGCCCCCGTCCGACGTCGACGTCATCATGGTGGCGCCCAAGGGGCCCGGGCACCTCGTGCGCCGCGAGTACTCCGCGGGTCGCGGCGTCCCCGTCATCGTCGCTGTCGAGCAGGACGCCTCGGGCCACGCCTGGGAGCTCGCGCTGTCCTATGCCAAGGGGATCGGCGGCCTTCGCGCCGGCGGCATCAAGACCACGTTCACCGAGGAGACCGAGACCGACCTCTTCGGCGAGCAGGCAGTGCTCTGCGGCGGGGCATCCCAGCTCGTGCAGTACGGCTTCGAGACCCTCGTCGAGGCCGGCTACCAGCCCGAGGTCGCCTACTTCGAGTGCCTCCACGAGCTCAAGCTCATCGTCGACCTCATGTACGAGGGCGGTATCGCCAAGCAGCGCTGGTCGGTGTCGGACACCGCGGAGTACGGCGACTACGTCTCGGGCCCGCGCGTCATCGACCCGAGCGTGAAGGCCAACATGCAGGCGGTGCTCGCCGACATCCAGTCAGGCAAGTTCGCCCAGCGCTTCATCGACGACCAGGACGCCGGCGGCCCGGAGTTCAAGGCCCTGCGCGCCAAGGGCGAGCAGCACCCGATCGAGGCCGTCGGTCGCGAGCTCCGCGGCATGATGTCGTGGGTCAAGTCCGACGACGACGACTACGTCGAAGGCACCGCAACCCGCTAGCACCACCACCACCCATCACCAGCACCCACTGAACTGCCGTGGATCTTCCCTTAGGGAGAAACACGGCAGTTCAACTGCGTTCTGGCTCCCGGATTCGCGATCTTGGGGACCTGGTACCCCCCGCCGCAGTCACCGCAGTCACCGCAGTCGCGGCCCCGGCCCGGCGGCCCCGGCCCGGCGGCCGTGCGCCGCTCGAGGTTGCCGCTTGCCGACCTTTCCTCCACAACCCGGCGCGCGGCGTCGTCGCCGTCGCGCTGCGTCCGGCCTCGGCTCAGTAGATGAAGCGACTCTCGGAGTCGAACGTCGCGTGACGTACCTCAGCGACCAGCGTCGTAGGCAGCTCGGCGTAGAGGTGCGGGAAGAGCTCGCCGTTACCGGCGTCCTCGAGCAGCACGGGGATGTCGGCCTCGCGCAGGTTGGCGTCGTCCATCACCAGGACGACGAGGGGCTCAGCAGTCCCGGCGTAGAACCGAGACGCTGTCGCCTGGACCTGCTCGGCGGTCGAGGCGTGGATGAACCCGACGTCGTCGATGCTCGAGCCGAGGGTCGAGACGCGGTACGCCCCGGCCTCGACTGCGGCCGACCAGTCGGCGGCGGTAGCGATGTGGAAGATGAGCACGGTCGGGAGTCTAGGGATGCCGCGTGGCGCTGAGACCTCAGTGCCCGCGTCGAGGGTGCCGGGGGATCGAGGGTGCCCGGGATGAAGGCCCGGATTGTTGCGCTCTTAGCACCGAAGGCCACCTTCATCGCGATCCTCCCGCGGGGGTGTTCCACGATGTGGACCTCGTGAAGGCGTTCACAAGGGGGTCGGTAAACTCGGGGTCTCACCCCGACGTCGATTCGCGAAGGTGCATACCGTGGGCAAGCCGATCGTCCTCATCGCCGAAGAGCTCTCCCCGGCTACCGTCGACGCCCTCGGGCCCGACTTCGAGATTCGTCACGTCGACGGTGCCGACCGCGCGGCGTTGCTTACCGCGATCGCCGACGTGGACGCGATCCTGATCCGCTCGGCCACCAAGGTCGACGCCGAGGCCCTGGCCGCGGCGAAGAACCTCAAGGTCGTCGCCCGTGCCGGCGTGGGGCTCGACAACGTCGACGTCAAGGCGGCCACCCAGGCGGGCGTCATGGTCGTCAACGCACCGACGTCGAACATCGTGAGTGCCGCGGAGCTCGCCGTCGCGCTGTTGCTCGCGAGCGCGCGCAACATCGCACCGGCCAGCCAGTCGCTCAAGGACGGCCTCTGGAAGCGCTCGAAGTATTCCGGCGTCGAGCTCACCGACAAGACCGTCGGCGTCGTCGGTCTCGGCCGCATCGGCCTGCTCGTTGCGCAGCGCCTCTCGGCGTTCGGCGTCAAGCTCGTCGCCTACGACCCCTACGTGCAGCCGGCGCGCGCCGCCCAGCTCGGCATCCGCATGCTGTCCCTCGACGAGCTCCTGGCCGAGTCCGACTTCATCACCGTCCACCTCCCCAAGACCCCCGACACCGTCGGGCTCATCGGTGAGGAGGCGTTGCGCAAGGTCAAGCCGACCGTGCGCATCATCAACGCCGCGCGCGGCGGCATCGTCGACGAGCACGCGCTCTACGTCGCTCTCAAGGACGGTCGCGTCGCCGGCGCCGGCCTCGACGTGTTCGCCACCGAGCCGTGCACCGACTCCCCCCTCTTCGAGCTCGAGAACGTCGTGGCCACACCGCACCTCGGTGCCTCGACCGACGAGGCCCAGGAGAAGGCCGGCATCGCCGTGGCGCGCTCGGTGCGCCTGGCCCTTGCCGGCGAGCTGGTGCCCGACGCCGTGAACGTCAAGGGCGGCTCGATCGCCGAGGCAGTCCGCCCCGGCATCGCGCTCTCGGAGAACCTCGGTCGCGTGGCCGGCTCCCTCGCGACGTCGCCGTTGCAGTCCATCGACGTCGAGGTGCACGGCGAGGTCGCGGAGCACGACGTCAAGATCCTCGAGCTCGCTGCTCTCAAGGGCGTGTTCTCCGTGCTCGTCACCGACCCGGTCTCCTACGTCAACGCACCCGTTCTCGCCGGTGAGCGCGGCGTGACCGTGTCGCTGCTCACCGACGCTGAGAGCGCCAACTTCCGCAACGTCGTTCGCGTCCGGCTCACCCTCACCGACGGCCAGACCGTCTCGGTCTCGGGCACCGTCACCGGGCCGCGCAACGTGCAGAAGATCGTGGAGATCGACGGTTTCGACGTCGACGTCCCGGTGAGCGCGCACCTGGCTTTCCTGCGCTACGTCGACCGCCCCGGCATCGTCGGTGTCGCTGGGCGGATCCTCGGCGACGCCGGCGTGAACATCGGCGGCATGCAGGTCAGCCGCGAGGTCGTCGGCGGGCACGCGCTCATCGCCCTCACCGTCGACTCCGCCATCCCCGCTGACGTCCTGGCCTCCATCACCTCCGAGATCGGCGCGACGTCGGGCCGCACCGTCGACCTCCAGCTCTGACACAACCCGTACCGCACGCGAGGGCCGAGCCGTCCGGCTCGGCCCTCGCGGTGTCTGCGCGTCAGTCGCGAATCCGGCCTCAGACCCAGAAGTCGACGTGAGCCTCCGCCGCCTCGTCCTCACGGTAGGGACCCTCGATCCTCATTGCGGGCGTCGCCGCCCGGCCCAGCTCCCCGGCGGTGATCGTGAATCCGTGGGGCGTCAGGCCAGGAGCCGTGGAGAGCTCGCCCAGCCTGGCCGCGGAGAGCCCGAACACCACCTGACGCACACCCGCCCAGAACATCGCCCCGATGCACAGGGGACAGGGCTCGCACGAGGCGACCACGACGCCGTTGCCCAGCTCGTCGAGGCGGCCCGCGCGCTCGAGCTGGCGCACCAGCTCGGTCTCGGCGTGGGCGGTGAGGTCGCCGTCGGTCGTGACGCGATTGACGGCCTCGGCCACCACGACGCCATCGACGGCGAGGAGGGCGCCGAAGGGATGGTCACCCGCCCTCCTAGCCTCGTGCGCCAGGGCGAACGCCCGGGACAGAAAGTTCGAGTGGTCGGGCACGGGCCGAGACTATCCACCGGTGTGACCGGCCAGCACGCGGCGCGGCCGATCCGTTCGGGGCAACCGCCCGAGGGAGTGCCACAGAGCCGAGGACCTGGATCGACCGGCGCACACCACGCACCATCGCGGCAGGAGAATCGCCGGTAGGAGCCGCCGCACCGTGGTGCTGCCCCGGTCGTCTGCTCGCCGTCGGTGCGGCTCCCAGGGGGCTGCGCGATGACAGGGTCCGGGCCGGATCGCCAGGGCGCGTCCCGCGACGGTCGGGCTGGTCGTCGCTGTCCTGTGCGGACTGCTCGGGCCGGCTCGGTCGGGGGCAGCCGCCACGACCACGCCGGACTGGTCGAGCCTCACCCCATGCACGCGAACCGTCCCGTTCACGGTCGCGCCCACGCCAGCCGGGTTCATCGTCTGCGACCCCGCCTACGGATACCGGTTCGACCAGTCGGTCCTCACGCGCGGGTTCTTGGTCACCCCGAGGGGGCCAGACGCGGTGTACCACCTCGAGGCCTACGGGCTCATGCGCGTGCCCGTGCTGCTCGACGCGGCCCGGGACACCGGCTCGACCGCTCCGGTCGAGCCGGCCGTGTCGGGGATCACCAGCACGTTGGACTGGCGGACGGACAACGGGCGGCCGACCGATCCGGCCCCGCACGAGGGGGTCCACCTCCGGCGCCAGCAGTCGCTGGACTGCCTCTACGGCCTCACGCACGACCGCCTCCTGAGCCCGATCATCGTCGCCGTCGCCCGCGCGAACCTCGATCCCCGGCGCTACTGCGGGCCGCCCGAGGAACTGCCGCACAACCACGGCCTGATAGCCACGATCGCGCTCCAGGAGGCGGGACGGCTCCTGGAGCGGCGCGGCTGGCGTCACGCGGCGGTCGCACGGCTGCAGACCGCGGTCCGGGCGTCGTTCACCCCCGCCGGGCTGACGATCGAGCAGTTGTCGTCCGACCACGTCACCGTGATCATGGGATGGACCGCAGCCACGAGAAGGCTGCGCCGGCTCGGCAGCGCCGAGGAGCTCGCCCTCGCCGCCGAGATCGACACCTACCTCCTGCGGGCCCGTCGTGCCCTCGCGTTCCTGCTGATGCCGAATGCCGTACCCGTGGACTTCGGCGGCCGGGCCGCCGGCACTCAGTGCGTCGTCGCCCAGCGGTGAAGGGTGCTCCTCGACCGCGTTGCGGGCGTGGTCGTCGGTCGCCGGTCGCGGGCCGCGCCGGTCGTGGGCCGCGCCGGACGACTTCTATGCGGTGCACGTCGGTGGCGACTCACAGATCCACGGTCGCGAGGACCGGACATCGGTCGGGTGGTGGGCGACCGGGCGGCCCGTCCTGGTCGATCCCGGGACGACGACGTACATCGCCGGTGCCGCACGTGAGTGGTCGTGCTCGGCGCCGGCGCACGACGTCGCAGCCGACCTCGGTCGCCGGCTGGACCGCAACGCCGCGGTCACCCTCGTGAGCATCAGCCTCGGAACGGCGCGTGACCCGGTCATGCTCGCCGGTCGCCCGTACGGCCTCGCGCAGGTCCGCAGGCTCGTCATCGACCCGACGGCGAACCGTCTCGCGGTCACCGACACCGACACCGTCCGGCTGGGCCAGTTCGTCCAGCTCGACTCGCGCCGGCGGCTCCTGGACGTCGACAGCCGCCGGAGGGTCGCCAGGTTCCGCGACAGCCCGGGCGCGCTCCTGACCGTGAGAATCCCCGGGCGCATCTCCTCGGTCACCTTCGGTCGCCAGGGCGTCGCCGGGGGCTGGACGTATACCGATCCGCCGACGCGCTGTCAGGTGGCCCCTCGGATCACGATTGTCGGCGGAACGAAGGTCGGCAGGTCACGAGACCGGCCCAGCCGCGGGGGTGACGCGCGGCGCTGGCCTCGCGGCTGGATCCCTGGATGCCCCTGAGTGACTACCGTTCTGACGCCCTCCCGATGCCGGCCCGTCCGCTGATGGCGTAAGCGCTGGCCCCGCTGCCCGCCGACGTAGGACGCTGCTGCGATGAGGCTGCTGGTGCTGGGCGGTACGCAGTTCGTCGGGTACGCCGTGGCGGCCGACGGTGCGGCACGGGGGTGGGAGGTCACCGTCGCCAACCGCGGCCACTCCGGTGCCGCGCCAGAGGGGTGTCGAACCGTCGTCCTGGACCGCACCGCTGCCGGTGCGTTCGACGTGCTGGGCGGGGAGCGGTTCGACGTCGTGGTCGACACGTGGTCGGGTGCCCCGTCGGCCGTGCGTGACGCCGCGCGTGCCCTCGGCCCGCGCACCGGGCGGTGGGTGTACGTCTCGAGCCGGTCGGTGTATGAGTTCCCGCCGCCGCGCGGTGCGGACGAGTCCGCGGCGGTCGTCGAGGCCGACCCGGACGCCGGGGCCTCGGACTACGCCGAGGACAAGCGCGGGGGAGAGCTGGCGGCCGAGCGCGAGCTCGGCGCCGATCGCGTGGTCCACCTGCGCGCCGGGCTCATCCTCGGCCCGCGAGAGAACGTGGGCCGGCTGCCGTGGTGGCTGCGCCGTATCGCCCGCGGCGGCCCCACCCTTGCCCCCGCGCCGCCCGGGCTCGGGATCCAGTACGTCGACGCCCGCGACCTCGCCGCACTGGCGCTCGATGCCGCCGCGGCCGGGAGGGCTGGTGCGGTCAACGTGGTCTCGCCCGTCGGGCACGCGAGGATCGGTGACGTCCTGACCGCCTGCGTGACGGCGACCGGGTCGGACGCCGAGCTCGTCTGGGTCGACCCCGGCTTCCTTCTCGCCGAGGAGGTCGCTCCGTGGACGGAGCTGCCGATCTGGCTGCCCGAGGACGACGAGTCCTACTCGCTGCACGACGGCGACGTCGCGAAGGCACTCGGCTGGGGCCTGCGGATCCGGCCCTTGGCTGAGACGGTCGCTGGCGCGTGGGCGTGGGTGCAGCAGGTGGATGCCGACGGCACGGCGCCGCACCCGCGCCCCGGCATGGGGTTGGAACCGGCGCACGAGACCGAGCTGCTCGCCCGCTGGGCGCGGTCGGGCTGAGCCGGGGCAGGCTGGACTCGGTCGGACTCAGCTCGGTCCGACGTGGCCCACCAGGTGGATCAGCCGGGCAGCTCGTAGTCCAGCTCGAGGTGCTGGCCCTCGGCCGTGTGCTCGATCGTGCCGTGCCCGCTGAGACCCACGAGGTCGCTGGTGCCCGACCCGTGGACGACGTCGAGCTCGACGGACGGCGTGCCCTCGACGATGGCACCGACGTGGCGCAGCACGAAGGCGCCGGGTCGTCCCTCCAGGGTGCCCTCGACGCGTTCGAGCGCGACGTAGGCGAGCGGGCCGGACGCCGATCCTGCCGACACCATCACCACCACGCTGCTGGCGACGAGCCCACCACTGAGGAAGACCTTGTCGAACGTGGTGAGCGCGACGGCGGGGAGCTCGGGCTCGGCACCGGTGTCGAGCTCGGAGGTGCGGACGGTGACGGTGAACGGGGCGCGGATCAAGGTCATGCGCCGAGGGTAGGGGCCAGGTCCGACGGCGAGGCCCGCCCGCTCCCTGAGGGAGCCGGCGGGCCTCGCCGTGATGTCGTGCCGCCGCGTCAGACGGCAGTGGCGTCCGCGTCAGCCGCCGGGGCGTCGCGCTCGGCGCGGTTGACGGCGCTGATGACAGCCTTGAGCGACGACGTCACGATCGACGGGTCGATCCCGACGCCCCACAGGACACGACCACCGACGGCGCACTCGAGGTAGGACGCAGCCGCGGCGTCGCCACCGGAGGACATCGCGTGCTCGTGGTAGTCGAGCACCCGGACGTCGACGCCGTGCGTCGCGAGCGCGTCGCAGAACGCGGCGATCGGGCCATTGCCGACGCCGGTGATCTCAAGCTCCTCGCCCCGGTCGGTGATGACGACGCGCACGTTGGTCTCGCCGTCGACGTTGGACTCCTGCGCGATGCGTCGCAGCGAGAACCGGCCCCACGGCGCAGCCGGGTTGGGGAGGTACTCGTCCTTGAAGTAGTCCCACATCGCCGACGCGGACACCTCTCCGCCCTCGGTGTCGGTGACGCGCTGCACGACACCGCTGAACTCGATCTGCAGGCGGCGCGGCAGCTCGAGCTTGTGCTCGGTCTTCATGATGTAGGCGACGCCGCCCTTGCCCGACTGGGAGTTGACCCGGATGACGGCCTCGTAGCTGCGGCCGACGTCCTTCGGGTCGATCGGGAGGTAGGGGACCTCCCAGCGGTAGTCCTCGATCGCGACGCCGGCGTCGTCGGCCTCGCGCTGCATCGCCGCGAAGCCCTTGTTGATCGCGTCCTGGTGCGAGCCGGAGAACGCCGTGAACACCAGGTCGCCGCCGTAGGGGTGGCGCTCGTGGACGGGCAGCTGGTTGCAGTACTCCACGGTGCGGCGGATCTCGTCGATGTCGCGGAAGTCGATCTTCGGGTCGATGCCCTGGCTGAAGAGGTTCATCCCCAGGGTGACGAGGCAGACGTTGCCCGTGCGCTCGCCGTTGCCGAACAGGCATCCCTCGATGCGGTCCGCGCCGGCCATGAACCCCAGCTCGGCTGCGGCCACGCCCGTGCCGCGGTCGTTGTGCGGGTGGAGTGAGAGCACCAGGGAGTCGCGACGCGCCAGGTTGCGGTGCATCCACTCGATGGCGTCGGCGTAGACGTTCGGAGTCGCCATCTCCACGGTCGCAGGCAGGTTGACGATCGCCTTGCGGTCCGGTGAGGGCTCCCACACGTCGAACACGGCGTCGCAGACCTCGACCGCGAACTCGAGCTCGGTGCCGGTGAAGGACTCGGGGGAGTACTCGAAGTAGACCTCGGTCCCGCTGAGGTTCTCGGCGTACTTCAGGCACAGCTGGGCGCCGTAGGTCGCGATGTCCTTAATGCCGTCGCGGTCGAGGCCGAACACGACGCGTCGCTGCAGGGTCGACGTCGAGTTGTAGAGGTGCACGATCGCCTGCGGGGCACCGGCGATCGCCTCGTAGGTGCGCTCGATGAGGGTCTCGCGCGCCTGGGTCAGCACCTGGATCACGACGTCGTCGGGGATCAGGTCACTCTCGATGAGCTGACGGACGAAGTCGAAGTCGGTCTGGCTCGCCGAGGGGAAGCCGACCTCGATCTCCTTGTAGCCCATGTCGACGAGCAGCTGGAACATGCGCAGCTTGCGGGCCGGGGTCATCGGATCGATCAGCGCCTGGTTGCCGTCACGCAGGTCGACGGCGCACCAGCGCGGTGCCTCGGTGATGACCTTCGAGGGCCAGGTGCGGTCGGGGAGGACCAGCGGGGTGAAGGGGGAGTGGCGGCGCCAGGCCATCGGGGACGGCTTCTGGGCGTTACGGACGTCGTAGGACGTGAAGTAGTCGTTCGTGCTGGTCACGGTGTCCTCGCAGGCAGGCGGTGCGGATGGGAAGGCCGGGATCGGATCGATCGACCGGCACGACAGCACCCCGCAGCGAGGAGGCCGGTCTAGGCCTCGCTGCGGCCGCTAAGGAGCAGGGCCACGTGAGTCATCGTGGGCAACGGTAGCAGCGTCGCGGGGCCGGTCGGTGCATCGAGACATCACCGTCTCGAATGGTGAGACATGCGTGTCGGATGCTGGGACGCGGCGTAGCCTCGCAGTCATGTCCACGCTGTATCGCCTTGCGGTTGTGCCCGGTGACGGGATCGGCTCCGAGGTCGTGGCCGAGGGGCTGAAGGTCCTCGACGTCGCGGCCGTCCGCCAGGGGATCATCTTCGAGCGCACGGAGTACGACCTCGGCGCCCGCCGCTACAACGCCACCGGCGAGGTCCTGCCGGACTCCGTGCTGGGCGAGCTGGCGCTGAGCGATGCGATCCTGCTCGGTGCCGTGGGCGATCCCAGCGTCCCGCCCGGCATCCTCGAGCGCGGTCTGCTGCTGCGCCTGCGCTTCGCCCTCGACCACCACGTCAACCTGCGCCCGGTGAAGCTCTACCCCGGCGTCTCGACCCCGCTCGCGGGCAAGGGCCCCGAGCACATCGACATGGTCGTGTGCCGCGAGGGCACCGAGGGTCCCTACGCCGGCGCCGGCGGCGTCCTGCGCTACGGCACCCCGCACGAGATCGCCACCGAGGAGAGCATCAACACGGCGTTCGGCGTAGAGCGCATCGTGCGCGACGCGTTCGCCCGTGCCCTACGTCGTCGCAACAAGGTCACGCTCGTGCACAAGACCAATGTGCTCGTGCACTCCGGCGGTCTCTGGAAGCGGACGTTCGACGCCGTGGCGGCCGAGTTCCCCGCGGTCGAGACCGACTACTGCCACGTCGACGCCGCGACGATGTTCTTCATCACCAACCCCGAGCGGTTCGACGTCGTCGTGACCGACAACCTCTTCGGCGACATCATCACCGACATCGGCGCGGCGATCGCCGGGGGCATCGGTCTCGCGGCGAGCGGCAACCTCGACCCGAGCGGCACGCACCCGAGCATGTTCGAGCCCGTCCACGGCTCGGCACCGGACATCGCCGGCCAGGGCAAGGCCGACCCGACCGCCACGGTGCTGTCGGTCGCGATGCTCCTGGACCACCTCGGCGAGCACGCAGCGGCAGCCGAGGTCGAGGCGGCCGTGGCCGCCGACCTCGCAGCGCGGGGCACGTCGGTGCGATCCACCTCGGCGGTGGGCGACGCGCTGGCGGAGCGAGTAGCCGGCTGATCCAGCCGGGTCTCCCGGTGTGATCAGCGCCCCTGGTGCCCGCATCCGATCGCTCCGAGAGGTACGTTCACGCCATGTCGACGACGACGATCGCCCGCACTCCCTCGTCCAGCCCGCGCTCGGCCGACGAGATCGCCGCGCTGCTGGAGAACCCCGGCTTCGGCCGGTACTTCACCGACCACATGGTCACGATCCGCTGGACCGAGGCCGACGGCTGGCACGACGCCGCGCTCGTTCCCTACGCCTCGATCCCGCTCGACCCCGCGACGAACTTCATCCACTACGGGCAGGCGATCTTCGAGGGTCTCAAGGCCTACCGCCAGCCGGACGGGTCGATCGCGACCTTCCGGCCCGAGGCCAACGCCGCCCGGTTCGCCCGGTCCGCCGCCCGCCTCGCGATGCCTGCCCTTCCCGAGGCGCTGTTCATCGGGTCGATCGAGGCCCTCGTCGACCAGGACCAGGCCTACGTCGCCGACGACCCGGAGAAGTCGCTGTACCTGCGCCCGTTCATGTTCTCGACCGAGGTGGGTCTCGGCGTCCGCCCCGCCAACGAGTACCTCTACGTCCTCATCGCCTCGCCGGCCGGCGCCTACTTCCCCCACGGCGTCGCTCCGGTGTCGGTGTGGCTGTCGACCGAGTACGTCCGCGCCGCACCCGGTGGCACCGGCGAGGCCAAGTGCGCCGGCAACTACGCGGCGTCGCTGGTCGCCCAGGCCCAGGCAGCGGCCCAGGGCTGCGACCAGGTCGTGTGGCTCGACGCGATCGAGCACCGATGGGTGGAGGAGATGGGCGGGATGAACCTCTACTTCGTCCGCGGCACCGGCGCCGACGCACGCATCGTGACGCCCGAGCTCACCGGCAGCCTGCTACCGGGAATCACCCGCGACTCGTTGTTCTCCGTGGCCAAGGACCTCGGCCTCGCGGCCGAGGAGGGCCGCATCAACGTCGAGGAGTGGCGCCTGGGCAATGCGTCGGGCGCGATCACCGAGGTCTTCGCGTGCGGCACCGCTGCGGTCATCACGCCGGTCGGCTCGGTCAAGAGCGCCGAGCACTCCTGGACCGTCGGGGACGGCGGCTCGGGCGAGATCACGATGCGGCTGCGCCACGCGTTGCTCGACATCCAGACGGGCCGGACGCCGGACACCCACGGCTGGATGCACACGCTCGTCGCCGGCTGAGGCACGTGGGTCGGGCTCAGGCCGACGGGCTCAGGGTCGGGTTCGCACCCTGCGTCGAGCTGCTCGGTGTCGTGGAGGCCGACTTCGACGGGGATGGCGGCGACGACGTGGCCGGGGGCGTCGAGGCACTCGGCGACGGCGAGCGGCTGGCCGAACCGCTGCTCGCCCCGCTGCCGGTCGAGCTGCTGGCGGTGGTGCTGCCCCCGGTCGAGCTGCCCCCGGTCGAGGAGCTGCCCGAATGCTGGTTGGACCCGCCCGAGGGGCGGTACTGCCCCTGGACCGGTCCCCAGAAGGCGCCGGCCGGGAGCACTTGGCGCCCCGCGGTCGGGGCGCTCGGGTCGATCGGGGAGCAGCCGGCAGCCGCTGCGGCGAACGCCTTCGCGCGGGCCTGGGCGCCGGCGTCGTCGGGGTGGATGCCGTCCCCGGCCATCCACTCCGGGTGGGCGGCGACCATCGCCGACCACGCCAGGAGTCGGACGTTGGGCCGCCCCGAGATGGCCCGGCCGAGCGCGGCGTTGAGGGCCTCCTGCGTGTCGCCGATCCCGGTCGGCCGGACGATGTCGGCCCACACCACGCAGCGGCGCGAGCCGAGGGTGTCGAGGACCTTGCGGGCGGACTCCTCGAAGGTCGCGGCGTACTGGTCGTTGGTCCCCGAGCTCACGATCACGACGGGTGGGATCGAGTCCATCTTGCCGACCGCGACCGCGGCTGCCGGCGTCGAACGGCCCACCTGCGCCTCGTAGGAGACGTAGCGATCGGGCAGCAGGTCGGCGAGCCAGGGATAGACGATCAGCCCGAGGGAGTCGCCGAGGACGAGGGTCTTCTGCGCCGGCGGGAGCAGGGGCACCGAGGCCGCACCCGTGGCGTCGGCGGGCTGCGACGCGCCAGGCGTGAGGCCCGGGGTGGTCGGCGCGGACGCCTCGGCGGAACCTATGGCCACCGGCGTGCCGGAAGCGCGCGTCAGAGTGAGCGCGGCGGTACCCACGAGCGCCAGCACCGCGGCCGTGACGCCCGCGGCCACGGCCAGCCCGCGGCGGCCCATCGGTGATGCGTGGTGCGGAACGGTGTCCGGGCCGGCGAGATGGTGTCCGGGGGCCGACACGTGGTCGGCGACCACACCCTCCAGGGGACTGAGGGGCTCCGCGTGGGCCGCGGTCGCGCCGGCGGGGAGGCGCGGGATCGGCGCGGTGATGTCGCCGGGATGGACGTCAGGACGGACGTCGGGACGGGCGTCGGCGGGCGCGTCGTCGCCGGGCCCGAGGTCCTCGTGCCCCTCGGTCCCGCCGCTCGATCCCGCCTGGTCCACCCCCGAAGGGTACGTTCCGCTCCGGCCACGGGTCGGGGCGGAGTCCGGACGGTGAGACGGGGGTGTCCGCCCGATGGGCCCTGTGGCACCCTGGGGGCATGACCTCCCGGGTGATCATTAGCTAGCGCGTCCGCGACCATGTCGCCGACGCGCAGCCTCTCGCACCCGTGCGGGGGGCTTTTCCGTTGCCCGGCACAGCACTGACGCGCCGCACCGACGACCAGCTCAGCTCCACGGCACCACCACCACCACCACCACCACCACCGCACCGCGGCCCCACCCGGACCCGACCTTCCGCCCGACCCACGCACCGACAAGGACACGCGATGACGACCGACGCCTTCCACGTCTACGACACGACGCTGCGCGACGGGGCCCAGCGCGAGGGCATCTCCTACTCGGTGAACGACAAGATCGCCGTGGCACGGTTGCTCGATGACCTCGGCGTCGGGTTCATCGAGGGCGGCTGGCCCGGAGCGCTGCCCAAGGACACGGAGTTCTTCGCCCGTGCGCGCACCGAGCTCGACCTCAAGTCCGCGCAGCTCGTCGCGTTCGGCGCGACCCGCAAGGCCGGGGTGAGGGTCGAGGACGACGCCCAGGTCCAGGCGCTGCTCGACTCGGAGGCACCGGTGATCACCCTGGTGGCGAAGTCCGACGTGCGCCATGTGGCCGAGGCGCTGCGCACCACGCCTGAGGAGAACCTCGCGATGGTGCGCGACACCGTCGCCCACCTCGTGGCCAGGGGTCGGCGCGTGTTCGTCGACTGCGAGCACTTCTTCGACGGTTACCTCCACGACCCCGACTACGGCGTCGAGCTGCTCAAGGTGGCCACTGCCGCAGGTGCCTCGGTCGGTGTCCTGTGCGACACGAACGGCGGCACGCTGCCGAGCAGGATCGGCGCCGTCGTCGGCGACGTCCTGGTCCGGTCCGGTGCCCGCATCGGGATCCACTGCCAGGACGACACTGCCTGCGCCGTCGCGAACACGATCGCCGCCGTCGAGGCCGGCGCGACCCACGTGCAGTGCACCGCGAACGGCTACGGCGAGCGCACGGGCAACGCCGACCTGTTCGCCGTCGTCGGCAACCTCGAGCTCAAGCTCGACATGAGGGTCCTGCCCGAGGGGAAGCTCATCGAGATGGTGCGTGTGTCCCACGCCCTGGCCGACATCGCGAACCTGCCGCCGAACACCCACCAGGCCTACGTCGGCGTCTCGGCGTTCGCCCACCAGGCCGGCCTGCACGCGAGCGCCTTGCGGGTGAACGCCGAGCTGTACAACCACATGGACCCCGCCCTCGTCGGCAACGACATGCGCGTGCTCGTCACCGAGATGGCCGGTCGCGCGTCGATCGAGCTGAAGGGACGCGAGCTCGGGATCGACGTGTCCGGCGACGGTGCGTTGCTCGGACGCGTCGTGGAGCGGATCAAGGACCTGGAGAACCAGGGCTGGACGTTCGAAGCCGCCGATGCCTCCTTCGAGCTGCTGCTACGCGATGAGATGGCGGGGGAGCGCCGCCGGTTCTTCGCCGTGGAGTCCTGGCGCACGATCGTCGAGCAGCGTGCCGACGGCCAGGTCATCAGCGAGGCCACCGTGAAGGTGCGTGCCGGCGGCGAGCGGATCATCTCCACCGGTGAGGGCAACGGCCCGGTCAACGCCCTCGACAACGCCCTGCGGGCCTCGCTCACGGCTGCGTTCCCCGAGCTCGCGCAGCTCGAGCTGACCGACTACAAAGTGCGCATCCTCGACGGCGGCACCGGCACGGACGCGGTGACCCGGGTGCTGGTGGGCACGACCGACGGCGTCCACGACTGGACGACGGTCGGCGTCCACGAGAACGTCATCGCCGCCTCGTGGCTCGCGCTCGAGGACGCCGTCGCCTACGGCCTGCTCAAGGCGGGCCGTGTGGCGGAGAGCGCGTCGGGCACCAACTAGTCTGACTGCGTGCGCATCGCGAGGTTTGCAGGTTCGGACGGGATCGTCCGTTTCGGTGTGGTCGACGGGGTCGGCCCCGACGGTCTGCCGGGCGAGGAGACGACCGTCACCCCGATCGCCGGTCACCCGTACGGGAAGCTGGAGGCCGCCGGGCCACCGATCCCGTTCTCCCAGGTGCGCCTTCTCGCGCCGGTGCTGCCGAGCAAGATCATCGCGGTGGGGAAGAACTACGCGGCGCACGCCGCGGAGATGGGCGGCGACGTCCCCACCGAGCCGATGATCTTCCTCAAGCCGTCGACGTCGGTCGTCGGTCCCGGTGACCGCATCGACATCCCGCAGCAGTCGGAGAAGGTCGAGCACGAGGCCGAGCTCGCCATCGTCATCGGTCGGCTCTGTCGCGAGGTCCCGCTGCGCCGCGTGCCCGAGGTGATCCTGGGCTACACCTGCGCCAACGACGTCACCGCGCGCGACCTGCAGGCCATCGACGGCCAGTGGGGACGCGCGAAAGGCTTCGACACCTTCTGCCCGCTCGGGCCCTGGATCGTGACCGACGCCGACCCCGCCGACCTCGCGGTCACCTGCACCGTGGGCGGCGAGGTGCGCCAGGACGGACGCACCTCCGCCATGGTCCGCGGAGTGCCGGAGCTCGTGAGCTGGATCAGCAACGTCATGACGCTGCTGCCGGGCGACGTCATCCTCACCGGCACGCCTGCCGGCGTCGGCCCGCTCGTCGAGGGCGACTCGGTGTCGGTGTCCATCGGCTCCATCGGAACCCTCACCAACCGGGTGGCCCTGCGTGACTGACACGACCCTGCCCGCCGACGTCGCACCGGCGTCTGCGGCGGGCTCCTCGCTGCCTCCCATCGGCTCCTCGCCGATCCGCGTGCGCTTCTGCCCGTCCCCGACCGGCAACCCGCACGTCGGCATGATCCGCACGGCGCTGTTCAACTGGGCCTACGCCCGGCACAACGGTGGCACCTTCGTCTTCCGCATCGAGGACACCGACTCCGCGCGCGACTCCGAGCAGTCCTACGACGACCTCCTAGGCGCCCTGCGCTGGCTCGGTCTCGACTGGGACGAGGGCCCCGAGGTCGGTGGCCCGCACGGGCCCTACCGCCAGAGCCAGCGCCTGGAGATCTACGCCGACGCCGCCGCGCGACTCCTCGCCGGCGGTTGGGCCTACGAGTCGTTCTCGACGCCCGACGAGGTCGAGGCGCGCAGGCGCGCCGCGGGCCAGGACCCCAAGCTCGGCTACGACAACGCCGACCGGCACCTGAGCGAGGAGCAGAAGGCCGCTCTGCGCGCCGACGGCCGGCTCCCGGTCCTGCGTCTCCGGATGCCCGACCGCACATCGACCTGGGACGACCTCGTCCGCGGGGAGGTGTCCTTCGGTGCCGAGCACGTGCCCGACTTCGTGATCGTCCGCGGCAACGGGGAGCCGCTCTACACCCTCGTCAACCCGGTCGACGACGCTCTCATGGGCATCACCCACGTCCTGCGCGGGGAGGACCTCCTCTCGAGCACCCCGCGTCAGCTGGCGCTCTATGAGGCCCTGGCCGCGATCGGCGTCGGCGACGGCACCACCCCGAGGTTCGGGCACCTGCCCTACGTCATGGGGGAGGGCAACAAGAAGCTCTCCAAGCGCGACCCGCAGAGCTCGCTCAACCTCTATCGCGAGGAGGGCTACCTCCCTGAGGGACTGCTCAACTACCTCGCGCTGCTGGGCTGGTCGGCTGGCGACGACCTCGAGTTCTTCTCCCCGACACAGCTCGCCGAGCTCTTCGACCTCCGTCGGGTCCAGCCCAACCCGGCGCGCTTCGACTCCAAGAAGTGCCTGGCCATCAACGGGGACTGGATCCGGCACATCAGCGCCGAGGACCTCGGTGCCCGCCTCGTGCCCTACCTCGCCGCCGTCGGGGCCGTCCATGGTGCGCCGACGCCGGAGCAGCAGGTCGTCATCGACGCCGCGGTGCCCCTGGTCCAGGAGCGGATGGAGACCCTCAAGGCGGGTGCCGTCCAGCTGCGGTTCCTGCTCATCCCCGAGGACCAGTTCACCGTCGACCGCGATGACCGCGAACGCGTCCTCACCGAGGACGCCCGACCGGCCCTCCAGGCCGCTCACGACGTCCTGTCGGCCGTGGAACCCTTCGAGCACGCCGAGATCGAGGCGGCCCTGCGCGCGGCCCTGGTCGAAGGCCTCGGGCTCAAGCCCAAGGTCGCGTTCGGGCCCGTTCGCGTCGCGGTGAGCGGGCACCGGATCTCCCCGCCGCTGTTCGAGTCGATCGCGCTGCTCGGTCGTGAGCGCACGCTCGCTCGCCTCGTGTCCGCCCTGGACTAGGACTCGGCTGAGCGGCCCGGACGGAGCCGCCGCCGATGTGAGATGCGTCGCGGCGCCCCGGCGCGGAGGCGGTTTGGGGGAGGGCTCGCCGTCGGGCTATCATTCTCGGCGTTGACGGTCCGACAGGGTCGTTTGCCTCTGGGGTATGGGGTAATTGGCAGCCCAACTGATTCTGGTTCAGTTAGTCTAGGTTCGAGTCCTGGTACCCCAGCTGATCGCTTTCGAAGTCCCTGCAGCGCGCGCGGCACCGACATGATTTGGTGCTCGCTCCGCCGCTCGGGTACCGTCTCGATCTCGTTGGTCCGGCGCTCCTCTCGCCAGGAGTTCGCCGGGCCGACATCCACGGCCCCGTTGTGTAGCGGCCCAGCACGCCGCCCTCTCAAGGCGGTAGCGCGGGTTCGAATCCCGTCGGGGCTACGAGTGAAGGCCCAGGTCAGCGACCTGGGCCTTCCTCTTTGGGCTAGGGCAAAACGATCTTGACCACATTTTGACCACAGACGATGTGGTCAAGATCAACATCTGGCGGGTCGAAACGGCACGGTGTCCCACTCCGCGGACCGGGGGATCGACCGTCGTCGCCTCGTCAGTGCGGCCGTGCGTCGACTGACGCGTCGGCGGCTCGAGCGTCGGCCGTTCCCGGGTCCTCGATCAAGCGGATGAGCGGCTCGCGAGGGATCTTGATCAGCTTCCCAACGCGTAGCACGGGGGTGGGCCAGTCGCCGCGGCGGACGAGGTCGTAGGCCAGCGAGCGTCCGATGCCGAGGACTTTGGCGGCGGTGGGGACGTCGAGGACGGGTGGCAGTGCGTCGAGCTCGTCGCGGGTCATGATCGGCCTCCAGGTGGTGGTGTCGCGGGCTGCGGCGTGTCTTGCCCTCTACTAGAAGGAGTGCACGGAACACCCCCGACACCGGGGTCGGCCGTCGACGAGTTCTCCGCTAGTCCCCTGGCACGGGTGGTGGTGCCTGTCACCTTGTTGTGTGCCGTCAGTGCGCGGACCGGTTGGTGTCGTCTCGTGTCGGTTGCTACCGCGCGGTTATCTGCTGATCCCGTAGTCGCGCCCGTGGCCGCGTGCGTGACTGCGGTGGGGTGGGTCGTGGTCGACGGTGAACGGTTCCTGTGCCCATGCCGGTTGCGCGGGTTGGAGGCGGGGGTCGTCATTGCCGGTGTGCGGGTTGGCGTCGTACATGTCGGTGGTGCCCCACGCGGCCCAGGTGTTGTAGCGGCGTTGCCGGGCGCGTTCCTCGTCGATGCCGTGCTGGGTGGTGTCCGCGTCGACGACGGCCGCGAGGCGGGTGACGGTGGCGTCCTCGGAGCCGAGCCAGTTCGTGGCGCGGTCGAGGTCGCCCTCCGCGCGTCGCACGGTCTCGGCTGCGGTGGTGCGGCGCTTGCGGGCCCAGAACGGCACCCGCTCGAGCTCGGCCCGCCGGGACTCGAGCTCGGCCCGGACTCGGGTGACGCGTTCGGCTTCGGTGTCGCGGCGAGCCCGTGCGACCTCGAGGGCATCACGGTGGCGTTGGTGCTCGGGTGGGATCTGTCTCGGCTGTGCTGCGTCGTAGCGGGCCCATGCTTCTTCGCGCGCGGCCTGGACGGCGGGGTCGAGGAGGGCGTGGGCGGCGCGTTCCCGCCCGCTGGTCGCGACCGCCCGGGCGAGCATCTCGAGCGCCGCGTCGATGTCGGGCAGTGCGAGCTGACCACCAGGCACTGGTCTGGCCGACCCCTTGCCGCCGGACTGGCCATGCACCGGGTGGGGTTGCCGTGACCCTGGCCATGCCCGGTCATTCGTGCGGGTGGGTGTTGTCGGGTGGTGGTGGGGGCCGGCGTCGCCGGTGGCCAGCTCCGGGGTGGTGTGGACGTGGTTCTCCAGACGGCCCCGCGACATCGCGACGTAGAGGTGCTCCCGGTCGAGGCCGGCGCGGGCCAGCACGATCCCGATGTCCGCGGTCGCGCCCTGCGCACCGTCGATAGTGGCGGCCCACCCGTACTCAGCGTGCCGGGCCAGGTAGGCGCCCGGGAGGGTGAGGGTGCCGCGGCCGCGCAGGTCCGCCACGACGAGCCCGCCGCCGTCGGGTGCCGCGGCCAGGACACGGAACCGGTCGCCGTTGCGCAGGGTCTCGCCACCGACCCGGGTGCGGTTGTCGTTCTTCTTCGCGAGGAGCACGTCCCCGGCCCGCCACGACCGTGCTTCGGTCTGCCCACGGGTCGACGCCGACCGTGTGGCCACGGTCGCCAGGTCGGGGCCGGCGACAGCGCCGGTGGCGATCGCGACAGCCCTCGCGCGGGCGTTGAGCGCGTTCACGTCCGTCCACGCCCGCGCCAGCATCAACGCATCCGCACCCTTGACGGTGGCCGTGTGCCAGCGGTCGAAGACCGCGTCCGCGGCGTCCTCACTCGAGGCGGCGGGGTGGACCCGACCCCGGTCTGCGTAGGTGTCCAGGACGCCCGGGTCTCCGGCGCGCAGGCGCAGGGTGGCGGCGGCCTCCCACCTGTGGGTGAAGCGGTGCAGCTCGGTGAGCTCGATGACCTGGCCGGCCAACTTGACGGTGAGGTGTTCGAACATGCCTCCGGGTGCGTTGACCGCACCGATCTGGCCGGGGTCCCCGACCAGGACCAGGCGTGCTCGGTGGGTCGCGACGTAGTGGGTCAGCTTGTCGAGGTCCGCGGTGGACAGCATCGAGGCCTCGTCGACGATGATGACCTCCCCACGGAAGTAGCCCGCGTCCCGGGGCCGGAGCACCGGGGTCGGATCGTTCGCCTCCTTGACCAGCCAGCGGGCCACCGTCTGGCCCTGCGCACCTGTCGCTGCGGCGAGCTCGGCGGCGGCCCGGGCCGAGGGGGCGAGCGCAACCACGTCGGTGTGCTGCCCGGACCACACCGCGACCGTCGCCGCCAGCGAGGTCGTCTTCCCGGCACCAGCGGGGGCGGTCATCACCGTGACCAGGTCGCGTGAGGCGACCAGGCGCACCGCCGCCCGACGCTGCTCCTCGGAGAGTTCGGCGGCGGGTCCGGTGAAGAACTCGAGCAGCTCCTCCCGCCGCAGCTGCCTCGCCGGGTAGAACCCACCCCCGACCGTGCGCTCAACGATCCGCGCCTCCATCGCGACCAGCTCACGCGAGGCGAAGCGGGCGTCCGAGACCCGTGCCGTCGCACCCGACGTTTCCGATCCCAGGGCTACCGCGCCGGACAGGCCGACCTGGGTGAGAGCGAAGTCGGTCAGCTCCTCCACCCACATCACGGCATCCGCCGCCGACCTCAGCCGGGGGTCCCCGGTCGTCGGGACCCGCGCTGCGACCGCGACGGTCAGGTCCGCACGCGACCAGATCGCCTTGCGCCGCCCGACCTCGGTCACCGCCTCCCTCAGCACCGTTCCCGACCAGTCCGCCGGCACCGGCCGGTTCCTCGCCATGGCGTTCGCGAGCCAGACCGAGTCCGTCACCGCGTCCGCCGCGAACCCAAGCTCGGCGGCCTGCGCGGCCCAGCGGGCACGACGGTCCCCGTCGGGGACGGGGGCGTCCTTCGCCGGCCTCGTCGAGAGCACCGCCGTCTTGATGATCCGCGCCCGCTCCGCCGCGGACACCGGGCGACCCAGGGCGTCCTCGGCGTCGGCGATCGTCGGGACCGCGTCCGCCAGCAGCGCGGACGTCCGCGACGACCACGCGGTCATCAGTTCCTCGGGGACGCCGGCGATCTCGGCCTGGCCGTGCTCGGACACCGGCCCGAACGACACCGGCAACCGTGCGCTCAGCTCCGCGCGCAGCGCGGTCTGATAGACGACACCCGCGGACTTCTTGTGGTGGAAGATCTCGTGCCCGTCCAACGTCCGCCACGCACCATCGACGCAGCGGACCTTGTTCACCACCAGGGCATGGGTGTGCAGCTGCGGATCCCCGGTCCGCGACGTCCGATGGTCGAAGCACGCGGCCGCGAACCCAGCCGATCCGATTTGCTCGACACCGTCGCGGCCGCGTCGTGACAGTGACGCGTGGGTCTCGAGGTAGCCGAGCGCGGCGTTGACCGCCGCGGCGTGCGCGGCGTCGATCTCGCCCATGGTTCGGGCGTCACCGAGGGCCCACAGAGTGCTCACCGACTTCGGTGCCGAGAACGTCAGGTCATACCCCGTCACCGCATCCGCGCGCCACGCGGAGCCCAGCGCGGCACCTGTCGTCGGGGACAACGCGCGACCGAACAGTGCTTCGAGCTCACGCTCCTGCACCTCCGCGCCCACTGTGAGGCCGAGCTGGGTGAGGCCAGACCCGTGCCAGCGGCCAGGGGCGTCGCCGTGCTCGGCGTAGTACTCGCACGCGCCGCCCGCGACGGTGCGTTGGTAGTACCGCCACGAGGACCGGCCGATCTTCGCACTGGACAACACGAAACATCACAACCCGGAAACCCGTTGAGCCACAATGGAATCAGGGCCAGACACTACTCGGCCACGATGCACATGTCTGCTTCGAGTCCTGGCAGGTGGCTGTCACTGGTCGGGAGGGGTGATCGATCGGCGACGGCGTGGCAGGGGACGGTCTCGACTGGACGGACGTGGACGATCTGCCTCGTGTGGTCGACGTCGCAAGTCGATGTGGCGTTTGCGCGTGTCGCCCGTCACCGAGGGCGAACGAGCCGGCGATCCAGGTCCTCCCGCGTCGCGCGGTCCACGGCCTCTCTGGCACTCCGCAGAACCCCACCCATCCAACGGAGCCAGACGAGTGCTAGGTACTGCTGAGCCAACGAATGCATGGAGTTTGATGGACGCGCACTGGTGGTCGGCGTAGCCTCGAAGAACAGCACAACACGGGGAGGCGTCTCGAATGAACTTTGTTCGTCGCACGGTGTCGACCGCAGTCGCAGCCACCGCCGTCGTGGTACTGGCAGCCGGTCCTGCTGCAGCCGCCACGGTCGATTCGATCTTGCTGTACTACGGGCCCGTCCAGGGCATCTCGTACAACAACCAGGCATCGACCAGCAACAACAGCATCATGACTGCCTTCATCTCCGTCGAGAAGACGACCTCGGGAACCATTCCGGCTGGCTGGAGTTCCGGGCAGGCATCGCTGTACCGCAACGGCGCGTTGTGCAGCAGCGCCGCCATGTACTACTACCCCTCCGCGGTCCACAGCTGGTCCGGGGGCACCACTGTCAAGAATTGCGGGCGTGGCAACTACACGACGAGAGGCAGCACCGGCGCCTACAACGGCAGCGGATACAACTACTACTACACAGCCACGTCGCCGATTCTGACCTACTAGGACGAGCGAAGGAAGGAGTTGCAATGAGCATCAACAGCAAGCACCGCAAGGCCGCCCTCGTTGCGACCGGGGCTTCGGTCGTCCTGGTCCTGGGAGGTGCTGTCGGCGTGGGCTACGCGGCAGCGACTAGTGGGTCGTCCGTAACGCAGGCAGCTGATGGCCCTGCCGCACCGGTCTTTCCGCGCAATGACGCGGGGTTGACCTACGGCTCTGAACTGGACGCGCAGACACCAGATCAAGCGCCGGACCTAATCGCCGCGATCGCTACGAACGGACGGGAAGGATACGTCCGCCGAGCCGACCTGTATCCGCAGTTGCCCACGAGCCCTGAGGAAGCACTCAAGGCGCAGGAAGCCGGTGAGACGGGAGCGCGGACGATCGCTGTCTACGCACTCGATGGCACTACGGTCGTTGGCGACTTCGAGGTCACGCCCGGCAATGGCAAGGGGCCCTGACCGCCCGCTTTAGAAGGCGGCGTGGCAGTGCCACTGTGGTTGCTTTTCCCCCGGATTCGAACCGGTTCGTTGAGAGTCGAAGCAGTCCACACGCCGCCCTGACCTGCGTAGACGGACCCAGAGGAAGGTCTTCGAACTGTCACAGGACGCTCTCGGCGTTACCAGGATGCCGGAGTAGTTGCCGTCGGCGTCGAGCTCGATGTGTTGGCCGACGAGTGGAACTGAGGGCGAGGCCCGGCTGGTCGTCGGGAGGTTCGTCGGGCTCGTTGTCAGTGGCGCGACGACCGCCCCGTTGGCTGAGGTTCCCCGCGAAAAGTAGACATCCATGGATCGTGGGCGCGTGGTGCGTCCACTGGAAGGATGTCGACTATGTCGAACCGCAGGAAGTTCACGGCGGAGTTCAAGGTTCAGGCCGCGCATCGGGTGATCGATTCGGGTCGGTCGATCGCGGAGGTGGCTCGGGAGGTCAACGTCGGTGAGCAGTCACTGGGCGGGTGGGTCCGTGACGAGCGTCGCCGGATGGCGGCCGTTGCGGGAACGGAGTTTGAACCGTTGACCGCGGCTGAGCGAGTTGAGTTGGCGAACCTGCGCAAGCTGGTCGTCGAGCAGGAGAAGGACCTCGCGTTCCTGGGAAAAGCGGCGGCGTACTTCGCGAGGAATCCAGCAAAGCGGAACGATTCGCGTTGATGGCCGTGGAGTGCGCCAACTTCGAGATCACCCGGATGGCACGGCTGTTGAAGGTGTCGACGGCGGGCTACTACCGGTGGCGGTCGGTGCAGGGCCGGCCCGAGCCGACCCCGGCGGCGGTTCGGCGCCGTTGGTTGGAAGAACGGATTGTCGCCTTGCACAAGGCGGCCAAGGGCATCTACGGGTCACCTCGGATCACCGCTGATCTCCATGCTGAAGGCGTGGAGGTCAACGAGAAGACAGTCGCGGCGGCGATGGCCCGGCTCGGGATCGCGGGGATCAGCCCACGCTCGTTCAAGGTCGTGACCACCATTGCTGACCATGAGGCGGTCTTCCCCCCGGATCTGGTCAACCGCGTCTTCGACCAGGGCGAGCTGGATCTTGTCTGGACATCCGACATCACCTATATGACCACTGGTGCCGGGGCGGCGTACTTGTGCGCGATCCGCGACGAGCACTCCGGTCGCGTGCTGGGCTACGACGTCGCCGACCACATGCGCGCCGACATCGTCGTCGCGGCGCTGCGGATGGCGAGGTTCACCCGGCATAGTCGTTGTGGCACAACGGTGTTCCACGCCGACAGGGGGGCGCAATTCACCTCGACAGCGGTCGTGGATACCTGTCGGGACATGGGGTTGACCAGGTCGATGGGTCGCACCGGATCCTGCTACGACCACGCGAGCGCGGAGTCGTTCTGGTCGATCTTCAAGCACGAGTTCTACTACCGTCACGTCTTCGCTGATCTCGACGAGCTCCGGGCCGGCATCGACGTATTCATGCGCTGGTACAACACGACCAGGCGCTACTCCAAGACCGGCCAGACCAGCCCGATCAACTACGAGCTAGCCTTGGCCAAGCACGACAAGAAGACCGCATAACCCCGCGTCTACTTTCTCCGGGGAACCTCA